>CAVKUS010000034.1:0-25897 GCA_963659725.1 Bacteroides sp. CAG:545 | reverse complement strand
CGGATGGTAGCCAGCGCTGCGACGCAGGGCGGATAGAGCAGGCAGAACACCAGGAAGGTGTAGGCTGTGAGCGGCGAAAAGAGGCTTGCCAGATCAGGCGCACCGCCGCTGCCGACTGCCAGCACAGAAAGCGTACTGATGACAACCTCCTTGGCGGTAATGCCGCAGATAAGCGAGGTCGTTGCCTGCCAGCTGCCGAAGCCGAGCGGCGCAAAAATAGGCGCTGCCAGCTTGCCGATGGAGGCGATAACGCTGTCGGAAGCGTCTACCATGTAAAAGCGCACATCAAAGTTTTGCAGGAACCAGACGATGATGCTGACGAGGAAAATAACTGTGAAGGCCTTATGCAGAAAGTCCTTGGCCTTTTCCCACATATGCATGATAATGTTGCGCGCCGTCGGCAGACGGTAGGCAGGCAGTTCCATGACGAAGGGAACTGGCTTGCCGCGGAACACCAGGCTGTTGAGCAAAAAGCCGGAGAGAACAGCTACACAGATACCGGTGAGGTAGAGCGAAAGCATGACCAAGCCGCCGCTGTGCGGAAAGAAGGCGGCGATGAACATACCGTAGATGGGGAGCTTGGCGCTGCAGCTCATGAACGGTGTGAGCATGATGGTCATTTTGCGGTCGCGCTCACTGGCGAGGGTGCGCGAGGCCATGATGGCCGGCACGCTGCAGCCGAAGCCGATGATCATCGGAACGAAGGAGGAACCGGAGAGGCCGATTTTGCGCAGCATCTTATCCATAACGAAGGCAACACGCGCCATGTAACCGCTGTCCTCCAGCATCGAGAGGAAGAAGAACAGCGTAACGATAGTCGGCAGGAAGGAAAGCACGGCACCGACACCGGAGAAGATGCCGTCGATAATCAGCGAATGCATCGGCGGTGCAATATCCAGCACGGTGAGCGTGTTATCAACCGAAGCTGTTACAGCATCGATAACATTGCTGAGGATGTCGCTGAGAAAGGCGCCGATAACGTCAAAGGTGAGCCAGAATACAATGCCCATGATAAGCACGAAAATAGGGATAGCATAAAATTTATGCGTTAGATAATGGTCGATTTTGACGGAGCGCAGCTGTGCTTCCGTATGCTTGGGCTTCTGCACAGTCTGCGCGCAGAGGTCCTCGATATAGGCATAGCGCATATCTGCCAGCGCCGCTTCCTTATCCGTTTTGAGGTTTTGCTCCATTTCGGTAACGAAGTGGCCGATGATATCGCATTCGTTTTCCGAAAGCTGCAGTGCCTTGGCGAAATCGCTGTCACCTTCGATAAGCTTGGTGGCGGTAAAGCGCAGCGGCAGGTTCTGGCGGCGTGCTTTGGTTTCGATTAAGTGGGCGATGCTGTGAATAGCGGTATGTACAGGACCGCTGCAGAAATCAAGGCGTTGTGGCAGCTGCTGGTTTTGCGCTACCTCTACGGCGCGGCGCAAAAGCTCGCCTACGCCTTCGCCGGAGTTGGCGGTGATGGGGACAACCGGCACGGTCAGCGAATCCTCCATTGCCTTGATGTCAATACTGCCGCCGCTGCCGGTGAGCTCGTCCATCATGTTGAGGGCGATGACCATCGGGATATTCAGCTCAATGAGCTGCAGCGAAAGATACAGGCTACGTTCGATATTAGTTGCGTCAATGACGTTGATAATTGCGTCCGGCTTATTGTATAACAGCAGGTCACGCGTAACAATTTCTTCCGAAGTGTAGGGAGAAAGCGAGTAGATGCCTGGCAGGTCGATAACGCCTGCGTCGGGCACAGCGAGAATCGTACCTTCCTTTTTCTGGACGGTTACGCCGGGAAAGTTGCCGACGTGCTGGTTACTGCCAGTGAGATAGTTGAACAGCGTGCTTTTGCCGCAGTTCTGGTTGCCGACGAGGGCGAAATGCAGCTTCATGCTTCGCTCACCTCCGGCGTTACAGTGATTTTTGCGGCTTCCTCCGCACGCAGTGTCAGCTCGTAGCCGCGCAGGGAGATTTCCAGCGGGTCGCCGAGCGGTGCGCGCTTGCGTACCATAACACGGGTGCGTGGCGTGAGCCCCATATCCAGCAGACGGCGACGCAGAATGCTGCCTTCGCCGCCGACCTTAGCGATGATAGCCTCCTGACCTAAGGGAAGCTTATCTAATGTTGTAGTTTCCATGATTTTGACCTTCTTTGAGTGATTTTGCTTAAGCTTTAATTATATATATGAAGCATGAAGCGGTCAAGTAAAACAGGTTTTTTACCGATAAACTTTAATTTAAAAATATACAATGTCGATTTTGTTACAGCTTTACATGACGGTGCCGTTGGTGAGGCGGATTTTTTCTGCCCTGGCTTCGGCCAGCTGCCCCTGATTAATCATACCGTATTTATGCATAGCCGCCAGCACCAGCAGCTGACGTTTTTTGCAGCCCTCGGGGTTTTCCAGCGGATTGAGGCTGGTGGGCGCGTAGGGAAGCGAGGCGATGACGGCGGCCTCGGCCAAAGTCAGCGCCGAAGGTGCCTTGCCGAAGTAGGTTTTGCTGGCTTGTTTAATGCCGGTGCTGCCTGCACCGAAGTAGGTGGTGTTCAGATAAAGCTCCAAAATTTCGTCCTTACTGTAATTATCCTCCAGCATGAGCGAGAGCACGGCCTCTTCGATTTTGCGTTCCATGCTTTGCTCATGCGACAGAAAAACGTTTTTGACAAACTGCTGCGTCAGCGTGCTGCCGCCCTGCACTACCTCGCCGGCGTTGATGTTGGCCAGTGCGGCGCGCAGAATGCCTTCCACGGCAATAGCGCCGTGATTATAAAAACCATGGTCCTCAATAGCGATAAGTGCCTGCGGTATATCGCGCGACATGGCATCAAGACCGGTCCAGTTCGGGTTTTGGCGGATAGGGTCGATAACCTCATCCATATTAAAGGCCAGATAGAATTTATGTACGGGCGAGGGCCATTCCTCCTTGGGAGGCAGCAGGCTGACAAAAAGAGCCATAGCTGCGGATTTTTCGTGTTTGTCGATTTTTTGCTGCTCCTGCTGTACTGGGGTTGTTGGCTGAGCCTTATCGGTAAAATTATCGTAACCGACCATTCCTATAAAAATAAGCAAAGCCATGATAATAATTTTAAACATAAGATGTACCTCGTTAGTAATTTTGATATATTTTAAACAGTGACGTGTATAGCATTCACGTCTATTGTAACAATAAAGTGTGAATTTAGCAAAAAATACTGGTATATTTACCATTCGAGTAGTAAAATAAGATTGTAAAATGGATTATTGTCCCTTGTTTTTTACAAAAAAATTCACAAAGTGCTTGCAAAATTATACAGTTTTGTTGTATAATTATCGAGTAAAAAGGAGGATGGATATGAAAGCAAGTGTTATCGGCGCAACAGGCTATGCAGGAGTTGAGCTTCTGCGGCTTTTGGACGGACATCCGGAAGCAGAAATTGCCGTTATTACCTCTGAAAGCAGTACAGGAGAGGCGATTGCTTCTATGTATCCGCATTTGTCGGGACGTATTGAAAAGAATCTGCAGTCTATGCAGGAGCTGGATGCTATTGCTGCAGCAAGTGATGTAATTTTTATTGCCTTGCCTCATGGCCATGCTATGAAGATAGGCAAGCAGCTGCGAGGAAGCAAGACCAAGATTATTGACCTCGGCGGCGATTATAGATTTAAGGATTACCATGTGTTTGAACAGTGGTACAAGGTGAAGCATGAGGACCCGGAGGCACAGGCTGTCTACGGACTGACCGAGCTTTTCCGCGATAAGGTGCGCGGGGCGCAGCTGGTGGCAAATCCCGGCTGTTACACAACCTGCAGCATTCTGGCGCTGGTGCCGCTTTTAAAATATAAGCTGATTGAAACTAAGGGCATTGTGATTGATGCCAAAAGCGGTACGACCGGTGCGGGCCGCAGCCTGAAGGCAGGCAGTCTTTACTGCAGCGTCAACGAAAGCTTTAAGGCCTACGGCGTTGCTTCACACCGCCATACGCCGGAAATCGAGCAGATTTACAGCGAGTTTGCTGGTGAGGATGTAGTGATTCAGTTCACTCCGCATCTGCTGCCTGTGGACCGCGGTATTTATGCAACCTGCTACGCACAGCTGAAGCAGGGGGTAACGGATGCACAGATTGAGGAGGCCTATCAGGCGATGTACGGCGATGAATTTTTCATCCGCCTGCGCGGTAAGGGAGTTTGCCCGGAATTGAAGAATATCCGCGGCTCCAACTATGTGGACCTTGGCTGGCAGACCGATAAGCGTACAGGCCGTATTATTGTAATGAATTGTATTGATAATCTGGTTAAGGGTGCTGCGGGACAGGCAGTGCAGAACATGAATGTAATGTTTGGCATTGATGAAGCTGCCGGCTTGCGTCAGCTGCCGCTTGTTCCTTAAGCTTGTTATAACTATTATACTATAAAAAGGTGCTTAGCGGTGATGCCGCTGTAGAAGAAAAGATGTAAGCACCAAGGAAAGAGGGGAATCTCATGAAGAAAATCGAAGGCTGGGTGACTGCACCGCAGGGCTTTATTGCTGCCGGCGTCAAGGCCGGTATCAAAGCCAGCGGCAATCATGATGTAGCAGTTATTTTCAGTACCGTGCCTGCGGCCTGCGGTGCGGTATTTACACAAAATAAAATGTGCGCTGCTCCTGTGCTCGTGAGCCGCGAGGTGAACAAGCACGGTTATGCTCAGGCTATTGCCGTAAACAGCGGCTGTGCCAACGCCTGCACGGGCGAGCAGGGCCTGGCAGATGCCAAGAAAATGCAGGCGCATACGGCAGAGCTTTTAGGCATTGCTCCGGAAGCAGTGTTTGTCTGCTCCACCGGTGTTATCGGCCAGTTCCTGCCGATGGACAAGCTTTTGACAGGCATTGCCGATGCTGTCGACAGCTTGGACGAATGCGAGGGCGAAAGCTGCGCTATGGCGATTCAGACTACGGATACCTTTATCAAGCACGCTGCCTATGAAACGGAAATCGGCGGCAAGAAGGTAACCTTTGCCGGTATTGCCAAGGGTGCGGGCATGATTCATCCGAACATGGCAACGATGCTGACCTTCATCACTACCGACGCTGCCATTGCTCCCGATGTTTTGAAGCGTGCGGTGAAAAAGGCTGCCGACAAATCCTTCAACATGGTTGTGGTTGACGGCGATACCAGTACCAATGACAGCATGATTGTGCTGGCCAACGGTCTTGCCGAAAACGAAATTATTCTTTCGGAGGAGCATCCGGATTATTCGGCCTTCTTTGAAGCGCTGGTTGCCTGTGCTACCGACCTTGCCAAAATGATTGCGCATGACGGCGAGGGCGCTACCAAATTCCTGGAGGTAAATGTTACCGGTGCCGCAACCTGGGCGGATGCTAAAACCGCAGCGATGGCTATTGCCAAATCGCCGCTGGTAAAAACAGCCTTCTTCGGCGAGGACCCGAACTGGGGACGCATTGTCTGCGCTGCAGGCTACAGCGGTGCTGCTATGGAAGCAGATAAGGTAAACCTGTCTATCGGCGGTATCCGTCTGGTAGAAAACGGCATGAACTGCAACGTGCCTGCCGAAAAGCTGGCGCCGACCATGGCCGAGCATGACATTTCCATGAGCATCGACCTGGGTGCCGGTGAGGAAAGCGCAACTGTGTGGACTTGCGATTTTAGTTATGAGTATGTGAAGATCAACGGTGAGTACCATACCTGAGTGACGCGATATAAGGCATCATGACGCAAAGACCCAGTTTGTCGCAAGCCTTGCGCAGCGAGAAACTGTTGGTCGTGCTAATGTCGCTTGCGACGAGCTTCACAATGGTTCCTCGACGTACCTCTAGTACGCCGTCGTCACCATTGCTCGCATCTAATACCTTCTCTCGCGTCTTCAGAGAGAAGCAGAAGCAATAATATATATATATGCAAAATAAATATGTAGAGTACGATGGAGAATATCTAATACCTTCTCTTGCGTCTTTGGAGAGAAGCAGAAGTAATAAATATAAACGCAAGACAAATATAAAAAAATGAGGGAGGACATCACCTATGTTAATGAACGAACAACAAGTACATACCTTAATGGAAGCACTGCCGTATCTGAGCAATTTTAAAGATAAAACCATTGTCGTAAAATATGGCGGCAACGCTATGCTGAATGATGAGCTGAAAAACAAGGTGCTGCAGGATATCCTGTTCCTGCAATACGCCGGCATGCGTCCGGTAGTTGTTCACGGCGGCGGTCCGGAAATCAGCCGTCAGCTGGAGCAGGCCGGTAAAAAGAGTGAATTTGTCGGCGGTCTGCGTGTAACCGATGCAGAATCCGCTGCTATTGCTGAGATGGCGCTCGTAGGCAAAATGAACACTGATCTTGTCGGCCGTCTGAACGCTTTGGGCGGCAAGGCTGTAGGCCTCAACGGCAAGGATGCTAACCTGCTGAAGGCTAAAAAATATCTGGCTGATGTTTATGAAAACGGTGAGGTTAATCTGGTAGATATCGGCTTTGTAGGCAGCGTTAAGGAGGTCAACACCGATTTGATTAACTGCCTGCTGGACGGCGGTTATATTCCTGTAATCGCTCCGACCGGTGTCGGTGATGAGGGTGAAACCTATAACATTAACGCAGATGTTGCTGCCGGTGAAATTGCCGGTGCGCTGAAGGCAGAAAAGCTGCTGGTGCTGACCGATGTCCGCGGTATTTATTCCGCATATCCTGATGAAAGCAGCTTCATTTCCACTCTGACCTTTGAAAAGGCTCATGAGCTTATTCTTAAGGGCAGCATTGACGGCGGCATGATTCCTAAGGTTCGTTCCTGCATTAAGGCTTTGAGCGGCGGTGCCAAGAAAACACATATTATTGACGGCCGTGCCGAGCATTCTATTCTGATGGAGCTGTTCAGCGACAAGGGCGTTGGTACCGAGGTAGTTAAAGAAATCTGATAGCAGGGATTTTGCATGAGGGGGAGATATTCTTGGCAATGGATAAAAAAACTATTATAGAAGAAACAGAAAAATATTATCTGCCTGTATTCGGCAGATATCAGATGGTTATGGAGCTTGGCCAGGGCTGCCGTGTGTGGGACAACGAGGGCAATGAGTATGTGGATGCCTTTGCCGGTATCGCTGTCAACAGCCTTGGTTATAATCATCCGGTGCTGGTGAAGGCTATCAGTGAGCAGGCAGGCAAGCTGATGCATTGCTCCAATCTGTACTATACCGAGATTCAGGCGAAGGCTTTGCGCATGGTGGCTGAGGCTACCGGTATGGACCGCATTTTCTTTGCCAACTGCGGCGCAGAGGGCAATGAGGGCGCTATGAAGCTGGCGCGTAAATACGGCGTGAGCAAAGCGCCTACGAAATATAAAATTATTTCTGCGGACGAATCCTTCCACGGACGCACCTTTGATACGCTGGCTGCTACCGGTCATGATTATTATCATGTGGGCTACGGTCCGCTGAGCCCCGGACATGTGCTTGTGCCCTACGGCGATATCAAGGCGCTGGAGGCTCAGATGGATGATGATGTCTGCGCTGTTCTGCTGGAGCCTATCCAGGGTGAGGGCGGCGTGCATGTACCGCCCGCTGAGTATCTGCAGCAGGTGCGTGCGCTGTGCGACAAGCATGATGCGCTGCTGATTTTTGACGAGGTGCAGACCGGTGTTGCGCGTACCGGCAAATGGTTCGCTTATATGCACAGCGGCGTGAAGCCTGATGTCCTGACCTTTGCCAAGGGCATTGGCGGCGGCTTCCCGGTTGCAGGTTTTGCCGTTCCGGAGCGTCTGGCGCATGTGTTTAAGCCTGGCGACCACGGCGGCACCTTCGGCGGTAACCCGTTGGCCTGCGCCGCTGTATACGCAACGCTGACTACTATCAAGTCCGAAGGACTGGTAGACAAGGTTGCGGAAAAGGGCGAATACTTTAAGAATGAGCTGCGTAAGCTGCAGGAAAAATATCCTGACAAGGTTACCGATGTCCGCGGCCTTGGCCTGATGCTGGGCATGGAGGTTGTTGGCGAGGGCAAGCCGATTGTGGAAAGCTGCCTGGAAAACCATGTTATTGTGAACTGTACTGCGGGTAATGTTATCCGCATTGTACCGCCGCTGATTATCAGCAAGGAAGAAATTGATATTGTGGTTGCTGCGCTGGATAAGGCGCTGGCGGCCTGTTAAAAACGAGAGGGGATAAAAATGAGTTTAAAAGACAAAGACCTGATTTCTATTCATGACCTTAGCGTAGGCGAGGTCGCAACAATTCTTGATGTGGCAAAAAAATTGAAACGTAAGCAAAAGGCCGGTGAGCCCCACCAATATTTGAAGGGTAAAACTCTGGCTATGCTGTTCTCCAAGGCTTCTACACGTACCAGAACTTCTTTTGAGGTTGGCTTCTGGCAGCTGGGCGGCCATCCGATTTATCTGAGCGATTCCGCTTCCCAAATCGGCCGCGGCGAGCCGATTCGTGATACTGCGCGTGTGCTTTCCCGCTTCGTTGACGGTATTATGATCCGTACCTTCTCCCATGATTCCGTTATCGAGCTGGCTAAATATGCCAGTGTTCCCGTTATCAACGGCCTGACCGATTTGCTGCATCCCTGCCAGGCGCTGACCGATATCTTCACTATTCAGGAGAAGATGAAGGTGCTCAAAGGCCGTAAGCTGGTTTATGTAGGCGACGGCAACAACATGGCACATTCTTTGATGTTTGCCTGCGCCAAGGTTGGCATGAACATGATTTGCGCCAGCCCGAAGGGCTATCAGCCTGATCCGGAAATCCTGCGTCTGGCACAGGAGGATGCTGCCCAAACCAGCTGCAGCATTACTGTAGAGGAGGACCTTTTCAAGGCTGCTAAGGGCGCCGACGTGCTCTATACCGATGTATGGACCAGCATGGGCGAGGAAGCAGAGCGTGAGGTTCGTTTCAAAGCACTGCATAATTATCAGATTAACCAGGCGCTGCTGAACGAAGCACGTCCGGAAGCAATCGTTCTGCACTGCCTGCCTGCACACCGTGGTGAAGAAATTACCGAGGAAGTGCTGGAAGGACCGCAATCTGTAGTATTCGACCAGGCAGAGAACAGACTGCACGTACAAAAGGCTATTATGGCGCTGCTGATGAGCGACGAAGTACTCTAAATCAGGTCTTGAATGTATAAATATAACGGCTGAGCGTATAGTTTATATGCTTAGCCGTTCTTGTATACAGACAAAATTTTCTGAAATAAGCTATATTTTAGGCTTTTTGTTACATCTAGTACACAAAAAGTATTGTATACATGCGCTTAAATACTTGATTTATGCATAAAAAGGGTATATAATACAAGAAGTTTGTAAGTTTATTCACTAATGCGTAGCATTATACAGAAATGGGAGGCTATTATAATGAAAAAAGAAGATATTAAGAAAGTAGTTCTGGCTTACTCCGGTGGCCTTGATACATCCGTAATCATCCCCTGGCTGAAAGAGCATTACAACAACTGCGAAGTTATCGCTGCCTGCGCTGACCTTGGCCAAGGCGACGAACTGGAACCCGTTCATGACAAAGCACTGAAAACCGGTGCAAGCAAATGCTACATCATGGACCTGAAAGAAGAATTCATCAGCGACTATGTATGGCCCACCGTTAAGGCCGGTGCTGTATACGAAAAGAAATACCTGCTGGGTACTTCCTTCGCTCGTCCGCTGATTGCTAAAAAATTAGTTGAGATTGCTGAAAAAGAAGGCGCTGATGCTATTGCTCACGGTGCAACCGGTAAAGGCAACGACCAGGTTCGTTTCGAGCTGTCCGTAAAGGCTCTGGCTCCGCAACTGGCAATCATTGCTCCGTGGCGTGAGTGGGAGCTGCGCAGCCGTGACCAGGAAATCGATTATGCTGCAGCACACAACATTCCTATCCCTGTATCCCATGACCATGACTACTCCATGGACCGCAACATGTGGCATCTGTCCCATGAAGGCAGCGACCTGGAAGATCCGTGGAATGCACCGAAGGATGAACTGTTCATCGTTACCAACATTCCTGAAAAAGCTCCCGATAAACCGGAATATGTTGAGCTGGAATACGTTGAAGGCGTGCCTGTAAGCGTTAACGGCGAAAAACTAAGCCCGGCTAAGCTCGTTGAAAAACTGAACGAAATCGGTATCCGCAACGCTGTTGGTATCACCGATATGGTTGAAGACCGTCTGGTTGGTATGAAATCCCGTGGCGTTTATGAAAACCCTGCCGGCGCTATCATCTACTACGGCCACAACGATCTGGAAAACCTTTGCCTGGACCGTGCAACCCAATCCTTCAAACAACAGGTTTCCATCCGTTATTCCGAGCTGGTTTACGATGGCATGTGGTTCAGCCCGCTGCGTGAGGCTCTGGATGCTTTCGTTAACGAAACTCAAAAAACCGTTACCGGTACTGTTCGCATGAAACTTTATAAAGGCAACATCTACAGTGCAGGCGTTAAATCCCCGTACTCCCTGTACAGCCAGGAATATGTAACCTTCGGCGAGGACGAAGTTTACAACCAGGCAGATGCTACCGGCTTCATCAACCTCTTCGGCCTGCCGCTGAAAGTTAGAGCACTGATGAAGAAAGGCAACCTGAAATAATGGCCAAGCTTTGGGGCGGTCGTTTCAGTAAGAATACGAACGAATTGGTGGACGCATTTAATGCGTCCATTGATTTTGATAAACGTTTATATCACGAGGATATCCGCGGCAGCATTGCTCATGCCGGTATGCTGGCTAAATGCGGTATCATTCCGGCAGAGGACGGGGAGAAGATTATTGCCGGTCTGAAAGATATTCTGGCTGATATTGAAGCAGGCAACTTCCATTTTGACGTTGCGCTGGAGGACATTCATATGAATGTGGAAGCGCGTCTGACCGAACGCATCGGCAGCGCCGGCGCTCGTCTGCATACCGCACGCAGCCGTAACGACCAGGTTGCGCTCGATATGCATATGTATATGAAGCGTGAGGTTGCCGAAATTGCTGAGCTTTTGCTTAAATTTGAAGAAGCTCTTTTAACAGTTGCCAAAAAGCACGAAAAAACTCTGATGCCGGGTTATACCCATCTGCAGCGTGCGCAGCCGATTACCTTTGCTCATCATATGCTGGCATATTTCAATATGCTGCAGCGTGACTTCCGCCGCCTGCTGGGCGTTTGGGAAGGCGCTGACATGATGCCGCTGGGTGCCGGTGCGATTGCAGGTACTACGTTCCCCATCGACCGCTTTATGGTTGCGGAGGAGCTGAACTTCGGCACAGTTTATCCGAACAGCATGGACGCAGTAAGCGACCGTGACTATATCATTGAATTCCTTTCCTTTGCTTCTACCCTCATGATGCACATGAGCCGTCTGAGCGAGGAAATCTGCCTCTGGAGCAGCACTGAATTCGGCTTTGTGGAGCTGGACGATGCTTTTGCCACCGGCTCTTCCATGATGCCGCAGAAGAAGAACCCTGATATTTCCGAGCTGGTACGCGGTAAAACCGGCCGTGTGTATGGTCATCTGATGGCTATGCTGACGACGGCTAAAGGCCTGCCGCTGACCTACAACAAGGACCTGCAGGAGGATAAGGAAGGCTTCTTCGACGCTATCGACACCGTAAAATTCACGCTGGCTGTTTATCGTGATATGATTCTGACGATGACGGTTAATGTGGACAAGATGGCGCAGGCTGTGAGCAAGGATTTCTCCAATGCCACCGACCTGGCAGACTATTTGGTACGCAAGGGCCTGCCTTTCCGTCAGGCACATGAGGTTGTCGGCAAATGCGTTGCTTATGCAATTCATCAGGGTAAATTCCTGCCGGAGATTTCTCTGGAGGAATACAAGCAGTTCTCCGACCTCTTCGAGAGCGATTTGCTGGTAGCTCTGAAGCCCGAGCATTGCGTAGAAGCACGTAAATCCTACGGCGGCCCTGCTTTCTCCGAAAACGAGAAGCAGTTCGCTATCGGTGACAAGGTGCTGGCTGTGCAGCAGGCTAAGCTGGAGGAGCTGCAAAGCAAGCTGTAAAAATTTAATAGAGCAAAATTATAGAGGCTGTCACGAAAGTGGCAGCCTCTTTGCTTGCAGTGCAGGGGTTAGCAAAAAAATATTGACAAATTCTGATGGAAAATATAAAATTATACTGAAATTAAATTCAGTGAAACGGAATTCAGTATAAAAGGAGGTTACAGGATGTTTGTCGGTAGAGAAGCAGAGTTACAGCAATTAACAGAAGTTTTTGCTAAGCCAGGTAAGCAGGCAGTGATGCTTTATGGCAGGCGCAGAGTTGGTAAAAGTACGCTAATTTTAGAAGCTATAAAGAATATAGCTTGCAAAGTTATTTATTATGAGTGTCTCATGACTTCTCTAGAAGATAATTTAAGAAGTCTTGAGGCGAAGGTGAAGGCTTGCTATAATAATAAATTTTTACATTTTGTCGATTTCGAGGAGCTGTTTGAATTTTTGGGGTCGCAGCAGGAAAAAGTCATCATTATTATTGATGAATATACATATTTGAAGAAAACAAGTGACGCTCATTACATAGATTCGCTGTTTCAGAGAATTGTTGACAGCTTAAAAAATAATATAGATCTTGTACTGCTTGGTTCATATGTTGGCATGATGAAAGAATTGCTTCAACAAGAAAATCCGCTGTTTGGCAGATTTTCTTTAATTCTGCATATCAGGCCTTTTGATTATTATGATGCATCTTTATTTTATGCAGAGCTTTCAGCTTCTGCAAAACCAGCATTATATGCAGTGTTTGGTGGCAGTCCATTTGTTAATGTACTTATTGATGAGGAAGAGAATTTAGAGGGTAATATTGAACGATTGCTGCTCAATGCAAATAGTCCTGTCAGCATCTATATGGAATATATTTTATTGGCGGAGCTATCTAAGGTGGCGAATGCTAATATGATTTTGTCTGCTTTGGCTAATGGCAAGAAAAGGTATGGAGAAATTGAAAAGCTGATTTCCGGCAATTCCAATGGCAGCTTAGACAAGCAATTGAAAAATTTATTGGAGATGGAGATTATTCAAAAGATTTATCCGATTAACAAGAAAAATGATAAGAAAAAGACTTTCTATGAGATTAGTGATAATCTGGTGCGTTTTTATTATGCCTATATCTATAATAAGCGTGATGTTATTGCAAGAATCGGTACTAAAAATTTTTATGAGCTGTATATAAAGAGCAGCATCAAGACATTTATTTCGCACCGGTATGAAGCCATTGTCAGAGAGTATTTTTCCAGACAGTTGCGAGAAGGCAAAAGGTCAGATGTGTATGATATCGGAACTTTTTGGTATGATATGCCTAAGGAAAGACGTAGCGGCGAATTTGATTGTGTTTTAGAGCTGAAGAATGGTTATGCATTTTATGAAGTGAAGTATTACGATAAGACTTTTTCGAGGGCGGAGGCAGAGGCTGAAGTGCAGCAGCTGAAAAATGTGTTGAGCTTTATGGAGGTTAGCAGGCTTGGTTTTGTGGCTCTATCTGGTTTTGACTTTACCAGTTCTGAGTATGAGCTCATCAGTGGAGCAGAGCTGTACAAGTATAATTGACATAATCAAACGAGCACTACTTGCATGGTATGCAGGTAGTGCTCGTTTCGCGTTATAGAAATGTGTAAAATTGGGTTTGACGCTACAGGACACCCCAATTTACCTTATTTGAAGAACATTGCGTAATAGCCGTTGAAGAAGATATAGAGTACAATCAGCGGCAGAATGTAGGTTGCATAGAAGCGCATCCATTTCGGGAAACCGATGCCCTTGCCGGTATCAACCTCTTCAATGAATTTGTTCCAGCCCCAGCCGTAGCGGGTAGTGCAGAAGGCCAGGAAGATGAGGCTGCCCAGCGGCAGGATATTGTTGCTGACGAGGAAGTCTTCCAGATCCAGCACGCAGGTGCCTTTGCCCAGAGGCTCAAAGCCGCTCCAGATATTGAAGCCGAAAACGCAGGGCAGGGACAGCAGAATCATGCCGATAACAGCAAAGGGGATGAGGCGACGGCGGTCACCGCCGGTCAGCTCGCAGATGCTGGAGATAATCATTTCGAATACGGCAATAACAGTGGACATTGCCGCAAAAAGCATGAAGAGGAAGAAGAGAGTGCCCCAGATACGTCCGCCGTTCATAGCGTTGAATACGTTGGGCAGGGTGATGAAGAGCAGGTTAGGACCAGCATCCGGCTGGATACCGAAGCTGAAGCATGCCGGGAAGATAATCAGACCGGCAACGATTGCTACGAAGGTATCGAGGAACATAATCCACAGAGCTTCGTTGGTGAGCTTTTGCTCCTTGCCGATGTAGCTGCCGAAGATGGACAGAGAGCCCATGCCGATGCTCAGTGTGAAGAAGGCTTGGCCCATAGCGGCGAAGATTACCTCGCGTACACCGTGCTCGGCAATTTTGCTGAAGTCGGGGTAGAGGTAATACTTGAGGCCGGCCTCACTGCCCGGAAGCAGCATGGAGTTGGCTGCAAGCACAACCATCAGCACGATGAGGAAGGCCATCATAACCTTGGTGATGCGTTCAACGCCGTTGCGAACGCCCATGTAGCAGACGCCGAAGCAGAGCATGATGATGATTGCCATGTTGCCGGCCATAGTTGCAGGGTCCTGCAGCAGAGCACCGAAAACGCCTTTGATGCCCTGAGCGTCAAGGCCGGAAAGATCACCGACAGCCATTTTGTAGAGGAAATAAAGCATCCAGCCGCTGACGGTGGTGTAGAACATCATCAGGATGATGTTGCCGGCAATAGTTACATATTTGAACAGATGCCATTTAGTTCCCTTCGGCTCCAATGTGTCGAAGGATTTTGCCGGGCTGCGTCTGCTGGCGCGGCCGACGGCGAATTCTGCTACCATGATGGGCAGGCCCAACAGCAGCAGGAAGCACAGGTAGATGAGCACAAAGGATGCGCCGCCATACTGGCCTGTGACGAAAGGAAAGCGCCAGACGTTGCCTAAACCAATGGCACAGCCGGCAGAAATCAGGATAAATCCCAGGCGTGAAGAGAAGCTTTCACGTTCCATAATACATATCGACTCCCTTACTAATACAATAATAGTATATAGTATAAGCTATTATCCTGTTTTTAGCAAGCTAAAGAGAAATAAAAGCTGTTGCAGGCTGCGGTAACGGCGAATTTGATATAGGCCGGGCAGGAATATTAAATATAACGAATCATTATAACATTTAACTTGACTATCGGCAGTACCTATTTTATAATAGCCTCACACACAGAGATGGGTTTTGTGTGTAGAGGAGAATTAAAATGCAGAAAAAGTATCTTATTATTTTGAGTACTGTCGTTTTATCTTTATGCGGTGCTGCCAGCCTGGTTTACTATGATGCTCTTTTGAGAGCTTAGCTAAATTTAAGCGGCGGCAATTTACATCCGGCAATCGCAGCTGCAGGACATTATCAGAAATATAAAATGTCTGCAGGATTACCCCACCCGGATGCCAAAAATAATTACAAGGCGTAAGCAACGAAGCTTACGTCTTTTTTTCTGCCCGCAAACGCTTGCGGGGGTGTTGCATATAATTATAGAAAGGAATTTTCTTCGCACGGAGTTTGGCAACATGATATAATATAATTAATATAGACTGTCCGTTATTAGCTTGTTAAAAGTAAATATAGTATAGATTAAAAGAATACGCATTGACACTCTGGTTTAAACGAAGGAGGGATGAAGCAATGCTGTTAGGTATTGATGTGGGCGGAACCTTTACGGATGCCGTGGTGCTGCGGCAGGGCGAGGTGGTGGCGCAGGCCAAGCGCGCGACGACGCATGATGATGTGCTGCAGTGTGTGCTGGCGGCGCTGGATGCGGTGCTGCAGCCGGGAATGGCGCAGGAGCTGGAGCGTGTGGTAATATCCAGCACTATCGTGACCAACGCATTGACCGAGGGCAGCCTGCCACCGGCGTTTTTGGCAATTATCGCCGGACCGGGCATGAACGTCAAGGGACATCTGCCGGTAACGCCGTATTATTTATCGGGTTATGTGGACCATCGCGGCAAGATTACGGCTAACATTGAATGGAGCAGGCATCAGGAGCTGCTGCGGCGCAAGGGCAGCGGTGTGTGCGCGGTGAGCGGCAAGTTTTCCGTGCGTAATCCGCAGCTGGAATATCAGGCGGAGCATGAGCTGAAAAAATGCGGCTACAGCAAGGTGTTCTTGGGCAGCGAGCTGAGCGGTGAGCTGAACTTTGTGCGCCGCAGCAATTCGGCCTATTTTTCAGCGCAGGTATATGAGCTTTTTACCCGCTTCTGCAGACGCGTGGAACGTGCCTTGGCAGAGCGCGGCGTGAGCGCTCCGGTGCATATTCTAAAGGCGGACGGCGGTACGCTGCCGCTTGAGGCAGCCTTGCAGCAGCCTGTGGAGGCTGTGTTTACCGGTCCTGCTGCTTCCGTACTGGGCATAGAGGCGCTTTGTGCTCCCCAAGTTAACAGCATCTCGCTTGATGTTGGCGGCACTACTACCGACATTGCCTTCTGGGAAAATGGTCAGCCGCTGATGGCCCGCAAGGGTGCGGCGGTGGCCGGTTATCCTACAGCGGTGCGCGCCTTTCATATGCGCAGCATCGGCATCGGCGGCGACAGCAGGCTGCATAAGACGGAAAACGGTTATGTTGTCGGCCCCGAGCGCGAAGGTCCCGCTGCCGCTGTCGGCGGCAGCATAGCGACGCTGAGCGATGCGCTGATTACGGCTGGTTATGTGCATTTCGGTGATGAAGAGCTGGCGCAGGCGGCGATTGCCGCTCTGGGCGGCGAACCGCAGGCGGAAGCACGCAAGATTGTGGCTGCCGCCGTTGAGCAGATTAAAACAACGATTCGGGAAATGCTGGACGAATGGGCCAAGCAGCCCGTATATACGGTTAACGATGTTATCAAGGGCACGGAATTTATTCCGCAGCAGCTGATTGGCGTGGGCGGCGGCGCACCGGGCTTAATCAGGGCGCTGGGCGAATCTATGGCGCTGCCGGTGGATATTCCTGCCGGAGCGATGGTGGCGAACGCTATTGGCGCAGCGGTGGCAAGGCCGACGCTGAGCGCAGGACTCAGAGCGGACACGACCGACGGCTATTACATTATTCCTGAGGGCGGAAAACGCGAAAGCCTGCCGCGACGCTTCAACAAGCAGGCGGCAGAGGAGCTGCTCGCAAGCTGGCTGCGGGAGCAGACGGCGCAGTGGCAGCTGCCCGACCAGGAAACGGAGCTTATCAGCTACGAGCATTTTCATACAGTACATGGCTATTACGAAACCGGCGATATCTACAGCCTGCGTATGCAGCTGAAGCCGGGAATTCTCTATAAGGTTAGCGGCAGGGAGGTGAGCTTCTGATGGCAAAGAATACCTTGGGATTAGTATTTTTCCCTGCGTTTGACTGGATGATCAGCCCCGGTCACCCCGAACGGCAGGAGCGCTTGTTATATACGCGCGACCAGCTGGAGGAGGAGGGCCTCTTTGACTGCGAGGAGATTAAGGAATATCGCCCGCGCTTGGCTGAAATCGAGGATTTGCAGCGTGCGCATGTCGGCGTGCCGTCGATTGCACGTTTGATTACGCCGGCGCATCTGACCTCTGCGGGAGGCTGCCTGGTGGCGGCTGATGCCGTAATGCAGCGGGAGGTGCAGCGTGCCTTTGCTCTCGTGCGTCCGCCGGGACACCACGCTATGCGTGTAGTACACGGAATCCGTGGTTTTTGTACTATTAATATTGAAGCAATAATGGTAGAATATTTACGTAGCAGGTATAATATCCGTAAAATTGCTGTTGTGGATACTGACGTGCATCACGGCGACGGCTCGCAGGATGTGTTCTACCACGATCCCGATACACTGTATATCTCCTTCCATCAGGACGGGCGCACCTTGTATCCAGGCACAGGCTTTCCTAATGAAGCAGGCAGTCCTGCGGCCTGGGGCACGAATATCAATCTGCCCTTGCTGCCGGGAACAGGTGATGAAGGACTGCACCGCCTGTACGATGGCTTAATCACGCATATTCTGGAGGACTTTCAGCCGGAGCTGATTATCAACAGCGCCGGGCAGGATAACCATTTCAGCGACCCGCTGGCTTCCATGCAGGTGACGGCACAGGGCTATGCGCGTCTGGCGGATAAGCTGCAGGCTGATATTGCGGTGCTGGAGGGCGGTTATTCAATTGAAAGCGCCCTGCCTTATGTCAACACCGGTATTATTCTGGCGATGGCAGGCATGGATTACAGCAAGGTGGTGGAGCCTGATCTGCGCGGACTGCGACCGCAGGATGAGCGCTGCAACAAGCGCGTAGACCAGCTTATTGCCGAGGTAGGCGATTTGTACTTCAAGCGGGAGCGCACGAGCAAGGAATTGCTGAAGAAATGCGGCAATATTTGGCAGCGCAGCAAGCATATCTACTACGATGAGGAGGGTATCCGCGAGGAGCAGGTGGAAAGCGTGCATTATTGCGAACGCAAGGCCTGCCGCGGTTATTTTACCCTGCAGACGGCGGCCGATGGGACGCGCTTTGGCGACCAGAGCGCCTTCATTACCTGCCTAACGCGCGAAATCTGTCCGCATTGCCGGCAAAAGGCCTACGATGCAGCGCTGGCAGAAAAGAAGCGCGGCCGCTGGCAATATGTGCTGGTGCAGGACATTGCCACAGGCACAGTAGAAAATCTGTAAATAATAAGCTTTAGGACGTAAAAAATGCGTCCCGAGCTGAGAATCGAGGTTTAATAATGATTAATGAATTGGTTGTAGCTACCCATAATCAGGGCAAGGTGGAAGAGTTTAAATCTTTAATGAAGGATTTGCCGATTGAAATAAAATATCTGGCAGATTTTGATGCAGTAGAAGCACCGGCGGAAACAGGCCGCACCTTTGCTGCCAATGCCCGCCAAAAGGCTACCTATTATGCAAAGAAGCTGGGCAAGCCCTGCATCGCCGATGATTCCGGCTTGGAGGTTCAGGCGCTGGATGGTGCTCCCGGTGTGCGCAGTGCGCGTTATGCCGGCGAAAAGGCTAGCGACGAGGAAAACAACAACCTGCTGCTGCACAACATGAAGTTTCAGGTTAAGCGTACCTGCCGCTTCCGCTGTGCGCTGTGCGTAGCGCAACCCGACGGCAAGGTGCTTAATGAGGTAGACGGCATCTGCGACGGCATGCTGCTGCATGAGCCCTTGGGTGAAAACGGCTTCGGCTACGACCCGCTGTTCTGGTCCACCGAGCTGCACAAGGGTATGGCAGAGGCTACCATGCAGGAGAAAAACAAAATCAGCCATCGCGGTAAGGCAATCCGTAAGCTGGTTGCTATCTGGAGCAAAAAGAAATGAGAATAGGCATTACAGGTGATACGCATGGCAGTGCGCAGGCGATTCGCCGCATTCTGCAGCAGACACCGCCTATCGAGCTGTGGTTGCATACAGGCGATTATGCGGCCGACGCCAACCGCCTGCATGATGCAACAGGCATCAAAACTGTGCGTGTGCGAGGTAACTGTGATTTGTTGGATGACGGCAGTAATTTTGACGAGTACCTGGAAATAGAAGGCTACAAAATCTGGCTGACGCACGGACACAGATATATAGAAAGAAATGTGCAGGCTGATTTGGGCTATTGGGCCAAGCAGCTGGGGCAGGATATCGTGGTGTTCGGTCATACGCATGTGCCGATGGCCGAATATTATGCGGAAACGCTGCTGGTGAACCCCGGCAGTCCGTCCCGTCCCCGCGGCGGCTCGGAGCCTTGCTTTGCGGTGCTTACGCTGCAGGCGGGGCAGACACCGCAGGTGGAGTTCTTCAAGGTCTGAGCCTTTGGTTAAGAAAATTTTGCGCAGTAGGCAAAAATCTTTTGACAATTCCTCAAAATAATGTAGTTTACACAGAAAACATCTTGCAAAACAGGGTAGTTTAATATACAATAAGTGTATACTATTTAACGGACGGAGCTAATGTTTTTTTAGACAGCTTACGTCGGGAAATCTTGGGAGGAAAAAAAGATGACAATGACTCTGCGTGAAGAAGCTCTTAAATTACATATGGACAATAACGGCAAAATTGCGGTAGTAAGCAAGGTGCCTATTGCAACCCGTCATGATTTGGCTATTGCCTATACCCCGGGTGTAGCAGAACCCTGTAAGGATATCAAGGAGGACAAAAACCTCTCCTTCGAATATACCTGCCGTGGCAACATGGTTGCTATTATTACCGACGGTACCCGCGTACTCGGCCTGGGCGACATCGGCCCCGAGGCTGCTATGCCGGTAATGGAAGGCAAGGCTGCACTGTTCAAAACCTTCGGTGATGTTGACGCTGTGCCTGTTTGCCTCGATACTAAAGACCCTGACGAATTTATCCGCACCGTTAAGCTGCTGCAGCCTAACTATGCAGGCGTAAACCTGGAGGATATTTCCTCTCCCAAATGCTATGATATCGAAGATAAGCTGAAAGAAATCTGCGACATTCCTGTATTCCACGATGACCAGCATGGTACCGCTATTGCCTGCCTGTCTGCTGTATTGGGCGCACTGCGTTTTGTAAAAAAAGACATTGCAACCGCAAAATTCGTTGTCAACGGCTGCGGTGCTGCCGGCAGTGCTATCGGCCGTCTGCTGGTAAACATGGGCGCACAGAATGTAATCATGGTTGACCGCTTCGGTGCTCTGTATGAAGGCATTGACGCTAAGCTGGACCGCATCCAGAGCTATCTGGCTACCGTAACCAATAAAGAACATAAGCAGGGTACTCTTGCTGATGTTGCCAAGGGTGCAGACGTTATGATCGGTGCTTCCGCTCCGAACGTATTCACTAAAGAAATTATGCAGAGCATGGCTGAGAAGGCTATTGTTTTTGCTTTGGCTAACCCTGTTCCGGAAACCAGCTATGATGCTGCTAAGGAAGCAGGCGTTGCAGTTGCCGGCACCGGCCGCAGCGACAGACCGAACCAGGTAAACAACGTAACCGTATTCCCGGGCGTATTCCGCGGTGCGATTGATGTTCGCGCACGCGCTATCACCGAGGATATGAAGGTTGCCGCTGTTTATGCTATTGCCGATTTGATTGACGAAAAAGACCTGCGTGAGGACTATGTAGTACCTGACGCTTTTGACCCGCGTGTTGCTCCGGCAGTTGCTGCCGCTGTTGCTAAGGTTGCTATTGAAAAGGGCCTGGCACGCAAAATTGTAGATCCTGAGGTTGTAAGAGCCAATACAGCTAAACGCATCGGCCGTTAAGCTGCAGTATACAAATATTATGCTCACGACAACAATGTGAGCTTAGGAGGATGAAAACATGAGAGAAATAAAGGTTAGTGAAGTCACTGATGTTATTGCCAAGCTGTGCATGGATTCCTGCTACTATCTCCCGCAGGAGATGATGGACAAGATCAGAAATGCCGCTGTTGAAGAAGAATCTCCTTTGGGCAGGGAAATCCTTGCTACCTTGATTGAGAACTTCGAGCTGGCTAAGAAAAAAGCTGTTCCTCTGTGTCAGGATACCGGTCTGACTGTAGTATTTCTGGAAATCGGTCAGGAAGTGCATTTCGTTGACGGCGATTTGTACACTGCCATTCATGCAGGCGTAGCAAAGGGCTACACTGAAGGCTATCTGCGTAAATCCTCTGTAGGCGACCCGGTATTTGAGCGTAAAAATTCCGGTGATAATACTCCGGCAATCATCCACACCAAGATTGTTCCCAATGAAAAGGTTAAAATTATCGTTTGCCCCAAAGGCTGCGGCAGCGAGAACATGGGCGCTTTGAAAATGCTGAAGCCGGCAGACGGCGTTGAAGGCATCAAAAAATTTGTTGTTGATACCGTGCGTGCAGCAGGCCCGAACCCCTGCCCGCCGATTACCGTCGGCGTAGGCATCGGCGGCAATATGGAGCGCGCCGCTATTCTGGCTAAATACGCGCTGACACGTACCGTAGGCGAGCACAACAAGGATGAGCGCTATGCGGCACTGGAGGACGAGCTGCTGGAGCTGGTAAATAAGACCGGCGTCGGTCCTTCCGGCTTAGGCGGCAGCACTACCGCTCTGGCTGTAAATGTTGAATTTACCCATACCCATATCGGCGGTATGCCCTGCGCTGTAAACCTGAACTGCCATCAGGCGCGCAAGGCTGAAGCAGAAATTTAAAGGAGGCGCCTGAAGATGAGTGAAGAAGCTGTAATCAAATATATCAATGCTCCGCTGACCGAAGAAACTGTCAAGGACCTGCATGCAGGCGACGTTGTACGCATCAGCGGTTATATCTACACTGCACGCGACGCTGCTCACAAGCGTTTGTATGAAGCGCTGGAGCGTGGCGAAAAGCTGCCTTTGGACCTGACCAATAATGTTATTTATTACGTTGGTCCTACTCCTGCCAAACCGGGCGAGGTTGTCGGCAGTGCCGGCCCCACCACCAGCGGCCGTATGGATAAATACACTCCGACCATGATTGAGCAAGGCATGCGCGGCATGATCGGCAAAGGCTTGCGCAGCCAGGAGGTTATTGATGCCTGCGTGAAGCATGGTGCTGTGTACTTCGTTGCTGTAGGCGGTGCTGCTGCGGTTATTACGCAATCCATTAAGAGCGAAACCATGATTGCTTACGAAGACCTGGGACCGGAGGCTATCCGTAGATACGAGGTTAAGGATTTCCCGGCCATCGTTTGCATTGACAGCGAGGGCAATGACTTCTATAAAGTTGGTATTGCCAAGTATAAAAAAGAGTAACATTGTTAACAGATTAAGGGCAGGATTTTCTGCCCTTAAATTTTTTTGCGATTAATGTTGACAAAGACACTAGGATATTATATTATTACTCTCAACTTAATAACACGCTCTTATCAAGAGTGGCGGAGGGAACAGGCCCTATGATGCCCGGCAACCAGACAAATGTTATGGTGCTACATCCTGCAAGTGTAATCTTGAAAGATGAGAGGAAGACATGCTCCTTCCTCAGAAGGAGTTTTTTTCTTAGGCGGATGTTTTGCAAGACGTGTTAAATAAAGAAAGGGAGTAAGAGAAGATGAAAAAATTATTAGTTGCATTACTGGCATTAGTAAGCCTGGCAGTTGTTGCTGCAGGCTGCGGCGGCGGAGACAAAAAGGCAGACAACGGTGCCGACAAAAAGGTTACTTTGAAGGTTGGCGCTACCGCTGTACCGCACGCTGAAATCCTGAACCAGATCAAAGGCACCTTGGCTAAAGAGGGCGTAGACCTGCAGGTTATCGAATTCAGCGATTATGTTAAACCGAACCTGGCTTTGAACGATAAGGAGCTGGATGCCAACTTCTTCCAGCATGAGCCTTATCTGGATACCTTCGTTTCCGAGCGCAAGATGAATCTTGTGTCCGCAGGCAAGGTACATATCGAGCCGATGGGCATTTATTCCAAGAAAATCAAATCCCTGAATGATATCCCCGAAGGCGCTAAAATTGCTATTCCGAACGACCCGTCCAACGGCGGCCGTGCGCTGGCTCTGCTGCAAAGCGCTAAGCTGCTGAAGCTGAAAGATGGTGTTGGCGTTAAGGCTACCGTAGGCGATATCGTTGGCAACGACAAGAAGCTGAAGATTGTGGAAATCGAAGCTGCTCTGCTGCCGCGCTCCATGGATGATACCGATTTGTCCGTTATCAACTCCAACTTCGCTATGGAAGCTAAGCTGAATCCGGTGAAGGATTCTCTGTTCACCGAGCCGAAGGAATCTCCGTATGCTAATATCGTAGCTGTTCGCAAGGGCGATGAAAACCGTCCGGAAATCCAGAAGCTGATGAATGCTCTGCGTTCTCCCGAAGTTAAAAAGTTCATCGAAGACAAATACAAAGGCGCTGTTGTTGCAGCGTTCTAAGCAAAGCAAAACTGCTGTCGCATGTCAAAATGCGACAGCTTTTTTATATAGCAAAATTTTGTTGCCGATGCAGGTGTAATAATGATACAATTATAAAAAAGACGGAATGCTTGTAGAACGATTTACTGCTGCGGAAAGGGGGAGCTTAGCATATGACGGAAGCTTTAAAACTGCCTGTGGGAATAGAAGATTTTGCGGAAATTCGTCAGGCGGGCTTTTATTATGTTGATAAAACAAAATTCATTGAACAGCTGCTGGACGGCTGGGGCAAGGTTAATTTGTTTACAAGACCGCGGCGCTTCGGCAAGACGCTGAATATGAGTATGCTGCGCTATTTCTTCGAGATAGGAGCAGATGCTTCGTTGTTTGACGGTCTGCAGATTGCCCAAAACGGGAGGCTGTGCGAGGAGCATCAGGGAAAATATCCGGTAATTTTTCTTTCATTTAAGAATGTAGAGGGACTTACCTTTGCCGATGCGCAGTATCGTTTGGCTGAGCTGATTGCCGGAGAAGCGGAGCGCTTTGCTTTTTTGGCGCAGAGCGATAAGCTGACGGAAAATGAGCGAAGCTTATATTGCGGACTGACGGCGGTGCGCGAGGGACGTTATGCGTTGGCAGGCGAAGTCCTCGTTTCTGCTTTGCAGCTTTTATCGAAGCTTTTATCTAAGCATTACGGACAAAAAACGGTTATTCTGCTTGATGAATACGATGTGCCTTTGGATAAGGCCTTTCAGAACGGCTATTATAAGGAAATGGTGGCACTTATCCGCGGTATGCTCGGTCAGGCCTTAAAGACTAACGAGTTTCTGCAGTTTGCTGTGTTGACAGGCTACCTGCGTGTTTCTAAAGAAAGCATTTTTACCGGCCTGAATAATTTTAAGGTGCTTTCGATTACCGATAACCGCTTTGATGAGCAGTTTGGTTTTACGGATGCTGAGGTGGAGCAGCTTTTGGCGGCCTATAATCTGGCAGATCATCTTGAGGAAACTAAGGCGTGGTATGACGGCTACCGCTTCGGTGACGCTGATGTTTATTGTCCGTGGGATGTTATCAACCATGTGGATGTGCTGCGCAGCAATCCTTTGGCAAAACCGCAGGCTTATTGGATAAATACCAGTGGCAATGCTTTGGTGAAGCTCTTTATAGAGATGGCTGATAAATCGACGCGTGATGAGCTGGAGCGTCTTGTTACAGGCGAGGCTATAGAAAAGCATATCCGTTTGGAGCTGACCTATGATGAAATTGACAGCAGCATAGATAATCTTTGGAGCGTGCTTTTTACCACCGGTTATCTTACGCAGAAGGGCGTGACCGAGGATGGCGCGTATAAGTTGGTGATTCCCAATCAGGAGATTCGCGAGGTGTATAAGCTGCAGATTCAGGAATGGTTTAAAAAGAAGGTTTTTGCCGACACTGAGCAGCTGCAGAGCTTTTGGCAGGCTTTCGCCAAGGGTGACAGTGAAGCGGTGGAGCTGGTTTTGAACAGGACTCTCAGCAATTCCATCAGCTTTTTTGATGCTAAGGGCAGGGATGCGGAAAGAGAAAATTCCTATCATATGCTTTTGGTAGGCCTGCTGGCAGGAAAGGCAGATTGGCTGGTGCGCTCTAATGTGGAGGCAGGCGAGGGCTTTGCTGATATTATTGTGGAAACAGATGATTTGGATGATGGCGTAATCGTAGAGCTGAAGTATGCGCAGACGATGACGGCTATGGAGAAAAGCTGTGCGAAGGCGTTGGCTCAGATTCGCGAAAAACGCTACGCAGAGTATCTGCATAATAATGGCAGAGAAAAAGTTTTGCTTTACGGCATAGCCTTCTGCAAGAAAAGATGCAGGGTTGTGACGGAGAAGTTGTAGACGGCTTGCAGGCTCGTGGCTTTACCTGAGGGTAAGGCTGTGGGCCTGCTTTTTATTTTTATGGCTCATTGTATAATGAAATTGCACACCTGAAAAATTGCAAAAAAATAGTCTATTGTAATACCTTTGAGTTAAGATTAAGTTGTTACACAAAAAACTAAACAAGAAGTAATTGCAATGGACTACACCAAATAAAAAAAGCAACTTCTTGTTGCAATATACAAGAATTTATTATTATCCCGAATCTGTGCATCCATATCAGCCCGGTAAGCCTCTGC
>CAVKUS010000033.1:0-26537 GCA_963659725.1 Bacteroides sp. CAG:545 | reverse complement strand
GCTTGCACTTATAACGGTGCAAAATTTGACAGTACATCTAAATCAGAACACAGAAAAACAGGAGCCTAAACTGCCACATTTGCCGCCACATTGGCTACTGCAACTGCTATATCCTCTGCAATCATTAGCATTAATAAAACATTTAGGTTTTACAATAAATTTCATAGTTTCACCCCTTTTCACATTTATTTATAATAAATACTTTGGTTAGTATTAACTGTTTTGATACTTATCATAGTATTTAAGAACTATATCTTGAAGATTATACTTAAACCAATCGCAAGAATTGTCTTCTTGCTTTATACAAGTATTATATGGACATCCTCCCATGCAAATCGGTAAAATTTTACACTCTTTACATTTAGGAACCATAAGCGGATTTCTCAACAACCAAACTGCTTCCTTGTAATTTAATAAATCTAGATTCTCATCATTTAAATTCCCAATTGAACTTTTAATATTTCCTACTTCATTCCAACACTTATAAAAGTATCCCTCAAAATCAACAACGAATGAATTAGCTACTTCTGCGCAACAATAATTCAATTTTGCATCTGGATAAGGAAATTCATTATATTCATCAAATCCATATTTCTCAATGATATCGAAATAACGAAGTATATTTGATGAGAACTCTATATTATTATAACAAGTATTTTCAACTGACTTACAAGCATCAGTATAAGCTGTTACCTGTCCAAAAGTAATCTTTACATTTTTTTCTATTAACTTTTCATTTAAAATTGCTATTAATTTCTCTACATCAGCAGTATTATTTTTATCTATATTTATTCTAATAACTACATCTATTTTCTTTGTTTGTAATAGTTTGTTTATATTTTCTATAATCTTATTAAATTGGAATACGCCATTTTTACTTACACGTCTACTATCATGTACTTCGGGAGGTCCATCTAAAGTAATCTGTATTCCTTTTACATGGTACTTTATTAAATCATTTATTATTGTATCGTTTAGCAAAGAACCATTAGAAATCATAAATGCATTATATGTAAGATTATGCTTTTGGGATATTTCAATAAATCTATCACTTAAACTTCTAATAACATCTATAGCCAGCAAAGGCTCTCCTCCATACCAATTGATTTGAAGACTATTTAAGTGCTTAGCTTGTTTCTCTATAAAATCCACTAATTTTTCTTGGATAGATTTCGACATATTACCAATTTTAGCCGATTCATAGCAATAAACACATTTAAAATTACAAGCTAATGTTGGAGCTATAGTTAACGCCAAATCTCCCAAATAATATTTTTGAATATTTCTTTTCACTGCTAATTCAGCTAACTCATTTTTATCACTTGAAACAATAAAGTTTCCTTCTCTAGCAGCTAAATATACGTCTTTTAGTTCTTCTCCAATATTATCATCATTGATTTCGTCAATTTTTGATAACATAGTCTCATACTTATCATCTACTATTGCTAATCCGCAACTTAAACTATTGAACGCTAATTTTGCTCCGTCCGGAGCTTTATAATAAATATTAAACATAGACTCTTTCATGAAATTTACCTCTTTTTATAATAGTATTTTGCCATTTATAAGTGTGCCTTTATCAATTTCTAATATATCAGTAATCTAATATATTATTTTAATATTAATTTAACCCAAATCCTTTGTTGTCAACTATTATTATTGTATTTAAATGCAATCCTTCTAAAAACACGGTTTATATTTTACATTCATAAAAATGACAAGTTGCCTGACTAGCTTTTACAAATCCAGTTTTTAAACATTTACATTTTACATCTCTTTCAAACTTCCAATAACCAGCTTGTGGACGTGTAGGTTCTATCGCTGAATTAGTAGGATCATACCAATATTTACAAAAAGCGCACCTACCAGAAGTTTTGTAGTTTATATTAAAAGTTTCTTTCATACAAAATCACCTTCTATTAATATTTTGCTTTTGAATCAAACTATTGATAAAACCTTTATTTAAAGATTCGCAGACAGTAATTCTTTTGGTTCCACCTCTAGCGCCTGTGATATGGTAAAAAGTGTACCCACTGAAAAGCTCTTACCATTATTTCCTCGCTCTAAGAGACCAATATAATTGGTACTTTTACCAACTTTTTCAGCAAGCTGTGCCTGGGTTAATCCTTTTTTCTTTCGGTAATATGCAATTTTGAGTCCGATTTCCTTGTATCTCATTGCAAACACAGTATTCCACCTCTACTATAAATTATCCCACAATTCGCCAATAATACAACAAAGCTATATTTTGTATTTCCGCACTTATAGTATGGAAATTATAATTTGCTGATTGTATTGTTTTATTTTTCAGATTTCAGCATGCTGATAATCATTGCAAAGCGATAAGTAGTTAAAAAGCGACGGCTTCTACACCGTCGCTTTTCTCTATTTCTTTTCACCTAAAACAATCAGTATGATTTCTGCTATAAGTACTGCTAATTCTTTAATTACTACTCTTTTCCAGTCTAAGCTGCTCTCGCTAATCTTTTCTGACAATCCATGCACAATGCTCTGCCGAAATTTTTCATTGAATACTGCATAACTTTCTCAAAAATATTTGCTCCGCAGCAATCACAGATAAGTTTAATTTCTTGATTTCCTTGACTACCCTTTTGCTTTAAAACCTGTTTTTGCACTGTTGCTTTACCTATAGCGCCTTCATCAGTCTTGCTGTCTGCTTCCGGATCATCACCTGTCGCAATACAAAGACTCATCATATAGGCATACTTGATAGCTGCTGTTTGCGCCTTCATAATTGCTTTATCTCCAGCGTCCTGCCCAGAGCCAAAGCCCTGCAATACTATTGATTCTCCGCTGTCTGCATCAATAAGCTCTATCTTGACGCTGATTGTCGCCAAATGCTCCTTATTGCCTTTAAGGTTCACTACGTCAACCACAGAATCCAAAGCAGGCGTAACAACACTAGCAAGCTTATTCTTTGTCAATGCTTCATTCACCTTGCACAGAACATCTTCTGCTGTCGCATACTTGTACTGGTGATAGCTGTTCAAGCCATTCTTGCAAACATGGCTGCACTCGCTCATAACAGCAACTAATTTCTTCGCAATCTTTGCTTTTTCCATGATTCAATACCCCTTTCTGATAATCATATGGCGCAGAATTTCATCCGTAAGCTTCGCAACACGATCAAGCTCTCTGATAACTGTCTGTTTACCCTTAAACGAAAGCAACACATAAACACCTCTGCCAAAGCCATTAATCTCATACGCAAGCTTTCTTTCGCCCCAGTAATCAACGTCTTTAATACGTCCACCATTATCAGTAATCACCTTTTCAAGTTTAGCATTAACCTGCTTGCTGATTTCTTGCTCCGCAGGTTTTACAATATACATCATTTCATAGTTTAAATCCATAGTTGTTCTCCTACAATTGCATACAAAATAGCAGGACGATATTTCACGCCCTGCTGAAAGTAAAATTCAAGCAGCCTTAACCTGTATCTTTTCCTTGAGCCTTCTGCCATAAGGACAGTTTTCTGCAACAGCACAATAGCCAAGACATTTCCTATCATGCCAACGCTCCTTTGCTGTGCATACTGGTGGTAAGGCATTATTATCTAACGCAGCTTGTAAACGCTTTGCCTTTTCGCTTACGTAAAGCTTCACCCAGCGGTCAGAAATTTTATTGATAGGAATGATATAGGCAGGCTTACTAATATTGCGTTCCGAAGCAATACGCAGGTTATAGTCCCTGCAAAGTGCTTGTATCTTCATACTATCTACTTTAAAACCTCTTGCTTCAAGCAGCATACGATAATAGTTAAGCTGAATTGCCCAATCCAACAGATGCTTCACACCATCCATACGCCATTCTTTACGTGTTTTCGGCTGACCTTTTCTCGCCCCTGTCTTATACACTTCCCCTGTCAGCACATCTACCTTGTAATAACCTAATGCACGCATAAGTTTATAAGAAGATGTAACCTTAAAATCACCTAAAGTCGCATCATCGTAATCGGCAATCTGTCCATATAAATCAAACTGCCCCGAAGTTATCTCATCAGCAAGACGTTCTTCGCTAAGCATATTGCCTTCCGTATGCGCTTCATTGATAGTATGTACAGCGGTGCCATGAAGGGCGTAGAGTTGCTGCTGTGGATTAACTGCATACTCCGTAGTTTGCTTGAGATAAGTTTCTCTCGTGCCACAAAGCAATTCCGTTACCGTAGCTTTTGGCAGCTTTCTATCCAAAGCTGCTGCAACAGCCCTAAGCGTAGGCAAAAACATACATCTTTCAATACGAGGGCACTTATTAAGGCACTTTAAGACAGTCACACTACTCCCGTCAGGGCAGATAAATTTGGTAGCAGGCATCACGCAGCACTCCTTTCTTTCAGTTCGTAATCATATTTCACATGAGTAATATAGCAATACGCATCTGCTTTTAAGTTCCTCATAATTTTTCTTTCCATTGTCGGGAAATCATCTAAATTGCTTACTGTTTTACTAAGAAAGTACCTGATATACTCCATTAAGTCATCATATGTTTTGAAGTATTCCACTGTCGATTCACCATCTTCAGCATAATCCAGCTTGTACTGCTCATTTACAAAAACGCCATTGTAATCATTAGTAATGTAAATTCCATCTTCGGATGCATCTGCAAAATAGATCAGCTTGATTTTATCTTTATATCTTTCACACAGAAGCTTTTGCAGGCTTTCTACATTCGGAGTCCATGCAGTTTCCGTTTCTGCCTGAAAAAAGTAAAAGCTGTCATGTTTGCTGATAATCCCATCACAATCTACAATCATGTCGCCTCTATCAAGCTCCTGCAGTTCTGCTTCTTTATATCCATGTGCTAAAAACAGCTGATAGATATATGAAGCATACAAATCATCGTGACACGCACGAAATTTATTAAAGAAGCTCTGGAGCAGCTTTTTATCCCGGCTATAAAACCACACCATATTATTGCACTCATTAGCCATAATCAAATCCTCCTTAAAATTTTGCAGACAGCCCTAAGCGAGCTGTCTGCCTTTCTATTTTTATGCAGCAGCAGGTAAAAGCAATAAGCCCTTTTTCGCTGCTCTGTCCACACCCTCATCAAGCAGTGTTCCGCCGATACGTTCCAGCTCAGTAGCACGGTTATAATCAGCTACATCTTGCGAGCTACGGGTAACAGCGTTTACCAAGCCGAAATGTGAAAAATCGTTACCCATAATAAAATGGCGCAGGATAGACGCACGTTCAAGCTTATTTAAGACATACCTGTCACCCAATACTTCTACTGTCTGCACAGGATTTTCGCCCGTTACAATTCGCATCGCACTGCGCATCTTATCTACAGTAAGATTGAACTTAGCTTCATCTACCGCCGCACTGACAATATCCTGCACTTTCATAAAATATGCCTTGTCGTCAGCAGCCAATGTTTCATCAGAATACAGTTCATACGCATTATCCGTGTCTTCAACCTGTCTTCCGGTATGATACTTCTTATGCGCATAGTCTTTGCTGATCATGCCATTTTTACAAATCAGGCGATATACCAAAGGTTCAACTTTCAATGCGCCTAAGCCAATCTCACTGTTGGAAATCACAAAACCTGCCTGCACAATATCGCCAGGTACGATTTCGCTTTTCATGGTTTTATTAATAACCTTCAGATATAAGTGAGTTTCCGTAATATCTGCGCTCACCACTTCGCAGCCTTTCATCTGTGAAATTACAGGCAATACATGGTCTACAAGCTCCAGATTATCCAGTCTACGATAGCGGTCACTTAAAAATGCTCTGAGCCTGCCATCCAAAGTACGCAGCATACGCTTTTCAGGATTCTTCGTCAGCCAGCCATTAACATTTTCATCGAGCAGCACAGGATATTCTGCACGCATACGCTCATAATACTTATAGGGAATGCCAAGGCGTTCTGCAAGCTGGCGGTGCGCAATCTCTCCCAAGCGATAAGAAAGTACGTCGTCACCAGTAGCAACACTCATCATAGTCACACCATTAGTACTGTTTACTTTAAGGCTGCGTGTATCTGCAATCAGGTCTTGACGCGCTTCACGCTGACGTTCCAGCTCCTCATAAAGATTTTGAATAGTTTTGATTCCTTGTTTCATTTTGTGTTCCTCCTAATTTTTTGATATAGATTTGGTGTATATGATAAATAGGCTCACGCCAGTTCAAGCGTGCTCCCAGGATTTTCGGTGCATAAAAATAACCGCTAGTATTGCTACCAGCGGTCAATCTTATGTTCCTATGTTCCTTTGCAAGGGCACTGTGATATATTCACAGGCTCATACACCATAATAATATATCATTGAAAAGAAAGACTATGACAAAACTACTTGCTGAACCCTGACTTTACTGTAATATATTCAACCACAGCTCGTTTGGTTATCTTCCATTTACCTTTGATGCGAAAGCCTTTCAGCTCTCCGCTGTTTAAAAGCTCATATACGCTGTTACGCCCTATGCCCAACATCTCCATAACATCATCTATGCTTAACATATCACCATATTCCTCAAACATTATTACGCACTCCTTTCGCAGATTATTTTCTAACAAGTGACTTGTTTACATCATATGTTAGCATTCCTATATAACTATACAGCGCATAGTTTTCAAAACTACACTAATACAATATGTTAAGCAATAAACAGTTATAATTTCTTATGAGATGCCATACGCTCAGCATAAGCTACTAAGCTTGTGTACGTAATAAAATAATCTCTTCCTCTTTTATAATACTCCACTTTACCAGTCCTAATCAGTTTATAAATTACACCAGAGCAGCAGCTCAAAGCATATGCAGCATCTGTAACACGTAAAGCTATTTTATTCATTATAGCCACCTCCGAAAATTAATTACATATATATTAGTTAAGAAGAAAGCAAGCAAGCTGATTTGATTTTATATGATTTTATATGATTTTATTTTATATCTTTTAATAACATATATAGTAATCCAGATACAAGATGCGGTGACATAGGTAGTTATATATGTATAAGATAGAGAGAAATATGTAAGATAAAGAGAAATGAGATGTAGCAATGTATAAGTGGTAGCTTCTAAACCAACAACCCCAAACTATAATTAACAGTAGTAATCTTTTACTAGTTACGCATCTGTACAGCAAAAAATAATCGGAGGTACTTCAAATGTCAAAATCTACTATTGAAAAACAAATTCACAACAAATACGACAACAAACAGCGTAAATCTCAAGAGAAGAAAACTGAACGATTATGCTTTCGAGTATCACCAGAAACAAAAGCAAGCTTTACAAAGCTGCAAACAGAAACCGGACTTCCCCAAGGAACTTTGTTTGAATCATTAATCAGTAATAATCATTTACCTATAATTCAAAACGGTGCTCTCATTGCCAAAGAACTCGCAGTAGTAAGCCAACAGCTTAATCTCACAAATATGTGTATCCGCCAAGGCAATAATGGTTTAGCAATCGAGCAACTGCAGCAAGCGAATAATACATTCAATAATATTCAAAACTTATTGTTGCAAGCTTTAGGAGGAATCAGAAATGGCAATCTTTAAAATTGAACCTCATGAACAATACACGCTTAAAGGTATGCTTGATTATATCAGTGATGCCACTGTCCACGATAATCAAATATTATTTACAGATGCGCTTTATGCTATTAATACAAATCCATTATACGATATGATGATAACCAAACTCCTGAATTGCAAAACTGCCGGCGTACAGTACAAGCAAATCACGTTATCCCTCAACGAAGAAGAATCAGAACGGCAAACAGATTTCATTTGTTTATGTCAAGAAGCTGCATTGCTGCTTTGCAATTATACACACTGCCAGATTGCCTACGCTGTACATGGTAACACTGATAACCTCCATACACATTTTATTTTAAACTCTGTAAGCTATCTTGACGGACACAAGTTGCATCTAGGCTGGCAGGATACAGTTTACCTAAAGAGCAAGATAAATGCATTGCTGCAAAGATATAACTTCAGTTTAATTGTAAACAAGGAATATATAAGTAGATAACTCTCCAGCTAACAACGCCAATTCTCGATTTTACACACCGCTTTCCATAAAACATTTTCTGAAATAAGCTTATAAAATTGATTTTTGGCGTTTTTAATGTTACAATTGCATTTCTCGTTTATTCACTCAAATTTACATCGTCAGGAATATTGGGCAAAGCTCAGTTCATGCCTGGCTAAATTAAACACAAGTGAATATAAGAAAAACAGGTCTGATATGTACCAGCTTTTGGAACCTTACATGGAGCAGGCTATTAGCAATGCCAAAAAGCTTGCCAATATTAACAAAGGCAAGAAGGCTTCGCAATCCACTCCGGGAACAGAGGTATATCGCCTAATAGAAAAGCTGCTTCCGTATCTGAAATAATAGATTTGCTGCTACGCCCCTTGGCATGAACTGCCAAGGGGCAAGTTATTTTCAAGCAATATTACCACATCCATTTATAGCTCTGGTTTAATTGTATCATAAAATCAACGAATTCTTCTTTACTCCATTTTTGCATATTATGCTGTAAGCTTTCTTTATATTCTAATGCTATATTTTTTATTTCTTCCTTTGGTTTTACAATAATCCCTAAGCAATGATTAGATTTACTATTTATTTTTAGTACCTCATCTTCGCCATAGCCGTTTTTTAAATCTCGCTCACGAACATCATTACCTCTATCTTTGACAATTTTACCGACAAACCCCTCTTCTTCTTTGATATTTTTATCAAATTTCCGATTACCATAAACACCATCAGCTATTTCGTAAAAAAGATTATACGCTGCTGTAAAAGTAGGCATAGCCGTGGCATTTGAAGCATTAGGCTTTGTACCTTCCCCTATATTATCAACAACTGTACAGCATTTTTCTATGAAAAAGCCTACTGGTTCTTTTATTACTTCGCGATATGATTTTTTCTTTGTATTTTCTTGTTGTTCTTTTAAAAATAATTTCAGCCCATATTTTGCTACATGTACTAACATAAATTTGACTTCATAGATATTAAGAGTTCTGCAAAGTTTTTCTTTATCACCAGTACATTTAGCTAAGTACTCGATATTTTCAAGCAAACTACTTCCTAATTCAATTATGTTGCAATTATTTGAAGTAAATTTAGAAATATCATCCTTACTTGATGCCAAAAAAACGTAGTACATCGAAGAGCTGATTTTTTGCTCACCTAAATATTCATTTTTCCCTTTAACGATTTTACCACTAATCAAATCAAAAAGGTATTTTTCACACTCAGCAGAGTTATTAAAATTCAACTTATTAGTGATATTCAAATATCTGGAATACAACTTATCTTCTATAAACTTTCCAGTCATCTTCTTATCAGCTAATTCTGCTGCAGAATATTGTGTTACGCCACGTAATCTACTATCCGGCACCCAAGCCCCAAATACATCCAGCAAAAACATTTTTATAAATGTTGTATTGTTTGTTTTAATTAACAAGGATTGCGGAATATTTATACCAACTTCTTGGCTTAACCTAGGTCCTATAACGATTCCTGCTATCATTTTAGCTAAATCATCAAATTTCTCTTTACAGCCATCAGTAATTGCAAACAGCGTATTTAATAAAAAAGCACATTCAGCACTTGCACCCCAAGTTCGAAAACCGTTAAGATACCCCCTTCTCATCTTTCTATTTTCATTATTGAAAACTTCATTATGAACTATTGGCAAATTTTCAGCAGTATGTTTTTTACAATAAAATTGCTCTAATCTGTTTATGATGTGATTCTTCGCAAAGGATATCACATCTTCGTAGTTAAATTCAATTGATTTATAAAAGAAGCTATTGCGGATGCCCTCTAAGCTTTTAAATATATCGCTAATAACATCACTTTCATCGATATCATCCCCAACGTGTAATCTCATATTGTTTAAATAGTGGTTAAATATATAACGTAAGCTTCTACTATCACTAGCAATATAAGCATTACTATTATTGTTGTAAACAATAAAATTATCCTCAAATATATTAACGATATTATTTATACCAGAAGTTGCTATCATCCCTAGCTTGCACTCCGCATTGCAGCTTACACAGAGTTTTTTCCATTCATCTAATAATCTTGAATATATTTTATTTATAAATTCATCATTCATTAGCTCTCGACTATTATTAATGAATTTATATTTTGGTACAATTTCATCAATGTCTCTACATATCTCCAATTGTTTTCTAGCAAAAAAATTTCCTATCTGCCAGCATTGCTGGACAGCGCACGGAGAAACATTCATACTGCCAAAACATTTATAAGATATATAACGAAATACTAATTCATAAAATCCATCCCGAAAATTCTTTTCACAGTAACAATTTCTTATTTTTAGCATCTTTCGCGGCTGTCTATTCTTAACCTGATGCATAGTCCCCTTACGCTGCATCATCTCATAGCTAGTTACATACTTCATCTTTCCCATTTGAGAAATTAGTCTTTCCTTATCATCGTTAGTTAAATGGTTCATAGCAAGAATACCTCCCACAAGCATATGTATTTCTTTTAATTATACTACACTTGCGGGAGATATGCCTTTAATCTTATTCTTTCCTTAAATCAGCAAAATGCTTAGATAATAGATTGGTCACCTTCTTACGCTCATCCTGCACATCACGTAAATATATTGATGTCGTCGAAATATTGGTATGCCCAAGCATTGCCTGTACCATATTTAATGACATTCCGCTAATTAAAGCATTTGTCGCAGCCATTGCTCGAAGCGAATGTACTGCTATTCTCGGCAAATTATGCTTTTTGCAAAGCCTTTTCAGCCATAAATAAAAGCTGTCACCATTAACTGGCACAGCTTCATTCTGTTCATTAGCATTTCTTGATATAAAAACCAGATTCTGCGGATTTGTTATTCTATTCTTAGTAAGCCATTCGTCAAGCAGTGCCTTATACTCCAAAAACAATTGCTTGAGAAAATCGTCAAAATATAGCGTCCGTACAGAAGCATCCGTTTTCGGAGTCCCTAAAAATGGTTTTCGACCATTAACATACTTCATTGCTTCTGTTATTTTCAGCTCTCGACGCTCTAAATCTACACGATCCCACGACAAGCCTAAAAATTCTCCTTTCCTCGCTCCAGTCGTCAGCGCAATATAAAACATCAGCTTATTTTTTTGATTGCTTAAATTATGCGGCATATCCTCTATGATTCTCATTGCTTTACGTAGCGTTTCACTATCCCATATTGGATAATGCGTTGATTCTGCCTTTATCAGCAAATCACGAGATACAGCATCACAGGGATTCTTTGCCAAATATTTCCATGCGCAAGCCTTATTAAAGATAAGATTCAGCAGCTTAAAGTGCTTCATGATTGTAACACTAGATAATTTTTTCTCGTTCTTACTATCCAAACGCATATTAGTACTACTAAGGCTCTGCATAAAGCGCAAAATATCCGTATCGGTAATTTTATCCATTTTCTTAAATCCAAACGCAGGTAACAACCTGTCATTCAGCATCTGCTCGTAGTTAACCATAGTTATAGTTCCCACCCTGCAACTATGCTTTTGCTTCCAATAATCAACAAACTCCTTAAAAGTGACAGGCTTGTCGACATTCAGCTTGCCGGTAACCTCCAAAACAAAAGCAGCTAACTCTATTGACGCTTTCTTTTTCGTCGTTGCATAGATAGTTTTTGTGAATCTACGCTGCTTATGTTGTTCATCGTAACCATTAGATACTCTTAATTCCCACTTATTATTCCCTTTGCTTACCATTGACCCTGCCATAATTTATACCTCCTGTAAATTTGATTTTTCATTTTGTTACATATATAAAACAGGAGAAGAACTACACATTCTGCAATCCTTCTCCATTTAAATATTTTTACTTGATGCCATTCCAAGCTGGTGTTCCCATATTCTTTTCTGCCCACTCAACCAAAGCTTCCTGCGTATAGTAATAGCACTTGCCAATTCTAGTAGCTGGCAGCTTTCCATCCTTTGTAAGTGCAAGTACTCTTGCATAACTTATTTTTCCATCAAAAAAGTATGTAGCAACATCCTTAGCACGTAAAAAATTCGGTTTGCTGGTTTTCGCTAAATCATTCATTTCAACCAAGCTCCTTTCCGTAAATTAGTTACGTGTTTGTATCATTTTATTTTGTTACAAACGCTCACGTCTAATGCCATATCGTAGCATATGACACCATAACTCCCTGTATATCCTCTCTGATATACATGCAGAACTGCATTTTTCTTCATAGTAATGAGCCTTTTTACAATACCACTCATATATATTTTTCCATTCTATATGTTATTGTTTTACCCACCTTTCATTAACAGCTCCATTACTAAACGCATATATTTTATTTTATCTGCACCACTTATTACACCACAGAACACTGCACCATCAGTAAAGCCAGTATTCATCGCATTCTGCAAATCTCTATAATAATACTAAATTAGTCTGCACCACGCTGCACCAATTGATTTACCACCATATATTTATCTTTTGCAGATATAGATATACTGTCATCTTCTTCCTTCTGCTCGATGAAAAGCTATCTTCAAATTCACCAAAACATTCATCTGCTGCATTCAGTTACAACACTGAAATCCTATGAAAATAAGTATTTCAAAAAGATGCTTCAAATAAAAAAGCACCTTATTTTCATCAGAATTTGAAAATAAGGTGTCAATAAGGTGCGGAAATGAAAAAAGCGGTTTTCCAGAATCTGGAAAACCGCATGGTTACTGGTGATCCCGGCCAGAATCGAACTGGCGACCTACCGCTTAGGAGGCGGTTGCTCTATCCTACTGAGCTACGGAACCATAACAACAGCTCAGGCAGAACTCAAGCCATTCCACCCAAGCTGTATTAAATATTATACCGCAAAAACAAAATACTGGCAATGAGGAAACAGCAAGTTATGCGTCAGCAAGCTTCTCCTCTTTTTCCTTTGCCAAAAACTCCGCCACAGCAGGCAGATTATCAAAAATAAACTGCTGCGCTGCCTGCGGATAAAAGTTAATATAATAAATCTCTCCGGTGGCTTGTCTTACACGCTTTTCGGTAACAATACCCAACGCAGAACCCTTTTCTGTCGGAATTTTATTGCGCCCATCCTCGGGCAACTGCAGATAACCGGTATTTTCCAACCATCTGCCAAGCTCCACCGTAGTAAGATTATGCATTTCCTTATCTGCAAAGGTATCATTAATATATTTTACAAGCTTTGTGATATTGGTAGCTTCAGTCATAGGCTGCAGCCTGCACAAATCATCCTGCTCAACAGCAAAGATGCTTTTAACTGCCTTAGGAGTTTTGGGTGCAACCTTAAAGCTCGTGCTCTGCGACACCAGATTCATAATCTTGCCGTAAACAGCAATAACCTCTGCGGCATCGGCAAGAGCCTCCTGTACCTGCGCGCTATGCACAACCTCCAGCGACAGCTCCTCTTCAGCAAAAGGATGTCTGTTTTGGCTCATACGGTGAATAACATTGTAAGCATTGCGTAATTTGTTAATATCAAGCATCTGCATTTCTCCTATTCTTCACACAAATTTTATAAACAAAAAGGCAGACTCTACTACATAAAGAGTCTGCCCTAAAACAAGCAGCAGTTAATGTGCCTCTGCCAGCACTTCAGCGGCAATATCGTCCGCCATTCCCGGAGGCATGCTCCATTCCACACGCACGCCGGTTTTACCCCAAAGACGGGTGAGCGCTACCTGGAACGCCTCCAGACTGGAAAGCGGCTCCAGCGTTATTGTAGCAAAATCACGAATAGTATCACCCTGCGGCACATCCAGGCTCAACGGAGTTGCCAGATACTTTTCAACAGCAGCCTTAGCTTCGGCAACAGCCTCCGGCAAGGTTACTGCAGCAGTCTTATCTGCTTCGTTATATTCTACATAGCCATAATGGCAATTATAATTCAAGGTTACAGCATAATTACTCATTTTAATCCCCCTCTGCTCTTGTTATTAATTATAGCAACTTGAGCACATAATAGCAATATAAGGATTTAAGCAAGTAATTAAATTATATATCTTTTTTAGCTCGTAATCCTTGATAAATATAAAGCTTATACTATTATCTGCGGCTGAATACAGGCTGCAAGCGCTTTTCCATCGGCATCTTATCGGCCGCCACCGCCAGCTGAGCCATCTCGTACAAGGTGCTTTGTGCGCTCACAGGCTCCAGCTTGTTGCGTACACGGCGATAGCTACCATTGGACTGCATCATATGCGCACCCACGTTATCACGCAGATACAAATCGAGCAGCGCCTTAATGCGATGGATATGCTCCTCAGTTTCTACCGGGAAGAACAGCTCTACGCGGTCATTAAGGTTACGCGGCATCCAGTCGGCACTGGAAAGATACAGCTGCTCCTCGCCGCCGTTGGCAAACCAGAAGATACGGCTGTGCTCCAGCTGACGGCCAACAATACTGCGGACCGTAATATTATCGCTAATGCCTTCAATCCCTGTGCGCAGACCGCAGATACCGCGCACAATCAGGTCAATATGCACGCCTGCAGCCGAAGCCTCATACAGCTTTTGGATTACCGGCTGGTCAATCAGCGAGTTCATCTTGGCGATGATATGTCCCTCGCGTCCGGCACGCACCATAGCAATTTCATTATCAATCAGCGCATAAATCTTCTCGCGCAATCCCAACGGCGCCATAACCAGCTTATTCCAAACCGGCGGTTCGCTGTAGCCGCTGAGCAGATTGAAGAACGCCGAAGCATCGCTGCCGAACTCATCGTTCGCTGTCATCAGGCCAAGGTCGGTGTATAATTTTGCTGTGCTGTCGTTGTAGTTTCCTGTGCCCAGATGCAGATAACGCTTGATACCGTTATCCTCCTTGCGCACGATAAGAATAATTTTGGCATGCGTCTTTAAGCCTACTAAACCGTAAATAACGTGGCAGCCTGCTTTTTCCAGACGACGCGCCCAGAGGATATTGTTTTCCTCATCGAAACGCGCCTTCAGCTCTACCAGTACCGTTACCTGCTTGCCGTTTTCCGCAGCACGCGCCAGCGCCGCAACAATCGGACTGTTGCCGCTCACACGGTACAGCGTCTGCTTGATTGCCAGCACCTGCGGATCATCGGCTGCATCGCTCACCAGCTTAACTACCGGGTCAAAGCTTTCATAGGGGTGATGCAGCAAAATATCATTTTCGCGGATGGCCGCAAACAAATCGCTGTCATCCGGCAGCTCCTGCGGACGTTGCGGCACAAAGGGCTCATACAGCCACGGCCACATGCCCTTCATACCGATAAATTTAAAGAAGCAGGTCGGGTCCAGAGGTCCGTTGATTTCATAAACCTCCATCTCCGTAACATCCAGATTTTCCTCGAGGAATTTTTTGATACGATTATTATTCGTTTTGAAGATTTCCAAACGTACAGCAGCGCCGCGCTTACGCTTACGCAGTGACTCCTCAACCTCCTTCATCAGGTCAACGCTGTCATCCTCTTCCAAATCAAGGTCACTGTCACGCGTTACTCTGAAGGACACCATATCCAGAATATGGCAGCCCTTGAACAGATCGTGGCAATGGCTGGCGATAATATCCTCCAAAAATACGAAGGTACGCTTGCCCTCAGGCTCAACCTCCACAATGCGGTCCAACACGCTCGGCACCTGAATGAGGCCCATGCTGTGCTCACCGTCGGCCTTAATCAGCTCAACAGCAAGGTTCAGAGTTTTATTGGCCAAAAACGGGAAGGGACGCGAAGCATCTACCGCCATCGGCGTCAATACCGGGAAAACCACCTCGCGGTAATATTCCTCCAGCCAGTCCTTTCCCAGCTCGCTCAAATCCTTAACGCGGCGGAAATGCAGCTTCACCGCATCCATTTCTGCCATCAGCGCAATCAGCGATTTTGTCTGCGTTCGCACCTGCTCATGCGCTGCCTGCGAAATAGCCACCAGCTGCTCATGCACCGACATACCGGAGGCATCGCGCTTTTCTACGCCGCTGTCAAAATTACTCCACAAACCGGCTACGCGCACCATAAAAAATTCATCAAGGTTAGAAGCCGAAATAGCGATAAACTTCAACCGCTCCAGAAGCGGCGTTTCCTTAACCATCGCTTCCTTCAGCACGCGCAAATTAAATTTCAGCCAGCTCAGCTCGCGGTTATAAAAATACTCAGGCTTTGTCAAATCTAATTTTCCCATATTTCCCATCACTTATTCACCCGTTCCAAAATCGGTTCAATACCAAAAACTTCCTCAAAGAAAGTTGATTTATCATCAAACGTCCAGATTTCCAACGTCAAATCCTCTTTACTTGCTGCCAAAACCTTCAGCTTATTATCCTTCAGCGTTACACTGCAGCTGTGAATTTTTTGCATATAGCTGCGGTCCAGAGCATCAGCCAGGCGCACAATGGCAGCCAGCTTAGCTACAACCGGCACCAGCTCCTTTTCCACCTGCGGAGCAAGTGTATTGGTCTTGTCAAACAGTCTGTTGGCATGATAATACGACGCCAGCGCCACGATTTTCTTGTCCTTCTCGCTCAGGCCGATAATATCCGTAGACATAATCAGCTGATAGGTGTAGATAGAGTGACTGCGCATGCAGATATATTTGCCTATATCATGCAAAATGCAGGTTGCACGCAACAGCAGACGCTCATGCTCACCCATGCCGTAAGCCTTGGCAATTTTATCGAAAATAATCAGCGACAGACGCTCCACCTGCTGGGCATGCTTCTTGTCATACAGATAACGGCTGCCGATGGTATGGAAAAGGCTGATAAGCTCCTGCTCCAGCTCCTTGCGCATCACAGGATTCGTTTTATTGCCGATATGCAGCAGCTGGATGCCGTCGATAAAGCGGTCTGCCGTAATAATAATTTCCTTGGCGGGAATCAGATGCAGCAGCTGTTCATAAAGCAGCACCGTAGGCAGTACAAGCTCCGCAACATTTTCCGGCAGCTTATATACCTGAATAAGCTGCGGCAGGCTCATCTGACGCATGCTGTCGAAAAAGGCATGGAAATCTGCTGCCTTGATGCGATGCACCTTCTGCTGCTCATCCAGTCCCAGCATCCGCAGCAAAAGCTCCGTTTCCGTACCGGACAGCACCAGATAACGCACCTTGCTGTCACCCAGCTCGTTTCTTACCGGTCCGATTGTGCTGCTCAAAAATTCCGTCAGCGCCTTGTTAAAATGCATGCTTTCACGGCGGTTGCGCTCAAAGCTTTCCTTAATACGGATAATACCGATGTGGAAATTGCCCTGATAGCAGATTTTTTCATCGCGTACCAGCGTTACGCCCAAGCCGCCGGAGGAAATATCCATCATCAGCATGCCTTCACGCTCGGTAGAAATTTTTTCTGCCTTCAGCGTATTACGGATGGCCACAAATTTGGTATAAATCTCCTTCGGCATATCAACAACATCGACCACAAGGCCGGTTTTATTATAAATCTGATCAAGCAGAAAAACCTGATTGCTGGCCTCACGCACAGCAGTGGTCGCCTGCATAACATATTCCTCTACCCCGTATTCCTTCATCAGACGCTTGAAGCCAATAAGGATTTCGCAGATTTCGGAAACCAGCGGAAAAGGAATTATTTTATTTTTAAAAGTTGCCTCACCCAGACGGATGCGTCGGTTGCAGCACTCAATAATCTTATACCTTTCGGTATTGTGATATTCGGTAATCTGCATACTGAGCATCTCCGAGCCTAGATGAATAGCAGCAAAGGTTGTGTAATTTTTACGCTTCATTAGCTAAGCCTCCAAAACAGTATGTTACTGTTATAATTCGGGTTTCTTAACAAAAATCCTGCGAAAAAATCAAAATTATACAGTAATTTAACAAGTTAACACGAATTTTACTTTTTCACGCAGGATTTTTTCAGGTTATGGGTAATATAATAAATATATCGTTAAAATAGAATAATCGGAGTTTATAGAAACACCCCCACAAGGAGAAAAGGAAAATGCAACGAATCGCAATTATTGACATCGGCTCTAACTCGGCCCGGCTTGTTATCAGTCATATTTATAAGAATGGTGCTTATAATATGGTCTATAACCAAAAAGAAGCCCTGCGCCTCAGTCAGAAGGTCGACGAAAAAAACATGCTTACAGAAGTAGCCTTCAGCAGCACCATCGAAACCATGAAAAGCTTTGCCTACATGTGCAAAATTTATCAGGCTGACAAAACTATTGCCGTTGCTACCGCAGCCATCCGTAACGCTGCCAACGGTGCCGAGCTTGTCGCACGCGTTGCCGAAGAAACAGGCATCCAGCTGCACATCATCTCCGGCAATACCGAAGCCTACATCAGCTACCTTGGCGTTATTAACACCCTCAACGTCAAGGACGGCATCATCTTCGACTTGGGTGGTGGCAGTACCGAGCTGATTCTGTTCAAGAACCGTAAAATTTTAGATAGCGTGTCCCTGCCCATCGGTGCAGTCAATACCACCTCCATGTTCAATACCCGTAACGTCATGCCCGCCAATGTCTTCAGCGATGTCAGCTTTTTTATCATGAGCCGTTTGGAAAAGTACCCCTGGCTCAAACAGAACGGCCTGCCTCTCATCGGCGTCGGCGGTACTGCGCGTACGGTAGCTAAAATCATCCAGCGTGAAAAGAAATATCCGGCAACCAAAATCCACAATTACTCCTATACCACGCAAACATATTGCAGCTTCTTCAACAGACTGCGCAATACAAATCTGGAGCAGCGCAAAAAGATTTCCGGCCTCAGCAGCGAGCGCAGTGATATCATTTTGGCCGGCAGCAGCATTATCAGATGCCTTTTGGAGGCAACAGGTGCCAAAAAGCTCATCACCTCCGGCTGCGGCCTGCGCGAAGGCCTGTTCTTCGATTATTATTCTAAGGAAAACCACGTGCCCATTATAGCGAAGGATATCCTTAGAATGAGCAGGGAAAATGTGTTAAACTTATATGAACCCGACCAGCAGCATTCCAGACACATCACCCATTTGGTGTTATCAATGTTTGACGGCTGGAGCGAGCTGCACGGCTTACGCAAAAATTATCGTCGTCTGCTGGAAACCGCTGCACTTTTACATGACATCGGCATTACCATCAACTTCTACAGCCACGCACGTCACAGTGCCTATATGATTTTAAATGCCAAGCTCTTCGGACTGACGCACAAGGAGCAGGTTATCACGGCAGCCATCGCCGGCTGGCACAACGGCGTTTCCAAAAACTATTTCAAGGACCGTTTCTACAAGGAATTGCTTAGCGACGCCAACTGGAAAACAATCAACAAGCTGGCACTGCTGCTGGCCTTGGCAGAAAGCCTTGATTATACGGAAACCTCCCAGATTCACGTTATCGAACCGGGCATCAGCAAAAAGAATGCTACCCTAAAGCTCTATGCTCAAGGCATTCCCAGTATCGAAATGCATCAGATTCAGGAGCATCTGTCATGGTTCAAAAAAACCTTCGGCGTAGAGCTGAAGGTAGAGCTGGCGACAGAAAAGTAATATCTATATGCAACAAAACAGCAGATTCCTTTATGCCTAGGCTAGGGAATCTGCTGTTTCATTTCATTAGTAATATTATTTTTGATGTTTATAAGAAATTTTAGTTCTCATGTTTTTTTTACTACGCTGTTCTCCATCAAAAAATACACATAAATGCACTTTTTCCTTCAGCCTTCTTATTGCTGTGTCAAAAAAAAGTCTGCATACGCATAAGTATACAGACTTTAAGACAAACATTATTAAATTTTCTATGTTTAGTGGTTTATCATTCCTATATATTTAGTTCAGGATATTTTTCCATAAACATTTTTATAGCTTCTTCGGCAGGAATTACCCTTCCTGCTTCAATATCACTTAAGCCTTCTAGCAAGGCATTATACAATTCCATGCGAGCTTTTTGTTGTTCATCAGTTTCCATATCCATCAGAATAAACCTCCGCCAAAATAATAGCTTTTTATTTTACCGCAGCCTTCAGAATACCGTGTACCATCAGCGCAGTATTATACAAATCCTCTTCCTTGATGTATTCGTCAACAGTATGCACATTAGCCATACCGGTGCCCAAAATTACGCTGGGCAGTCCGTAAGCATTCAGGAAGTTGGCATCACTGCCGCCGCCGGTTACCGTAATATCAGGAGTAAAGCCATGCATTGCGCAGGCAGCCTTTGCCAGTGCTACAACATCGCTGTCCTCGGCAACAGCAAAGGAATCATACTTGTTATCCACAAAAACCTCTGCCTTAGCACCGTATTTTTCAGCGCTGGTTGCAATAGTTTCTACGATTTCCTTGCAGATAGCCGCCAGCTTTTCCTTGTTACGGCTACGAGCATCGCCCTCAATAGTTACCAGATCAGGCACAATATTGGTTGCCTTGCCGCCGCCGATAATGCCGATATTGCAGGTAGTTTCCTCATCAATACGGCCATAGCGCTTAACATCGGCAAGAGCCTTGGCAGCAATCATAATAGAGTTGATGCCCTTTTCCGGCTCCAGTCCGCCATGCGCGGTTTTGCCGATAATATCGATTTTATACTTCTTCTGGCCGGGAGCACCGACAACAATCTCGCCCGGAGCGCCTTCGCCGTCCAGTGCATAGCCAACGTCGGCGCGCAGCTTGGAGCGGTCGAGGCAACGGGAGCCGTTCACGCCGCCCTCCTCGCAAACTGTAAAGAGTATCTGGATATCGCCATGCGGAGTGCCTTCCTCCAGCAGCAGACGGATACCCTCTAAAATACCCTCAACGCCGGATTTATCGTCACCGCCGAGAATAGTGGTGCCGTCGCTGTATAAAACGCCGTCCTTTTGGATAACGGTAGTGCCGCCGCAGGGCTCAACACCGTCCATATGTGCAGAAAGCAGCACGCGTACCGCACCTTCAACTCCTGCGCTGGCAGGCAAAAATGCCCACAGATTACCACAGTTGCCACCCAGCTTTTCACCGGCGTCATCCTCTTCCACCGTAAAGCCGAGTGCCTCTAATTTGCCTTTGAGCAGTTCGAATACCGGACGCTCCTGCAGGCTGTGACAAGGCAGAGCAACAATTTCCTTAAATTCTGCGAGCATACGCTCCTTATTTACTTGCGTCATGTGTATCTTCCTTTCAATGATATAAATTAAGCTCAGCGGTTCCTAAAGGGGTAAATACGCTAAACTTTTATTCCTTAAATTATTCCTGTATGTTCCAGCAAAATTTTGACACCGATAAAAATCAGCACCAAGCCGCCGGCCACATCAGCTCTCTTACCGGCCATAGCACCCAGCTTAAAGCCTGCCAGACCTCCAAAAGCTGCAATAGCAAAGGTCACCACGCCAATCAGTATGGAAGCGGTCCAGATATCGGTATTCAAAAAGGCCAAACTTATACCTACTGCCAGAGCATCAATACTGGTGGCAATCGCCAGCACCGCCATCTCCTTCATGGTATAATCTTTTTTTACATGACAGGCTTCATTTGACTCGCGAATCATGTTGATTCCCAGATAAAGCAATAAGAAAAAAGCAAGCCAATGGTCATATTCCGTAATATAATCACGGAAGGACACAGCGCCGAAATAGCCTATCACCGGCATCAAAAACTGAAATGCTCCGAACCAGCCGCCGAAGCGCAATGCTCCGCGCAGTCTGTTATCCGGTGTCAGTACCATGCTGCCGCAAACGGAAACGGCAAAGGCATCCATTGCCAGGCCAACCGCCAATAGCAACAGTTCTGCTAAACCCATATTTTCATTCCCTCACTCACTATATAAATAATTTTATTTTTTCGTTTCCTTATGCAACATCTGCAGCAACCGTTTATGATCCTTGCTGATTTTAAATACACGGAACACGCTTGTCATAAGCATCATCCCCAAGGCAATAGCACTGGCATCCATGCCGGTGGTTATAAGGATGTTCATACCCGTGTCGTAATTATTTTCGATAATCGCCGCCATACCACGATACATACCAAGTCCCGGCACAATCGGGATAATACCGGGAATAACGAAAATCGTTACCGGTTGCTTGAAAATACGCGCTGCCAGTTCGCTCAAAAGCGAAAGCGCAACCGTAGCAAAAAACATAGCATAAAAAGAATCATACGCCAAATCCTTGCGGATGTAGCAATAAACTACCCAGCCTACAGCACCGATAAAGCCGCTGATAGGCAGACTTTTACGCGGTGCCTGAAACAGAATACCGAAGGCAGCAGTAGCAATAAATGCAAAGCCAAAGGCTGTAAAATAATTTATGCCCACAGCTTCCACCCCCAGTGATACCATACAAGCAGGCTAAATGCCAAACCAATCGCAATGGATGTAGCAAAAAGCATCGCCTCGGCGATACGCGAATTGCCGGAAATCAAATCGCCGGCCATATAATCGCGCAGACCGTTGGTAAAGGCTACGCCCGGCAGGAACGGCATCAGCGCACCTACGATGATGTTGGTACGTGTACATTCGCCGTCCATCTCACAGCAAAAAATAGCCAGCGCACCGATTGCCGCACCGGAAAGCGCATTCTCCCAAAAGGCACTGGGGCGATAACCGCCCAACTGCTTTAACAGCACCATCGAAAGACCGCCGGTAATAAAGGCCGCAATGAAGTCATGGCTGTTGCCTCCCAGCATCGCCGAAAAGGCTGCCGAGCTGATTGCCGAAGCCATGCAGACACGCCATTTGCCATAGGGCGGAGCCTTATGACGCAGCTCATCCAGATACGCCAGCGTTTTTTCATAATTCAGCGGCCAGCGTTTCAGGTTATAGGAAAAATCGTTCACAGCACTGATGACGCTCAAATTAGTGCTGCGATAACGGATACGGCTGATAATCGTCGCACCTTCGCTTTCCTCATCGCCTAAAATAATAACCGTCGGCGTAACGAAAACATGAATATCATGATAGCCGTGCGTATGACAGAAGCGGGAAATAGTGTCCTCTACTCTGGAGGTTTCCGCACCGTTTTTCAAAAGCGCCTTGCCCATGCCAAGAGCAATATGCAGTGTCTGCTCACGGCTTAAAGGAACAGCTTCCAATTCCATTACATATCACCGCCTAACAGCTGCGCTACTGCCGCACGGAAGCGGTTGGCACCGCCCATAGACGGATGCGGCACAGCCATACATTCAACGCCGTAACGTGCAAGCGTTGTCGCCGCCTTCTGACCAATAGCGACAATCTTCATCCCCGGACGCAGCTCCAGCAGCATCCGCGCGTACTCAATGCCTACATCAAGCTCACTCGGTGAGGGCGTACGGTTAGTCAGCAGATTGCCTGCTTTATACGGATGAAACGGAAAAATATTCCACAAAATAACATCAAAGGACGCAAGGCCATGACTGTTCAGCGCATTCCAGACAACAGTATCTGTAGGCTCGTTAAAACCCTTCAGGCGCTGCGTATTATTCAGCAGCGTGCTTTTTTCATCACTCGTGCGACGGTAATCCCATTCGCCTAAGACGCTTTTCGGATTCACGTCAGGATGGTTGCCCAGCAAAATACGCTCCGAAGTAATAGCGATACCACTGAAATGACCGCCCTGATAACCCAAGGCCTCGGCAATAAACAAATAATGTGCATCTGCGCGCAGCTCCAGATAACGGCGCAGATTGGCACTGCGGATAACGGGAGCCTGCGGGCCTATATCACAGCTTGTATCAAAATCACGCCAGGGGTTAAAAACCTGCTCGCTGTGATAGCTTTGTAATTTATCAAGAAAAGTATCAGTCTCCATAATTCCCTCCATGCATTATTATACCGCATAGAGGCAAAAGGGGGCAAACAGAAAAATGCTGATGTACAAATTAATCTCTGTACATCAGCATAAAAAGCATTTATTTAATTTCGATTATGCCTACACCATTTTCGTTGGTAATTTCTGTACCATAAGGTGCAGAAAGCTCGGCAATTTCACTGATAACACGGTTTGCAGTCTCAATATCGGCCAATCCCGGACGACCGCGCATCGCACGACCTGCCTTAAAATTAAGCTCCAACGGTTTCAGCTCAATACGGCTGATTTTGCCATCAGTAATTTTAAAGGAAGCAATAGCAGATTCATAACACTGTCTGTCAACAGCCAGGCCACGAGTATCATTAGCGCTGCGAGCATCCAGTCCGTCTGCCACCGTATTTTCCTGATTCAAATCATACAGATCATAAAATTCCGTCGGCTGACGTTCAACGCAGTCATTTTGGAAGATGAAATCACCCAAGCTATAGAAAATCGGATGACCGTTGTAAATTTCAATACCGCGCCAGATATGGGGACCATGTCCGACAAATGCATCCGCACCGCTATCAATACACAGCTTAGCAAAATCACGTGCAAAATCTGCAGGCAAATGTTTGTCAAGGCCTTTACGCTCATGGCTATGATGGCTCACGAGTACCACATCTGCCTGACGTTTTGCTTCTTTAATAGCACGCACAATGCGAGCTGCATCCTTTTGATTCATCTTTGTAACTGTGCCGGGATTTTCATCAGGTTCAAAGCGAATATTGCCTACATAATAGCCGCCGACAACAGGTTTTGTAAAGCCTTCTTTTTCATTCAGCAGACGATTGGCATTAACCTCAGTCTGTTCTACAATTTCTTTCAGCTTAGCAAAATCTTCTGGCTTAACCTTATGCACTGCCTGATAACGCAGTACATTAGCTCCGGGACGCCCCAAAACATCCCGACGCGGATTACTTGCCATACCCCATTCGTTCATTGTTGAGGTAACGCCGATAATAGCAACTCGCGCATTAGGCGTATCCAGATATTTGGGTTGAGATGCCTCTTCTAGATTACGGCCTACGCCAGCGTGCAAGCATTTGTTGTCATCAAGATGCTTCATAGTAGTCAAAATGCCACCCAGATTCCAGTCGATTGTATGGTTATTAGCCCAGGTAAACATGTTGAAACTTAAATCTTTTAAATCCTGTAAAACAGCAGGACGAGCAACCGCCCAAGTGCCACCGCTTACAGGAGCGGGATATACTTCAAAATCATGCAATAAAATTTCAAAGTTAGTGAAACGCACATCATGTGCACCTAAGAAATTTTGCAACGCAGCAAACTTGCTGTCGCGCGGCAAACGTTGCGTAATAAAAGAATCACCGGTTAAAGCAATAGATACTTCCTTCATATTAGCCTCCTAATTACTGCATAACAAGAACAGTCATACCAACAACCATAGCCAAAACCATCGGCAGAGCGTTACGTTTGGCAATTTCCATCGGATTAACACCTGCAATACCTGCTACGATAATAGTTGCACCGGCAATAGGAGACATTGTACGGCCAAGAGTACCGCCTAATGTAGCCATACTGCCCATTTGTACAGGAGTCATACCGAAATCAGCAGCATGAGGAGTAATTGCTTCGTTGAAAGCAAAGGTTGCAGCATCACCGGAGCCAACAATTAAGCCTAAGAGGAAAGGACCAACGGAAGCAGCAATCTTAACAATCGCCGGGTTGTTCAGCATAGCATTAGTGAAAGCTTTTACCAAGCCCATAGCATTCATGCCGGCAACAAATACGCCTGCAGAAATTATGATACCAATAATATCTGCATAAGCTTTTCCCATGCCATCAAAGAACGATTTGGTCAGTTCCGCAGGACTAGTTCTGGTAACAGCCAAAGACAAAATACAGCCAATAATCATTGCCTGAGCAACGCCCATCTTAAACACAGGTACAATCTGTGTTGCTCCCAAAAGGAGGATTGCAATAGGAATAATCGGCATCAAAGCATACAGATAATTTACTTTGAAGTTTTCTTCTAATTCAAGACCTTCTGCAATATGATCTTTATTTTCATGAGTCATATACGCAATAACAGTAATTGTAATAGCTGCTATAACCAAAGATGCAAGGTTTGCTTTATAGTGGAAAGCAATTACATCCATAACGCCAACTCCGGCAATCTTTGCTACGAATGGGTTATGTGCTAAGCCAGGATTCAACATGCTGCCATAAGTACCGCATTTAACAGCAGCAGCAGCCATAGCAGGATGAATGCCTGCACCCATCATAATAGGAATAAAAATCGCACCGGCAGCAGCAGCAGTACCGGCAGCACTAGGCAGCGCCATATTTACAGCGAAAGTTGCCAATACAACACCGGGAATAATCAAGAAATGTACTTTGGTTAACCCTTTAGCCAGGAAATTAATCAAATGCTTGTCACAGCCGGTAAAACGCATTACCAAAGCAAAACCCATGCTGGAGCACGCAGAAGAAATCATGCTGCTGCCCATGCCTTTGGCAAAGGAATTCAGCGCAGCCATCGGATTGCCGGCGCAAGCACACATTACAATACCGGCAGCAACCAGTACCATTCTCGCCTCATAGCGCTTAATTAACAAAAACAAGGTTATTAAGACTAATATACAACCTAATATTAACATTTTCCAGTCCCTCCATAAAACAAAAATATTTTAGCATTATCATTATATGCGAAACTGGCATATTTGAAAAGCGCAATAGTAAGTGTATACAATATACTTGTTTTCTACAGCTAAGTTTATATAGCAAAAGTATAAATACCGTCCCACATTTTGATATGTACCCAGTTTGCTGGACACCGCTAAAAATTTGAATAATTATATTTACA
>CAVKUS010000032.1:0-27500 GCA_963659725.1 Bacteroides sp. CAG:545 | reverse complement strand
AAAATCGAGCTGACGCAAGAATTTTTTCTTTCGCCAGCTCTTTTTCTTTGCTCTAATTCTATTCTATTTTACTTCTATCGGCAGCTTAATCAGCTTCTGCTGCTCGCCGCTGTTATCCAGCATCACAAAAATTTCTTCTATATTACCGGTCTCCCAGTCTGCTTTAAACAATTCAATCGGATACAGCTTATGAATTTGGCGCCAGCTGCTAAATTTATATGCAGGAATATATCGGCGCACCTTTTCCTCATCGCGCCAAAAAGCAGAAACTGCCTCAAAAATTGCTTCCGTCTGCCACTTCAGCCACTCAGGACGCCATTGAGGTATCTCGCAGAATACGTCAAAGCGCAGAATCTCCAGCAATTCCGCTTGCTGCTCAGCATAATTTTCTTCTATAAATTGCTTTAAGATAGCTGCTACACCCTTGGCGTTATGTGTCTGCGGATAGAAGCCTGCCTTCACCCACCACTGCGTCAGCTGTCTGTAAAAGCCAAAGGCATTCATGCCGGAAGCACGCAGCAATGCCCTCAGCGTATATTTAAAGCCACCGCTGTTGGCCGTCTGGTCCAGAATATTATCTAAGTGTTTCAAATACAGCATATCCTCATATGGCATATACTTAGTCGCCAAAATCTCATAAGGCGGTTCGTCCATATAACGCAAATCATGCTGCTCTGTTTCCCTGCGCATCTGCGTACCCGGCAGAACCTTTAAAAAGCCCAGCTGCAGCATATCCGCACCCAAACCGTAAACATCATCAAAGGATTTGGCAAATGTCGGCAAATCTTCATAAGGTAAGCCTGCAATCAAATCAACATGGATATGCATATTACCGAAGGACAGCAGACGTTTGACATTAGCAGCCAGCTTTTCCCAGTTATCCTGCCTGTTGATAGCTTTTAATGTTGGCTGATGCGTGCTCTGAATGCCGATTTCCAACTGAAAGCGTCCCTTCGGAACAGTCGCCAGGAAATCCATAACGTGCTCTGACAGTATATCAGCCTTGATTTCAAAGTGGAAGGTTGCATTTGTATCAGCCTGCGCCAGATGTCGCATCATCGGCAGAAAGTATTTTTCGTCCAAATTGTAAGTACGGTCTACGAACTTCACCAATGGCACGCCTGCAGCAATAAATCGGTCCAAATCGCGCAGCACAAGCTCCAGCGGACGCTTGCGCACAGAGCGCGATATGCCGGACAGGCAATACGCGCAATTAAACGGGCAGCCACGCGTGCATTCGTAATAAACTATTTTATGCTCTGCCAGCATTCTTTCCAGATCAGGATACGGGAACGGCAGCAGTGACATATCATCTATTACGGTAATGCCTCCATTCAGGTTCACCTGCTCCCCTTCGCGATATGCAATATGCTTGGGCACAGCGCCACCGCCGACCAAACACTGCAGCAGCTCGCTGAATACCAGCTCTCCCTCACCCTGTACGATATAATCTGCCTGCGGCAGCTCTGCAAAGATTCTCTCTGCATCAAATGCTACCTCCGGTCCGCCAATCACGATTGCTGCTTGCGGACGCAGTTTACGCAGCATTCGTATAAGTTTAAAAACGAATGGTTTATTCCATATATGCACCGAAAATCCGTAGACCTGTGCCGGTACAGCCATAATTTTTTCTAACACCGCTAAAATCGGCGTGTTAATTGTTTCTTCTATTAATGTTACCTCATGCCCTTGCGCTTTAGCATATTCACCGACATAGCGAAGGCCAAGGCCGGTATGGATGTATTTACTGTTAATTGCGCTTAATACTACTTGCATTCCTCTGCTCCTCAATTTTTAACCACAAATACAGAAAAAGCTCTACAACCGAAGCTGTAGAGCCTAAATTTACTGGTGCCGAAGGCCGGACTCGAACCGGCACGAGCGTGAACCCGCTTGATTTTGAGATATTCAACGGCACTATTTCGGTTTTTCTGATTTTCTTCGGTTTTCATGTTAACCCACGTTATTTGAATAGTTAACTTAAGTTGTGTTTCGTTGTGTGTCTATTCATAGAATACAGTTGTTGGACACATTTGAGTTATCCACAAGAATTAAATTTTATTAGGTTCAGTTTTTTTATTTTCTTTTCTTGAAGTTTTATAAATGCGTTCCTTTGTTTATTCTATATTGATTTCTACCAATTGTCAATATCGGTCTCTGCATAAGAATAATAAGCTCCATTTCCTATAATTAGGTGATCTAACAACGGGATTCCCATTATTTTTCCTGTTTCTTTTAATACTTTTGTAAGTTTATTGTCATCCATGCTGGGTGATGGATCTCCAGAAGGATGATTGTGAACCACCACGATTGAAGCTGCCTTATTTTTAATTGCTTCATAATAAATTTCACGTGGATGCACTATTGTGTTTGTAAGTGTTCCTGTGAACAATACTTCGTGGTGCGTCATTTTATTTTTTGAGTTCAGTGAACAAACTATAAATTCTTCTTTTTCCAGGTATCTTAATTTTGGCATTAGGTATTCTGCTATTTCTTGTGGATTTCTAAAGTCTGGTTCGTTTGGTGTTGTTATTCTATTGATGATTTCAGATAGAAGCTTAATTTTTGTTATTTCATCATTAGTTAATTTTAATAATTTCAGTTCTTCTTTGCTTCTATTGATTATTTTCCCAATGTCTTCGTATTTGCCTAGTATTTTTCCTATTTTTTTACTATCTAATACTGCAGATAGTAGATTTTCTGTGGATATATATTTTGTTGATCCGTAGATCTCTACTGCTTCTCTAATTTGTAAATCCATTTTCTTCTCCTTTCATAAAAAGAAAAAGGCGAGCATTATTTTGCTCACCTTTAAGTTATTTCTTGGTATTTTTTGGATATGCTATTTTTTATTTAACTTAGTAAATCCCCTTATTTTTAAAGTATTCTGTTACTAAAGCTTGAAAACGTTCAGCTTTTGCTAATTGAATTTCTGCATCTTTTTTGGAGGCAATAAAGAAATCTAGATAATCTGCTCGTTCTCTGTTTTCGGAAGCTTCTTTTATTATTTTGGAGGCCTCTTTAGGGAATATGCCTGTTTTAACGTAATGTTGATTGAAGAATGCTATTACTCCGCTGTGCTTGCTACTATCAAATGACTGTGTAGCATTGACGGCTCTGATTGCATAGAAGATTGCGTAATACGCTCTATTAAGAGTATTTTTAAATCGTCCATGTTCATACATTATTTTTGCATCTTCAATAGCATCTTGACAACATTCTAATCTGTATTTTGCTAAAGCTATTAAGCTGCTTTCCATAGTTCAATACCATCCTTTTTTATATTTTTATAAAAGGGAGAGACATTTTTCCATACATTGAATTGTGTATTGTTTATTAGAAGTACTGATATAACTTTATTGTATTCTAATTCTAAGTCAACTACTGCATCTATCATTTGTTGATGCATTTCTTCAGTGTAGTGTTCTATGATTACTGCAATATCTATATCAGACTCTTCTGTTGCAGTTCCTCGAGCTTCAGAACCGTATAAAATTATTGCTTCTACATTTTTCCCATTTGTATTGAATATATTATTCAAAGTAGGTATTAATCTGGTGATAATAGAATTAATATTTTTCATTATTTTCACCTCCGATATGAAAATATGTAAGTATTTATTTTTCTCTAATATTTTTTTCTTCTATTGCTTCGATTATATATTTTTTCAAGCTGATACCTTTCTTTATTGCTTGAATTTTTGCTTTTGCATGGACATCGAATGGCATTGTGGCGTTATAAGTTACAAATTTACCGTTTTCATTATTTTTGGGGTTCGGTAAGGTTGTATGTGGTTGTTTTACGATAGGTTCCTGAGTTTTACCTGATATAAATTCTTCTGCTGCTGCCATTTGAGCAGCAGTTATTGGTTTTTTTGGTAGTGCCATTATTATTCCTCCTGTTTTTGTAATATGTTCTTGATTTCTTTTACGAGATCAGATAATTCTAATGATGCTTTAATTGATTTATCTTTTTCAACTTCTTTGTACTCATTGACGTTTCTTCCAATACAGATGGCTTCTTTAAAAGCTACTCTGTCGACAAATTCAGTTGACAGTATCTTTATATTATATTGTTCTGCTAATTCATTGACTGACTCTCTTACGTCTGACACCATCTTTACTTGTTTGTTTGATGGCATACGATTCAGCATAATATATGCTTTATTGATATCAACAATTTGTCTACATGCTTCAATCAGTTCTAACGTATCTTGCGTTGCCCAAAGGTCATATCCTGAAGGCTGGACCGGAATCAGTACCATTCCATATGTTCCGCAAAAGATTGCGCTACGAACTACTTCACCGTCTCCTGCACCGGCGTCAATAACGATGTAATCGAAATTATTATAGCTTTGAATATCTTTGAACAGCGTTTTGTAAGGTAAACTTACAGCACTTATACTTGCTAATTCATTTGCATCTGCTCTGATTTGCGCAAAGCTCATTGCTGATTGCTGTCTTCCGTCTGTGTCAATGAGCATTACTTTTTTTCCTTCTTGCGCCAGTGCTGTGGCAAGGTTAGTTGCTATTGTGCTTTTTCCGGTGCCACCTTTTGTGTTAATTACAGAGATTGTTTGCATGATTACTTCCTCCTTAGTAATATTATACCATAATAATAGTCATAACAAAAGTTATTTTTCTTACTTTAGTTATGTTTCTAATAATTATTATGTTAATAACTTTGATAATTTTCATAACTAAAGTTATGATTGTTACATTGATTATTTTTGTTATTTTAGTAATGAAAAATTGGAGTAATCTGCTAACAGTTTTATGTTCTACCATTAGCAGATTATCAGTGATTAAAGGATATTTTTAGGATTTATCTCAATAACTACTTTGTTATGTTCTTTCGCGTATTTTACACATTGCGCTGTTCCTCCTGTTTTTTTGCAAATTACTGCAATAATAATATCACTTTTATTTACCATGTATCTGTTTCTAGCCATCATTTTATAAGTCGCAAATCTTCCTTCGGATACGGTCGTTACTTTGTCACTTTCAGATAACATTTGCTTATATTGTTTTTGTGATTCGTGTGTCCATTTCTTCTCCTGTCCTACAAATGGTACGGCTGCTTCAATTTTGATGTTTTTATTACTTTTACGTAATTTAGCTGCTACTTCCCAAAATGCAGTATCGACGCCTAGCGCCATTCCACTAACCAATGTTAATTCTTCATTTGGGGTAGCGTATTTGTAACATTCTTCAATAGTAACCTCAATATATTCTTTTAATTTAGTCCAAGCTTCGTTATTCAGGTTATAGCCGTATTCTTTGGGTAACCCATTCGGTCTGTGTCCTGTAATACTAATAATCATTTTCATCATTCTCCTTTATATATTATTCGATTTATACTCTTGATATAGCATATAGGGCGGCAAAGTCAAGGATAAGGAAAGCGGGGTTAGGTGGGGTTGGCCGCTTTCCCCTTTACTTTGCCACTGCCCTATATGCTATAATCAATCATTTTTTTAACTATATTTTTTCATTCTATTGACATATTTTTGTCTGTGGTATATAGTAGCATTAGAAAATTAGAATACCTGGGTTCCCAGAGGCATTTAGTCGAACAATTTTACGTTCGATTGGATGTCTTTTTCTTTTTTCGGTTTGATTCGCAAATTTTTTAACCTCTGGCACGAGGGAACGGAAACTTAAGTCCTCCGTTATTAAATGTCCTGCGTGCAGAGGTTTTTTTATTTTCCAGCTTCACCTTTGACGCATAATTTTTAATAAGGAGTGATAAAGATGGAAAAAAAAGAATTGATTAAATTAATGGTAAAACCTTTTACTGATCCTGTTACTATGTTTTATGCGTTTGCTTTGCTTGCATTGTACGTTATTGTACCTCAGAACTGTTTTGCAGCACTGCCTTGGGAAACACCCCTTACTATGCTGCAGGAGTCTTTAACTGGTCCTGTTGCCAGATTGGCAGCAAGTATTACTGTTGTAGTTTGTGGTGTCATGATGGCTATGGGTGAAGGTGGTCAGTTCGGCCGTACGGCTATCAAGCTGGTTATGGGTTTGTCTTTAGCTATTTTAGGTAATCAGTTTATTACGGCAATGTTTGGTAAATAATTATACTAGGAGATATATTATGGCTTTTGAATCAAAATTTCAAAGTAGGGTTCCTGATGATTCTATGCCAGACAGTTACTATCAAAAAGGTGTCAATGGATTTTTAAGTCAAATGGGCTTATCTTTGCATAGTGCAGCTAATTGGCGTTTTTTTGCCATTAGTATGTTATGTGTTAACGTTTTTGCGGTTGGCATGGTAAGCTATCTTGGTGTTCGCAGTGCCATTGTTCCTTATATTGTAGAAGTAGATAATTCTACAGGTGCAGTTATCTCTTCAAGCAAGGTTCTTGCTAAATCTGTGGCTGATAATAAACAATATGAGTATTTTATCTGGCAACTTATCCGTAAAACCCGTACTTTACCTAAAGATATGGTACTTTATGAATCTAATTGGAATGAAGCGTATACATTTTTGACAACCGAAACATCTCAGAAGATGAACGATATGGCTATGCGTGAAAATCATCAGCAGAAGCTGAAAGATGGTATTACTACTATGCTTAAGTTAAAGAGCATTACACCACTTGCAGGACAGGAAAATACTTTTAATGTGCGTTGGAATGAAGTTTCTTACGATAATTCCGGCAAAGTCATTGGTGAATATGAATTAGAAGCATTTTTCAGTGTTGAGCAGACGGCTTTAGATGAAAAAACTGTTTATTCTAATCCTTTGGGTGTGAAAGTTAAAGACTTTACTATTAGCCAGGGACAGAAGTAAGCAAGGAGGCATAGTAATGTATATGAAATCTTTAATTTTGGCAGCATTGATTGCTGGTTGTATACCCGTTTGTGGATTTGCTGCCGAAAGTCCTGCTAATCCAATCGTTTCAGATTCTTATGGTTCTGAAGGATTTGTACAGGATGCTTATGATGCTGCAAGCAAAGGTGTAGAAGTTACATTCCCTTATTTTCCGCAGCAGGTTTTCAAAATTTATACTCAGCTTGGTTTTATTACTGATATCCGTTTGGAGCCTGGCGAAACCTTGAAATATGTCGGTGGTGGCGATACTGCCCGTTGGCGTATTGATAATGCCAAGACTGGCAGTTTTGGTAATGCCGTAGAGCATATCTTTTTAAAGCCTCTCCAGAATGGTATCAGCACCAATATTGTTATTAATACTGATAAACGTTCTTATCAGCTTATTGTTGAAGCAGGTTCTGCTTATAACCCTATGGTCAGCTGGATTTATCCAAAGAGTGATACCCAGATTTATGATGAGCATCAGACTAAATCTTATAGTTCTATTGATCCTTCACAGATTAAATTCGGTTATAAGATATCTGATACTCATTATAAATGGTCTCCAGTAAATGTTTTTCGTAGTGAATATAAGACGTATTTTAAGATGAAATCGGATATTAAGGATACTGAGCTGCCGGCTGTATTTGTTGTTGACGATGATAACAAACTCCTTTTGGTATCTTATCGTTTTATTGATGGGTATTTCATTGTTGACCGAGTTGTTGATCAAGCAGTCTTTGTTTTAGGTGGAAAGAAAGTCAAAGTAAAATATCGTTACGAGGATTAGTTATTATGGAAAATGAAGCAAGACGTAGAGAGAAGCTTGAAAAGGCTTCTCCCAAAGAACGTGCTGCCATTGAAAAGAATGAAGCTGCTCAAAAAGAATCTGTTGAAGCATATGATGCTAAAACAGGTGGTGATAGCTTTATTGATATGACAGAGCAGAAAAAAAACAACTTTTCTAATGCTTTGATGACTCGCTGGCGAAATTGGCGGTCAAAAAAGAAAGCTGATACAGCTGAAGCTAAGCAGTCATTTGAAATTGTTGGGAAAGCCGATCAGGAAAAGTTTTTTGTTGGTATTGATAAGAAAAAGACCTATATTGGTTTCGGTATTTTTGCAGCTATTCTGATTAGTTTCTTTTCAATTAATTCCTGGTTTACTACATCAAAATATGAAAGTAATGTTAAAGCCAGTAAAGCAGAACTGGCTAAGGAAAGTGCCAATGATACGGCTGTGACAGGCAATCATCTTCAAAATGTTCCTAAAGATTATAAGACTTTGGCTGAAAAAGAAAAGTTATATAAGAGTCAGTCTGGCAATTCCGAATCGTATTCTAATGATTCTTATGCTGCTAAGCGCAATCAGAATTCTTCTGCAGGAACTCAGGATAGAGCAGTTTATTCTGAGCCTGTCACAAGGTCTGCCCCTCCTGCTCCTTATGTTCCTCCCCGCCCTTCCGGTGCAGCTATTGAGCGTAAGGTTGATCCAGCCGAAGAAGCTTATGCTAAGGCTCTGGAAAAACAGCTTGAACTTAAAGCAAAGGCTAATGAAAGTCCTATTCGGTTTGAGCTTAACAAAGATAATTAAAGGAGGTTTTGATTTTGAAGTTATTACATTTTACTCTAGCAGCGTGTCTTTTGAGTAGTGTTTGTTTTGCTGATGAGCAAGGTTCATCTTCTGCTTCCGGCGTTCAGCAGCAAAATGATCAAAATCTAAAGGCTGCACATCTCGCTTTTTCTAAACAGCCTCTTAATCTTAATACTATGTCTCCTGGTGTTCTTTTGGACAGTGTTTCGCCTTATCAGGTTATGGCCGGAACTGTTGTTCCTGGAGTTCTTGTTACTGGTCTAAACAGTGATTTGCCCGGTACTGTTATCGGACAGGTATCTCAGAATGTTTATGATACTGTTGAAGGTAAATATCTGCTTATTCCGCAAGGTACTAAGCTTATTGGTATCTATGATAGCAATACTGCTTTTGCTCAGACTCGTGGAGCCGTAATTTGGCAGCGTATGATACTTCCAAACGGGAAAAGCATGGTATTACCTAATTTTAACGGCAGTGACAACGAAGGTTATGTTGGTTTCAAGGATAAAGTAAGAAGCCATTATGCACGTGTAATTTGGACCGCGCTTATAGGTGGTGCTATTACAGGTGGTGTAGCTGCTGCAACAGATTCTAATGATAACAATACTACGTTTAAATCTGAGGCAGGTTCTGAAGCCGCCAACAATATTTCTTCTGCTACATCAAGTATTGTCAATAAGAACTTAAATATAGCTCCTACCGTAATTATCCGTCCTGGTTATAAGTTTAATATAATTTTTGATCAGGATGTTGTCCTGGAACCATATAAATCATGAATAAAAAGCAAAGAGTATTACTTTTATTAGGTTTAAACTTTCTAGCCCAGTTATTAGCTGGTATATATGCTAGTCAAAAGATAGCTGATATTTTAGATTATCAGCCGGCTCTTTATGGTAGTTTATCCTGGTTTGGGTTTCCTCATCTCTATTTTCCTTTTATATGGATAAGCTGGTACTTTTCTTACGGAAAAGAAGCTGCATGGATTTTTGATACTTATGCTTTGAATCCTGCAATGTATGCATTAGGTGGAGCTATGCTTTTGGGATGTCTGATTATAGCCCGTAACAGCAAGATTGAATCGGTTTCTCATGGCAGTGCTCATTTTGCTACAGAAGAAGAGATTGTTGAATATAGCTATGATCCGGATGGAAGAACAGGCTGGGAAAAGCTTTTGACTGTTCTTAAATTCCTAAAACAAGGTAATTTTTCTCAGGCTTTTGGAGATAATCGTCATAGGAATGATAATGATTTGTTCTGTGGTAAAGGTGTTTTTTTAGGCCGTCTTGATAATGGTAAGTATATACGTGATTATTCAAAGACACATATTCTTATCTGCGCTCCTACCCGTTCCGGTAAAGGCGTAGGTCATATTGTCCCTACTCTGCTTTCCTGGGAAGGCTCTACCATTGTTACTGATATCAAAGGTGAAAACTGGGAGCTTACTGCAGGTTTCAGGAAACATAAGCTTGGTAATGATGTTTTCATGTTTAAGCCTACTAGCCGTGAGAGCTGCCATTATAATCCGCTTGATGAGATTCGCATTGGTACACCTTATGAAATGAATGATTTGCAGCTTATTACCAAGATTCTTGTTGATCCAACCGGTAAAGGTGGTGACGGAAACAATGCGCATTGGGTAAATAATGCTTGGGATCTTTTGCAAGGTGTTGTTCTTCATCTGCTTTATGCAAAACGCTTCCATAATGGTAATGAACCTCCCCGTACAGCAAACCTTTCTGATGTTCTTGACTTTCTTTATGATGGTCAAGGCAGTGAAGGTAAGGAATCGGCTGAAAAAACGAAAGCTATCAAGAAAAAGATTGAAGAAGATGCCCGGCTTATGGAGGATTATGAAAAAACTACAGAATGTCGTATTACCTCTGTAGACCAGGCTTTGGCTGTTGCTGATAATCTTAAAAATGACAATAATAGCAGTAATAGTGATACTTCTGATTCTGCTTCTGATTCTGCTGATAATGCTAAGGTCTATAAGTTGTTCAGTCCATTAAAGCAGTATTCCAGTTCTTTGAATTCTTTTTGTAATGATGATGAATTTTTTGATTTTGATGATGGTGAAGATGAATTCGTATCTCCGTCTGATAATATTCAGCCTGGCTCTTTGATGAAGCAAATTGCTGCAGATGAGGAAAAACGTAAGGCATTAGCTGAAGAAATGCCTGAAATTAAAGTTGATGTCAACAAGGTTCTGTTAATGGCGAATGTTGATCCTGACAATGTTACTGAACTCGATGAAGAAGAATATAAAAAAACATTAAGCGAAGAATCTGAGACATTAAGTGGTTTGCAGAAAAAATTTCAGACTTATATTACTAATTTTGACGGTAATAACCATGGTTATCGTCATGCACCTGACGGTAAGGAAAATGATAAATTTTTTGTAAAGCTTTATCCCGATAAGGTTAATCGTGATGGTCTGCATCCGCATGTCCGTCAGCTTTTTCAATCAATGGTAGATAAACCTGATAAAGAGTTTGGTTCAATTCTTTCGACGTTGAATACTGCTCTTATTCTTTATCGTAACCCTATCATTGTTGATAATATCAGGGACAGTGATTTTGTTATGAAAGATTTGATGGATTGTAAGAAGCCTATTAGTCTTTATCTTGTCTTTGGTCCTGGCGAAATGGATGTTGTTCGTCCTCTTCTTCGTGTTGTCGTCGATATGTTATGGCGTCTTAACGTTGAGGAAATGAAGTTTTCTGATGGTAAGGCTGAAGAACATCAGCATCGATTGCTGCTGCTTTTAGATGAGTTCCCTGCCCTTGGCAAGATGGATGGTTTTGCTATATCTGAAGGCTTTATTGCCGGCTATGGCATGAAGGCTTGTATTATTACGCAGGATTTGAATCAGATTAATAACATTTATGGTAAAGATAACTATGTAGTATCTAACTGCCAGGTTCAGGTTTACCATACGCCTAGTGATAATAATAGTGCTAAGTATTTATCTGACAAGCTTGGCAATCAGACTATTGAAAGCACATCAAGTTCAAGGAACAGTAATATCTTGCCTATGCCTACAAGTTATAATGATAGCCTTATGTCGAGGCCGTTGATGTATCCTAATGAGGTTTCTACTATGGATCCGTCAAAACTTTTGGTTTTCTGCAAAGGCCTTTCACCAATTTATTGTAATAAGATCAGGTATTTTGAAGATCCTGTTTTCTTGCCTCGTACTAAGATTAAACCACCGGTCTTTAGTGATATAGTTGCTCCCAGCGACCGTTGCTGGAATATTAGCGATTATCATTCCCTTATGGATGCAGAAAAAGCAGCCGAAGAAAATAAAAAATAAAATTATCAAGATAATGGAAATAACTAAAGTTATGAATGTTACTACAGTTATTTCCATTATTAAGATAACTTTACTAACTTTGATTACTTTTGTTATTAAGATTATTTTAGTTATGAACCTAATTTTCATGTGTAATGTTACTGTCTTATACAGTGTTATGGATATTATGTTCATAACTAAAGTTATTTTACTAACTTTAGTTATTGATATGATTTTTATTATTTTAATAACTATCCTTATTTTTATTATATACGTTATGTTAAGGAGGAATATTATGCCTAGAAAACCCGGCTCTTTTGGTGATGCAGCATTATCTGCTTTATCCGTAAATGAAGAAAAGGAAAAATTAAGAAATGAGCTGAAGCTTAAAGAAGAAGCTCTGAAAAGAAAAAGCCGTAGCGTTAAGGAGAAGTTTAATACATCTCGTGTATCTGCTACTATGAGCGTAGCATCTACAGTTTTTTCTGCTCTTGGCGTAGAAATGTATACGTCTTTGCAATCTGCCTGTAAGAATCCTGCTAATATTAGAAGGCTTAATAATTCAGGTTCGTTTGATGTTCTTTTTGATGATGATAAAAAAATTCTTCTTGCTATTGCCGATTTTATTCGGAACAGGCCTGACGTTCAAGGTGAGATCATGGATTTTGTAGATAAATATCGTAAAGATCTGTATGCTAAGACGGCATCTGTTGATGATTTGAATGATAATAATGAGGAGAATGATGTCGAGTAATATTAATATTTTAGTAGATATTCATAAGGATTACCCTTTTGATGAATTTGTTTTTATTATGCGTGACTGTTATTCCAGAAATTATATCGTAATGCAGATGATGAAGCTGCTTGTTCCTGTAAGATGGCGTCGTGGAGTTTTATTGGTTGATGGTAGATTTATCTCTGATTTACTTGACGAAAAAATTAACCTTTGATTGGAGAGATTAGTGTGGAACAAAGTTCCGGTAAGAACCGTGCCCATATATTGCTTGATAATGCTTTAGGCCCATTGGCATTGTCTTTGCTTCGTGATGATGTTATCGAGGTATACTGTAATAGCAACGATTTACACGTATGGATTGAATATGTCGGTGTTGGTCGCGTAAAGACTGATATTGTGCTTAAAGCAGAAGACAGACGTAAGATTATTGAAACCGTTGCTTCATTCAGTAAAACGATTGCTACTAAGAACCAGCCTTTGATAAGTGCGGAACTGCCTAAATATGGTTATCGTTTTGAAGGCAGCCTGCCAGATATATCTATTTTGCCTTCTTTTAATATTCGTAAACCTGCAGATGTTGTTTTTACTCTTGATGATTACGTTTCGCAAGGAGTTATGACTGAACAGCAGAAAAATATTATTTGTTCTGCCGTTCATCGTAAACTTAATATCTTGATAGGTGGCGGTACAGGCAGTGGTAAGACAACTTTATGTAACGCTATTTTGGATGAGATTAGTAAAACTCGTGACAGACTTGTTATCCTTGAAGATACTCGTGAGCTTAATTGTACTGCTGAAGATTATGAATCTTTTCGTACAAGTGATACTGTCAATATGAATATGCTTTTACGTACAACAATGCGTCGCAGGCCAGATAGGATTATTGTAGGTGAAGTCCGTGATGGAGCTGCCTATGATTTGCTTAAGGCATGGAATACTGGCCATCCAGGTGGCATCTCTACTGTTCATGCTAATGATGCGCTCGAATGCTTGAAGCGTATTGCTGCCCTTTCTTTAGAGAGTGGTGGTAATGGTTCTTCTGCCCCGCCGCTTAGTGTTGTCAATAGTCTTATCGGTTCTACTGTAAATCTTGTCGTCTTTATATCTCGCAGTTCCAAGTTAATTGATGGCAAAATGGTCCGTGGACGCACTATCAAGGAAGTGGCTTATGTTAAAGATTATGATGTAGAGACTGGTGCTTTTACCTTAGAATATGATTCTTCAAAGATTTTTCAGCTTCTTGAAGGTGTAAAAGTTTAATAATGTTACTTATCTTCATAGTATGAATTAGTATTCTAACTTCTATTATGTTACTAACGTTAGTTAGTAACATAATAGTGATAATGAACATTATATTAATTAGTTTAGTTATTTTCATTATGATAATTATGAAAATAACTTAAGTTATCTTTATGTTTTTGATTATTTTTGTTAGGAGGTCATTATGGATAGAGGAAAACCGGATGGTTATTATATTCCTTTTCATCAATCTCTTATTAATCCGATTTTGATGCTTGGTGTTGACAGGAATTTTTGTATCGGTTTTTGGAGTATTGCTGTTGCGATTGGTGTGATGATGCAGATGTATTGGTTTTTGCCTGTTGCATTTGTAGTTCACATGTTTATGCGTGAAGCAACAAAAACTGATGATATCTTTTTTAAAGTTGTTATAAATCACATCCAAAGCAAGAAAGTTTTCTGGTAATCAGATTTTTGGAGGTGTAGATTTTGCATTTATTTGATTTGCGAGAGTATAATTTTAAATACACTAAATTATCCAGTCATGTTCAGTGGTTTGCTTTATGTGCTCCGGGAATTGTTCTGAATGAGGACGGCAGCTTTATGGCGACTATCCGTTATAATGGACTTGACCAGGAAAGTGCTACAAGTGAAGAGCTTATGGCTCTTATTGCCAGGGTTAACAATTATCTTAAGGTTTTTGGTGAAGGCTGGTGCTTTTATATTGAAGCCAGACGTGTAAAAGCTAATGTTTATAAAGACAGGACTTTCCCTGACAAAGCTTGTCAGATGATGGATTATGAACGTCAGAATTTTTTTAACCATGATCAGTACTTTATTGGTGAGTATTATTTTACTTTGCAGTTTTTGCCTAAAAGTACCAGAAAGGCTAAGATAGCCAAGCTTTTTTATAGAAATGAGTTAGAAAACGATACAGATATGCGTAAGGTTTTTTATGATAATCTTGAATCGTTTCAGACTTCCATAAACAAATTTTTTGACGGATTCAGTTCTGTAGTTTATTCCTGTCATTTGCTCGATGATGAGGAAATGCTTACCTATCTGCATAGCTGCGTAAGCTTGCGCAAGCAGAAAGTTAAGCGGCCTTTAGAACCGGTTTGTTTGGGTGATATGCTTTGCGATATGCCCTTTTTTGGTGGTAGTTACCCAATTTTAGGTGACGATTTTGAAAATGAGCATATCACTCCTGTCTGCATACGCAGCTTTCCCCCAGAAAGTTTTCCCTGTATGCTGGATGAACTTAACAGGCTTAATATGGAATATCGTTGGGTAACTCGTTTTATTTGCCGTGATAAAGTCGATTCTCAGGGTGATGTTGAGACCTTGAAACGTGAATGGAAAGCCAACGATAAGAATATCCTGACAATGCTGCGTGAGTTTTTCTATAAAGAGGAATCTGTCATGGTCGACAGTACCTCTCTCCAGCGTTTTGCTGATGCGGATGATGTTCTTGTCGAATTAGGTAATAATTTTATTTCTATTGGGGATTTTACAAGCAATATCATTATTTCTGATAGCAGTATGGATATTCTTAAGAATAAGGTTCGTGCGATCAGCCGTATCTATTCCAATAAAGGCTTTACCGTTGCTCCTGAAACCATGAATGCTGCCAGTGCCTGGCTTGGTTCTTTGCCTGGTAATGCTTATGCTGATCCACGCAGAAAAGCTATCAGCTCTCTTAACCTGTGTCATATCTTGCCTTTATCCAGTGTTTGGCCAGGTGATGAATATTGTAAGCATCTTTCCGAATGCTCTGGTCAGCCTGTTCCTGCAATTGCTCAGGTCGAGACTGAAGGCTCTACCCCTTTTTTTCTTAATATTCATGTGGGTGATGTAGGCCATACTATTGTTGTCGGTCCTACCGGCAGTGGTAAGTCTGTGCTTCTTAATTTTCTTGCCAGTCAGTTCCGTAGTGTTCCTAAAGCCCGTATTTATGTTTTTGATAAGGGTGCTTCCAGCCGAGTCTTTGCTGCAGCAGTAAAAGGTAATTTTTACGACCTTGGTAATGATGATAGTGCCAATAATCTTGCTTTCCAACCTCTTCGTTATATTGATGATGAAAACGAAAAAGTATGGGCAAGCGAGTGGCTGCAGGAGCTGTTTGTGCAGGAGGGCGTTGAGATGAATCCTGAAAAGCGTAAAGCTATTTGGGACGCTCTTACCTCTGTTGCTGCTACGCCTCCCGATGAACGTACTTTAACGGCCATTAAGGTGTTCGTACAGAATATGGAGCTTAGAGATGCACTCGAGCCTTTTGTTGTTGAAACAAAAGGTATTGCTGATACAGCTGGTGCCTATGGCAAGCTTTTTGATAGTGATATTGACAGCTTAAAGCTTGGCAGCTATCAGTCATTTGAGATGGGCGAGCTTATGAGCAAGAAAAATGCTGTTATGCCTACCCTGCTTTATCTTTTCCATGTAATTGAGAAAAATTGTGATGGTTCTCCAACTTTTATTATCCTTGATGAGTGTTGGACCTTCCTGGATAACCCTATTTTTGCTGAGAAAATCCGTGAATGGCTTAAGACCATGCGTAAGAATAACGTAAGCATTATCTTTGCTACGCAAAATCTTGAAGACATAAAAAAATGCAGCATTTCAAGCGCTATCATTGAAAGCTGCATGACTCGTTTCTTTTTGCCTAATGCTCAGGCTTTGAACCAAGGTAATGAAGAAGTTTATGGTTTCTTTAACCTAAATTACCGTGAACGTCAGATAATTGCTGATTCCAGACCGAAGCATGATTATTATGTTGTTTCTGCCGAAGGTAAGCGTAGATTTGACCTTGCTCTCTCTCCTTATGCCCTAAGCATCCTTGCTGCATCCAGTAAAGATGATCAGGCTGAATGTGAGCGTATTAAGAGGTCTTATCCTAATGAAGATTTTATGGTTCATTGGCTTGAGTATAAAGGTCTCCGGGATGCCAAAGAAGCTTATATGGCCTTGTAATCATATATAGTCTGCAGAAAAAAAGACGCTCATATAGCCTGATGAAAGGCTGTTAGAGCGTCTTTTCCTAATTAATGTTATGAATGTTACTTTTGTTATCTTGGTTATGAAAGTTAGCAAGGTTATGAGTATTACTTTAGTTATGAACGTTAGTTAGCATTTATCTTATTTATGCTGTTTTCTTGTAGAAGTCTCTAAAGTAATCCGGTCCGTTCCCCCATAATCCTGTTTCAAAATCGTATAGAGCTGTATAAGCATTAGAATTAATAATTTTGCTTCTAGCTTCTTGCCAGGTAATGCCGTCTTCTTCAGCCATATCCATAATAGCATCTGTTAAAATCAGATCTGCACAGAATTTTTTCTTTTCAATTTCCATATTTTTTCACCTCTATGACTTCTAAACAGTTAACAGCTTGTTGACTTAGAAAACAGTACTGATCCTTTAATCTGTTTGGTAAAAGCAGGGATATTGCCATTTTTGCGGCGTTTTCATCTTCTAACGGGCCATATAATTCATTCAGATATGTGGTAATAACCGGATTAGTAGTATCATTAGCAATTTTTCCAATGATAATTTCACTTTTAAAAAGTTCTTTAGGTAACTTAGGTGATAATTCTTCAGCAAGTTTTTGTCTTCTGTTTAAAGAAACAAACCATAACCACTCTTTATCTGCATCGCTAAATTCATATATCGGCATAAATTCAGTAGGAGCATGATATTTATAGCAGGTTACGTATCCATAATTCTGTTTATCGTCTATATGCTTCGACCTTTTAGCCTTCAGCAACGATGTCCTTATGAAATTCTTAGCCTGAAGTTCGTCAGCCGTAACATAAAATCCTTTACCAAAGTCCTTACCAGCTGCACACTTTGTTAAATCAATATTTTGTACCGGAGTGTAGCTTCCATGATATAACATCATTCCATCTTTAAGCTTCATAGTTTACACCATTTACCCTTAATATTTCTAAAATATTTTCTAAAGCATATTCATCACTATTCAAATGCAGCATATCATATGTATCTTCAATATATTTCCATATACCGTACTTCTCAAATAATTTATTAGCATCAACAGGCGAAACTTGCAATTTCTCGCAGAACATTCTAAAGATACGTGCTTCAAAAAAGATAAGCTCATTTAACATGATTGCGTTCCTCCTTTACTAATGATATTATAGCATTTTGAAGTGGATTATGCTATTCTAACGTTGATAACTTTTGTTATTTTAGTAACGAAGCTAACTTTTATTATTTATATTATTAATGTTAGCTTCGTTATACTCATAACTTTAATAATTGTTGTTATCTTCATTATTTTCATTATGTTAATAACGGAGATAATAGATTAAGCGATTCGGTCATGTTGATAAGCTACGCTTATGTCACTGCCATTGACATAGATATTGAAATCTGAATCATCTAGTTCATACTTTGTGCAGATAAGTGATACTGCAGCCTTTAGTTTTTCGTAATTAATCAAGTCAAATAGTTCATCAAGATTGCAGCCGTCTTCGACAATATATTTTATTTCGTTATAAGCTGTTTCTTCAGTTTTGCTATCTTCATCATAACCTAATTCATAGTATTTTAGCAATTCTTGCTTCACTTCTTCTCCTTTATCTAAAACTAAAGGGTTTAAGTTCCAATAATCATAGTCCATGCTTGACATATTTTTCATCCTTTCATAACGAAGATTATGTTAGTTATAAAAATAATGTTAGTAATGAAGATAACTAACATTATTCTTATTATTAGAGTTATATAAGTAACGAAGCTAACTTTAGTTATTATTGTTACTTTCGTTATTTTCGTTATTTATATTATGCTGCTGTTTTCTGCTCTTTCTTTGCAATGCTGGTAATTTTTTCTACTACTTTTTGTACAGTGTTTAGTACGTTTGTGATAGATATAATGACGTTTTTATCCTTTTTTCCTTCTGTATATGTTTTGATATATTCATATGCTTGCTGTTCATAGCCGCTTATGCCAAGCATTTCTGTCAGCACTGCTGCGCTAAGTTCGGCAACAATTTCTGCTTTGTTTGCATCTACATTCTTTAAAGGCTCTATAGTATCATGTACTGCATGAGCTAATTCGTGAAAGTACACTATATAGTCTTGGGAGCATAGTGTTATGGATTTTTCCCAAGGACGATAGTATCCGTAAGCATTTTTATGTATGGGTTTCCATTTTACTTTAATACCCATTTTTTCAGCTACATCTAAAAATGGAGGAAGCTCCTGGGGTTTATAATCATGGTGCGGGATTTCCTTGCCTTCAGTGCTTTCATATCTGAATACCGGAATAGGTCTAAATCCGGTAATGATATACTCATCTTCCTCTTTTTCATTTTTGATTTTCTTTGTGTTTGGTGCAAGGATATAGAAGGCTTTTTCGCCTTTTTTGATATGTCTGCCAGCTTCCTGCCATTGCTTATATCCTCTGGCATCGGTGGTATTACCTAATAAAAGCATAATAATTTTATTTGTGATACTCCATTTATCACTTGGTATGCCTTCATTCACTCTTTTGATAATTGTTAAAGCAAGTTTTTGAGGAAAATCTTCATTTTTGAACATATTAATTAAGTTGGCTATAGCTTCATCAAAATTTTTCATGGCTTTGCTCCTTTGACTAATTTATTATATTTAGTCAAAACATAACAAATCGCAGTGTAATGTCAAGGGGATAAAAAAATAGAAAATCGCAGCGAAGCAAGGTTTTCTATTTTTCCCTTGACATTGCTAATCTGCGATTTGTTATAATCAAACTAATCCTCCTAACTATTCTAATCAATATTACTAAGATTAGTTATATTATTAAAGTTAGTAAAGTTAGTTTAGTTATGTTTATTATGGAGATTATCTAAGTTATTACTATTATTTTCATTATCATCGTTATTATCATTATGAATGTTATTGGATGTTTTTGTAATTTTCTTTAATTTAGCTTTTATTGAAAATATTTAACTTCTTATTGACATATTTCCGGTAATGTTATATAGTATCGTTAGATAACTAAATACCTGGGTTTCCAGAGGCATCTAAACTGAACGTCAGTGCTTACGTTCAGCTAGGTGCCTTTTTTGTTATCTATGCTGTTTCCCATTCATATTATCTTCTTATTACTCATCAAATCAACCTCCGTGCAGAGGGAGCGGAAACTTTAAGTCCTCCGCTATTAACTGCTCACGCATGGAGGCCCCAAACTCCTTTTTTAGCCTTGTGCGTTAGCGCAAGGCTTTTTTTGTTGTGATTTTTACTTAAAAATACTTTGTTTAAAAATGTCTTTTTTGAATAGAAAAGCGTTGACGGGGGGGGGCAAGGTGTACTATATTAACAAGAGATGTGGACAACTTGCACTCTTTTAATAGTTCAATCCCTTAATTGGAGGTTATCATGAAAAAATTATGTTGTTCTCTTATTACTTTAGCTGTTATGAGTGTTGCACTTCCCTGTTTTGCTGTTACTGTTTATGATCCTACTAACTATGCAGCCAATCTGGAAACCAAAATCCAGATGATTCAGCAGGTAAATCAGTCAGCACAGCAGCTGCAGGCTCAGATAAAAGATATTCAAAGCTTGAATCCGCAGGATATGGATAAAGCCTATAATCAAGTGCTTGGCATCTATAATTCTGTCAATAGTATTCGTACTCAGTCTCAAGCCATCGGTGAAGACTGGTCAACCAGTCTTAAAGAATGGAGTGACATGAATCCTGATTATTTTTCTATGGGTACGATCACTCTTTCTAAATTCCTCGAATTCCAGCAAAAAAGTGATAAGCGTGTAGATAAGACCTTGCAACAGGCTCTTATGATGGCTGGCATCACCAGTGATAAGGAAACTCAAAAGACTGTGCAAAGTGTTTTGGAAACCATTGATGCTTCTAATAAGGCCGATGGCAATAAGGCAGCCTTACAGTGCGCTAATCAGCTCTTAGGTATTATGATCAGCGAGAACAACAAAAGTGCCCAGATGCTTAGTGAGCTGCTTAAGGTTAATGTTATGAATAAGCAGCAGGATATTGATAAAAGCAATCAAGTATCTAAAATGTCTTCAACTTTTGTAGACAGTGCTAAAAATAAGAATACTAAGATTACCAATAAAGGAGAATCACTTCCTGTTTTTAGAAGCCATTAAAAAAGCACCTGTATGAACAGGTGCTAAGGTTTGTGTTAGTGGCTTTTAAACGGCGGTAAAGATTGGCCTTCATTTTTGATTTTTTTGTTTTTATATTTTTGTTGTGCAGCATATCCAAAAATTCTTTTATCTGTTCCTGCTTGATAATAACGTTTTTCTATGATTCGTTTATCACCAATATCGTAGGTTTCAACTTCTCGTTCTTCTACTTCTACAGTACGTCCGTTTGCAAGTTCTGTGGTGCCAACAATTTTACCTTTACTGATAACTTTGTCTGGTAAAAGAGTTTTGGCCTGTTGTGCCGGGGCAGCTTGGGGAAGGCTTGACGGTTTTTGTTCAGCTTTTTCTTGACCACATCCTGTTAAAAGAATTGCGATCAACGATATGGAAATCGCGATAAATTTAGTTTTCATTAAAATCATCCTTTCTTATAACTTTAACTAGCTTCAATATACTACAATATCTGTTTTTCGTCAAACAGATTGGAGGTAACTTCAAATAATGGATTCTTCTGTTTTATCGACTGTATTAAAAAATCTACAATCTTTATGTGGTGCTAATGGTGCTATTTTTGGCTATGCACAAGATTTATTGATTCCACTTATGACTATAGATTTTGTTGTAGTTTTTATAATGCAAGTTTTTGGATTTGCTAACAGTAATTATATTCCTGCTGTTTTTTCTAAGCTTATGAAATATGGTTTCTGGGTTTGGGTTGTTAACAACTGGGATATGTTGATAAATGCTTTATTGAGTTCACTGACTACTGCCGGAGCTTCCTTTGGCAATTTGGATGCCGGTATTGTCGGCAGGCCTTCTGAAATTATTGACTATGGTTTTCAGTATGCAAGTCAATATTATGAAGTTATTAATTCTACACCTTTTGCTCTTGGTAATTTAGGTAAATCTGCTTTTTTATGGATTATGGCTGTTATAGCTATGATTGGTGTGTTTGCAGCATTTGCTTATATTGCACTTAATGCTTTTATTACATTTATTGAGTTTTATATTATTTCTGCTTTGATGCTTTTGTTTATTCCTTTCGCCGTAAATGATAAAACTTCTCGTTTTTCTGAGAATGCTATAGGCTTCATCATTGGTACAGGTGTAAAACTGATGATGATGGGTGCAATTTTGAGTCTAACTATGAATCAGACTGAAGTTTTGGGTAGAAGCTTAGACGTGGGAAATAATGGCACTATTACTTGGGAATCTGCATTTTCAGCAGTTGTCCTTGCCTGGGTTTTTGCTTTTCTTTCCGTTCATGTTCCTGAACTTGCTTCTGGTGCAATGAGCGGTTCCCCTTCCCTTTCCGGCAACACTGCAACTGCTTCCATGGCCGGTGCAATGAGCGGCGGCATTGCAGGTGCTGTTGCAAGTAAAGCTATGGGTGCTGCCAGCAGCGGTTCTAATGCTGTTGCTAAGGCTGCCGGCGCTTTAAGCGAAGGTGGTGGAGGTAATTTCTCCGCTGCCGGTGGTTCTCTTATGGCAGCTGGTAAAGCCGCTATGAGCGGAGATAAGTCCGGTGCTTTTGCAAATTTAGGTGTTGCTGCTAAATCTTTTGGTCAGGGTGCTGCTGGTTTTGCTAAAGGTGGCTTGAATCTTGCAACTAGCGGTATTCAGGATTCTTATGATAAAGGCCAGGGTGCTGCTCAGGCTAAATTTGGTCAGTATCATCCGACTAGCCCTGGTACCGGTAGTATGCAAGAAAAGGTTCGTTCGACTAAAGAAAATCAGGATATTGCTGCTAAAGCAAGTCAAATGACTTAATACAGATATAAACATACCATTAAATCATATCTCTCCATCCCATAAGCGAGCGCGCTGTCAAGAGAGGTTCCGACCTTGATAGCGCCAGCGAGCTTATGGTAAAATCAGCAATTTTAATAGCGGAGGTGCTATTTTGAAGAAATTACATATATCCGGCAAAAGAAAAGCTTTAGGTGCGCTATTTGCATCTTTGATAATCGGTGTCAGCAGTACGGCAGCATTAGCTGAAGAAGCTGGTGATCTTAGTGTTTTTGATGAAAATGATGCTGAGCTTAGTATTTTGGAAGAATCTTCTCTTATGCGTAAGCAGCTTGCACATATGCTCCAAGGGAAAAAGAACTTCAAAGAAGCTAACTATGAGGATGCTGTTCAATCTGTAGATAAAGCTGAACCGAAAACCAACAAACCAGCAGTTTATCCTGCTATTGAAACTGATGAATCTCAAATTGTCCCTATTTCTTCTATGAGCAGTAATGAGCAGGAATCTGAACCTGCTTTTGATTCATTTTCCAGATCGCTTCAAAAGCCTATAAAATCAGCTGGTATTCAACGTAGAGGTACAGTCGAAACAGTTGATAATGATAATTCTTCTGAAGCTTCTCTCGGACGTCGCTTCTTAGAGCGTTATTATGCTTCTATCGGCCGCAGCTATTCTGATACTGCACGTCAAGTAGATAAGATCTTTAAGGATCAGGAAAACGTTTCTGGAAGTGAGCAAAAGTCTTTTGAAGGTAAATCATTAGGCAACAGATTTTTGAAGCGCTACGAGGATGCTGTGCAGCCGCAAGAGCCTGTTATTATGGGTGATTCATCTTTATCTGATTATCCTCAGCGTAGTTTGGATTGTCAGTATCTTAATTATGAGAGCGGAGCATCAAACATTATTTTTGTTAAGCCTGGCTTTAAAACTGATATCCTTCTGCCGGCAGGTGATAAGCTTCAGCGTATCACCTGCGGTGACAGACAGCGTTTTGACATCAAGACTTATTATGATAAATCTGATTTACGCTGGCATGTATATATTCAGCCGTATCAGCATGATGTGACTACTAATGTTATCATCTCGACTGATAGACATACATTCCAGGCTAAGCTTGAAACAACTGAGCTTTTAAAGCCATTTGTCCGCTGGGATGTGCCTGACGATATTTATGCCGGGTATAAAGACAGAAATGTTGTTATGGATGTAGAGAATGTCAAAGATCTTAACTTTGACTATGACCATAACGGTAAAGTCAGTGCTGCATGGGCACCTCTTAACGTCTTTGACGATAAGCACTGGAACACGTACTTATCGTTTGAGAAAAATATATTGCAACGTATCAATCCTGTAATCCTTGGTAAAAACGAAGATGGAACCATGGTTATTGTTCCTTACGAGAAGCGTGGCGACATCATTGTCATGAACAAGGTCTACAAGGAATTTGATGTACGTGTTGGCGATCACATTACAAATTACGTGCGTACAGCGAGGTGAACAAGATGTTAGTACAATGTTTTGCAGAAAACGGTGACATGGTTGGTGTTGTTACCAAAAACAAGGCTTATTCTCTTATTCGGAAGCATTTTGCTGATGCTCTAAATATTGATAATGCATTGCGCAACAATTTAGTTGCAATCAAGCTTAAGCAGGCTTTGCCTGTTGAAGAGCTTACAAAAAAGAATTGGAGGTAGTTTTATGTTAAAAGATGGTTACGTCAATGTTTTAGGTGCTTACCTGCCTGTCGAGATTGATCCTTATCTTGATAAAGATGGCAATGAGATTAAAATCAATCCGTGCCCTAAATGTGGCTGCAAGGACCAGGAAGTTGTTGTGGACAGCATTTATGAGCCTAGCGGCTATCGTCTGAAATGCGCTAACGAAGAATGTGGTTATTCTATTCCTGAAGAAATCACTGATTTTGAGTATTTTCATGATGATGGTGTTCTTGCTGCTATCAATACATGGAATTTCCATACCGGTCTTGAGGATCTGATCAAATCTGGTGATTATACTCCATCTGCAGATGAGGACGATAGCCTTTAATGGCATTTTAATTTCAGTCGCAGGCAAATTTTATTGAAAGAGGTCTGCTATGAATCCCACTGATTATGATGATTATCGTCTTATGGAGCTTGCCATAAGCTTGTACTATGAAGGCTATTCCCGTGAGATGCTTATAAAAAAGCTCATGGAAAAGGTTAATGATCCCCGTAAAGCAGTCCGTTTTTATAATGCTGTTGAAAAATGTGTGCGTGTTAACAGGGATCTGGAGAATAAGCGTAAAGCTGAGCTTAATCGTGAGACCTTAAAGAAGAGTATTGACGAGCAAAAGGCTTGGGAAAAGAAAAAACTATCTGAGCGTAATAGGGACGATGATTATGATTATTGTCCCCCGCTCTACTAATTTCTGAGGTTGTAATGGATATCATATTTTTAACTAATGCTGGTTTTTACACCAGTTCCCTGTCGATATCCTTAGTCTCATTTTTTGGAGGTGTAATAAATGGCTGAAGAAATAAAAATTGACGATAACAATGTTGAGCAAGAAGAAACTGATATGGAGGAAGATGTCTTTGCCCAGAAGTTAGCTGTTTATCATCGTATGATTGATATTTTTAAAAATAATAAAATTAGGCAAGCGCAAGTACACCAGAAAGCTGAATTAAGTATTTCTGATTCTAAAGCTGTGTTTGGTGTAACATCTGATATGGTTGTTGGAAATAGTGATAAAACTAATTCTGTGAATAATTTGGAGCCTGGCCGTCTTAAATTTTCTTATTTTGACGGAGTTGATCCGTCTTATGAATATTCTATTCTTGATAATTTCTCAAAATTGTCTGGGGAATCTAAGACGAAAGTTTATCCTTCCGGCGTGGATTTTATGGATTTTATTAATAATATTGATTCAGGTATTTCTCCTTTTTCTATGTACAACAATCCTAATGGAATGCCTTTGCCAGGTTCGGTGAAAATTGAAGGCATATATAATAATCACCCTTTCCATATGATCCTTGATTTTAATGCTGAACATGTAACTCGTGGTTATTTTTTTGGGTTTTTGAAAGATCTTCAGACTGCTTGTGCTAATGGCAATGGTAAAGACTTTTTAAATAATCCTGCCCTTCATTTTGGTTTTTATGATGATGCTTCCGTAAAAGATGTTGATCCTAATGGCTTTCTGGCTTTCATGGCCTTATCTGCGAAGCTAAGCGTAGTTGAAAACAGAGCTAAAATAGAGCTCGATACAGATCGTAACTTTCCGCCACGTACTCAGCGTAATTGGGAAGCTCTTTTAGAGAATATTGAGTCTGCACAAAATAATATATCTTCTACTCAAAATCCTGCTGATATTTTTAGTGAATCCGGTCTGAGCAATATTGATATTGATTATGGTGCTCGGCATGTTGATGTTTTCGATTTAGTGGCCAAGGCGGAAAGAGCTAAAGAGCCTGTTTCGCAGAAGCAGACGGATTTTATTGTACGTAATTTCGATAAGCTTTCTCCTGCCTATCAAAAGTATTTCAACAATCTGACGGAAGAACAGGATAAGAATCTGAGCTTCAATGTTGCCAGTGATGCTATCCGTGGTATGGTGGCCCGTGAAAAGCTTAAGAATTATCTGCCTAAGTTTGATAGTCGCTGGAAAACAATGGATACACGGGAGGCTGAAGCTCTTGCTTTAGAATTCAAAGGTAAGCCTACGCTGCAGCAGCAGCGGTTTCTTGCCCGTTATGTTCCGGAAGCTGATTTAGAGAAGCTTGATTTTGTCAAGGCTAAAGCTGCTATGGGAGCATCCAAAGCGACAGATAAGCTTATTGCTATGGCTGTTTCTTTTGCTGATATCAAAGATAAAGCATCTTTGACTTGTGATCAGGCTTTAGCAATTGTTAACGCCGGAGTACAGAAGTTAAAAGGCTGCGTCTTTGGCAGTGTTTCTCCTTTTGTTGCTCGTCATGTTGCTAAATTCAAGGATGATGTCAAAGAGCATATCGCTGATTATACAATGGCACAGTGGCAGAAGGATTGTCAGACAGTACCGCCTTTTGAATCTCAGCGTGCTTTTATAGATTGGCATAAGCTTGATGGAGATATCAAAGATTTTTCCAGATCATATTGTGAGAAATTCCCTGAGAATTCATGTGCTTTGTACAGTAAAAGAATAAGAGATTATGTTCAATACCGTGATGAGCTTGCCGATAGCCCTGCAAGCAAAAAGCAGCGTGAATATCTGAAATCCAAAGGCATTATCATTGACAATAATACCAGTCAGAAAGAGGCTTTGAAATATATTGTTTCTTCTCTTTATGATGATGGAATTATAAATAAAAATATTGCTCAGTATCTGGCTAAAAACCCGGAAATCTGTTCAAACAAATTGCTATCTTCGGTTATTGAGAGTAAAGATTTTTCCAAGGATGAGCGTAAAGAGCTGAACAAAGAGCTTACTGCTGCCTGCAGCAACTTTGAAAAGTTTAAACGCACCTATGAGATCCATGAGTCTTTAAACCGTCCTGCTTATTCACTTTCTGATGTTGCCAAGCAGGCAGCTGCGCAACATTACGAAACAGCAAAGTCCTTTGATGATGCTGATAAAGAAATTGCGAAAGTGCTTGTATGCGCTGATTTCAATGAAATTGATAAAGACAGACATATTAAGCAGTTGGCTGAAAGTGTTGGAAAACGTCTCGGCAAAAGTTCTGGTTCAATTTCCCGAGCTGAAATCATTGCTGATGTTATTACCCGTACTTTACCACAGAATCTTAACTATAAAGATTCTATGGAAAAGAACATTGAGCTTGTGAACAATGCTCAAAAAGGTCTCAATAATGAACTTACCAAAGCTAAAATCAAAACCGAAAGCAAATCTAAAGGTAAGGAAAATTTTAAAAGTAAAACAGAATCAAAGCAAGCTGAGCTTGATTGATAGCTGTTACTTTAATTAATGC
>CAVKUS010000031.1:0-29661 GCA_963659725.1 Bacteroides sp. CAG:545 | reverse complement strand
TGTAGCCCAACCACACAAACGTTAGAGCGCATACCACAACTTTTGGGGCAGACCCTGGTTTTTTATAGTGCATTACACTCCACTCTTATTCTACGGTAACGCTCTTAGCCAAATTTCTAGGTTTGTCGACATCCAGGCCCTTAGAAACACTCACATAATAACCCATAAGCTGCAGCGGAATAACTGCCAGGCTGGTCATGAAATGCTCATCGGTTTTCGGAATATACACTGTGAAATCAGCGGTATCCTCAATGTTATAGTTACCATAGGTAGTCAAGCCCATCAGATAAGCGCCACGGCTGCGGCACTCTACCATGTTGCTGACAGTCTTTTCGTAAAGCTCGCTTTGTGTCAGCACACCGATAACCAGAGTACCATTCTCAATCAGGCTGATAGTACCGTGCTTCAATTCGCCGGCAGCATAAGCCTCACTGTGGATGTAGGAAATTTCCTTCATCTTCAGGCTGCCCTCCAGGCTGACAGCGTAGTCCAGACCACGGCCGATAAAGAAGATATCCTTAGCGTTGACCTGCTTGGCGGCAAACCATTGGATGCGTTCCTTATCCTCAATAATTTTTTGAATTTTGTCCGGCAGCTGTGCCATTTCCTGAATCAGCTCCAGATATTTAGCTTCATCAATAGTGCCACGAACAATAGCAAACTGAATTGCCAGACAGTAAGCAGCAATCAGCTGAGTGCTGTAAGCCTTGGTAGTTGCAACGGCAATTTCCGGACCTGCCAGAGTATAGAAAACATTATCTGCTTCGCGGGCAATAGAGCTGCCTACTACATTAACGATGCCAAGAGTTTTGATGCCCTTTTCTTTAGCCAGACGCAGAGCTGCCAAGCTGTCGGCGGTTTCGCCGGACTGGCTGACAATGATAACCAGCTCGTTCTTGCTCAGCAGAGGCTTGCGATATCTGAACTCGGAAGCCAGCTCGGTGCGAACCGGAATCTGTGCCAAATCCTCAATTACATATTGTGCTGCCACGCCCACATGATAAGCACTGCCGCAGGCAACGATGCAGATCTGGTCAATCTTTTTGATATCCTCATCGCTAAGGCCGACAGCGCTCATATCCAGCTTGCCGTCAACCAGTACGGAATTCAGAGTATCGCGAACTGCTTTAGGCTGCTCGTGGATTTCCTTCATCATGAAATGCTCAAAGCCTGCTTTTTCGGCAGCTTCGGCATCCCATTTGATTTCGGTCAGCGGTTTTTCGATTACTTCTTCATCAACGTTGTAGAAGGTAACTTCGCCGTTAGCCAGACGAGCCATTTCCAGATTGCCGATGTAATAAACCTTACGGGTGTATTTTAAAATAGCAGGCACGTCGCTGGCAACATAGCATTCGCCATCCTGTACGCCGATAATCATCGGGCTGTCCTTACGGGCAACATAAATTTCACCGGGATATTCCTTGAACATTACTGCCAGAGCATAGGAGCCGCGCATACGGATCATAGCATGACTCAGAGCATCGGTCGGAGTATGCTCGTATTTTTTATAGTAGTAATCAATCAGCTTAACGGCAACCTCGGTATCAGTCTGAGAATAGAAGGTGTAACCGTTATGCAGCAGCTTTTCCTTCAGCTCCTGATAGTTTTCGATAATACCGTTGTGTACAGCAACTACATTGCCATCAGCACTTGCATGCGGATGCGCATTAGTTTCGGAAGGCTCACCATGGGTTGCCCATCTGGTATGACCGATACCACAGGTACCAACGAGGCTTTGACCGCCGTTAGTCTTGGCGTAAAGCTCCTTCAGACGGCCCTTGGCCTTAACAATCTGCACCTGCGCACTGCCGTCACGCACTGCCAGGCCGGCAGAATCATAGCCACGATATTCCAGCTTAGACAGGCCATCTAACAGAATAGGAGCTGCCTGCTTATTTCCACAAAATCCAACAATACCACACATAAATACTTTTCCTCTTTTTCTACTATTTTTTTCTTTTAGCCTTATGCTTCAAAGCCATTAGGGTTGTTCTTCTGCCAGTTCCATGAATCACGGCACATATCCTCAATGCCCAGCTCTGCCTTCCAGCCTAGCTTTTCCCACGCCTTTGACGGATCAGAATAGCAGGTAGCAATATCACCTGCACGACGTTGGTCAATTACATAAGGTATCTTAATTCCAGTAGCCTTTTCAAATGCTTTGACTAAATCCAGCACTGAATAGCCAATACCTGTACCAAGATTATACACCTCTACGCCGCATTTGTCATCTATTGCCTGCAAAGCTTTCACATGACCTTTGGCCAAATCCACTACATGAATAAAGTCACGCACACCGGTACCATCCGGAGTGGGATAATCATTGCCAAAAACATGCAGTTTCTCCAGCTTGCCCACAGCAACCTGCGTAATATACGGCATTAGGTTATTGGGAATGCCATTGGGATTTTCGCCAATCAGACCGGAGCTGTGCGCACCGATAGGGTTAAAGTAACGCAACAGTACCACATTCCATTCATGATCAGCTACGTACATATCACAAAGTATTTGCTCCAGCATCGACTTGGTCTGTCCATAAGGATTAGTGCACTGCCCTTTAGGACAGGTTTCCGGAATAGGCACTACAGCAGGATTTCCGTAAACAGTAGCCGAAGAGCTGAAAATAATATTCTTGCAGCCTGCGTTGCGCATTACGTCCAGCAGCACCAGGGTACCGGAAATATTATTCTCATAATACTCCAAGGGCTTCTGTACCGATTCGCCTACAGCCTTCAAACCGGCGAAATGAATACAGCAGTCAAAGCTATGCTCAGCAAAAACCTGTTGCAGGCCGGCACGATCCCTGATATCAGTTTCATAAAAAGGAATCTGCCGACCGGTGATTTTTTCTACACGCTGCAGTGCCAGCCTGCTGGAATTAACAAGATTATCTACTACTACAACACTATGGCCAGCTTTAAGCAGTTCAATGACAGTATGCGAGCCGATGTAACCAGCTCCGCCTGTGACTAAAATATGCATTTTTTCACCTCAATTTTTTTCATCAGGCAGCTATGAAATCCTGCCTATAGTATTATTTTACAACCTGTCGCCTTAAACTAAGGTGAACAAGCCAACAACTTAACTCATGATGTCAGCTACCAATAATAGGCTTATTTTCCATCGTGTTTACCAGCTTAGAAAGCTGCCATTTTATTGTTTCCGCCGGCTTGTCATAATTGGCCATTTCGCGCAGACCACTTTCACGCACGCGTTTCTTCAGCAGCTTATTGCCATCCTTTTTATATACAAAAAGGTCGGCATCCGCTACAACACGCACATAGGTATCGTGATCAAAGCGGAATCCCCAGCCGCTGACAAGACTCTCATCCATTTCATAGATGCGTGCGACAACCAGCACATCCGTTTTGCTCTTTTCCGCCAAAGCGGACAGAGAAGCAGCATCCAGCTTTACGCCGTCACGCACTGCCTGGCTCACCAGAGTCTGAGGTTCGCCGCCGTCTATTATTTGATAATCGGGAAAGCGGTAGGCCAGTCTGACCATCTGCCGCCACTCCTTGTAAACAGCGCCGTCCACGCCGCCGTCCTGGTCGATAACCACAAAGCCCACAGGACGCTCCGCAAAATCTGCCCGCGCCGTCTGCGGCATAATAGCTGTAAACAAGGAGGCAAACATCACCAAAAAGCAGACCTGCAGCAGCCATTTAATTTTTTTCACACTAATCACCTGCCTCTTACTCAGCTGCCTCCGCCAACAGCAGTTCGACAGCTTCGCGTGTCACCTGCACCATATAGCCGAAGGCACGCTGATAAACATCAGGCGGTGCTACGCTTTCGCTCTGCGTGCGCTTTACTACTACGCCACAGACAGCGCCGGCCTCTAAGCCTAACGCCTGCGAGGTCACAAACAAAGCGGAGGTTTCCATTTCATAATTCAGCACGCCCAATGCCTGCCATTCCTGCATCGTCCCGCGGAAACGGCGTGGCACATAGCCGGTGAAGCTGTCATAACGCTCCTGCCCCGGCCAGAATGTGTCACTGGAGGCAGCAATGCCCAAGTGATAGGGAGCACCGACACTTTTGGCTGCCACCACCAGTGCCGTTGTAACATCAAAGCTGGCAACTGCCGGAAATTCCAACGGTGCATAATGCTGCGAGGTGCCGTCAAGGCGAACAGCTGCCTTATCAATAATAATATCACCCAGATTAACCTTTTCCTGAATCGTTCCTGTCGTACCGAAGCGGATGAGCTTTTTGATGCCCATACGCGCCAGCTCTTCCAGGCAGATGGCTACGGAAGGACCGCCCATGCCCGTAGAGCAGACAAGTACCGGAGTATCGCTGATTTTAGTCAGCCAGCTGGTGTATTCACGATGGCTGGCAATAAAGCTTGCATCACTGCCCAAGGCCTTCGCCAAAGGCTCCACACGTCCGGGGTCACCGGGAAGCACGGCAACAGTTGCGCCCTGCAGCTGCTCCGCCGAAAAACCTACATGGTATAAAATCTCCTCAGGTGCTGCGTAATGTTTGCTCATATTGTCCACCTCTTTCAAAACAAATCCGCTTTAGTTCCGGTAAGGGTTGGTTCTATTTTCATATAATCGGCAATCGTCTGTCCTATATCGGCAAAGGTCTGCATAGGCGCGAGCTGCTTGCAATCAATGCCTGCTCCCGAAAAGAGTACGGGGATTTTTTCGCGCGTATGGTCTGTGCCGCTCCAGCTCGGGTCATTGCCGTGGTCTGCCGTCATCAGCAGCAAATCGTCCGGGCGCAGCAAAGCGGTAATTTCCGGCAGTCTGCTGTCGAAATATTCCAGTGCCTCGCCATAGCCCTGAATGTCACGGCGATGTCCGTAGGAGGAATCAAAGTCAACAAAATTGGTAAAGACAATGGTATTATCCGGAGCATCGCTCACAGCCTGCTTCGTTGCATCTAGCAGCTTATCAAGGCCGCCTGCAGCATAATGCTTTGTAATACCGCGATGCGCAAAAATATCGGCAATCTTGCCTACGGCATAAACGCTGCCGCCGGCCGCAAGCATTTTATCAAGCAGCGTCGGCTGCGGTGCCGGTACTGCGTAATCGTGACGGTTGGTTGTGCGGGTAAAATCAGCAGCACAGGTGCCAACGAACGGACGCGCTATTACCCGGGCAATATTATACGGCTGCACCAGCTTAAAAGCCAGCTTGCACAGGTCATATAAACGCTCCAGTCCAAAGGCCTCCTCGTGCGCTGCTATCTGCAGCACACTGTCTGCGGAGGTATAAATAATCGGCTTGCCGCTTCTTACATGCTCCTCGCCCAGCTCCTTAATGATTTCGGTGCCGCTGGCATGACATTCACCGAGTACGCCCGGCAAATTGCCCTGGCTGATGATTGCGTCCACTAGCTCCTGCGGAAAGCATTTCGGTACATCTGGGAAATAGCCCCAGTCAAATTTAACCGGCACACCGCTGATTTCCCAATGTCCACTCAGTGTATCCTTACCGCGGCTGACCTCCTGCGCATAGGTATAAGCACCGACAGTATGCTTAGCGCCCAAGCCTGCCGGCAACGCTGCGCCACGGCTCAGCTCAGCAGCTGCCTGCAGTCCGTGCTCAGCCAGATGCGGCAAATACAACGGTTTCGGCGCTTCGCCTGCATGACGCGGATTTTTCGCCAGCCAATCGCAGATATGGCCTAAGGTATCTGCACCCTTATCACCGTAAGCTTCGGCATCATGGGCATAACCGATACCGAAGGAATCCAACAACAGAATAATAGTACGTGCCATTTTTTCACCTGCTTTCTTAAGCAAAAGGGAGCTGCTAACACCAACGCTAAACAACTCCCTTAAAATCAGAATCCTAAACTTTCACCGACTAAAATGACTTTAATGCGTCCCTTATTACGGCTGGTGCGTGTTATAACAATCTGCGAGCAAATGCAGTCCGCGGAAAGGCAATCACCGCAAAGACCTGCTTTGTAACAAGGTGTCTGCAGGCCGGCAAACCTTTTGGCATTTATCGGCGCAGCCACATTGCGCGCTCTGTCCATGGCAGCCTCTAAAGAACCTGTAACCTTATTCAGGCCGGCAATTACAAGCACCTGCTTCGGTCCGAAAACCAAAGCGGCACAACGGTTACCGTTGCCGTCAATATTTACCAGCTGACCATCACTGCTGATGGCATTGCTGCTCATTAAATATGTATCACACAAAAGCGCCTGACGCATCAATTCTGTTTTTTCTTCCGGAGTTGCTGCCGCAGCTCTGTCGATAACCTTATTGCGCTCCTTTACTGCGCTCAAAAGACCGATTTCATCAATCGTTACAGAACCGCCCCAGGAAACAACATCCTCCTGCGGAATCAGCGCCAAAGCCTGCTCGAGCGCTGCCTGCTTATCAGCACAGTAATAAGCATCAAAGCCACGCAGCTTCAATTTTTTTACCAAAGTTGCGCCCAAAGCCTCATTGCGCAATATTTCAGCCTGCTGCATAGAATCTCCTCCTGTTCCATTAACAAGCTACGGTTAATTATTCTTCGATATCACCGATTGCTACTTCATCAATGCCGTCTTCCTCTGCCAGATATACATTGATAGCTTCCTTATGGGAGGTAGGAACGTTTTTACCGGCAAAATCGGCACGAATCGGCAGCTCGCGATGTCCGCGGTCAATAAGCACTGCCAGCTGAATAGCCTTCGGACGGCCCATATCCATAACCGCATCAAGAGCAGCACGGATGGTACGGCCGGTGTACAGCACATCGTCAACCAGAATAATGGTTTTGCCGTTCAGGTCCAGATCGATTTCTGTACCGTGTACAATCGGATTATAAGCCAAGGTAGACAGGTCGTCACGATAAAGAGTGATATCCAGCATTCCTACCGGCAGCTCAACATTCTCTATATCTTTAATTGCTGCTGCCAGACGTTCCGCAATAGGTACACCGCGGGTACGGATACCGACAATGACAACATTATCTACACCTTTATTTCTTTCAATAATTTCATGAGAAATACGGACAATCGCACGGCGCATAGCCTCTGCATCCATAATAACATTCTTTTTAACAAAATTGCTCATTTGGCTCACCTCTTATTTTTATTCAGGCTTTTTAACCTGCTATCAAGACTGCCCTAAGGCAGAACTCTGCTAATTAAACTGTCCCAGGCGCAGGCGGGTAACAATCTTATGCATATCCTCCGGCAGCGGAGCTTCAAAGCTCAAGCGTTCTCCCGTACGCGGGTGGGTGAATTCCAGTGTCTGCGAATGCAGAGCCTGTCCCTGAATGCTGAAGGGAGTTTTCATCGGAGAATATTTCGGGTCGCCTACCAAAGGATAGCCCAGATACTCCATATGTACGCGAATCTGATGCGTGCGTCCTGTACGCAGGCGACAGCGCACAATAGTATATTTGCCAAAGCGCTCCAGTACCTCGTATTCGGTAACAGCATCACGTCCGCCCTCTTTGACAACCGCCATTTTCTTGCGGTCGTTTTTATCGCGGGCGATAAGCGTTTCAATCACGCCGCTGTCTGTTTTGATGTTGCCGCGTACTACAGCAAGATAGGTACGCTGAGCTGTTTTGGCCTGTATCTGCTGCGATAAGGACAAATGCGCCGCATCATTCTTGGCACAAATCATAATACCGCTGGTATCCTTATCCAGACGGTGAACAATGCCGGGACGGATGACACCGTTAATGCCGGATAAGTTTTTGCAGTGATACAAAAGCGCATTGACCAACGTTCCGTTTAAATTTCCGGCTGCCGGGTGGACTACCATCCCACGCGCTTTGTTGACAACAACAACATCCTCATCCTCATAAATAATATCCAGAGGAATATTTTCCGGCTGTACATCCAGAGGCTGCGGCTCAGGCAAAGTGACATCAATTTCGTCACCCAGACGCAGCTTGTAGTTAGATTTCAGCACCTTGCTGCCGCGCACCGCACGGCCCTCCTCCAGCAGCTTCTGCATATTAGAGCGTGTAAGCTCCAGCATTGCCGCCAGGCCTACATCCGCACGCTGGCCGGCCTCCTGTTCAGTTATAATCAATCGTTGCTGCTCAGCAGCTCCGTTTTCAATATGCTCCATATAATCAAACCTACTCCCACACAAATTGCTATATCGGCCACATTAAATATCGGCCAGATACGAAAATCAAAAAAGTCAATTACCACACCGCGTGTAGTGCGGTCAATCAGGTTGCCCAAAGCACCGCCTGCAAAAAGCGCTGTTCCCCAGCAGGCCATCACGCCGCTTTTAGCAATCTCCCGACGCATAAACCATACACAGCCGATTACAGCAACCGCAATCAGTACGAACAGCCAGCGACTGCCCTCCAGCATGCCGAAGGCGGCACCGCGATTCAGTATAAACGTCCAGTGAAATACATTATTAATCACCGGTACGCTCTCCCCTAACGCAAAATGTGTTACCACATAATACTTTGTTGCCTGGTCCAGCAGAACCACCAGCAAAGCTAACAAACCATAAACCATTTTATTCTCCTATTATCTTGATATGTATATTATAACACACTAAAGACATAAAAATACAGATGACACAAAAACTTAATGAAAAAAGCCATTGCATATTTCCGCAATGGCTTTCGTAAATACTAATTAATTATTTTCAGTTGCCAGATCTTCACGAATCTCAGCCAGCTGTTTGCGACGGCTGTGAACCTTTTCCCAATGCTCGAAGTACAGCTTGGTTTCTGCCACAACCACACCGCTCAGGCCCAGCAGAGCAATCAGGTTAGGAATAGCCATCAGACCGTTAACGATATCGGCAATAATCCAAATCATTTCCAGCTTCAGGAATACACCCAGGCCTACCAGAATGATATAACCGATACGGTAAGGCATGATGCATTTTACGCCAAAGAGGTATTCTGCGCAACGCTCGCCGTAATAGCTCCAGCCGATAATAGTGGTGAAAGCGAAGAGTACCAGGCCGCCGGTCAGGACATACTTGGCAACAGCCGGGAAAGCAGAAGCGAAAGCAGCCTCAGTCAAAGCAGCACCGTTCAGGTCACCGGCCCAGGCACCGCTGACGATGATGGACAGGCCGGTCATGGTGCAGATGATGATGGTATCGATAAAGGTACCGGTCATAGAAACAAGGCCCTGTTCTGCAGGCCATTTGGTTTTTGCTGCAGCTGCTACGATAGGAGCAGAGCCCAAGCCGGATTCGTTGGAATAAATACCGCGGGCGATACCGCTGCGCATTGCCAGCATAATTCCGGCACCGGCAAAGCCGCCTGCTGCCGCAGTACCGTTGAAGGCACCGTCGATAACCAGCTTAATCGCTGCCGGCAGAGCATCGGCATAAAATACCAGCACAGAAACGGTTGCGATAACATAAACAGCAGCCATGAAAGGAACAATCTTGCTTGCTACGTTAGCAATGGATTGCAGACCGCCGATAATAACAACAGCAACAAGAACAGTCAGGATTGCTGCTACAACGTATTCGGAAACGCCGAAGGATACATTAACAATAGAAGTGATTGCATTTACCTGAGTAAAGGTACCGCTGCCCAGGCAGGCAGTCATAACACCGAAGATAGAGAACATTACAGCCAAAGGCTTGAATTTTTTGCCCAGGCCCTGTTCAATGTAGTACATCGGACCACCGGAAGCGTTACCGTTTTCATCATAAGTACGATACTTAACAGCCAGCACGCCTTCGGAATATTTGGTTGCCATACCGAAGAAGGCAGCCAGCCACATCCACAGCAGAGCGCCGGGACCACCGAGCTTAATTGCCGTTGCTACGCCAACGATATTACCGGTGCCGACAGTTGCGGCCAAAGCAGTGCACAAAGCCTGAAAGCTGCTTACATCACCTTCGCCCTTGCTGCGGGCGGTAAAAATCAGCTGCAAGGCTTTAGGCAGCTTCATAACCTGAAGCAGACCAAGGCGGACGCTCATTAAAATGCCTGTACCCATAAGCAGCATCATCAAAGGCGGACCCCAAATGAAGCCGTCAATAGAATTCAAAAGTTCCAACATAAAAAATTCCCCCCAGTAAAAAATTAAAGCACGTTTACAATTTAAGGCTTTTTCCCGAAGCCCATGTATAGTATTGTATCACATCAATATATAGTGTACAATACTTCCCACGATTGTATACACGTATTCTTCTTACTGACAGGGAATAGTGTGACAACTCACTGCATGCAAAGCAAAAAGCCTCCGTCTGCGGCCAAAGGCCACAGGCAGAGGCTTCTATTCCTTAATCAGCAATGCTTATTTTACTTCGCATTCTACACGTGCCAAAATAAAGCACAAATCAGACAAACGGTTCAGGCAAACCAGAACATTGGGGTTAACCGATTCGGTTTCAGCCAGACGCAGCAGGCAACGCTCGGCACGACGGGTAGTAGTGCGTGCGATGTCCAGTGCGGCAGCGCCTACAGTATCGCCGGGGATAATGAAATGGCCCAGCGGCTGCAGCAGAGAATCAAACTTGTCGATTGTATCTTCAAACAGCTTAACGTGTTCTTCTTTGATGTAAGGTTCGGGCAGGTTGAGGCTGGCAATATCAGCCATCACAGACATGAGCAGCTTTTGTACATTGAAAATGGTTTCACGTACATCCTCACGCGTAACCTGAGCGCGCGCCAAACCTAATGCCGAGGAAATTTCATCCACAGTACCATAGGCTTCTACACGCAGGCTTTGCTTGGGAACACGTTCTCCGGTGTACAAACCGGTAGTTCCTTTGTCACCGGTTCTGGTATAAACAGCAGCTTTCTTCATTTCTGCACCATCCTTTCCGTGAGAGTGTAACCCCTCTCAGTCAGCACATGGCCGCCGAAAGGCTAAAGTTAATTAGTAAATTTCTTCCGGAGCGAAGAAGTTGTTGATTTCGCGTTCAGCAGCTTCCGGGCTGTCGGAACCGTGAACAATGTTTTCACCGATGCTCAGAGCGAAGTCACCGCGAATAGAACCGGGAACTGCTTCGATCGGGTTGGTAGCACCGTTCAGTTGACGAACAGCTTTGATAGCATTTTCACCGCGGATTACAGCGCAAACCAGCGGAGCGGAGGTAATGAAGTCAACCAGTTCGCCGAAGAAGGGTTTGCCTTCATGCTCAGCATAGTGGAATTTAGCTTGAGCTTCGGTAACTTTAACCAGTTTCAGAGCTGCAACTTGCAGGCCTTTGTGTTCGAAACGAGCGATGATATCGCCGATCAGATTTTTCTTAACTCCATCAGGTTTTACGAGTACGAGTGTTTGTTCCATTTGTAAATCTCTCCTTAAAGTGTAATTAAATTTTTTATACTAACCCAGTCACCGATGTGACTTAGAGGTATAGTTGAATTGTTAACGGATACCCATCTTTCTTGCCTGCTCACGCAGCAGCTGAACTCTTTCCTCGGTTGCGGGGTGAGTACTGAAAAGCTGCTTGGCATCAACACCGGCAAAGGGGTTGATAATAAACATATGCGCAGTTGCTTCGGTAGCACCGGGCATTACGCGACGCTCCGCATAGGCTTCAATCTTCAGCAGGGCATCAGCCAGAGCATTAGGATTGCCGCAAAGCTCACCGCCGGATTTATCTGCCATATATTCACGGGAACGGGATACTGCCATCTGAATCAGCATAGCTGCCAGAGGCGCCAAAATCATAACCAGAATAGAAGCGATAGGATTACGGCTTTCGCCATTCTCATCACGGCCGCCGCCAAAGAACATACCCCATTGGGCAATCGTGGAAATAGCACCTGCCATAGAAGCGGCAATAGTACTTACCAAAATATCACGATGCATAATGTGGCTCAGCTCATGACCTAAAACACCGGCCAGCTCTTCCTTAGTCAGCATATCTGCCAGCGCAGTATTTACCGCAACGGCAGCATGCTCCGGATTTCTGCCGGTAGCAAAAGCGTTAGGCACCGGACTATTGATAATATAAACCTTCGGCATAGGAATATTGGCTTTTTTAGCCAGCTTTTCTACTATTCCGTACAGCTCCGGTGCACTGTTGCGGTCAACCTGTTGTGCATCGTAGTGTGCCAGAACCATCTTATCGCTGTTCCAATAAGCAAAGAAGTTCATTGCCACGCCCACAAAAAGCATTACGGTCATGCCACGCAGACCACCGAAGAAGTCGCCCAGGAGCATCAGCAGCGCTGTCATTAACGCCATTAAAAACGCTGTTTTCATCTAAGTAATTTCCTCCTCATAAAAGACCTGCACTGTAAACAGGTACAGGCATTAATAGAATACATTTTCAACATATCTATTATAACAAGTAATTACTTATTTTTCAATTTGGGCCTTGATAGAGTTTAACATATTTTCACTGTTTTCACGAACTTTTTTCTTAAGAATAGGATTCAGCAGGCCGGCAATCATCGGAATACCGAACTCAAAATCAACTGCCAGAGTTACCTCGCAGCCGTCAGCCTGCGGTGTAATCAGCCAGGAGCCTTCCATTCTCTTCAAATCACCCTCGGTCTGAGCGTAGGTAATCTTCAGCTCCTCAGGATAGAAGGTATCGCGCTCGGTCCAGACAATTTTGCGTCCGTCAACATTACTTACCCAGTGAGAAACAGTGTAATTCTCACCGCGCTCCAGAATTTCTACGCTTACCAGATCATGCATAAAATTAGGGTAAGCAGCCATATCCTTGATAATATCATAAATTTTTGCACCATCGCCCTTGATGGTGGTTTTGCTCTCTACATAAGGCATAATCTTATCTCCTCTTATAAATCTTCAATAACATCTGCGGTTTCCTTAACGGCACCTCTGAAAGCCTCCAGAACATGGTCGATAACCTCTTTAGGCATAATCAGCGGCGGCTCCATACGGATAACCTTAGGATTGTTCAAGGTATAAGCAACAATAATGTGCTGGTTAATCATCAAGCTCATCAGCATACCGCCGGCACCCTCTTTGGTCAGCTCAATGCCGATCATCATACCGCGACCGCGTACTTCCTTAATAACGGAAGGATATTCCGCAGCGATAGCCTCCAGACCAGCCTTCAGATAAGCGCCTGCCTCACGTCCGCGACGCAGCATATCCTCTTCCTTGATAGCCTTGATAGCTGCTACACCGGCAGCGCAGGCCAGCTGGTTGCCGCCAAAGGTAGAGGTGTGCAGGAACGGTGCTTCAATAAGACCGGCCCAGGCACGCGGAGTACCGATAATCGCACCTATGGGCATTACGCCGCCGCCCAAAGCCTTAGCGCAGGCCATCAGGTCGGGAGTAACGCCGTCATGATTAACGCCGAACCATTCGCCGGTACGGCCGATACCGGTCTGTACCTCATCGGCAATCAGCAGAGCGCCCTTCTTCTCGCAGATTTCCTTCACCTCGCGCAGATAACCTGCAGGAGGAACAATAATGCCGCCCTCGCCCTGAACAGGCTCCAAAATAACGGCAGCGGTATCTTCATCAACAGCTGCATCAACAGCTGCAGCGTCGCCGTATTCTACATGAGTAAAGCCATCCAGCAGCGGTTTAAACGGCTCGCGGTACATATCACGTCCGGTAGCAGTTAAGCTGCCAAAGGTTTTGCCGTGAAAAGCATTCTTCGCAGCAACGAACTTTTTGCGTTTTGTTGCCAGACGTGCTACCTTCAGGCAGCCTTCAACGGATTCGGTGCCGCTGTTGACAAAAAAGCTGTACTGCAGCTCACCGGGAGTAATCTCGGCAAGAGCCTCCGCCAAATCAGCCATCGGACGGTTGAACAGCACCTTGCCGCACATCGGCATAGCATGCAGCTCTTTTTCCACAGCCTCGACAACCTTCGGATGACGGTGACCTAAAGCAAACATACCGTAACCGCCCAGGCAATCAATAAACTCCTGGCCTTCGCTGTCGGTAATAGTCCAGCCCTCAGCATGGCCTTCAATGCTTGCCAGGCCCATGAAGCGGAACAGCTTTGCCTGCGCGGGATTGATATACTTTTCATATTTACCGATTGTTTCTTCTACATAATTAGACATTCTCTTACCTCGATTCAGTTTATGTAAATTAGAATTGGCTTATATCGTCTGGGTTTACTTCTTTCGTCCCCGAAAGAAGTAACAAGAAAGGGGCGCGCTTTGCGAAAGCGCGGGAAACAGTCGCTTTTTTGCTCGCACAAAAAAGCTTAGCAAAAAATGCTTTACCATATTCTCCTTGGTTCGTAGTAAGCTAAAGGCTACAACAACATACCAATGAATGTACAAACATTTTTCGAGGCTTATACTAACGCGAAGTTTAATCACCCGATACAAGGCTTAAACAAACCACAAAGTACTTCATGGGTTACGAAAACCCTTCGCAGGAACTTCGAACAGGCGCTAGTAACAGCAAAGCGACCCTATTTAAAAGGCTTTTTGGTAAAACTTTTTCTCCGGAAAAAGTTTTTGTTTTGCCGCGCTTTACAAAAAGCGCGAACCTTTCTTGGCAACTTCTTTCAGTTATGAAAGAAGTTGAATCAAACACCTATTACTGATTTAATACAGCAGCTCCGTCACGGGCACAAAAGTTATCCCCGTCCGCTTAAACTCCGCCGCATATATCTCCCAGCATTTAGCCGTATTCGGTCTGGCATGACAGATAGCAATAACACTGCCGTTCTTTTCCGCCATAGCAAAAGCCTTATATATCTGCTGACGAATCGCCTGCACATCAGAACTGTTATCCAAAAAGATATCATTACGAGCAGTCGAAACACCCAGCTGCTGCGCCATATTGCATGCTACCGACGCGGAATTTGTACGGCTGTCTACAAAAAACAGCTTCTGCCGCCGCATCTCCTGCAAAACAACTCGCATAGTATCCTTATCCGCAGTCGCCTTCGAACCTTGGTGATTATTTACACCCATAACTCCCGGCAGACTGTTAAGCGCACGCCGCGTCAAGGAAAGCTTCTCAGCAGCAGACAAGTCCGTACGGATAGTGGCAGCGCCCTCGCTCATAGCACTGCGGTCAAGAGGCTCCATCGGCAGATGCAGCATCGGCACACGTCCTTTAGCCTTCACCATCTCCAGAACATCGCTGCTGTACTGCTTATACGGCAATATTGCATAGCTGAACGGCAGCCCGGTATTCAGCAGCTTGCGCACAGGCGCCATATCATAACCGCAGTCATCAATAACGATGGCTACTTTTCCTCTGAATTGCCTGACGGTCCCCTGCTGCTCCTCTTCTGCCTTTTGCTCCGGTAAATCCTTAACATCCTTATCCTGCTTAGTCAGGTTACTGTTATGGAAGAAAACCACAGTATCCGTTACAAAGCTCTTGCTGCCTGCACCGGCCTTAACCTTAATACCTATTTCTGCCTTATAGGCATCCCATTTTTTATATTTGGCAGGCTTGCCGCTGATATAAACCAGTCCGGACTGCTCCACCTTCGTCTGCAGCCAATCACCGGCACCGGTCAAACTGGTGCTGGATGGAATTCCCACCGCCAATTCACGCTGGTTAATCTGCACCTTAGCGCCGGATTCTTCAACCTCAACATCCTTTTTGCCGTGATCATTTTCAATCAGCTGCCAATTATTTTTCTGCAGCAAAATATTATCCAACAATCGTTGTGCTTCTATAGATTCATCCAGCAGACTTACCGTCTGCGGCTCGCTACCCTTCTTATCCAAAACATCCTTCTTGCTGTTGCTGGTGGCATAAAAAAGTCCGCAGCCAATGGCAACAATCGCAATAACCGCTGTTAAAATCAGCACAGCATATTTACTGCCGGAGGATTTTTTCTTGCTCGCTTTTGTCATAGGTGTTCTCCTTTCTAAGCCCGTGGGTGCGTTTTATCATACACCTCGCGCAAACGCTCCACATCAAGATGCGTATATATCTGCGTGGTAGAAATATCTGCATGTCCCAAAAGCTCCTGCACTATGCGCAGGTCGGTGCCGTTATTTAAAAGATGCGTCGCAAAGGAATGACGCAGCATATGCGGTGTAACGCGCTTGTTGATGCCTGCGCTCTTGCCGTAGGCCACAATAATTTCGTAAAAACGCTCTCTTGTCATCGGCCCGCCCCAGCCGGTTACAAAAAGCTCTGCAGCCATATCCGGCTTGCCATGCAGAAGCTGCGGGCGTACCACAGACAAATAGTGCTCCAGATAATGCAGCGCAGTACGTCCTAACGGCAGCATACGCTCCTTGGAGCCTTTGCCCATAACAATGACATACTGCATCTTCATATCAACATTCTTCACCGGCACATTTACCAGCTCAGACACACGCATGCCTGTAGCATATAACAGCTCCAGCATCGTCTTGTCGCGATAACCGTCCAGAGTTCCCAAATTAGGCTCATCCAAAAGCCTTTCGACCTCCTGAACGCTCAGCACCTTCGGCAGATGCAGTCCTCTGCTCGCCGCCTCCAGCACCTCGGCAGGATTACGGCGGATATAGCGCTCCGCCGTCAGAAAACGGTAAAACGCCTTAATTGAAGCCAGCTTGCGTGCCACCGTCGAGGCAGCGCGGCCTTCCTGCTTCAACCGCACAAGATAGGCAATCAGCTGCTGTCGCGAAACCTGCAGCAGCTCTTCATCTGCCTTCAGCTGCAGGCTTTTCATCAGCAGACGCAAATCACGCATATACGCCTGCTGTGTATTTTTTGCCAGTCCCAGCTCTACCGTCAGATATTCCTGAAACAAGGCCAGATAGTCAAACATAAAAACCTGCCTCCATCCCGCAAAATTGCCGCTTGCAAATTTTGCCGGATGCAATCTCTTTCAGAAAAAGAAAAACAACGCCTATGCGCCGTTTTTCTTTATAATCATAACTTTATTAATATTCTTTTTTCTCAGGCTGCATAATAGTAATATTAGTTGCCGGAGAAATAGTGGAAATAGCATGCTTGTAAACAAGCTGCTGTTTGCCTTCGTTTTCAATAATAACAGTAAAGTTGTCAAAACCTCTTACTAAGCCACGGATTTGGAAACCGTTCATCAGATAAATGATAACACCCAGGTTTTCCTTGCGAACATGGTTTAAAAAGCTGTCTTGCAAATTCATTGCGGGTTTTACTGAAGTAATCATTAAAAGCCCCTCCTACTCATTTTCGTTATCTCCGGAAGCACAGATTCCTAAAAACCTACACTCCTCTTTATACTTATATTTTACACCGAAATGCCACTTTCTACAAGTATTTCGGAAATTTCTGCCACTGCCTGTTTATAATCAGGCTCATCGTCCAGATGCAGCCAGTGAATATACGGCATTTTTTTATACCAGGTAATCTGCCGTTTGGCAAAGTTACGCGTTGCCTGCTTCAGCTTGTCTACGGCAGCAACGTAATCCATACTGCCGTTAAGATACCATACCATCTGTCTGTAGCCGATGCTCTGCATCGACTGACACTCGGGCGCTACGCCCTGCTCCAGCAGACTGCGCACCTCCTGCTCCAAACCGGCCTCCAGCATCAAATCAACACGCCTGTTGATGCGCTCGTACAGCGCCTGACGCTCCATCTCCAAACCGATAACTACGGCATCATAAGGACTTTCCTGCGCACCGTATTGGTTGACAGCCTCGCCCTGCATAGCAGATTCCAGCGCACGGATAACGCGGCGCACATTATTGGGATGAATGCGCTGCGCCTCCTGCGGCGCCAGCTCCTGCAGACGCGCATGCAGCGCCAACGCGCCCTTTTCCTGTGCCTCGGCTTCCAGTCTGCAGCGCAGCTCGCTGTCCTCATCCGCATTGTTAAAGGCATAATCCTCGAGCAGCGCTTTGATGTACAAACCTGTACCGCCAGCAATTATCGGCAGATGTCCGCGTGCATTGATTTCCGTAATCAGCGCAGACGCACGCTCCTTAAAATCCACAACGCTGAAGGATGCGTCCGGCGGCAGAATATCCACCAGATGATGCGGTACGACAGCCAGCTCCTCGGCAGTTGGCTTGGCAGTACCGATATTCATATTTTTATAAACCAGCATTGAATCACCGGAAATTATTTCGCCCTGAAACTGCTTGGCAATCTCAATAGCGCAATGACTTTTTCCGGTTGCTGTCGCTCCTAAAATAACAACTACCTTGGGTTTTTGCAACATAAATCACCTTTTTATTATTCCGTACTTAATCCTGCTGTATTTACCGCCGATAAATTTCTCGCAACCATACTCGCGCAGAATATATTCGCTGCGCTCCTTGATAACCACGCGCGGTGCTGCCTTAAGCGCCAACTGCAGCGTTTCTGCCGACAGCGCTTCCTCGTAGGAAAGCGGACGCAATGCTTCCATGCCCTTGGCACCGTTGACAGGATGGCGGAACATCGGATCGAAATAAACAACGTCAAAGCTGTCCGGTGCACACTGCGTCAGATAATCCTCCGCCAGCGCCTGCACCGGCTGAATCCGGCGCAGTGCTGCCGTCAGGTCAGCATCCTCGGCAACGTAATTTTTCAGTCCATAGCTCACAGCAAAATACAACAGCGGTGAAGCCTCCAGGCCAACAACAGTTCCTGCTTCACCGACAGCATAGGAGCTGATGGCAGCATCAGCCGCCAAGCCAAGCGTAGCATCCAGCACTCTTTTCCCCGGACACAGTTCCAACGCCGTCAGCAAATGCTCCGTCGCACCGCGCTTCAGCTGCTGCAGACGCAGCACCGCCATACCAGGATGATAGGCAAAGCTGCCTGCGGCACTGTGAATACGCGGACCGTCCTTTTCGCCAACAACCAGCGCCGCCAGGCCATATTGCGCCATAAGCTCATCTACGCCCATATTATGCGGACGCTCCACATAAATTGCGCCCAGCTGCTCCGCCCAGGCCCTGGCCTGAGCTGCAGCGGCGCTGCCTGTCGCATTTCTGGCCGTTGTTACGCCAATTCTGCCTGTAAGCATCAAAAGCCCGTCCTTTTAAACATTTTATACAGCTGATTGCTGTCAATTTCTATCATACAAGGTCTGCCGTGCGGACAGGTAAACGGATGCGTGGTATTACACAAATCAATAATCAGCTGACGCATCTGCCGCATATTCAGCAACTGTCCTGCTTTAATAGCCGCCTTGCAGGCAGTCATATGCAGTACCTCCTGCCGCAAATCGCTGCCGTTAACATTGCGCATTTCGCGCAACATTTTGCTGATAGCATTGATAAAATCCTCAGCGGCATCTGCCTTGATATCCGCAGGCAGGCTGCTTACACGCAGCAAACTTTCACCGGCGCTGGCAGCATCCACCCCCAAAGCCAGGAATTCATCCCTGTGCTCCTCAATCAATGCAATATCATCGGCAGCCATATCTACATAAAGCGGCATCAAAAGCTGCTGCGACGGAATCTGCTCATGCGAAGCCACCAGCTTATCATAAAGAATGCGCTCATGGGCAGCATGCTGGTCAATAAGATAAAGCGTTGTTTCGCTTTGGGCAATAATAAAGGTTTTATCAACCTGTCCAATCGGCCAGATAGTATCCATACCGCTGTCGGTATCGGTAAAGGCAATAGTTTCTCTGTTAGTCACTGTAGCAGGTGCAGCCTCCGCCGGCTGCGGTTTGGCAAATTCGCTGCGCGCCTCATGCACCTCCAGCACAGGCTCCTGATAGCCCTTGCTATAGGAAACGGTTGCGACGGTTTGGGCAAAATCATCAAACGGCTGCCACATTGCCTGCTGTTCTCCCTGCTCCTTTTTCACAACAGGCGCAGGCTGCTCAGGCACCAGCAAACTTTCGGGAGCAGGTACAGGCTCTTCCTTACGTTCCGGAGTTTTGAAAATCGGCTCCGTGCTGCTTTTGAACACCGGCTGCTGCGGCTGATACGCCGGCTTTACCTGCGGTGCAGGTGTAACCGGCACAGAAACAGCTTGCGGCTGCGGCTTCACAAACACATTCAGCTCCGAATCCGGCAGCAGCGTTACCTGCGTCTTTTGGGCGCTCATCGGCTTAGTCAGCGCATCGGTCAACGCCTTATACATCGCCTTGTAAATCAGGCTGTCATCACTGAATTTGATTTCGCTCTTCTGCGGATGCACGTTAACATCAACGCTGGCTGTATCAACCTTTAAATTGATGACAGCAAAGGGAAAGCCGCTTTTGGGAATCTGCGACTGATAAGCATGGTCCATAGCCTTGGAAAGCATTTTGCTGCCGATGCAGCGGCCGTTGACAAAGAACGTCTGCCATTGGCGTGTTCCCTTCAGCAGCGTAGGCTTGCCGATAAAGCCGCTAACTCTTACCTTAGGATCGTTCAGCGATACCTCCAAAAGGTTTTCGGCAACATTCTTGCCATAAAGCGCTTTAATCGCATGCTCCAAATCACCGTCACCCGGAGTGCTGAGCACCTCTTTATCATTATTTACCAGCTTAAAGCGCACATCGGGACGCGAAAGTGCCAGCCTTGTCAAAAGCTCGCTGATATAACGGCCCTCGGTGCTCACTGTTTTCAAAAACTTACGGCGTGCAGGCACGTTAAAGAACAGATTCTCCACAATTACGGTAGTACCTGTACTGCCGCCGCTTGCCGTAACCTCCGTGTTTTCACCGCCGTCGATATGCACAGAAGTAGCGAATTCCTCGCTCTCCGGACGGGTAAGCAGCGTAAAGTTAGAAACAGAGGCAATACTGGGCAAGGCTTCACCGCGAAAGCCCAAGGTATTCAGGCTCAGCAAATCCTCAGCCTTCGTAAGCTTGCTTGTGGCATGGCGCAGCACCGCCATTTTGGCATCAGCTTCACTCATGCCGCAGCCATTATCAGTTACTCTGATATATTCCGTACCGCCGGCAAAAATCGTTACTTCAATTTTATCCGCACCGGCATCCAGTGCGTTCTCCACCAATTCCTTTACTACGGACGCAGGCTTTTCTACAACCTCGCCGGCAGCAATCTGGTTGGCGGTATTCGTATCCAACAATCGGACGGCATGCTCTTCTGCCATTATTTACCCAGCTCCTTTCTTGCTTCATCCTGCAATTTATACAAGGCGCTCATCGCCTCAATCGGTGTCATGCTCATAACATCGAGCTTTAAAAGCTCATTGGCAATAGAACTGCCAAACAGCGAGCCCATCATATTATCCGGCGCTGCAGCAGCTGCAGGCTGCTGTACACGGCCGTTATCATTATCATATTCCTTCAGCAGCTCTTCCGAACGCTCCAGCACCTTCTTCGGCAGACCGGCGAGGCGTGCAACATGTACGCCATAGCTGCGGTCTGTTCCGCCCGGCACAATACGGCGCAGGAAGATAATATCCTTGCCTCTTTCTTTGACGGCAACGGAATAATTTTTTACTCCGCTCAGCACATTTTCCAAGGCAATCAGCTGATGATAATGTGTAGCAAACAGCGTTTTTGCCTTGATGCGATCATGGATATATTCTATAACTGCGTGGGCAATACTCATGCCGTCAAAGGTACTGGTACCGCGGCCCACCTCGTCAAGGATAATCAGGCTGTTTTTCGTAGCATATTTTAAAATCTGCGCTACCTCGTTCATCTCCACCATAAAGGTGCTCTGGCCTGTTGCCAGATCATCACTGGCGCCGACACGGGTAAAAATCTTATCTACCGGGCAAACGCTCGCCTGACGCGCGGGAATAAAGCTGCCGATTTGCGTCATCAGCACCAGCAGCGCTACCTGACGCATGTAGGTTGATTTACCTGCCATATTCGGACCGGTAATAATTATCATGCGCTCATCGGTATTATTCAGATTGGTATTGTTGGGAACAAAAATCTCCTTTTCCAGCAAACGCTCTACTACCGGATGGCGTCCGTCAACAATCTTGATTTCGCCGTTATTATTCAGCTCCGGCCTTACATAATTATATTTATAAGCAGCCTCTGCCAAACCTGTCAGCACATCAATGTAGCTGACAGCGCGGGCAGTTTCCTGAATCTCCTTGATTTTGCCGCGAATCAAAGTACGCAGCTCGTCAAACAGATAATATTCCAGCTGCTCGATTTTTTCCTTAGCACCGAGAATCTTATTTTCGAACTCCTTAAGCTCTGGAACAATATAGCGCTCCGCATTTACCAGCGTCTGCTTACGCACAAAGTACGGCGGCACGCTGCTGCTCTGTCCCTTGCTTACCTCGATATAATAACCGAAAACCTTATTGAAGCCGACCTTCATAGTTTTAATGCCGGTTTCCTCTTTGATTTTCTGCTCAAAGTTCTGCATCCAGGTTTTGTTATCAGCAGCAATCAGATGCAGCTCGTCCAGCTCCTGATTATAACCGGTGCGAATCATGCCGCCCTCGCGCACAGAAAACGGCGGCTCATCGACAATTGCCTGCTGCAATCTTGCAGCCAGCTCCTCGTGCAGATGCAGGCCCTTCCACAGCTTACGCAGCAGTCCGCTGCCACAGCCTTCCAGAATTCCCTTCAGTCCGGGAAGTACGCTTAAAGAATTACGCAATGCTACCAAATCTCTGGCATTGGCACTGCCCACCTCAATACGGCTGACAATACGCTCCAGATCCGCCACCGCCTTCAGCTGTGCCACAATCGCTTCGCGCAGCTCTGCAGCTGCTGCCAGCTCGGCTACCGCCTCCTGACGCTCATAAATGCGGCCCACATCAAGCAGCGGGCTTTCAATCCAACTGCGCAGACGGCGCGCACCCATCGAGGTATTGGTAAAATCCAGCACCTGCAAAAGCGTACCGCGCTTCGAGCCATCCGTCATATTGCGAACCAGCTCCAGGTTACGGATAGCAGTTACGTCAAGGTTCATAAAGCTATTACGTTCAATCCGCACCAGACGGTTAATATGGCTCAAATCCGCCATCACTGTGCCGTGCAGATAACGCAGCAAAAGCTCAACTGTGCTGTGCACCTCATCAGGCACATCATTGCCGACAAAATGCTGCGCAAAATAATCAGCATCAGGAGCACTCTCTTCGTAACGTGTCACCACACATTCCGGCAATCTTGCCGCCAGCCATTCCTGCAGCTTCTCACTCATTTCATCAGAAGCAAGGCGCACAACAAGCTCTGCTGGCTGCAGTCTGTAAAGCTGCTCGGTGATATTCAAAAAGCTTTCCGGCGTCTGGTCAAGGAACCATTCGCACTCGCCCGTAGTTACATCGGCCGCTACCAGGCAGAGTCCCTTGTCCTGGTCCTGCTGTAAAAATACCAGATAGCGGTTATGCTTATCCTCTAAAAGCTGTTCGTTCAGCGCCGTTCCCGGCGTAATGATTTTAATAACCTTGCGCTCAACAATGCCTTTGGCGAGCTTGGGATCCTCCACCTGCTCGCAGATAGCGATGCGGTAACCCTTTTTTATCAGCTTGGCGATATATCCGTCCACCGAATGATAAGGCACACCGCACATCGGCATATTTTCCATACCGTTAGAGCGCTTGGTCAGTGTTAAATTCAGCTCACGTGATGCTGTAAGCGCATCATCAAAAAACATTTCATAAAAATCGCCCAAGCGAAAGAAGAGCAGCTCATTCTGATGCTCCTGCTTCACCGCCATATATTGCTGTACCATGGGCGTAACATTTGCAGCAGCCATTAATCAACCGCCTTACCTTTCACTAGCCAGGTCTGTGCAGCTTCAATCTGCACGTTAACCTTCTGTCCAACCTCGTATTGCTTATCTTCAATCGGCCACAGCACCAAAACTCCTGTGCGTGTGCGGCCGTTCCAAACTGTTTTCTGCTTGCTGGGGCCTTCTGCCAGCACTTCTACAGTCTTACCTACCAGCTTTTCATGGCACTTCAGGCTGTTTTCGTTCTGCAACGCCATCAAACGATTCAAGCGTTCCTTCTTCACTGCCAGCGGCACCTGGTTTTCCATTTTAGCAGCAGGTGTACCGCTACGCTTGGAATAAATAAAAGTATAAGCAGAAGTAAAGCCAACCTGACGCACGACATCCAGAGTTTCTTCAAAATCCTCTTCAGTTTCGCCCGGGAAGCCTACAATAATATCTGTAGTAATAGTTGCATCCGGCACATACTTGCGTACCAGCTTCACCAGCTCCAGATATTTTTCCTTAGTATAACCACGGTTCATGCGGCGCAGAATTTCCGAGCTGCCTGCCTGGAACGGCAGATGGAAGTTTTCGCAGATATGCTCACATTCTGCCACAGCCTTGATAACCTCCTCGCTCATATCGCGCGGATGGCTGGTCATATAATGAATACGCTCCACACCGGGAATAATATCCACACGACGCAGCAGCTTGGCGAAAGCATCCTTGTCGCCAAAATCCTTGCCGTAAGAATTAACGTTTTGTCCCAGCAGGGTGAACTCCTTGTAGCCATCCTTAACTGCTGCCTCAATCTCGGCAACAATATTGTCAATGCTGCGGCTGCGCTCGCGTCCGCGTACATATGGTACGATGCAGTAGGTGCAGAAATTATTGCAGCCATACATAATAGGAATCCAGGCAGCAAAGGAGCTTTGGCGTACCATGTGTCCCTCAAACTCGCTTTGATGAATAGTCAGATCGGTATAAACCGCAGCCTTACGCTCTGCCAGAAATTCCAGCAGCAGACGTTTAAAATCGTTAACATAAGCAGTACCCAGCAGCAAATCTACCTGCGGATGCTTCTTACGCAGCTTTTCGCCGTCCTTCTGTGCCATGCAACCGGCCACACAGATAACTACATCCGGATTGGCACGCTTAACAGCCTTTAATTCGCCAATCTTGCCGGCAATTTTCTTTTCCGCACTTTCGCGCACGCAGCAGGTATTGACGATAATAATATCAGCAGTATGAAAATCAGGATTAGGTGCATAGCCCAGCTCCTGCAGCTGACCTGCATAATGCTCCGTATCGGATTCATTCATCTGGCAGCCATAATTTATCAGACAGTAGGTTTTATTTTTATCACTCATGTAAATACCTCCGTATAAAATCAGTCTATCATTATATTATAACCAATTACACTCACTTACCGCAACATTTCCCCCGGAAAGATGTAGGGAATAATTTATAAAATATTTTAGTAGTAGGTATTGAAATCTGCCCTTAAGATGATTACAATATATGCAGGCAAAGAATTTTTCTGATTGCCTTTTAATATAGTTTAGGAAGGTCAAAATCATGCAAAGCAAAAAGAAATGGTTTGTTGTATTTATTCTGCTCGCCGCTCTTGCCGGCGCAGCCTTTTATTTTCTTTATTTCATCCGTACACCGACCTACGCTCTGAACGAAGCGCGTGTTGCACTGCAGCAGCATGACAGCGCAAAATTCTCACGCTACGTTGATGTTCCCTCTGTTATGGATAACGCCTTTGAGGATATCATCAAGGCAGAAAGCAAAATCAACAATGATAATGTTTTCTCCAACCCGTTCGCACTCGGCATTCTGCATATGCTGAAGCCGTCCGTTGTAGACCTGATGACGCAGGAGGCTTTAGACAAAATAGCCGCTAAGCCGGACAATGCGCCTAAGCAGACAGTCGACCCGGTACCGGACGCTATGAAGCGTAACCTGGAGCGTCACATCCCCATCCAAAACCTTACTGTCAAAGATCTGAAGCTCAGCAAGCACGAGGGCGAAACAGCTAAAGCAACGCTGGTACTGCGCGACAATGAGCTGGATAAAGATTTTATTGCCGAGCTGTTAATGCAACAAAACGATAAGGGTGATTGGCAGATTAAGAAAGTCAGCAATCTGACAGACTTTATCGTTCAGCTGGATGCAGCAAAACGTGCTAAACAGGCCTTACTGAACAAGCCTGTTATGGAACGTTTGAATAAAGCACTGCAGGCAACCAGTGAACGTCTGACGCTGAACAAGGACAGCAACAAAGCAGGCAGCGAGGAAAAAGCTACGCTTACTGCCACCATCATGGCCAAAAACATGAGCAGTGTTGCTATAAACCGTATGTATTACGATGTAACAGTGTTCAACGACAAGGGCGAGCGGCTGTATTCCTATCCGGAGCATTACCAGGGCAGTATTGCCCCCGGACAGGCAGTGGAGCTCACAACCAGCAAAACTCTGAATTCCATGTTGCCGGATGACAAAAAGCTGATGAATCTGGATATTACCAAAGAAACCGTAAAAATTCAAGTCACCTACATTGCTTTTGATAACGGCGAAGTAATTTCTCCTAAAAATTTTGTAGAATAAGAAAAAAATTAAACGCTTACATCCCACGCAATGCGTGAGGCGTAAGCGTTTTTTGTTCTTTTGATAAAAATATAGGTTTTTACGCCACAGCTTTACTCTTTAACATGCAACTGCAAAACATCCGGGCGTGAATAATGACCGCAAGCATCAAATTCCATGCGGCTGGCAGGCACCTTGTCCATATCCAAATCCGCATAAATAATTGCTTCCTTATCCCAAACAGGCTCGGTAACATAATGTCCGTAAGGATCAATCACACAGCTGCCGCCGCGGCAGACAAGCTCAGGCAGCTTAGCGATTTCATCCTGCGCATGCAAATCAGCAGGATACATATCCTTAGTAAAGAACTGATCGCAGTTAATGTAATAGCAGCGTCCTTCGAGCGCAATATGCTGAATAGTAGCCTGCCACTCAGGATTATCATTTGTATTGCAGGAAATCAAAATCGTGACGCCTTTTTGGTATAAAGCCACACGTGCCAACGGCATGTAAGACTCCCAACAAATCAAATTACCAAGCGGTCCCCACGGCGAAGCAACCACAGGGAAATAAGCCTTATCCGCATCGCCCCAGACAAAGCGCTCCGCTCCCGTAGGCTTGAGCTTGCGGTGCAGGGCAGCAATGCTGCCGTCAGGAGCAAAAATGATGTTGCTGTTATAAAGCGTACCGCTTACAGCATCACGCTCCGATATACCGATGCTTACATAAGCATTTACCTCGCGTGCTGCCTGTCCAAGTGCGTCAGTTTCTGCGCCCGGCACTACAATGGAGCCATCATAGTAGCGCTTCCAATCAGCTCGTCCTTCCTCCTGTCTGCTGCCTACGGTAAATCCAAAGGTCATGCCGTAAGGATAGCAGGGAATAATCAGCTCCGGCAGCACGATAAGCTGTGCTCCGCCGGCACCTGCCTGCTTAATCAGATCAATACATTTGGCCAGCGTTGCATCCTTATCAAACATTACGGGCGCACACTGCACTACGGCTACACGACAAATTTTTTCTAAATCTAACATTTTATTCCCCTCAGATGACTCTTAACTCTTCTTATCTAAAATACTTACTGTAATCTTTTATATGAATAATTACCTTGCTGCTAATTTTCAAGCGCTCAGAGCTTAGCTAATTCCTGCGTAACCTTCAAATATGTTTCCACATCATCAAGGTTATGGCAATGAAGCGGAGAAACACGCACTATACCATTTAAGCCAAAAGAGTGCAGCATTCTTACAGAATACAGGCTTGTATCAACACGGTCAAAAACAACTATGCCACGTTTGACATATTCCGCCGTAGCCTGAGTAGGAGTCAGATTATCAAAGCCAATAGCTAAAATCAAGTCACGTCTCGTCAAATCCGGATTGTCATTATAAACAGTTACACCCTCTATATGTCTGAGTCCGGGAACATTAGCAGTACCTTCGAGCATATAGTGCAGCAATGCTCTTTCCTGCAGCTCCAACTTAGTCATACCCTCTACAAATTGCTCTCTACGAGTACCATTTTTATTATCAGCAAAGCTGCAAACATAATCGAGAATGCTGGAAATCATAGCATATTGAGCAGGCGCATCTGATCCCAGGCCCCAGAAGTTTTCCGGTTTTTGGGTAAGACGGGCGTGAGGCAATACAGACAGACGGTCACTCAGCCACGCTACGCCAAAGCCACGTACACCGAAAAATTTGTAAGGAGCAAAGTTAATGCCATCAATATCTAGCTCTGAAAGATCCATAACTGCATGAGGTGCATGCTGAACTGCATCAACTGTAATATAGATATCCGGTTTTATGCTTCTGGCCTTTTTTACAATTGCCGGAATATCCATAATCGCACCGGAAATATTGGATGCGTACATTACATTCAAGAGACAGGTGTTTTCATCAATCAAATCACAGATTGCATCAACTTCGCAGCCACCGGTAAGCATATCAGAAGGAGCAACACGCAACTCTTTGCCTGTCGTTGCGGCAAAATGCTCAGAAGAATCATAAGAAGAAGGATGTTCCAGGACTGTCGTTACTACATTAGTACCGGGAATATTTTTCACTACTGTTTCTACCATCGAAAACATCAATTGTGATGCTGTAAGTCCTGTAGCTATGCTGCCTCCCTTTACATTGAAGATAACTCTTACATCATCCTCTGCCTTGTGAACAAGATTTTTAAGCTCAACTGCCAAAGGATGCTTTCTGCCATCACAATCAGGAATCATATCCAGCTTATGAAAGCAGTCAGCTGCAGCCTTTAAGCGCAGAGAGCCGCCAGCATTTTCAAAAAAGATTCTTGGTGTGCCATCGGGATTTTTATCAAGCAGATAGAACGCATCTCTAGCCTTTGCCATATCAGCTTCATTTAATAATTTACCATATTTCATTTCATGTACCTCCACAAATTTAATTCAACAATCTTATTCTTCGGTCTGCGGCTGATCAACCATAGACGCATCCCAGATTTTTTCATTTTTGGCAACAAGCAATGTTCCCAGGACATCGCCAGATACGTTAACGGTAGTATGACTCATATCAATAAGTCTGTACATACCGGCAATCGGTCCCATCATGTCCATCGGCAAACCCATAAGATTTAAGAAAATAGCACCGGTTACGATGCCACCGCCAGGAATACCAGGTGCTGCTATAGACATAATGGTTGATATAGTTATGATCATTATTGTCTGCGACCAAGTCATATCCAGACCATAAATTTCGGCAACAAAGAAAGCCAAAATTGTTTTATAAAGCGCTGCACCTGTCAGGTTTATAGTTGCACCTAACGGAACAGAAAAAGAAGCTATAGACATAGGAACGTGCAATTTATTAGTTACACAATCCAAAGTAATAGGAATAGTACCGGCACTGGAGTTAGTTGCAATAGTATTAACCCAAATAGGAATCATTGATTTGCACATTTTGATATAATCGACTTTAGTGTACAGATAGGTTATGCCACTCAGCAATGCCCAAATAAGCAAGCAGCCTACATAATCTGTAACAACAAATTTTGCCAACGCACCAAACAGTTGCGGCCCATAAACGGCCGTTGTATTAGCCATTAAGGCAAACACGCCTATAGGAGAGTAAAGCATAACAATATCCAACATTTTGTATATAATTTGAGCTACGCTTTCGCACATCTCAACTACTTTTTTACCCTTTTCACCAACATATACTATAGATACAGCAAAAAGCACAGTAAAGAAAATCATCTGCAGGATATCCTGCTTCGCCATCGCATTGATAATATTGGTAGGTACCATATTAAACAAAAAGGCAGAGAAGGAAATTGCTTTTAAGTTTTTCGGATCATAAGCCTTCATGTTACTGGTATCAAAATTAGCACCAGGATGGAAAATGCTTACTACACCAATACCAATTATACAGGCAACCACAGTCATGATTACATATATAAGCACAACCTTGCCGCCGATTCGTTTAAGCTTCTGCACATCACCAATCGCCGCAATACCGCTAGTCAAGCTGAAAAAGATAACCGGAACAATCAGCATCTTAATCAGATTCATAAAAAGTGTGCCTGCCGGTTTTACCCAAATAGAAAAATCTTTAAATAAAAGACCAGCCGCAATACCTAAAACAAAGCCAATAGCAACTCTGTAAGCGAGGTATTTTTTCGAGAACAAAAAATTCGTCATAATAAAGCCTCCTCGTATAATATGTTTGTAAGCCAAAGCCGCCACGCCTACAACGTAAACTTT
>CAVKUS010000030.1:0-30180 GCA_963659725.1 Bacteroides sp. CAG:545 | reverse complement strand
ATTTTACTATAGTAGATAGCTTAGCGCTCAGACAATGCAACACTTCGATGATTCCAGACACTCATTCGCTAAAATTGCTATTCCCTACACGATATACCCATCGCTCAATTTACCAGAGTTCTATGTGTAACAGTCAATCAGCATGAGCATGATAGATGCGACCGCATATGGTTCCAAATGCTTATTTGCTAAAATTGCTATTCCTTGCACGATATTACCCCTCGCTCAGTTCACTTGGTTCTATGTATGCATGAGCCAATCAGTATCGTTCTGCGTATTATAGTCTTGGATGCGCCTTTTTATAATATACTACATTTACGACGCATATTCTTCCCTTCCTTTTCATAAAAAATTCAAAACTCCTTATACAGTGGACGAATATTCGCAAAAATTAAATGAACGAAAAATATTGACAGTTTTAAGAAGAAATAGTATCATTATTGTTAACTGTTCGACAGAATATATATAAAAGAACAGAATTTGTTTTTTATGAAGGGAAAGAAAACTATGAAAATGACAAACTTCAGATGGAAGGTAGCGTGGCTGATCTTTGCTATCAGCTTTGTATCCTACATGGACCGCGTTAACCTTTCTGTTGCAACACCCGTAATCATGAAAGAATTTGGCTTTACCAAAATCGATATGGGCCTCATTCAATCCTTCTTCTTCGCCGGTTATGCTTTGATGCAGGTTCCCGGTGGTATGGTTGCTGAAAAATTCGGCCATCGCTTTACCGGTTCTATTGCCTGCGCATGGTGGTCAATCTTTACTGCTTTAACTGCAGTAGCAAGCGGTAAGTATACCTTTGCAATTGTACGTTTGATGTTTGGCCTGGGCGAAGCACCGATTTATCCTGCGTTCGCTATGGCGGAACACAAATGGTTTAATAAAGACGAAAAGGGCAAGGCAAGCTCCTTTATTCTTAACGGCTGCTTTTTTGGTCCTGTAGTTGGTCCTGCTGTTGTAGTATGGCTGATGACAACCTTTGGCTGGCATCATGTATTCCTCAGTTTCGGTGTAGTTGGTCTGCTCTTGGCTTGGGCTTGGCATAAATATGTTACTGATGATCCTAAGGACAGTCCTTACGTTAATGAAGCAGAGTTGGCTCACATCAACGAAGGCCGTGTGGAAGCAACCGGTGAAAAACAGATTGCTCCGTGGGGCAAGCTGTTGCGTTCTACCCAATTCTGGGCTTTGGGCATTCAATTTCTGATTACCGACTATATCATGTACGTATTCCTGGCATGGTTGCCGATGTACCTCATGGAGGTGCACAAATTCTCCTTAGCTAAAATGGGTATCTGGGCAGCTGCTCCCTGGATTTCTCTGATGGCTGTAGTAACTCTTTGCGGTCACTATTCCGATAAACTGCTGCGCAGCGGCATGTCTCAGAACATGGTTAAGACTGCAACCGGTGCTGCAGGTATTCTTCTTTGTGCAGGTGCGCTGTACATTTCCACCCGTACTGCCGATCCGATGATGAATGTTCTCTGGCTTTCCGTATCCTTAGGATCTCTTGGTTTGACCATGAGTGCTTCCTGGTCCAGCGTAATCACCATGGGCGGTAAATTTGCCGGTTCTGTATCCGGCTGGATGAACTTCTGGGGCAATATCGGCGGCGTTCTGGCTCCGACCGTTACTGCCTGGTTTGCAACTAACTATGGCTGGCAGGCTGCTTTGGCAGCAACTGCTGTAACCGGTATCTGCGGTGCTATTGCCTGGTTCTTCGTAAAGCCTGATAAAGCTATTGTCTAAATAACAAGATATAAGCTGCAACGCTTTTAAGACAGACACCTCGACATACTTTAAGTGTGTTGGCGGTGTCTGTTTTTGATTATGCTATTTTCTTATGCTGGACAAATAGCGCAATATGCTGTATAATATCCTAGAAGTTCATAACAGACAGTTCGTAACCATCCTGTCTATAAATAAAACTACGGGCGATGTACTGGCGCCGGCCGGTATTTTTTATGTATGCAAGGATTTCGTCTGTAGCGGACGGAATCCTTTTATATTTTGTGGACTTTGCCCGCTCATTAATTGGGAGGAAAAATGAAGGTTTTAGTATTATTAAGCGGTGGCGTAGACAGTTCAACCTGTCTGGCACTGGCAAAAGAAAAATACGGCGATAATGTTCTGGCCTTGTCGATGTCCTATGGTCAGAAGCATGCCAAGGAGCTTGCAGCAGCGCAGGCGATTGCCGATTATTATCATGTAGAGCTGCTGCATATGGATTTGTCGAAGATTTTTGCACACAGCAAATGCTCTCTGCTGCAGGGCTCGGAGGAAAGTGTTCCGCATGCATCCTATGCAGAGCAGCTGAAGGAAAGCAAGGGTGAGCCTGTAAGCACCTATGTGCCGTTCCGCAATGGCTTGTTCCTGTCTGCTGCGGCAAGCATTGCCTTGGAATATGAATGCAATGAGATTTACTACGGTCCCCATGCCGATGATGCTGCAGGCAATGCTTATCCTGATTGCAGCGTCGAATTTAACGAGTCCATGAATTTGGCAGTATATCTGGGAAGCGGACGCAAGGTGCGTCTGGTTGCTCCCTTTGTTGACAAAACAAAGAAAGATATTGTTGCAGAGGGCCTGCGTCTTGGCGTTCCCTATGAGCTTACATGGAGCTGTTATGACGGTGGCGAAAAGCCCTGTCACAAGTGCGGTACTTGTATTGACCGTGAGGCAGCCTTTGCTGCCAATGGTGTTGTTGATCCCTTAGCAGAGGCTTGAAGGAGGTAAGAATAATGAAGAGTTTAAGTAACCAAAAATTAGTATTTTCCGCATTATGCATTGCTTTATATATTGTTGTGATGATTTGCACCCAAAGCTTTGCCTTTGGTCAGTATCAGATTCGTATTGCTACTGCACTGTATGGCTTGAGCGCTATTTTCCCGTTTTTGATTTTACCGTTTGGCTTGGCAAATGTTGTCAGCAACACGGTGATGGGCGGTCTTGGTCTGCCGGATATTATCGGTGGTTTCATTGTCGGCATTGTAACAACGAGCATTATTGTGTTTGCTAAGCGTCGTGGCTGCGGCAACTGGATTATCTGGGCTGCGGTTACCTTTGTACCGGGACTTGGTGTTCCTGTATGGTTGAGCGTACTGCTGGATATTCCCTATCTGGTACTGGCAAGCAGTCTGCTGATTGGCCAGTGCATCTGCGGTATCGCAAGTGTAATGCTGGTTACCGCTTTGGAACGTGTGGGAGCAGGTAAACTGTTTGCATTTGATGGAGGTAAGTAATAATGACAAGTGGCAGAAGTAAAGAAGAATTGCAGGGTGTAAGCCTGTTAGGCAACAAGACTGCTTATAAAAGCGATTATGCGCCGGAGGTTCTGGAGTCCTTCCCGAATAAGCATCCGCAAAACGATTACTGGGTTAAATTTAACTGCCCGGAATTTACCAGCCTGTGTCCGATGACAGGACAGCCTGATTTTGCGACTATATATATTTCCTATGTTCCGGACGAACGTCTGGTAGAAAGCAAATCCTTAAAGCTGTATCTGTTCAGCTTCCGTAATCACGGTGATTTCCATGAGGATTGCGTAAACATCATTATGAAGGATCTTATCAAGCTGATGGAGCCGAAATACATTGAAGTTTGGGGCAAATTCCTGCCACGTGGCGGTCTGTCCATCGATCCGTATGCCAACTACGGCAAGCCGGGAACCGAATGGGAGCAGGCTGCTAAGAAGCGCCTTTTCATGCACGATATGTATCCCGAAACAGTTAATAACAGATAAAAAAATTTGGAGCTGCTGCGTAATGTGGCGGCTCTTTTTTGCGCCTTGTAAACAAATCAGCTGCTAAAAACTATTTTCAGACAGTTTAAGTTAGCGATAGCTAATCAAAGACTGATTTTAACAAAAATTTTTCGTTAAACACTAATACAGCACTTTATTTCTTAATTAGAGTATGCTATAATGAGCTATAGACAAATAATTCACTTATTTGTATTGAATCCGTGGGACACGAAAAGTACCACGAGGGACAAAACACGTCAAGGGATGTAACTGGTTATGGATAGTATTATTAATCTGCAAAAGAAAATTGTACCGGAGCTGACTGATTTGCTCGTACAGCGTTACCAGATTCTGCGTCAGGTGAGTCACGAAGCGCCGATAGGCCGACGTGCGCTGGCTGCAAGACTGGGACTGAGCGAAAGAGTGCTGCGTGCTCAGGTTGATTTTCTTAAGAAAAGCGGCTTGCTGGATTTTTCTTCCAGCGGCATGAGCGTGACTGATGAGGGTGCGGATATTCTTAAGGAGCTGGCGGATTATGTACGCAAGCTGCAGGATATTTCGTTTTTGGAAAGCACTCTCAGTGATACGCTGAAGATTGGCAAGGTTGTCATTCTTCCCGGTGATTCGGACCAGGAGGACGTTGTCAAACGTGAAATCGGCCGTACTGCAGCACATATTCTCAGCAAGCTGCTGAGCGATGGCAAAAAGCATATAGTTGCTGTCAGTGGCGGTACTACTATGGCAGCGATGGCAGCCAATGTTTCCGGCTCCCAGCCTAATACGGTTGTTGTACCGGCCCGCGGTGGCTTGGGTGACAATGTGGAACTGCAAGCCAATACGATTGCAACTGTCCTGGCGCAAAAGCTTGGAGCATCCTACCGCCAGCTTTATGTTCCCGACTGTGTAAGCGAGGATATCTTAAACAGTATTCTTAAAGAGGATATCGGTGTACGCGCTGTAGTTGATATTATCAAACAGGCGGACATTCTTGTCCACGGTGTAGGCCGTGCCAGTGTTATGGCAAGACACAGACGCTTAGGCAGCGAGGTAATTGCCAAGCTGGAGGCCGACGGTGCTGTAGGCGAGGCGTTTGGTCAGTATTGCGCTTTAGACGGCAGACAGGTTTATATGACTAACAATGCCGGCCTAATGCTGCAGGATTTGCAGCACATTGGCACAATCATCGGTATTGCCGGTGGTAAATCGAAGGCTGCTGCAATTTTATCGGTTATCCGTGCTTCCAGACAGGATATTCTGATTACCGACGAGGCCGCAGCGCATGAGATTCTCAAAATGGCTAAAGAGCAATAAACAAGCAAAGCTCTTCAAGTATTAATTTGTTACTAAGCACATTTGTGCAAAATTTATACTCTCTCAGAATTAAGGAGGAAATTATTATGACAAAAGTAGGTATTAATGGTTTTGGCCGTATCGGCCGCGAGGTTTTCCGTGTAGCATTCAACAATCCTGAGGTAGAGGTTGTTGCTATCAATGATTTGGGTGACACTAAAACTTTGGCTCATCTGCTGAAATATGATTCTGTACATGGTACTTTCCAACATGATATTTCTATTGAGGATAACTACATTATCGTTGACGGCCATAAAATTGAAGTCTTTGCTAACCCGGATCCCGCCCAGATTCCTTGGGGCGAAGCTGGTGCTGAAATTGTTGTAGAATCCACCGGCCGTTTCACCGAAGGTGCCAAGGCTGCAGCTCATCTGCATGACACTGTTAAAAAGGTTATTATCTCCGCTCCTGCAAAAGGCGAAGATATCACCATCGTTATGGGTGTTAACGAAGACAAATATGATCCTGCAAAACACAACATCATTTCCAACGCTTCCTGCACCACCAACTGCCTGGCTCCGTTCACCAAAGTATTGCTGAACAAATTTGGTATTGAAAGCGGCTTGATGACCACTGTTCACTCCTACACCAATGACCAGAGAATCCTGGACCTGCCGCATAAAGACCTGCGCCGTGCTCGCGCTGCTGCTTGCTCCATCATCCCGACTACTACCGGTGCTGCAAAAGCAGTTGCTCTGGTTCTGCCGGAACTGAAAGGCAAACTGAACGGCTTCGCAATGCGCGTTCCGACTCCGAACGTGTCCATCACTGACCTGACCGTGCTGCTGCAAAAAGACACCACTGCCGAAGAAATCAACGCAGTGCTGAAGGAAGCTGCTGAAGGCGAACTCAAAGGCATCATGGGCTACAGCGACGAACCGCTGGTATCCCGCGATTACAACGGATGCCCGCTGAGCTCCATCATCGACGGTCTGTCCACCATGATGGTTGGCCCGCGTATGGCTAAGGTTGTAAGCTGGTACGACAATGAATGGGGTTATTCCAACCGCGTAGTTGACCTGGCTGCTTATATTGCTAAAAAAGGTCTGTAATAAAGGAGATTCTTATCAGTGGATAAAAAAACTGTACGTGATTTAGACGTTGCCGGTAAAAAAGTACTGGTACGCGTAGATTTTAACGTTCCTCTGAATGATAAAGGCGAGATTACCGATGATACCCGTATCACCGCATCTCTGCCGACCATTCAATATTTACTGGAGCAAAAGGCTGCCGTTATTTTGATGGCACATCTCGGCCGTCCTAAAGGACAGGTTAAGCCGGAGTTGTCTTTGGCTCCCGTGGCTAAGCATTTGGGCAAGCTGCTGGGCAAAAAGATTCTGTTTGCTCCTGACTGCGTTGGTGAAGCTGCGCAGGCTGCTGCAAGCAAGCTGAAACCGGGCCACATCCTGCTGCTGGAAAACCTGCGTTTCCATAAGGAAGAAGAAAAGAACGACATGGACTTTGCCGAGAAGCTGGCTTCTCTGGCAGACCTGTATGTCAATGACGGCTTCGGTGTATCTCACCGCGCTCACGCTTCTGTTGAAGGTGTAACCCACTTCCTGCCTGCTGCTGCCGGCTTCCTGCTGGAGAAGGAAATCCAATATGTAGGTCAGGCTGTAACCAATCCGCTGCATCCGTTTGTGGCTATTATCGGCGGCGCTAAGGTAAGCGATAAAATCGGCGTTATCAGCAATCTGCTCGATAAGGTTGATACCCTGCTGATTGGTGGCGGTATGGCTAACACCTTCCTGGCTGCACAGGGCTACAAAATGGGTAAGTCCCTGGTAGAAGAGGATAAGCTGGACCTGGCTAAAGAGCTTTTGGCAAAGGCTAAGAAAAATAAAGTAAATATGCTGTTGCCTACCGATTTGGTAATGGCTGCTGCATTTGCTCCCGACGCTGAGCATGTAACCGAAAAGGTGAAAAACCTGAACCAGGCTTACATGGCTCTGGATATCGGTGCGGAAACCAGCAAGGCTTATGCGGAAGCTCTGGCTGACGCTAAGATGATTGTCTGGAACGGACCGATGGGCGTTTTTGAAATGGATGCCTTCTGCAAGGGTACCGAGGCTGTAGCTAAGGCTGTAGCTAAGAGCCGTGCTACCAGCATTGTCGGCGGCGGCGACAGCGTTGCTGCTATCGAAAAGCTGGGCCTGGCTAAACGCATTACCCATATTTCCACCGGTGGCGGTGCTTCTCTGGAATATCTGGAAGGCAAGGTGCTGCCCGGCGTTGCTGCGCTGGATGACCTTCGCCGCAAAATGATTGCCGGCAACTGGAAAATGCACAAAACCGTAAGCGAAGCTGTAGAGCTTGCTGAGGACATTGTTATGGAAACTAATGGTACCTTGAACGAGGTTGTTATTTTCCCGCCGTTCACTGCACTGGAAACTGTTGCGGATGCTATCGACGGCAAGCATGTAGGCTACGGCGCACAGGATTTGCATTGGGAAGACAAGGGTGCTTTTACCGGCGCTGTTTCCGGTGCGATGATTGCCGATATCTGCGCTGAATATGTACTCGTCGGTCACAGCGAACGCCGTACTATTTTCGGTGAAAATGAAAAAATTGTTGCCAGCAAGATTATTGCCGCTTACCGCAATGGCCTGAAGCCGCTGCTGTGCGTTGGCGAAAACCTGGCTGAGCGTGAAGCAGGCAAAACTGCCCGCAAAATCAACATGCAGCTGAAGAGTGCTCTGCGTGTAATTTCTGCAGAGGATGCAGAAAACCTTGTTGTTGCTTATGAGCCTATCTGGGCTATCGGCAGCGGTAAGGCTGCTACTCCGGAGGATGCTTTGGAGGTATGCACTCTGATTCGTGAAAAAATCAGCAAAATCTTTACGCCTGATATCGCCCGCAAGGTGCGTATTCTTTACGGCGGCAGTGTTAATGAAAAGAACGCTGCTTCCTTTAACCTCAGCGGTATTGACGGTGTGTTGGTCGGCGGCGCAAGCCTGAAGGCTGACACCTTTGCTGCAATCGTAAGAAGCTTTTAATTAGACCTTGGAGAAAGCACCTGTTGCTTTCTCCTTCGTCTTTAGGAATTTGACAATGAAAAAACCAGTTTTACTAATGATTCTTGATGGTTGGGGCATTGCTCCCGCAGACAAAACTAATGCTGCGGCTATGGCAAAAACCCCTAACCTGGACAGCTATTTTGCAAATTATCCTCATACCACTTTGGAAGCTAGCGGCAAGGCTGTAGGCCTGCCTGCAGGCCAAATTGGTAATTCCGAGGTAGGTCACCTGAATATCGGTGCCGGTCGCATTATCTACCAAAGCCTGACACGCATTGATAAGGCGATTGAGGATGGCGATTTGTATAAGAATGAAGTGCTTGGCAGGGTGATGGACAAAACGAAGCAGGCAGGCAAGGCGTTGCATCTTCTGGGCCTGTTATCCGACGGCGGTGTGCACAGCCACATTGAGCATCTTTTAGCACTTATCTGCATGGCGAAGGTTAAAGGCCTGACCGAGGTTTATGTGCATGCCTTCCTCGACGGCCGTGATGTCGGTCCGAAAACGGCGCTGGAATATATTCAGGAGCTGGAAGATGGCATGGCGCAGATTGGCGTAGGCAAGATTGCCACCGTCAGCGGGCGCTATTACGCCATGGACCGTGACAAGCGCTGGGAGCGCGTGGAGCGTGCCTATAAGGCGCTGGTGCTGGGCGAGGGCGGCAAAGCCGCAAGCGCTGCTGCCGGCGTAGAAGCATCCTATGCTGCAGGCGTAACAGACGAGTTCGTTGAGCCCTTCACTGTTGACGGCGTAGACGGCAAAATCACTGCCGGTGACGGTGTAATTTTCTTCAACTTCCGTCCGGACAGAGCGCGTGAAATTACCCGTGCGCTGCATGATGAGGACTTCCCGTATTTTGCCCGTCCTGAGGGTGCACGCCCGGTAAATTATGTGTGCATGACGCAGTATGATGCAACAATTACCGCACCAGTAGCCTTTCCTCCGGAGGAGATTAAGGATACCCTGGGCGAGGTACTGGCGCAGCATGGTCTGCACCAGCTGCGCATTGCGGAAACCGAAAAATATGCGCATGTAACCTTCTTCTTCAACGGTGGTGTAGAAGCTCCGAATGCAAATGAGGAGCGTATTCTGATTCCGTCGCCGAAGGTTGCAACCTACGATTTGCAGCCGGAAATGAGCGCGGAGGAGGTTACGCAGGCACTGCTGGCAGAGCTGGATAAGGACAAATTTGATGCCATTATCCTCAACTTTGCTAACCCGGATATGGTTGGCCATACCGGTGTGCTCAGCGCAGCGATTACCGCTATGGAAAAGGTGAATGACTGTGCCGGTCGCATTGTGCGCAAGGTGCTGTCCTTGGGCGGCAGCGTGTGCATTACAGCGGACCACGGAAATTTGGAGAAGATGGCCGAAAGCGACGGTTCTCCGAACACCGCGCATACTACCAATCCTGTACCGTTTATTTTAGTAAGCAAGGAGCAGCATAAGCTGCATAACGGCATTTTGGCCGATATTGCGCCGACTTTGCTGCAGCTTCTTCATATTAAACAGCCTGCCGCTATGACAGGTAAAACTTTGATAGACTAATCATGAGGTGATAAGAAATGGCAATGATTACTGAAGTTTACGCTCGCGAGATTCTGGATTCCCGCGGCAATCCGACCGTAGAAGTTGAAGTATGCCTGGAAGACGGCGCAATGGGACGCGCTGCTGTTCCTTCCGGTGCATCCACCGGCGTACACGAGGCTGTAGAGCTGCGTGACGGCGACAAAGAGCGTTACCTGGGCAAGGGCGTTACCAAAGCAGTTGATAATGTTAACGACATTATTGCCGAAGCAATTATCGGCCTGGACGCAACCCGCCAAACCGAAATTGATGAGCTGCTGGTTCGTCTGGACGGCACTCCGAACAAAGGCCGCCTCGGCGCTAACGCTATCCTCGGCGTTTCCATGGCTGTAGCTAAGGCTGCCGCTGCTTCCGTAGGCCTGCCGCTGTACCTGTACCTGGGCGGTGTTGCTGCCAAAGAGCTGCCGGTTCCGATGATGAACATCTTAAACGGCGGCGAGCACGCAGACAACAACGTTGATATTCAGGAATTCATGATTATGCCGGTTGGCGCTAAATCCTTCAGCGAAGCACTGCGCATGAACGCTGAGATTTATCATAACCTGAAGGCTCTGCTGAAGGAAAAAGGCCTGAGCACTGCTCTGGGTGACGAAGGCGGTTTTGCACCGAACCTGAAATGCAACGCAGATGCAATCGAGGTTATTCTCGAAGCAACCGAGCGTGCAGGCTACAAACCGGGCAAGGACATCGTTATGGCAATGGACGTTGCTTCCAGCGAATTCTATGTAGACGGCAAATACAAAATGACCGGCGAAGGTGTAGAAATGACCAGCGAAGAAATGGTTGATTATCTGGCAGGCCTGTGCGAGAAATATCCTATCATCTCCATCGAAGACGGCATGGCAGAGGATGACTGGGACGGCTGGAAGAAGCTCACCAAAAAGCTGGGTAAAAAAGTACAGCTGGTTGGCGACGACCTGTTTGTTACCAACGAAGAGCGTCTGGTTCAGGGCATTGAAAAGGGCGTAGCCAACGCTATTCTGATTAAAGTAAACCAAATCGGTACCTTGACCGAAACCTTCAATGCTATCGAAACCGCTAAACGCGCAGGCTATACCTGCATCATCTCTCACCGCAGCGGTGAAACCGAAGACACCACTCTGGCAGACATTGCTGTTGCTGTAAACGCTGGCCAGATTAAGACCGGTGCTCCTGCTCGTACCGACCGTGTTGCCAAATACAACCAGCTGCTGCGCATCGAAGAGGATCTGGGCAAGGCTGCAAAATATAACGGCATGAAGGTTTTTTACAATATTAAAAAATAAGCGGAAAAAGCTTTCTTATTTGCTGTAAAAGATGAGGTGAGAGCGCTGACTCTCACCTTTTTCTTCGTTTAGGGCGTTTTTGTAAAATATTTTGCAAAAGAAGATTGTAAGAGTACGTCTTTTATGGTAAAATACTATGGTACAAAAATATGAGGAGGTAAGCTCTGTGATTGAAACTGTCTTGATGGTTCTTGAAGTTATCGTTTGCATAGCACTCATTGGCGCAGTTCTGCTGCAGTCCGGAAAAGGCGGCGGTATGGGCAGTACTTTCGGCGGCAGTGACGGTGCTTTTTTTGGCAAGGGCAATGATCTGGACACACTCATGGCGAAAGCTACGATTTACCTGGGTGTTGCATTTGCTGTTATTACTTTGGCGCTGGCAAAAATCAACGCTTAAGGCTGACGGGTTTTTCCTGTTTGTCGCACTCATCATGTTACCAAGAGTGCAACTGCACTCTTAAAATTTTAAATTTTTTTATAAAAAGAAAGGGGTTTGAGTCTTGAATTTCTTAATGATCTCTATTGTTGTCGGCATTATTGCACTCGCAGTTGCACTGATGCTGAGCAGCGCAATCGGTAAGGCTCCTGCTGGTACAGCACGTATGCAGGAAATTGCCGGTTACATCCACGAGGGCGCTATGGCGTTCCTGTTCCGCGAATACAAAGCACTGTCTGCTTTCGTAGTCGTAGTTGCTATCGTAATTTCTATCTTCTTATCTCCGCTTACTGCAGTATGCTTCGTTGCAGGTGCAGTATTCTCCGTATGTGCAGGCTACATTGGTATGACCGTTGCTACTAAAGCTAACGTTCGTACTGCTGCAGCTGCTCAGCATGGCGGCATGCCGGAAGCTCTGAAAATTGCTTTCTCCGGCGGTGCTGTTATGGGCCTGGGCGTAGTTGGTCTGGGTATCGTTGGTGTTGCTGCAGCTTACATGCTGTTCGGCAACATTGATATTGTTACCGGCTTCGGTCTGGGCGCAAGCTCCATTGCATTGTTCGCTCGTGTTGGCGGCGGTATCTACACTAAAGCTGCTGACGTTGGCGCTGACCTGGTAGGTAAAGTTGAAGAAGGTCTGCCTGAAGATGACCCGCGTAACCCGGCTACCATCGCTGATAACGTAGGCGATAACGTAGGCGACGTTGCAGGCATGGGCGCTGACTTGTTCGAATCCTATGTTGGCGCTATCATCTCCGCTATTACTCTGGGTGCTGTTGCATATCCTGGCGGCGAAGGCATTATGTTCGTATTCGAGCTGGCATTCGCTGGTATCATTGCTTCCCTGATTGGTGTATTCTATGCTCGTAGCAGCAAATCCACCAACCCGCAGGCTGCTCTGAACCATGGTACCTATGTTGGCGGCGTAATCGTAATTGCTGCTGCTTACTACCTGTCCACTTCCATCTTCGGTAACACTGCTGCATTCGTAGCTATTGCTTCCGGTCTGGTAGTTGGTCTGTTAATCGGTAAAATCACCGAAATCTACACCTCTGCTGATTATGCTTCCGTTAAGAAGATTGCTGAGCAATCCGAAACCGGTCCGGCAACCACCATCATCTCCGGTCTGGCTGTTGGCATGTATTCCACCTTCCTGCCGATGATCTTCATCTGCGTTGGTGTAATCCTGGCATTCTTCACCATGGGCGGTGCTAAAGATGCAGGCATGGGCCTGTTCGGTATCTCCCTGGCTGCAGTTGGTATGCTGTCCACCACTGGTCTGACCGTAGCAGTTGATGCTTATGGTCCTATCGCTGATAACGCTGGTGGTATCGCAGAAATGTCCGAGCTGCCTCCTGAAGTACGTGAAATCACCGATACCCTGGACTCCGTTGGTAACACCACCGCTGCTATCGGTAAAGGCTTCGCTATCGGTTCCGCTGCTTTGACTGCGCTGGCTCTGTTCTCTGCTTATGCACACACTGTAGGCCTGAAAGCAATCGACCTGCTGAACCCTGTAACCCTGATTGGTCTGTTCATCGGTGCAACCCTGCCGTTCGTATTCGGTGCTATGACCATGGAATCTGTTGGTAAAGCTGCTTACCAGATGATCGAGGAAGTTCGTCGTCAATTCCACGAAATCCCCGGCCTGCTGGAAGGCAAAGCTAAAGCTGACTACCAAAAATGCGTAGACATCTCCACTGCAGCTGCTCTGCACGAGATGATTATGCCTGGTGTTATCGCTATCGTTGCTCCTCTGCTGGTTGGCTTCCTGTTCGGTACTGAAGCTCTGGGCGGCCTGATTGGCGGCTCCCTGGCTTCCGGTGTACTGGTTGCAATCTTGATGGCTAACGCTGGCGGTGCATGGGATAACGCTAAGAAGTTCGTAGAAGCTTCCGGCCGTAAACACACTCCGGTGCATGATGCAACCGTTGTAGGCGATACTGTAGGCGACCCGTTCAAAGATACCTCCGGACCTGCAATGAACATCCTGATTAAACTGATGACCATTGTATCCCTGGTATTTGCTCCTGTACTGGCAGCAAATGGCGGCATCCTGCTTGGCCTGTTCAAATAATTTTATAGTTAAGCTATAATCCACGCTGCTGTAGCAATTTGATATGTACCCAGTTTCCTGGACACCGCTAAAAATTTGAATAATTATATTTACATCATGGATGCTTCTCTGAATTTAGAGGGAGGCATCCATTTTGTTTTAGCCTGAATTCTTTTGTTGTTATAATAATCGATGTACTCAGCTATAGCGTTTGAAAAAAATTCAAACGAAGGGTAATCTTTTTCAAATCCGTAGAACATCTCATTTTTTAATCTGCCAAAGAAAGTTTCCATAATGCAGTTGTCATAGCAGTTACCTTTTCTAGACATGGATTGAATGATTCCATGCTTTTGCAGTTCATTCCTATAAAATGCATGCTGATATTGCCATCCTTGATCTGAGTGCATAATAAGACCTTTTACAGAAGGAAAACGTTCAAATGCCTTTTTCAGCATGTCCTTTATTTGCGCCATATCTGGATGTAGAGAAAGATTGTAAGAGATTATTTCATTGCTATTCATATCCAAAATCGGAGAAAGATAACATTTGCCCCAAGGCAGATTGAACTGCGATACATCGGTTGTCCACTTTTGCAGAGGTTTTTCGGTATTGAAATCTCGATTGATGATATTATCAGCAACTTTACCAACATCGCCTTTATAGGAATGGTATTTTTCCTTGGGACATTTTCCAAACAATGCAAGCTGATTCATGATTCGTTGGACACGCTTGTGATTTACTCGAAAACCTCGATTCAGAAGCTCCTTATGTACGCGCCTTACACCATATCGCTTTTTGTTCTCGTTGAAGATAACGATAATTTCGGATGATAAGTCGGCATTTCGTTCACTGACTTTATCTGTCTTGCTGAGCTCGTAATAGTACGTTGAACGCGACAGTCCAATCGCATCCAGCAAATAATTCAGTTTGTAACCTTCTTCACGCAGTTTTTGGACGAGCGCAGCTTTTTCGCCTTGAGTTGCGCTGCGCATCTCTCTTCTCTCAAGGCGATCTCTTTTTTTACAATAGCAATCTCAGCTCTCAAGCGCTCATTTTCTGCTCTGAGCAGAATCATTTCTTCTCGTTCTGACGGAGTAAGTTCTGCCGGCTCTATTTTTTTCTTCATTTCAGGCTCCTTGGGGGGTCGTCCTTTTCGTTGTGCGACCAATCCCTGATACCCTTTAATTTTATAGCATCTAACCCACTGATACAAGAGTCCAGCGTTAATTCCTGCAGAAATAGCTGTTTCCTTATTTGACGCACCAGCTAATACTTTGGCTACAAGTTCATATTTCTCTTCTGCTGACCAAGTTTTTCTCTGATTTTTATGTCTTAATGCTTCTGGACCACATTTATCTTCTATCCGAACCCAAACTCGGATTGTATTGTGGAAATTTTTTTCTGTTATATCTTTAGGCGTTTCAGGCCATTTCCCTTGTCGATATAATTCTACACACTGTCTTTTGAACTTATAGCTGTATTTCATTAAAATACCCCCAATACTGGGTGTCCAGTATTGGGGGTACATATCAATTAGCTGCAGCAGCTTTTTTGTTGCGCTGATTCTGTCAGAAGTATAAGCGCTTTATTTGAAAACAGTATACATTTGTAGGCAAATGCTTTTTGCTTTAAAATGCAAGTGTAACAGCAAGGCAAAATTCATGTAAAATCAATAACATATTAACAGAAAAAGCTTGCGCTCTGATTTGATAAATGGTATAATTCAACTATCAGTGATGAATGAGTATATACTCTTACTGATATGAATTGCTTTATAAATCATTACGATGGAAAAAACCGGCGAAGGATGACAGAGGAAACAAGGCAACTCTTGAGCGGAATTTGCGGGGGACTCCGGAAGGTGATTTGTAAAAATATAATATTAGCAGTCTGATAATACTGCTACTTCCTGAGGAGGAAACTAAAATGAAAAAATCCTTAGTACTCGCAATGGCAATGGCACTGGGCGTAACGGCTTCTGCTTATGCTGCAAATCCGTTCTCTGATGTACCTGCTGGCCACTGGGCTTATGACAGCATCAACAAACTGGCTGCTGCTGGCGTAATCGAAGGCTACGGTGACACCACCTTCGGTGGCGACAAACTGATGACCCGTTATGAAATGGCTCAAATCGTTGCTAAAGCAATGGCCAAAGGCGCTAATGTTGACAGACTGGCTGCTGAATTCGCTGACGAACTGGACAACCTGGGCGTTCGCGTTGCTGCTCTGGAGAAAAAAGCTGACAACGTTAAAATTACCGGCCAAATCCGTTATGAATATGCCGGCCGTGATGGCGATTTGAAAAAAACCAAAGGTTCTGTTGCTTTGAATCGTCTGCGTACCCGTCTGTTTGTAAATGGTGCTATCAATGATGACTGGAATTACACTGGTCGTATTGAAAACAACCAAATGTTTAACAACAACAGTGGCGACGAAACCACTAAATTCAACCAAGCTTATGTAACCGGTCGTGTAGGCGGTCTGGCAGTTGTAGCTGGTAAAGCTGGTATTGTATTGGCTGACGGCAACCTGTATGATGATACTGCTGAATTCGTTTCTGCTTCCTATGGCAAAGACGTTAAACTGACTGCATATGCTGGTCAACCGACTGGTTATGGCTTTGATGATTTCTATGGTGCATCTCTGTCCGGCAACATTGGCAAGCTGGCTCTGTCTGCTGGTTATGACGCATTCAAAGATTCTCAATATGCTGATGTAAAGGATGCTGCTGGTAATGTAACTGGCCGTAAAGCAACCGGCAATAACTCTAACGTAAAAGAAGGCGAAGATAACAACGTTTGGAATGTAACTGCAAAATATGCATTCGACAAGAATGTTTCTTTAAACGCTGCTTACCTGAGCTCTGATATCGAAAGTGATAAACTGGCTAAAGGTGCTGATACCGAAGGTTATGTAGTAGGTCTGGATTACAAAGGCGCTAAGGCTAAACAAGTTGGTTCTTGGGGCCTGTGGGGCAAATACTATGATCAAGGTGCTGGCACTTTCGTAGCTCACACTATGAAAACTGGCGATTGGTCTAACTACCTGACCGAAGGCTTCAAAGGTTATGCTGTAGGCGCTTCCTATACTTTGGCTAAGAACATGGTTTACATGCTGGATTACTATGATCTGGAAGGCAAAGAAAGCGAAACCGATACTCAAGTAATCTGGAGCCGTCTGCAAATCAGCTTCTAATCTGACTTTTAGTCAATTCGCTGAAAAGCAAAAAATCGCATATGCATAAATTTAGAGAGGACGGTGCGCACCGTCCTCTTTTTATAGTCCTATGATAAGCGCTAGAATCTTAAGCAGTCTGCAATTAAGAATTCTGACGCTTTTTCATACTGTTCGAATGGAATGAAAATTATATTGTAAATTAAAATCAATTCGTAAACATATAGTTCTAGCTACACTTTACTACTGCGATAGATTACGGAATAATAGAATACATCTAAAGAGAAATACAAATAAATAAAATAATCCCATAATAAAGCTTAAAATAAAACGATAAAAATATTTGCACTCTGCATTGTTGTGTGGTATAATGCAATTATGGTAAGGAGATTAAGATACTCTACTTTCCATTAATATTGCTTTATGAATTACTGTGAAGGAAAAACCGGCAAAGGATGACAGAGGAAACAAGGCAACTCTTGAGCGGAATTTGCGGGAGACTCCGGAAGGTGATTTGTAAAAATATAATATTAGCAGTTTGATAATACTGCTACATCCTGAGGAGGAAACTGAAATGAAAAAATCCTTAGTACTCGCAATGGCAATGGCACTGGGCGTAACCGCTTCTGCTTATGCTGCAAATCCGTTCTCTGACGTACCTGCTGGCCACTGGGCTTATGACAGCATCAACAAACTGGCTGCTGCTGGCGTAATCGAAGGCTACGGTGACACCACCTTCGGTGGCGACAAACTGATGACCCGTTATGAAATGGCTCAAATCGTTGCTAAAGCAATGGCTAAAGGCGCTAACGTTGACAAATTGGCTGCTGAATTCGCTGACGAACTGGACAACCTTGGCGTTCGCGTTGCTGCTCTGGAGAAAAAAGCTGACAACGTTAAAATCACCGGTAACATCCGTTACAACTATGCTGATTATGATGAAGATGGTTACAAAACCGGTCTGCGTTCCCGTATCTGGGTAAAAGGTCAAATCAATGATGACTGGACCTATACCGGCATGCTGCAAAACGTACAAAACCTGAAAAACAACGCTGGCGACGAGAAAACTGATTTCCAACGCGCTTATGTTGATGGTAAAATCGGTGGCTTAGCTGTTGAAGCTGGTCGTCTGCCGCTGAACCTGGTTGATGGTAACCTGTATGATACCCGTGCTGACGGCATCGTTGCTTCCTATGGCAAAGACGTTAAAGTAACTGGTTTCTATGCTAAACCGACCGACCAAGGTAAAGCTCTGAGCTCTACTGTAGAACTGGAATATGACAATGTTTATGGTGCAAAAGTTGACGCTAAATTTGGTGCTGTAGTTGCAACCGCTGGCTACACTGTATTCCAAGATGGTACTTTCACTGATGGTGCTTTCTCCGAAAAATGGGACGACAACAAAATTTGGAACGTTGGCGTAGCATTTGATCTGGCTAAAGACCTGAACCTGACTGCTAACTACATGGATTCTGACCAAGAAATCTATGGCGATGATGACGCTTTTGTTATTGGCCTGTCCTATGCTGGCGCAAAAGCTGCTAAAGAAGGTTCCTTCGGCGTTTACGGCAAATACTATGACCAAGCTCGTTCCACCGTTGTTGCTCACACCATGAACGGTGCATACGGCAACCATGGCTTCAAAGGCTACATGGTAGGCGCTAACTACACCTTCGCTAAGAACATCGTTGGTGCTGTTGAATACTATGATCTGGAAGACAAATGGAACCACTCCGACATTAACACTCTGTGGAGCCAAGTAGTATTCACTTTCTAATTTGACTTTTAGTCAATCCGCTGAGAAGCAAAAAATCGCATATGCATAAATGAAAAGAGGACGGTGCGCACCGTCCTCTTTTTGCGTGTTGATAAAGGAATAAATCTCTTGCTTTTTACCAAACTTTTGTGTACACTTAAACTAAAAGGAGGGGATTACTTTGATGTATCCGTTTTTAACCTTAGATGATAATACAGAAATTGTACATTCCGAGATGCGCAGTGATGGAACTGTAAAAGTTTACATTGAAAAGCCTGATGCCAAGGATTGCTTTCATCATGCTACGTGCTATTTACCGGATTATAAATGGGAAGATATATTTGGCTTTTCACAAGAAGAAATAGATAAGTATCAGGAGATTATTGAATCAACGGCACATTTAATCATGCAATTCTCTCAAGAAGGTGGGTTCGATAATGCCTCAGGTTTTTAAGATTGGTTCTTATTGGGTGTATTTTTGGACAAACGAAAATGAGCCATTGGAGCCTATACATGTACATGTCTCTCAGGGTTCGCCTAGAGCTAATGCTACAAAAATTTGGATTACAAGGGCTGGAAAGTGTTATTTGTGCCATAATAATTCACATATTCCTGAGCGAGTTTTGAAAAACATTATGGCTATTATCGAAGCTAGAAGCCAAAGTGTTGTAAATAAGTGGCAAGATTATTTTGGACAAGTGAGATATTTCTGCTGATTTTAATAATGCTAAAAGGAGAGGACGGTGCGCACCGTCCTATTTTTTGCGTATCTAAGACTTGTACGTATTCAGTACGTATGATATAATAAGGCCAAGGAGTGATGACATGCCACGCAAGTTTAAAGACATTATCAAGCTCATTGAAAAGGATGGTTGGGTGTTGGTAGCTCAGGTTGGCAGTCACAGGCAGTACAAGCATCCTACCAAACCTGGTCGCGTAACTATTGCTGCGCATAAAATAAGCGATGACATAAGCCTGAAAACAGAGGCAAGTATTTTAAAGCAAGCCGGATTAAAGTAATTTACGAGGAGGCATTTCTATGTACAAAAACTACCCGGACAATTATATTTTCCCCGCCATTATAGAAAAAAATGAAAAAAACTACAATATATATTTTCCTGATTTGCCGGGCTGTGTTGCCTCGGGTGAGGATATTCCGCAAGCCGTTAATCAGGCTAAAGGTGCCTTGGAATTGCATCTTTGGGGAATGGAGCAGGATGATGAGGTGATTCCGGTTCCTGAATATAGAGATATGCATATTGCAGCCAATGAAACCATCTGCTTTATTGATGTGAATATGTTTGGGATACGTGCAAAGATGGATAACCGTTCCGTTAAGAAAACTCTCTCGATTCCCTGGTATCTGAATGAATTGGCAGAAAAGAAAAAGATTAACTTTTCTCAGTTACTGCAAAGCGCACTTAGAGCGCAGCTTGGGTTGTAAAAATATATGAGGACGGTGCGCACCGTCCTCTTTTTGCAGTGGGCAAGATAGATTTTGACTTTTTTGCTGAAATACAGTACTATGTAAGTAGGATAGTGTGTTTAGAAAGGTTGGTGTCTTATGAGTCAACAAAAATATATTTCTGACGAGCAGGTTGTAAAACGTGCTAATTGTGCCGTAAAAATTGCTTTAGAAAAGAAGCGTGCTATGGATGTGCCTATTTTTACATATGATAGGGAAACGCAGAGTATTTGTGTAATTGGTAGTGATGGTAGCAAAACTCAGGTATGTGGGAGATATAATCATGGACGCTACAGCGAAAGAGTTAAATAAAAAGCCGGAGATAATCGTTTTTGCCGGACCAAACGGTTCCGGTAAAAGTACTTTCACAGATTTGTTAAAACCACCTGTTGACTATATTAATGCTGATGAAATCAAGAAAAATTTAAAATGCGATGATTTGACTGCAGCGCAAATTGCTGAAAAGCAGAGAGAGGATCACTTGAAAAATAGAGAGGACTTCTGTTTTGAAACAGTTATGTCTACACCTAGAAATTTAAATTTGCTGCAACGAGCTAAGGACGCAGGTTATTTTATACGTTGTTACTATATTTTAACTGTTGACCCTTTCATTAATGTTTATCGAGTAAAATCTCGTGTCGCAGAAGGTGGTCATGATGTGCCGATTGAGAAAATAATAGAACGCTATGATAAGGCTTTGGCTCAGGTTTGTGATGTTGTTCATGTTGCAGACGTTTGTCATATATACGACAACTCGACAGAGCAACCTTTTCGTATTTTTAAAAAACGTAAGAGTGAGGAATTCTTTGATGTTTGCGATGAGTGGCATCAGGAGGATATTAAGTTGTTAACTGGCAGCGAGAAGATGCAATATAAGAATTTAAATAAATGAAAAGAGGACGGTGCGCACCGTCCTCTTTTTGCTACATTCCGATGTATAAAACCTCTCAAAAACACTAATTACATACATTGCAATGCATGTAGTTCACCGAAAAACATCTTTTTCTACATCGCAATGTATGAAGTTCTTGCAAAATCAAAGCATGCTGTAATCAGTATGCTTTTTTTATGATATAATATAAATTAGTATAGAATAATTTTGAGGTGAAGCTTGTGCGGATAATTGAAGGTGCAGAATCATTTTTGCTGGAAGGAAAAAATAATAAGGCGGTTTTGCTCTTGCATGGTTACACTGGTGCGCCGTCGGAAATGCGTCCGCTGGGTGATTATCTGCATGCGCTTGGCTATACTGTGAGCTGTGTGCGCCTTCCCGGCCACGGCACGAGCATCAAAGATCTGGAGGCAACCACCGCGACGGATTGGTATGCTGCTGCCGAAGCGGAATGCCAGGAGCTGCTGGCACGCTTTGACAGCGTGTACGTGGCAGGCCTTTCAATGGGCGGACTGCTGGCCATCAAGCTGGCAGCAAAGCTGCCGGTGAAGAAGGCTGCCTTTATTTCGGCACCTATTTTTGTGCAGGATAAGCGCGCGCCGCTGTTGGCGTTCTTGCGCTTTTTCATCCACTATCTGCCCAAGCACAAGAAGAATTATCAGGAGCTGCAGGAATATTGTATCTCCTATGCCAAAATGCCGACGAAGCCGTTGATGAGTCTTTTTAAGATGCTTAATGAATGCAAGAATAAGCTGCTGGCAGAAATCAAAATCCCATGCTTGATTTTGCAGTCGAAAACAGAGCATACCGTGCAGCCGCGCAGTGCTGAATATATCTATAATAAATTGACTGCAGCCGCCGGCAGAAGGCTGGTATGGTTTGAATACAGCGGGCATATTCTGACGCTGGACCGCGAGCATGAGGCTGTTTTTAAGGAAATCGCCGATTTTTTTGCGGAATAAAAGGATATTGAAGGGTAAACGAAGAAATATGGATAAGTCACTGTTGAATAATAATGAATACAGCTGGTGCTTTGCCTGTGGCAAGGATAATCCCAGCGGATTGCATATGCGTTTTGCAATTGACGACGACAAGTGCACAGCGTACTTTACGCCGCGCCGGGAGCATCAAAGCTACCCCGGACGTATGCACGGCGGACTGGTGGCCGTACTGCTTGATGAGGTAACAGGCAATTATCTTTTTGCCAAGGAGGGCAAGCCTTCCTATACGGCGAAGATTGAAATCCGCTATCGTCAACCGTTGGCAATCGGTGAGGAGGTTGTCTGCACCGGGCGTGAGCTGAAGCGCAAGGGGCGTATGGTTGAAATGCAGGGAACTATCTGCAAAAAGGATGGTACGCTGTTGGCGGAATGTCTGTCGAAGATGATGATTGTGGATGAAACGCCGCAACCGTCGCGCAAGCTCGCCGCAGGCGAGGGTGAAGAAGAATAGAGGTAAAATTATGCAGACGAAGGATATACGTGAAAAAATATTAAATTTTATGCGTGAAGAAAGCTATGCACCGATGACCTCGGAGGAGCTGGTGGATGCGCTGGGGCATGATGTTAATCCCAACAAGTTTTGGGACGAGCTGCTGGCGATGGAGCAGAACGGTGAGATTATCAAAACACGCTTTGAAACATACGGTCTGCCGGAGAAAATGGGCCTGGTTGCAGGACGCTTTCAGCTGACGAGCAAGGGCTTTGGCTTTGTTATTCCGGATAACAAGGGCGACAGACCGGACGTGTTCATTCCGCCGCGCGCTTTGCATGGTGCGATGAACAATGACCGTGTGCTGGCGCGTGTGAACAATGCGGCGCAGGGCAAAAAGCCTGAGGGTGAAATCCTGCGTATCATTACGCATGCTAATAATAAGGTAGTAGGCGTTTTCCACCAGACCGGTGATTTCGCCTTTGTAACGCCTGACGATAAGCGCATCGGTCAGGATGTATATGTTATGCGCAAGCATTTTAACGGTGCCAAGGATGGTCAGAAGGTAGTAGTAGAAATTACCGAATGGCCGCAGGAGCACCGCAAGGCCGAGGGCAAGGTTACCGAGGTTTTGGGCAACATCGGTGATGTAGGCCTGGAGATTCTGTCGATTATCAAGCAGAATGATCTGCCGCTGACCTTCCCGGATGAGGTGCTGGAGGCTTCACGCAAGGTGCCGAAGTCTATTAAAAAGAGCGAGCTGGCAGGCCGTCGTGATTTGCGTGAGCGCACTGTCGTAACCGTTGACGGCGAGGATGCCAAAGACTTGGACGATGCAGTTTACGTAGAGCAGATTAACGATAACGAATACCTGCTGGGCGTTTATATTGCGGATGTCAGCTATTATGTTACCGAGGACAGCGTGCTGGATAAGGAAGCAAGAGAGCGCGGCACAAGCGTTTATCTTGTCGACCGCGTACTGCCGATGCTGCCGGAGCGTCTGTCGAACGGCATCTGCAGCCTGAACGCCGGTGAGGACCGTTTGTCTATGGCCTGCGAAATGCATATCGACAAAATGGGCAAGGTACTCAGCTACGAGATTTTCCCGGCGGTTATCAATGTACGCCACCGCCTGAGCTATAATATTGTGCGTGCTATTTTGGCAGGCGACAAGGAAATGTGCGACAAGTATGAGGACATTTTGCCGATGGTTGCCCGCATGGATATCCTGCGCCAGATTTTGCATGACAAGCGTGCGCGTCGTGGTGCAGTAGACTTTGATTTGCCTGAGCAGAAGGTTATTCTGGACGAAAAGCTGCACCCGATTGAGATTGTGCAGCGTATCCACGGCAATGCGGAGTCGATTATCGAGGAGTTCATGCTGGCGGCTAACGAAACCGTTGCGCAGCATATGTTTAACCAGCACTGGCCGTTTATCTACCGCGTGCATGATATTCCGAATGAAGAAAAGATGCAGGAGTTCGCCAAGCTGTTGGCAAACTTCAATATTAAGTTCATCCCTAAGGAAGAAACAGAGCCGAAGGATATTCAGCAGGCTGTGAAGGAAATCGCCGGTCGTCCGGAAGAACGCCTGGTAACTACGGTAGCGCTGCGCTCCATGAAGCAGGCTGTTTACCAGACGGATAATATCGGCCACTTCGGCCTGGCAGCGAAGTACTATACGCACTTTACCTCGCCAATCCGCCGTTATCCCGACCTTATCGTGCATCGCCTGTTGCGTGCCTGGATGGCCAAGCCCACACTTAAGGAAGCAGATGCCGAAAAGCTAGGCGATAAGCTGGACGTTATTGCCGACCATTCTTCCATTCGCGAGCGTGCGGCAGCGGATGCTGAGCGTGCAACCGTTGACCTCAAAATGTGCGAATATATGGCAGACCATATCGGCGAAGAATTTGACGGCGTAATTTCCGGCGTGACGGCCTTTGGCATGTTCGTTGAGCTGGAAAACGGTGTTGAGGGCCTGGTGCATATTTCCAGCCTGATGGACGATTACTACGAATATTACGAGGAGCGTTATGCCCTCGTCGGCACGCACAGCAGTCACACCTATCGTTTGGGAGATAAGGTGCGCATTGAGGTGCTGCAGGTAAATATCAGCGACGTGAGCATTGACTTCATCATGGCAGGGGAGAACGCGGGCGTGCGTGAGCACATCCGCCAGCAGCTGCTGATGAAACAGAAGCCGAGCAGCGGACGCAGCACGCAGAGCATCGCTCTGAGTGCGGAAACGCAGAAGAAAAAGCACAAGGGTGCGAAGAATAAAGAGGCCGGACGCCGCAGCGCCAAGCACGGCAAGCCTTCGCCGAAGAGCAGTTCTAAGGGTGGCAGCAAGTCCGGCAAAAAGAGCAGAAAAAAGAATAGGAAAAGCAGATAATTATGGCAGAACAAAAGATTAAAATTATAGCAGAAAATCGTAAGGCACGCCATGACTTTACCATTTACGAAACCTTTGAGGCAGGCATTGCACTGACCGGTACGGAGGTAAAGTCCCTGCGTGCAGGCAAGGCGAATATGAAGGACAGCTATGCGCAGGTAACGCGTCAGGCGGAGGTCTTTGTGTATAATCTGCACATCAGTCCTTATGACCATGGCAATATCTTTAACCATGATCCGCTGCGCAGCCGCCGTCTTTTGCTGCACCGTGCGGAGATTAACAAGCTCATCGGCAAGGTGAAGGAAAAGGGCTATGCGCTTGTACCGCTCAAGCTGTACTTTAAGCATGGTCTGGTGAAGATGGAGCTGGCGCTGGCAGTAGGCAAGAAGCTGTACGATAAGCGTCAGGACATGGCCAAGCGCGACGCTAAACGTGAGATGGAGCGCGCGTTGAAGGACAGGAACAGGTAAAACAGGTAGCTCTCTTGAGTGCGCCGGAAGTGTATTGGTGTGCTTAAGAGAGCTTTTTGCATGAAGGGTATGGGAGTGTTGCGATAGTGAAGTGGCAGAATTATTTTCCTTGGAAAATATTACAAAGAGGCAGAGAATATTATCGTGAAGGCAATATAGATGATATTATTATCGATGGCTTGTCTTTGGAGGCTTATGTATTTGGCAGGGATGTATATCATGTGCATGTAAAAATAACTGAAAACCATAAGCTTACTATGGACTGCTCTTGTCCATATAATGCTACAGGACCATGTAAGCATATAGCTGCTGCCTTATTTTTAGCCGAGCAAGAAGGCTTTTTTGATGATGAGCGCATTAATGAATTTTTGGGTAAAAATGATAAGACATTCATTAAGCCGTCTTTTTCTGCAAGTGATTACGATGAATGTATTTTTAATCTGGCAGAAATAACCAGAAAAGTTTGTTGCACTGAAGAAGCTTATGAAAAAGCTAAAAAACTGGTGCAGCAGCAGGATGTTGTTTTGACATCTTGTGATACAGAAGAGAATAATTTCTATTCGCCTGATTCGAAAAAAATCTTAACAGCCCGTATAGAAGGATATGCCTTCTTTAGCAATGGACGGTACCCGTTAAAGATCGTTTTTTCGGAAGATGATATCTTAGCTATAGAATGCAGCGTGCCGCGAGCACAGTTTAGTTATTTTGCGTATTGGTCACCGGAAGCTAAGATGTTTAAATTTAATGCCTACCTTATGGCTTTTCTGCTTTTGATTGATGCTTACATTAAAGAATATAATCCTGGTGATTACACCAGCACTGCCGGAAGGGAATTGTTGGAGCTTTATAGCAGCAAGCCGAAATCTTTAATTCCTGCTATGCAAAAGCACAGTAATGCAAGCATGGTACAGCTTGTACCTCGGTTGGAGCTTAGTGAGGATGAGTTAAATCTATCCTTTAAAATTGGCAGGGACAAGCTGTTTGTTGTTAAAAATATCCCCGGATTAGTGAAGGAGTATAGCTTTAGTGCAGAGCATGCTTTAGGCAGTAAGGATAGTATTAATTTTAGTATAGAGAAATTTACGGAAGCTGCAGATAAGTATTACACACTGCTTAGGGAGGTTGTGGAAGAAGATAATTTTCGTACTGCTGAAAATATGAAATATCGCAGTTATGGCGTACCGGTTAAAAGCATTGCTTCAGGAAACAGTATTTTGCTGTTCGGTAAGACGTTAGACAGCTTTTATGAGCTGGCGAGCGGTACAAAAATTGAAGTAACGTGTAAGCTTAGCGACAGCAGTAAAAAGCTTATCTTAGGCTTTCGTGATAAAAATCTGGATGTAAACCTGATTCTTTCTCCTGATATGAATAAAAAGGGTGTATTTAAAGGAATCAATGTAGAGGGCAAACTGCCTAAGGTGTATCAGGGTTCTAAATTTGCTTACTTTGCTGATGATTATTATCTGAACCGTATGGATATTGCCCTTTTTAATAAATTACAGCCTTTGCTTAAACATAGTGAAAATGGTAAGGTTAGCCTGAAAATAGGTCATAAGGATTTGAACAGATTTTATTATCAGGTATTGCCGGAGCTGGGAAGCTGTGCACAGATAATTGAACATGATGCGGCTGTTATTGAAAAATATCTGCAGCCGGAGGTGAAATTTTCCTTCTTTTTGGATTATCAGCAAGGCAAAATTTTTTGTGTGGCCAAAGCCTGTTACGGTGAAGAGCAATACAATCTGCTGGAGGCCTTAGCTGGTAATATAATTGCTGCCGACAGAGATGCAGATAAGGAAAAGCAGCTTGTAGAACTGCTTCATTATTATTTTAATGACGTTGATATGACTGAGCTTGCTTTTGTTATTGATAAAGATGAAGATGTTATGTGGCAGTTCCTGAAAAATGGTGTTGCCCAGCTTATGGAGTTAGGTGATGTGAATAGCACGGATGCTTTTCAGCGGATTAAAATCCACAATAAAGTTAATGTCAGTGTGGGTGTAAGCATTGACAGCGGCTTAATGGATTTGTCGCTGACTACCAGGGAAATTTCGCTGGAAGATTTGTTGGCTATCATAGTCAGTTATAAAAACAAGAAAAAATATCATCGTCTGCGTAATGGTGACTTTGTCAATATTACTAATAAGGCTATTGAAGAATTAGCAGATATGTTTACGGCGATGCGGATTGCCCCCAAGGATTTTGTCAAAGGAAAAATGCAGCTGCCTGCTTACAGGGCGTTTTATCTGGATAAAATGCTAGAGCAAAATGCAGATTTATATACAGAGCGTGACAGCAATTTCCGTAGGCTTATTAAGGAATTCAAGGTTATCAATGAATCTGATTTTGAAGTGCCGTCATCTTTAGCTAAGGTAATGCGCAATTATCAGGAATATGGTTATAAATGGCTACGAACTTTGGCGGCTTATGGTTTTGGCGCTGTTTTGGCCGACGATATGGGGCTTGGCAAAACACTGCAAAGCATAGCTGTTTTGGCAGCTGCTAAAGCAGCAGGTGAAGAGGGAACATCGCTGATAGTTTGTCCTGCTTCGCTTATTTATAATTGGCAGGAGGAATTTTCACGTTTTGCACCAGACTTAAAGATTATTTTAATTGTTGGTACACAAAAAGAGCGAGAAGAAAAAATTGCGCAGCTTACCGGTTATGATGTAGCTATTACCTCTTATGATTTATTGAAGCGGGATATATCTGCTTATGAGGGCAAAAGCTTTAATTATGAATTTATCGACGAAGCTCAATTTATAAAAAATCATACTACCGCTGCAGCAAAATCGGTTAAGCTGATTAAAAGCAAGCATCGCTTTGCACTGACGGGTACACCTATCGAGAATCGCTTGAGTGAACTCTGGAGCATTTTTGATTATCTTATGCCGGGTTATTTGTATGAATATAGTTATTTCAAAAAGGAGCTTGAGCAGCCTATAGTTAAAAGCAATGATGAAGCTGCTGCCAAGCGCTTAAAGCAATTAATAGCACCCTTTATTTTACGACGTTTAAAGAAGGATGTTTTAAACGAGCTGCCGGAAAAAATCGAAGAGGTGCGCATAGCGTGCTTTGATGCCAAGCAGCAGGCGCTTTATGATGGGCAGGTTGTGAAAACGCTCAAATTGGTGCAATCGCAGAGTGAAGAAGAGCTTTCTAAGAGCAAAATACAGATTCTGGCAGAGCTGATGCGTTTACGTCAGATTTGCTGTGATCCCGGCCTGGCGTTCAGTAATTATGAAGGTGCTTCTGCTAAGCGTGAGCTGTGCCTGGAGATGGTGCAAAGTGCGATTGAAGGCGAGCATAAGGTGCTGATTTTTTCGCAGTTTAAATCTATGCTGGAGCTTTTAGCTGCTGATTTGCAACGGGAAGGTATTGGTTACTATACGATTACCGGTGAAACGCCGAAGGAGAAAAGACTGGAGCTGGTGCGTGCTTTTAATAATGACGCTACACCTGTATTTCTTATTTCGCTTAAAGCTGGTGGTACCGGTTTGAACCTGACAGGAGCAGATGTGGTGATTCATTATGATCCGTGGTGGAACGTTGCAGCACAAAATCAGGCGACAGACAGAGCGCATCGCATTGGGCAGGAAAAGGTTGTTTCTGTTTATAAGCTGGTGGCGAAAAACTCTATCGAAGAAAAAATCTTAAAGATGCAGAACGATAAACAGAATTTGGCGGAAAGCATTTTGTCTGTTGATGGACGCAATAGCATCTTTACGATGTCAAAAGAAGAGCTGCTGAATTTATTGTAAAAAGCGTCACAATTTATTCATAATATGCTATTTGACTTTTTGACTAAAACATAGTAAAATATCATTGTAGCGTATCGGCTCTTTCACCGATATATTCCGATTTGGGGATGTACTGGTTTCGACGGGGGTAGGTGCGGTATGATAAGCGAGCCGTGGTTCCATCTGCACGATAATCGGTGGGCACGTTTAAATATAAACGCTGATCAAGAATACGCTTTAGCAGCTTAATCTGCTAACTGTCTCTGAGCCTCCTCCCGCGGGTGAGGAATGACAGTCAATAGTGGGATACCTTAAGGCTGATTCCTATAGGCTTTAAGGGAAACTCTTTAGGATAGCAATGTGAAGGCCCGTCGTCAGGCAGTCGCAGCGCGAAACAAAGTATGACGTCTGCGCTCGGAGAAAGTTGTATGGCAATATTTTCGGACAGGGGTTCGACTCCCCTCATCTCCACCAGAATTAGTCCAATCGTGACAGTTGATTGGTGGAATAAAAAACAGAGGATAGTGTATGACAGCACTATTCTCTGTTTTTGTTTGAAAAATGATTTTATATGCAGGAGCGACGGAATGGAATAGATTATTTCCAATACTGTTTATTATATACTGTAGTAGTTCTTTGTGCTATAATTTTATATATAGGTAACGTAAAATGCGAGGAGGTTAAAGCAGATGGGCAGGTTTGTTAATCCTGATAACAGCGCTTTTCAAAATGCGGTTAACGGAGAAATATATATAGATAAGAGCGGATTGATAGAACTGACCAACAGATTTCTTGGTACGCCACAGGAATTTATATGCAACAGCCGTCCGCGTCGTTTTGGCAAGTCTATGGCTGCCAATATGCTGGCAGCTTATTATAGCAAGGGGTGCGATTCCAGAGAGCTTTTTAAGGGACTGCAGATTGAAAAGAATGCCAGCTATGAAAAGTATCTCAATAAATTTGATGTTATTCATTTTGATGTGCAGTGGTGTTTTAAAGAAGCTGGCAGTGCGGAAAAAACGGTCAGCTTTATTACGCAGACTATCTTAGCAGAATTGCGTGCTATCTATGGAGCTGTTATTCCTGAAAATGTAGATAAGGTTTCCGGTGCTTTGTCTTATATTAGCGCAGCAACCGGCAATAAATTTGTGATAATTATTGATGAGTGGGATGTGCTTATCAGAGATGAGGCAACCAATAAGGCGGTGCAGGATGAGTATATTGACTTTCTGCGTAACCTGTTCAAAGGTGTAGAGCCTACGAAATTTATTGCACTGGCCTATATTACAGGCATCTTGCCCATAAAGAAGTATAAAACTCAGTCAGCATTGAATAATTTTGATGGTAGATTGCAAGTGCAAGTTGAACAAAATTTATCAAGCAACTATATCAGTGGA
>CAVKUS010000029.1:0-30442 GCA_963659725.1 Bacteroides sp. CAG:545 | reverse complement strand
AGGTAGTCTCTATGTCTATCTTTTTGAATTGAATTTGCGCAACTTATTATACGTTATCCATTCGCACAAAATATCCAAGACAGCCTTTACTCCGTCCGCTCCATGTGAGCGGACTTTTTGCATGCAAAAAAGCAGTTATCGGGGGGTTGCCTGATAACTGCCAAAAACTATATTATTTGCTCAACGCCTCCGAGTTAAACTCTTGCAAAAATGCCTGTCAAGCATCTGCTTCGGATGAAAATTGCTTTACATACGCCCGTTTAAGCCTGCTTATATATCTGCTTTACCTTCTTAAAAATTTCCCAATTCGTCTTTACAAACCAGGCAAACACACAGCCAACAGCAAAGGTTACAGCGCTTTTTTCGTCTGTTACTACGTTCAAAACAGATCTGAGCATCAGTCCTATCGCCAAAAATTCAAAGACCAAAAATAGAATCACATGTTTTTTCATTAAATAATCTCCTATCTGTTATATAATCATACACATTTTTTCGCTAACGCTTAAAACATAAATTGCAATAATCTGCAAGTATAGTATACTGCTGCACATACCATAATCTCTTTTTTGAATCTGAAATCTCTGTTATAAGTCAGCAATACCAAGCAAATCATAAATATATCCGTAAGCTTCATTTACATATCATCTCCACTACTGTGTTTAGTTTCTGCTGTTTCAATATGTTAGTTTTTCTGCTTTTCTCCCTATAACATCTCCGGATAAAAATCTTCCAAAAATGCCCGACAAGCATCTGCTTCGATTGAAAATTGCTTTACATGATGATGGAGGCCTCGCTCAAAAGTACCGATTTCCCAAATCTTATTTTTTAAACATATATAGCATACTGTATCGAAATAAAAATTTTCATCAGGATAAATGCTATAATAATCTTTATCAACTTTAGCTTTTTCTAAAAAAATCTTTAACTCTTTCGTGTTACTTATACTAGCATTCATATAAATCACCTACATCTAAACGCTATTGCACAATATTAGAAAAACTATACTTCACACACCAACAGTTCGAGAATCAGCAGTTTTCACTACGCTCGTATTCATAGTTTCTATTATACAAATCATAAATCAGTAATTTAGTAAACATCCTTTACATTACTCTTTTCATTACCCATCATACTATCACTCCACCCGTGATAAAAGCTTTAACTGCTTCTTTATCAAAGTTTATATAATACAGTGCCCACGAAAAACATATAATTGCTAAAACATCCGTTACTTTTATCTTCATTGTACATTCTCCCTTAAAATCTTAATACCATGCACACGCACTTGTTTCCGGAAATTCTCCATCCTGCACAAGCATGCCTACTCTGACCATAGCCATTCCTCGATACATATCAGATACGTCAACTGCTTCTTTTACAATAAAGCGATCCTTAAAATTATTTCGATTAACCTGTACAATCCCAAAATTATCCTTTTTTCCTTCAGGATAAAATTTATACTGCACATATTCTTCTGTCAGCTCTAACAGCTCAAGAGTAAGCATGCTCTTCCCTCCGCTCGCGTTCATGGTTTCTATTATTTTTACCCGAAGATTATCCTCAACCTTCTGCCTTTCTTTTATTTTAACATATTGCTCCAATTTTTACAATTTACTTGAATATCTTTTCTCGATAGTTAACAAATCTTATCTCACATTATTAAATAGCAGCAATATAATTAACTCAGCAGCAGAAGATTTTTCGCTGCAGTATATCTGCAAAAAATTTGAGCATCCTTACGCCTGCATATCAAAAAGAAAATTCTCCTGCTTTTAACGATTTTTGCATGCAAAAAACGCTAAAGACTTTGCAATCCTTTAGCGTTTTTGTTTACGTTTTACGTTCTTCAATTAAGCGCCTCCGCCACAGCCTCACAGCTGCAACTGACTCAAAAAGTTTAAGCTGTTCAACGGCTTATCCGTCTGAAAGAAGATAAACTTGAAGAGAATTTTTTCCAGCTCCATCAGCGCACCGCCTCGCACCCTAAAGGGCGCCGGCTGCTCGTAATCAAGCTGCGCCAGCCACTGCCACAGCTCACGTGTTTCCGCACTGCACGGCTCCAACCCATCACCGTTATAGCTGCTCCTGCAGCTGCTGCAGATAAGCCCGCCCTGCAGCGGACTGAACCACGCATCCTCCTGCGCCGTCACAGCCTCACAGCAGTGCACGCAATGCGTAAGCTGCGGCGCAAAGCCCGTAGCCGCCAGCAATTTTATAGCATAGGACAAAACAACCAGACGCGGATTGCGCTGCAGCAGCGCCGCCAGGGCAGCGCCCAGCATTTCATAAAGCTCCTGCTGCGGCACTCTGTCCTCCGTCAGCACAGCAGTCAGCTCCGACGCCACCGCCGCATAAGCCATCTGCTGCATATCCATCGACTTCGGCATCTGCAAAAGCTCACAGCTGCGCAGCTTGTCTATCTTCTGCCCCTGCTGCACCTCAATATGCAGATTGGCGAAAGGCTGCAGCAATCTGCCATGTACATTTTTTTCATAGCGGGCACCATAGGCGATAAAGCGCAACTTGCCATGCTCCTTCGTAAAGCAGACCGCATATTTATCAGCCGTCTGCCAGTTTTTTACATGTAAAACAAGCGCATCATCTGCCAAAAGCTCCCTTTGCGACTCACTCATCCTGCTGTTCTTCTTTCTGCTTTTGCTCCTGCGGCAGCTTCGCAGCCAGCACGCGCACTACACGGAAGCCCTCCGTGCGCAGCACCTTGAAGCTGTAGCCGGAAATCTCCACAACATCGCCAATCTCAGGCTTGCGTCCCAGCAAACCGAATACATAACCGCCGATGGTATCTTCCTCAGGATCATCAAATGTAATCGGCAGCTGCTCTGCCACATCGTCCAGCAGCACCATGCCGTCAAATTCAATGCTGCCGTCAGGAAGCTGCAATACATCCGGCGGCTCCTGCGCTTCATGCTCGTCCTGAATATCACCAACGATTTCCTCCACGAGGTCCTCCATCGTAATCAGGCCTGCAGTACCACCGTACTCATCTGCTACAAGCACCATCTGCACATGACGCTGCTGCATCAGGCGCAAGGCCTTCGGCACCGGCATAGCCTCAGGAATAACAACAATCGGACGCATCAGGCGGCGCAGGTCAAAGGTAGTCTGCCCCGGCTTAATCTTCAACAGGTCGCGCACATGCAGCGTACCTACAACCTGATCCTTGTCCTCCATGCAGAGCGGATAGCGTGTATGATGACTGCTGCGCACAACAGCCATATTTTCTGCCAACGTATCATCCAAAAACAGGCATACCATATCCTGTCTTGGCACCATGACTTCACGCGCCACACGGTCGGCAAAGTCAAAAACATTACCGATCATGCTGCCCTCGACATGGTCAATCTGGCCATGTCGCTCACTGGCGCTCACCAGCTGGCGCAGCTCGTCCTCACTGCTGGCGCTGCCTTCCTTGTGCCAGGTACCGGTTTTCAGGTAATACCAGGCAAGCGGCAGCCTGTGCCAGAAATCAATCAGTTTCCGAAAAAAGTTGATAAGTCCTCACTCCTTGTAGCCAAGCTGCTTCAAGGCTTTATCCTTGTTACGCCAGTCAGCCTTAACCTTAACCCATAAATCCAAAAAGACCTTGCAGTACAACAGGTTTTCGATATCAGCACGCGCCTGCTGGCCGATTTTCTTCAGCAGGCTGCCCTTAGCACCGATAACAATGCCCTTTTGTGATTCACGCTCTACAAAAATTGTTGCTCTGATATAAACGTTTTCTTCGTCGCGCTCCTTGAATTCGTCCACCTCAACCGCTACGGAATGGGGAATTTCATCACGCGTCAGGCGCAATACCTTTTCACGGATCATTTCGGCGGCAATTACGCGCTCCGGTTGGTCGGTAATCATATCCTCCGGGAAGTACGCCGGTCCCTCCGGCAGATGCTTGGTGATTTCCTGCACCAGGCCGGGGAATTCGCTGTCATTCAATGCGGAAACAGGTACAATCGCCGCAAATTTATACAGCTTGCTGTAGCCTTCCATAATTTGGAACAGCTTTTGCTTATCCGTCAGTTTGTCAATTTTATTTACTACCAGAATTACCGGTGTTTTTACCTTCTGCAACAGGTTCAGGATATAATCTTCGCCTGCGCCGCGTTTTTCGGTTGCATCCACTACAAAGAGGACAACGTCAACCTCCTGCAGGGTGCTTTCAGCAGTGCGCACCATGTATTCGCCCAGCTTGTGCTGCGGCTTGTGGATGCCCGGTGTATCAAGAAACATAATCTGCGCATTATCCGTGTTCATAATGCACATAATCTTGTTGCGGGTTGTCTGCGGTCTGTCGGACATGATAGCGATTTTCTCACCGATCAGACTGTTTGTCAAAGTTGATTTGCCCACGTTCGGGCGGCCCACCATAGCCACAAAGCCTGCATAATGTTTAGCTTCTTCGTTGTTTACCTTCTTTATCTTAATCAGCTCCTGTTATTATAATTCAAAACCATACGGCAGCAGCTCTTCTACCGTGGTAATTTTAAAGTCACCCTTCATATTTGATAAAATCACGGTCTGGATACCAAACTCGCGCATTACCTGTCTGCAGGCACCGCAGGGAGAAACGGGGCCGGAGGTATCTGCAACTACGCACAGCTCTACCATTTCGCGCTCACCGGTGCAGGCAGCGTGGAAAATAGCGTTACGCTCGCCGCAGACACAAAGTCCGTAGGAAGCGTTTTCCACGTTACAACCACCGTAGATTTTTCCGTTGGCACAGCGTACTGCTGCACCTACAGCAAAGTTGGAATAAGGAATGTAAGCATTCTTACGGGCAGCAACCGCTGCATCGTACAATTCGCGCCAAGCCGGGGATAATTCATTCAGTTTTACGTCTTTCATGGAAAGCACCTCCTATGATTTTTACAGGTTAATTATTAATTATTGAGCATTAAGCATCAATGAATGCCTGTGGGATGGTCAAAATATTCTTCGGAAAGGTTAATCGCGCGCAGAGCTTCCTCCTCTTTCGCACGCATTTCAGCCTTATCCTCCTCCGTCATATGGTCATAGCCCAACAGATGAAACATGCCGTGTACTGCCAGATACGTCATTTCACGCTCCAGGCCGTGGCCATATTCCTCTGCCTGACGCAGAGCGGTTTCCGCCGAAATGATGATATCACCGAAAAGATGCTCCTCCGGTCCGCCGATCAGCTCCGGCTCATCTTCATCCTCGCAGTCCTCATCCAGCGCAAAGCTCAAAACGTCGGTAGGCTTATCCATACCGCGATACTCACGGTTCAGCGCATGGATTTCCTCATCGTCGACAATAGTTACATCAACTTCTGACTCCTCCGGCAGCTCATTCAAGCGTGCTACTGCCTGCAAGCCCTCCTGCAGACGCTCCAGCACCTGCGCGGAAAGCTCTAGCTTCTGCTGGTCGTTTTCCAAATTAATTATCATGCTTTTTTTCTCCGTTATATTTTTCTTTCTGTTTTTCAAAGCGTTCGTAGGCCTTGATAATCGAACCGACGATTTCGTGGCGCACAACATCCTGCTCACTGAACTTAATCACGCCAATTCCCGGTACGTTGCCCAGAATACGCGCAGCATCCTTCAGGCCGCTGTTCTTGCCACCCGGCAAATCTATCTGCGTGATATCGCCGGTAATAACCATCTTGCTGCCAAAGCCGAAACGCGTCAGGAACATTTTCATCTGTTCCGGCGTAGTGTTCTGCGCCTCGTCCAGAATGATGAAGGCATCATTCAGCGTACGTCCGCGCATGTAGGCCAGCGGAGCAACCTCAATCGTACCCTTGGTAAGATACTTTTGGAAGGTTTCCGTACCCAGCATATCATACAAACCGTCATAAAGCGGTCGCAGATACGGGTCTACCTTATCCTGCATATCGCCAGGCAAAAAGCCCAGCTTTTCGCCTGCTTCTACCGCAGGACGCGTCAGGATAATGCGCTCCACCTCTTTTTTCTTCAGCGCCGCTACTGCCAACGCCACTGCCAGGTAAGTTTTGCCTGTGCCTGCAGGTCCGATACCCAAGGTTATATAGTTATGACGGATGGTTTCCACATACTGCCACTGTCCCAGGGTTTTAGCCTTTACTTGACGGCCGCGGTTATTGACAATAATCGTATCAGCGTACATACGGTGCAGACTTTCCAGCTTACCCGCCTTCACCATATACATACTGTAACGCACATCATGCGTTGTCAGCGGCAGTCCCTGACGGTACAAAAACAGCAGTTCCTGCAACAGCTGTTCCAGCTGTACGACCTCTTCAGCACGTCCGCTCATGGTAATCTGATTGCCGCGCGCTACAATTGTACAGTCAAAAGCTCCACGGATTAAACGCAGAAATTCATCGTTACGTCCGCAAATGCCAACCATTTCCTGCTGGTCAACAGTTTCGAGTATACCTTGCATTTTTTCTTCTTCACTAGCCAAGCAATTTCCTCCTACCTGTTTTAAAAGGGGTGTTAACGTTTTTCTATCGTAACCTTCTTAATGATTACAGGCTCCAACGGTTTATCATTGGAATCTGTTGCTGTTTTGCCGATTTTATAAACAACATCCATACCCTTGCTTACCTTGCCGAAAACAGCGTGCTTACCGTCAAGCCATTTGCATTCACGCAGGGTAATAAAGAACTGGCTGCCGCCGGTATTCGGTCCGCGGTTGGCCATGGAAATTACACCGGGGCCGTCATGCAGCAGCTTACTGCTGAACTCATCCTTAATAGTGTAGCCGGGACCACCGGTACCGTTGCCGGCAGGGTCACCGCCCTGAATCATAAAGTTATCGATTACACGGTGAAAAACAAGACCGTTATAAAAGCCCTTTTCCGCCAGTGTAATAAAATTCTTCGACGTTTCCGGTGCATAATCTGTTGCCAGCTTCACCTCAAAATCGCCCATGCTCGTGTTGAAAACAGCCGTCGCAGGCTCAGCCTTCGGCGCCTGCTCCTGCTTTTCCTGACCGCAGGCTGTAAGTCCCAACGCACACACCAGCATCAGGCAGATTATTAACAATTTCTTCATGCTCTTTCCTCCCATAGAAAAGGATATAATTCCTCAAGTATATTATACAACTAACAAGCGCCGCATTTCAAGCGTTTGCCTAGCCAATCGCTCAGCAGCGCGCCTGCTTCGTCACTGTATTCCGTAAAGCTGTGGTCACCGCCTGCAAAGATATGCAGCTCTGCCGCCTCGCCGATGGCTGCAGCGTTGCGCTGCGCCTGCTCCGCCAGCACCACCTCATCCGCACTGCAGTGCAGCAAAAGTACAGGCAAAGGCTGTGCTTTTTGCAGCAATGAAGGCAAATCGTATTGATCAAAGTCCGTCAGGAAATCCGGTGTCAAATCGCATTCGCCGCGCTCATCATTAAAGTGCAACGTTTCGCCGCTATCCAGACGACGATATTCGTCCTCCGTCATCACATAGCGGAAGGTAAAGCGCAGATTATTCGGCGTTGCCCACAAAATCAGACCGGCAAGAGCGCCGTCCTGCGCTGCAGTGATAATGGATGCTGCACCGCCAAGGCTGCGTCCCAAAAGGAACAGCCTGCAACCGGGCTGTCTGCGGCGCACCTCCGCCAGTACGGCGTGCAGCTCCTCCACCTGACGCGAAATTATCTGCGTACCCGTAAAGTTAAAGCGCACTACGGCAGCGTGCGCCGCAGCCTGATGCGCCACGCCTGCAGCACGTCCGCCGCTGTCGCGGCTGCCGCGGAAGCCGTGCGCCATAACCAGAACGGCATTATTATCACTGCGGTTAGGCTCAACAAGACATTCAATCTCGCCTAACGGTCCCTGAAAAGTAAATGTATCTTTAAGCATCTTCACTCACTCTTTTCGTTTTTTTAGCGTTACAAGAAGCATTTCTTCCGTACTTACGCATTTTTATCGGCAGACATTCTATATAGGCACACACCCATGCGACCGGTTTTTCCCTGCTCTGCACGGTAGGAGCAGAACATTTCATGGTTATGCTCTGTGCATACGCCGGCAGTAAGAATATTTTCTGCCTTTAATCCTGCGTCCAACAGCACCTGATGGTTATAACCCCATAAATCCAGCAGATACTTGCCGGGCTTTTCTGCTCTGGGCGCAAAGAACTGCTCGTAGCCTGCTGCCTTACTGCGCACAAAATCGTCCACCTCATAACAGCATTGGCCGATTGACGGACCAATCGCCGCAATGATATCTTCGGGACGGGAGCCAAAGGATTGCTGCATAGCTTCCACAGTTTTGCGCCCAATCTGTGCTACCGTACCGCGCCAGCCTGCATGTGCCACAGCGCACACGCCTTGGCGCTCGTCGGCAAAAAGCAACGGCACGCAGTCTGCGAAGAACAGCAGCAGCGGCACGTTTGCCAAATTTGTAACCAGTGCATCCGTATCCTTAATCGTATCAGCAAGTGCTGTCGCACCGGCGCCGACCAAGGCTTCATCTACCACCGCAACGTTGCTTCCATGCACCTGCTCGCAGGTAGTAAATTTTGATGCGTCCAAACCTAAAGCCTGTGCAAACAGGCGACGGTTCTGCAATACAAGCTCTGCATCGTCACCCACGTGCAAGGCCAGATTCAAAGTCCCCGGCACCAGAGAGCTTTCCCCATGCAGCCGGCAGCTACAGGCATTACCGAAGCCTACCTGCGTCAAACGTGGGAACGAACCCCACCAAAGATTATTTTTTTGTGTAATGATAAAATCCTGCATCCTAAAGTCCCCCTTAAAAGCACTCAAATTTACAGCTAAGCTCTAGCTGAAATATTACGCTTATACCAAAAGAGACGGCTAATGCCGTCTCCCTTTGCAAGTGCCTGCGGCACCTTTTTGCTATTTACTTTTGATATGCTGCCACACCCTCGGGTATATCCAGCACTACGGTGATAATCACCGTGCTATCGGTAGCCTTAGCCGCTGTGTCCATAAACACAACCTTGGCACCATTATCCAGATAATAATTAACTTCTTTCACAGCTCCGTTATTGTTATTGGAAAACGTAAAGAGTCTTTCCTTAGCCAGCGCAGAGCCGCTGAAGCCTGCAACCAGCATAAGAGCCGTTAAAGTAAGCAGTAAATACTTTTTCATATTCCGCACCTCTATTTTGCGTCTTTAGATTTTTGCATAATACGTTCCAGCTCCTGCATAAAATTGCGCACGTCGGCAAACTGACGATATACGGAAGCAAAGCGTACATAAGCAATCTGATCTGTCTGCTCCAGATACTTCATAACCAGCTCACCGATCTGGGCGCTGGGAATTTCCGCATCCGCACTCATCCGCAGCTCACGCTCGATGCTGTCGGCAATCTCTTTAATCTTTTCATAAGGAACCGGGCGTTTCTCACAAGCCTTCAAAAGACCTGCCAACAGCTTTTTACCATCAAAAAGCTCGCGACGACCATCCTTCTTGCTGACAACAAGCGGAGTTTCCTCATATTTTTCATATGTAGTAAAGCGTTTGCCGCAATTAGGGCATTCACGTCTGCGACGGATAGAACAGCCTTCCTCTACAGCACGGCTGTCGATAACACGGCTGTCTCTGTGGGAGCAAAACGGGCACTTCATATTACTGCCTTCCTTTCAATCAGTGACGCAGCCATGGCGGAATTTCATTCGGATCGGAGAAATTCTTGATAACACCGCTAGTGTTGCGGTTGATAGATGCCGGACCGCCAACTGTATTTTTGGTAACAGGAGATTTTTTCTCAAAGCCTGTTGCGATAACCGTAACACGGATTTCGTCATTGAGGCTTTCATCAATAACAGCGCCGAAAATAACCACTGCATTGGGATCTGCTGCTTCATTGACAATATTGGCAGCTTCGTTAACGTCAAACAGGGACAGCTCCTTGCCGCCGATAACGTTAATCAGTACGCCGCGGGCACCGTCGATAGATGCTTCCAGCAGCGGACTCTTGATAGCAGCTTCGGCTGCAGCCTTGCCGCCGCCTTCGCCCTTAGCGGTACCAACGCCCATCAGAGCGCTGCCTGCATTAGACATAACAGTCTTGACATCGGCGAAGTCAACGTTAATCAGACCGGGAACAGCAATCAGGTTAGAAATACCCTGAACGCCCTGACGCAATACGTCATCGGCCTTTTTGAAGGCTTCCAGCATGGAAGTACGTTTTTCGATAATCTGCAGCAAACGGTCGTTAGGAATAGTTACCAGGGTATCAACCTTTTCCTTCAGGTTGACAATACCTGCCTCAGCCTGCTTCATGCGGCGAGGACCTTCAAAGCCAAAGGGTTTGGTTACAACGCCGACAGTCAGCGCACCGATTTCTTTGGCACATTCCGCAACAACGTGAGCAGCACCGGTACCGGTACCACCGCCCATACCTGCGGTAACAAATACCATATCTGCACCCTTCAGGGACTCCAGAATCTGGTCACGGGATTCTTCGGCAGCTTTTTCGCCGATTTCGGGATTTGCGCCTGCACCCAGACCTTTAGTCAGCTTTTCGCCGATTTGGATGCGTTTTTCTGCTTTGGAAAGCATCAGGCACTGCTTATCGCAGTTCACTGCAATGAATTCTACGCCGCTTACGCCGGCGTCAATCATACGGTTTACGGCGTTATTGCCGCCACCGCCTACACCAATTACTTTAATATTGGCCAACGGTTCAAAGGTTGTCTCTACGTCATCAAACATATTCTACGTCCCCCTTAGCTTTGGGTAGCTTATTTATAAAATAATCATTTTTATATTGTTCAACATGAAAGTGCTATTTTCCTGCTTATTGATGAATTTTTTTCTTCATCTTCCTGCAGGACACTTATTTGCCCATATAAAGGCGACGGATAATTCCCAGATTCTGGAAAATACGCATACCGAAAATCAGTACCGCTACCAGATATAAATCGATACCGATCAAATTACCTGCATAGCACAAAAAGGCTGCCAAAATGCCGTTGATAAAGAATCCGGAAATGAAAACCTGAGTATCATAATTGCCTTCGAGCGAAGCACGTACACCGCCCAGCACTGCATCCATACCGGCCATAACGGCTACGGCAAGCAGGCGCGCGTATTCAGGCGGCACTCTGAAAGGACAGTAAACACCGAGTATAAGGCCAAGCACAAGGCCGGCAAATGCAAATCCAATCATTTCGCTGCCTCCTTGCTTTCTACCGTCTTAGCGTATTCAAAGCTGCGCGGTGCTTTCAGCGCCGGAATATGCAGCTTTTCAACAGTCTTGATTTTTACCTGAATGCCCCAAAACTCAAAGGTTTCTACAACACCGCCACGCAGACGCAGAGCACTGCTCAAAGTTTTAGGAGCACCGATAGCCTTGATAACATAAGGCGGAGCACTGCGGACGTTATTTACCGAAATAGTAGGTCCGGCACAACGAATTTCGCTCATAGCCACAATGCGCTGATCGTTGACAGAAATTGCTTCCGCACCGGCAGCGCGCAGCTCGTTGAGTACACGCAGCAAATCTTCATCATGAATAATGTACAAATTAGGATTTTCGCCGGACTTTTTGGCAATATTACTGTCATCCAGCAAAATCTCAATGCCTTCGCCCTCTACGTCAGTCGTGCCTGCCATCAGCTTCATACGGTCATCAGCAGGATCCTTGCCAGCACCTGCGCGCAAGGTTTCCAGCTCTGTCAGCAGCTGCTTGTTCTCGGCTTCCATAATCTTCAGGCGTTCCGACAAATCCTCTACGCGGTCCATACGCACATTGCGCTGAAGCTCTGTAGTTTTATACTGTACCGAAAGCATAAATCCCAACACCATGAATACCACGGCAATCAACAGCTTGCCCTTTAAATCCATAGTAAAAATTTCTTTCATTATCTCACCCTCACTGTGACATCAGCTGCAACAGCATTGCAGCTATAACAAGTTAACAGCAATTTATTTTGGCAAAAGCTTGATATACGGCTTACCGAAGGTTAAATCAATATATTCAGCCTTAATATTTTTATCTTTAATCTCGTTGAACACAGTCATAAACACAGAAGCCTTCTGTGATACCTCCTGCACCCTGCCCAGACGCACCGGAAAGCTGCCGCTCAGCTGCAGCTTAACATCCTGCTTATCATCAACGGCAATTTCACCGATACGCTGCAGTGCTTCCGGCGTCAGCTGCTGCAAAAATTGCAGAATCTGCAGCACACCGGCATTGGCAACCTTATCGCCCAGATAAAGATTACCGCATTTTATGCCGGCCAGCACAGGAGCCTTAGCATCCGGAATAGTAGTTGTCACACTAAGAACAACGCCGTTATAATCCACCTTCAGATAGCTGTGATAGGAATTGGCAACATAAAGCGCCGGTTGCCGTTCCTCTACGCTCACCTGCAAGGTTGCCGGAAAGCGGTAAGCCACCTCTGCATTCTTAAAGCGGACATCATGCAGCAAAGCCTCCCGCAGACGGCCGGAGCTGGCATTGAAAAGATTCAATGGTCCCTGCCCGCAGCCTGCAAGCGAGATAACCTCCGCCTCCGTCAGCTGACTGCTTCCGTGAATGCTGACGTTGCCAAAGGCAAACGCAGGATTATGCACATAGCGCCAGACATATGTACAGGTTACAGCAAGTATAGCCGTGGATACCAGTAGGCGCACCATGTGCCAGAATTTCCGGCGTCTGCGTTTGCGCAGTTGTTCGCGTATAGTCTGCGATGAATCCATGCTGCACCTCCTTTGGCTCCTTGTAAAACATTTTTATTTAGCGCTCAGTAAAATTTTCTCGCAGAGCTCCGGGAAGCTGATACCTACAGCAGCAGCAGCCTTCGGAACCAGGCTGGTTGCCGTCATGCCGGGAACAGTGTTTGCTTCCAGTACATAAGCAACACCATCCTCATCACCCAGCATAGCATCTACACGCGCTACACCGGAAAGGCCCAGCAGCTTGTAGGTTTCTACGGCAATTTTTTGGATATAGGCAGTAGTTTTCTCATCAAACGGTGCCGGGCAGTGGTAATCCGTAGCACCCTTGGTGTATTTGGAATGGAAGTCATAGGCTCCGGAATGCGGTGCAATCCAGATAACCGGCAACGGCTTAGGCTCGCCGTTCTCTTCCATAATAGAAATCGTCAGCTCCTTGCCCTTGATGCACTTTTCTGCCAGCACATTTTCGGAATACTTGAAGGCTTCCTCCAGTGCAGGCACAACCTCTTGTGCAGTCTTGGGAATTACCACGCCGATGCTGGAGCCCTGAGTTGCTGCCTTAATAACTACGGGCAGACCGAACTCGGAAATAATTTTTTCTGCCAGCGTCTGCAAATCACCTGCATCACGCTTGTTGATAATCATGCAGGGTGCGGTAGGAATGCCTGCAGACTGCAGATAACGCTTCGTAGCGGATTTATCCATAGAAACAGCGCTTGCCAGTACGCCGCAGCCGGTATAAGGAATACCTGCTGCCTCCAGAATACTCTGCAAACGGCCATCCTCACCATACATACCATGAACGGCGTTAAATACTACCTTAGCGTTCATATCACGCAGCTCGTTAATCAGATTAGACGGATTCAGCTCAACTTCCTTGGCATTATAGCCCTTTTCGCGCAGTGCGTTGGCAATTGCGCCGCCGGTAACACGCGAGATCTCGGCTTCAGAGGAAGGCCCGCCTAAAACAACAGCAACAACATCCTGCTTATTAATCTGCATTTCTTTCCAACTCCCTAACTAATTCTTCTCCAATTTTAAACACATCACCGGCACCGATGGTCATCACCAGATCGCCGGGACGTACAATGCGCTCCAGGTATTCCTCAGCCTTGGTCAGCTTGCCGATATACAGCACCTCCTGACCGGTCGCTGCTTTGATACCCTCTGCCAAATGCATGCTGCTCACGCCGGGAATTGCTTCCTCGCTGGCTGCATAAATGTCAGTCAGAATCAGCTCATCGCAATCCTTAAAGCATTCGCAGAACTCGGAGAACAGCAGCTTGGTACGAGTGTAGCGATGCGGCTGGAACACGCACAGCAGGCGCTCAGGCTTTGTCTGTCTGGCAGCCTTCAGCGTTACGCCGATTTCTGTCGGATGATGCGCATAATCATCAACAACCCAGACACCGTTAACCTTACCCTTAGTTTCAAAGCGACGTTTGGCACCGCCGAACTTTTTCAGGGATGCAAGAATTTTGTCGGTAGCGATACCCATCTCATGTGCAGCAGCAAACGCGCCCATAGAATTCAGAACATTATGTCTGCCGGGAACAATCAGATGAACCTCTGTCACAAATTCTCCCTTATAGTACAGCTTATAGCTGGTGCCGTCAACACCGTAGGAAATATCACGGGCAATGTAGTCAGCACCCTCGCCTTCTACGCCGTAGGTAATTACCTCTTTATCAGTTTCGGCAGCCAGACGGCGTACCTTGGCATTATCAAAGCAAAGGACTGCCTTGCCGCCTTCCTTGATGTTGCCTACAAACTGTTTAAAAGCCTGATATATATTTTCTTCTGTACCGTAATGGTCCAGATGATCATCTTCAATATTAGTTACTACAGCAAGATACGGATACAGCTTGAGGAAGGAGCCGTCGCTCTCATCCGCCTCCGCTACCACAAAGCGGCCTGCACCGTTGCGCGCATTGCCGCCGAGGCTGCTTACCTCGCCACCGATGATAACAGTCGGATCAATACCGCTTTCTGCCGCAATGCAAGAAATCATCGCACTGGTAGTAGTTTTGCCGTGAGCACCTGCGACAGCTACGCCGTCGGCAGCATTCATCACCGCAGCCAGCACATCACTGCGGTGCAGCACAGGAATACCGCGCTTTCTGGCCTCCATCAGCTCCGGATTGTTTGGATGAATCGCTGTAGAAATAACTACAGCCTCAGCATCCTCCACCTGGCTGGCAGCATGCCCCATATAAACCATAGCGCCTTCTTCCGCCAGATGTGCCGACATATGACCGGCATTTAAATCGGAACCGCTTACATCATAGCCGCGCTTAATCAATACATAAGCAATCGCGCTCATACCGGCGCCGCCGATACCGATAAAATGTATATTATGCAGGTTTGCTAATTTGTTTTCAGCCACTCGAGGCCCTCCCTTATTGTTTAGTCAAGGCCACAGCCTCTTTGGCTATAACCTCTGCAGCCTGCGGTCTGCCAAGCTTTTGGGCCGCCGCATGCATCTGCTGCAATTCCTCTTCATGTACTAATAAATGCTCGATAAACTCCAAAACGGTGTCGCCCGTAAGGTCCTTATCAAGAATAACCTTGGCAGCACCCTGAGCCTCTACCGCTCTGGCATTAAACTCCTGGTGATTTGCCGTAGCATACGGATATGGTACCAAAAGTGACGGCACTCCCTTCGCCATCAGCTCTGCCAGACCGATTGCACCGGCACGGAATACTGCCAGATCTGCCGCAGCCAACGCTACCGGCATATTATGCAGATAAGGCTTGATAATAATGTTATCCGCCACCCCGCCGCGCTTTTTGATTTCCGCCATATAGGCGTCATAATTCACATCACCGGTCGCATGCAACACCTGTACCTCGGCTCTGCCGGAAAGCGCCAGCTCTGCTTCCAGCATAGCGTTGTTGATGGTGCGCGCACCACGGCTGCCACCGGAAACGAGAATCGTTTTCTTCGCCGGGTCCAGCCCCAGCTCCTTAACAGCTTCCTCACGCGTATGCTGCAGAATTTCACTGCGGATAGGATTGCCGGTATATTCCAGCTCTGCCTTGCCGTGAAAATATTTGCCGCCCTCTTTATAACCTAAAAATACTTTGCGCACATAACGTGACAAAATTTTATTGGTTACACCTGGCATCGCGTTCTGCTCCTGAATGCAGCAGGGAATTCCCTTTAACGCTGCCATGAAAACAATCGGGCCGCAGACATAACCGCCGGTACCGATTACCAGATCTGGTTTTTCGTTGCTGATAATCTTGTAGGCATCATATAAGCCGGCAAAAAGCTTTGCCGCACTGCGCAGGGTATCCAGGCTCAGGCTGCGCTTAAAGCCTGCTACCTCAATAAACTGCAGCTTGTAGCCGTAGCGGGGAATGATATCCTTTTCCAACCCCTGCTGTGTGCCTACGAAGCTGATTTCCGCCTCAGGCTGCAGTTTTTTTATCTGGTCCGCAATGGTCAGGGCCGGATAAATGTGTCCGCCCGTACCGCCGCCGGAAAGAATTACCTTCACTTAACGTTACCTCCCTCCAGCTCGTGTACCAGCTTTTTAAAATAATTTCCGCGTTCGGGATAATTCTTGAACATATCAAAGGATGAGCAGGCCGGCGAAAGCAGCACAACCTGTGGCTTGTGTGCCAACGCATGCGCCTTGCTCACTGCGTCCTCAAAGCTGTCGGCCAGCACGATGTTCTGCACGCCGCAGGCGACAGCTGCCTTATTAAAGCGCTCTTTGGCAGCGCCCAGCAGAATCAATGCGTCGGTCTTTTCCTTAACCAGCTCCATCATCGGCTCCAACGGTGTCAGCTTATCGTGACCGCCTGCCAGCAAAATGATGTGGCCGTCCTTAAAGGCCTCCAGCGCTTTAATCGTAGAGTCGGTGTTGGTAGCCTTGGAATCATTATAATACGGTACGCCGTCAATCGTAGCAACGTATTCAATGCGGTGCTCAATGCTGCGGAAGTTACGCAGCACATCAGCCATATCGCTGATGCTCACTCCGGCGAAAAATCCGCAGGCAATGGCTGCCAGCACGTTTTCTTCGTTGTGACCGCCGAACAGATGCAGCTCGCTGATATTGCAGACAGTTTCCTGCTTGCCGTCCCAGCTGATGATAAAATTACCATCCTGCATGTAGATGCCCTGCTGCAGCTTTTCCTTACGGCTGAAGTAACACAGACGGCCTTTAGTTTCCGCACCCCATGTACGCACGATGGGATCATCGTAATTCAGTACCGTAACCTGCGCCTCGCCCTGCTGACGGAAAATATTTTTCTTCGCCTCGCCGTAGGCCTCCATCGTATGATGACGCTCCAGATGGTCCGGAGTCAGGTTCAGCACTACTGCGATATCAGGGCAGAAGCTGCTGACTTTTTCCAGCTGAAAACTGGAAAGCTCGGCAGCAAGCCAGCCATCCTGCGGCAGGCTCTCTATCTCCTTAGACAGTGCCAGGCCAATGTTACCGCCTACTGCAGAAGGCACCGGCAGACGTTTGAGCATCTCGCCCACAATAGTAGTGGTAGTGGTTTTGCCGTTAGTACCGGTGATAGCGGCAATGTGACCGCCATACAGCCTGTAGCCCAGCTCAACCTCGCTGATGACCTCCAGTCCGCGCTGCTCTGCGAGCAGCACATTTTCGTTATCGCAGGCAATACCCGGAGAAAGCACCAGCACCTCTGCAATATCAAGCAGGCTTTCGAATGCAGCCCGGCCGATGGCCAGCCCGCCGCCAACGCTCTCTAAAAGCTGCAGCAGCTGCGGCTCTAAAGTGCAGTCCATATCATTATACAAATATACCTGCTGCTTTTTATCTGCCAGCACCTGCGCTGCGCCACGGCCGCTGATGCCTGCGCCGTAAACGATTACAGCATCCTTTTTAGTCATCAAGAAACACCCTCTATTCATAAACATACATAGGCTATAGCCATTTTACCGCAAAAATTACGACAAAATGGTTATAGCCGAAGATTTTTTATACAAATGCATTAAGCCACAGGCATAAGCCAATGACAGACAATACGCAGCTTACCGCTGTAAACACACGCACAACCTTAACCTCAGGCCAGCCGCCCAGCTCAAAATGATGATGCAGCGGAGACATGCGGAAAATGCGTTTACCGCCGCTGAAGCGGAAATAGGTAACCTGAATAATTACCGACAGCGCTTCCGCTACATAGATACCGCCGACAATAACCAGCAGCAGCTCTGTACGTGTCAAAAGCGCTAAAGCGGCAATAGCACCGCCCAAAGCCAAGGAACCGGTATCACCCATAAATACCCTGGCAGGATGACGGTTAAACAGTAAAAAGCCCAGGCAGGCACCGGTCAGTCCCAAAGAAAAACCGCTCAGATCCAACATACCCTGCATGTAAGCAATAAAAGCGAAAACCATGGTAACCGGCAGGCTGACAAAGGAAACCAGTCCGTCCAGACCATCCGTCAGGTTTACGGCATTGGTTGTGCCAACCAAAAGCAGGAAGGCCAGCACATAATAACCCCAGCCTAAATCAATGACAGCATTGATGCCGGGAACCCACAGCTCCGTATTGCGGATATGAGTTTCGGCGAAATATACATAGGCACCGGCCAGAATGAACTGCAGTAAAAATTTCTGCTTGGCAGTCAGGCCCAAATTGCGCTTCATCACAACCTTGATGTAATCATCTATAAAGCCTATGACCGCATGGCCTACTGTCAGTACTAGAGCAATAATTACATGGGGAGTAAAGTTACTCCACAGCAAAGCAACCAGCAACGCTGCCAGCATCATAAGTCCGCCCATCGTCGGTGTGCCGCTTTTCGCCATATGGCTTGCCGGTCCGCACTCGCGGATAGACTGACCAAACTTCAGCTTATGCAGATAAGGAATCAGCACCGGGCCGATTAAAGCACACACGATAAACGCAGTCACAGGAATTCCGATTAATTTTAACATCTACTAAAATCTCACTCTCTTAAGTTTACTTGAACAGCTCCAGCATTTTGTCAACCTGCATGGAATGGCTGCCCTTAAGCAGGATAATATCACCTGCGGAAGCCATCAGACGCAAAGCATCCGCTGCCTCCTGACGGTCGGCGCAATGCTTGCTCTTGCCGCCCAGCTTTGCAGCCTCATCCGCAATATAAGCAGCCTGCGGTCCGTAGGTCAGTACAAAATCTACACCGTTTTCTACAGCCCAGCGGCCTACACGGCGATGCGCATCCTCGCTGATATCTCCCAGCTCCAGCATATCTGCCAGCACAGCAATAGTGCGAGCCTTGCCATGAGCTGCCTTCTTGGCCTCCGCCAAGGTTTTCAGTGCCGCTTCCATAGAAGCCGGACTTGCATTATAAGCATCGTTGATAAAGGTGATATCGCCGATATAAACGATTTCCTGACGGCTGCCTGTCAGGCGGGCAGTTGCCAGTGCCTGTGCGCTTGCTGCCATCGGCACGCCGTAGCAGAAGGCGCCGGCGATAGCGCTCAGCGCGTTATAAACGTTATGCTCACCAATCAGCTGCAGGCTTACCTTAACAGCTTCACTGGTAGCCTTATGGGTACAGGTAAAGGTAGTGCCTGCACCGGAGGTCACAATATCACTGCCGCGGAAGTCGCAGTTTTCGCCCAGGCCGAAGTAAACAACCTTTGCCTTGGTCTTGCCTGCTGCCGGCAGTACGTATTCGTTATCGCCGTTGAGCACAGCAAAGCCATCCTCCGACAGATTAAGCACGATTTCGCTTTTGGCCTTGCCGATGTTTTCCATGCTGCCCAAAAGCTCCATGTGGGTTTCGCCCACGTTGGTAATCAGACCGCTGTCAGGCTCGGCAATGCGGCACAGCTCGGCAATCTGGCCCAGCCCGCGCATGCCCATCTCCACAACGGCAATATCGGTATCCGGCTGAATGCTCAGCAAGGTTTTTGGCAAACCGATTTCATTATTGAAGTTGCCCTGAGTCTTGACAACATTATATTTGCAGCTCAGGCAGGCAGCCAGCAAATCCTTCGTAGAGGTTTTGCCGTTAGAGCCTGTAATCGCAAAAACCTTCAGGCCCTGCTTGCGCAGACGGTAGGCATGCGCAAGCTGCTGGTAAGCAAGCAGCGTATCCTCTACCATGAACACAGCAACGCCCGCAGGCAGGCCGCTAACCTCATGGGATACAACAACGCCCGCAGCACCCAGCTCCACAGCCTTGGCGCAATAGTCATGGCCGTCAAAATTATCGCCCTTCAGCGCTACGAATAATTCTCCCGGCTTTACCGCACGGGAATCGGTGGTTACGCCGGTAAACTCAAAATCTGCACAAACAGCCTTGGTGGCTGCTAAAACTTCACTGGCCTTCAGCATTTTTTATCACTCCAGTATTCCATTACAACTTCTTTATCATCAAAGTGAATAGTTCTGTCCTTCAAAATCTGGTAATTTTCGTGGCCTTTGCCGGCAATCAGAATTACATCTTCATTAGCAGCGTTGGCCAGCGCATAGCAGATTGCCTCACGTCTGTCGCTCAAACGGGTAACATGCTTGCCCTCGGGCACATTTTGCAGTGCCGTAAAGATTTCGTCGATAATCAGCTCCGGATCCTCGGTACGCGGATTATCTGAGGTAACAACGATGTTGTCAGCCAGCTCCAATGCCAGCGCACCCATCAGCGGACGCTTTTTGTTGTCGCGGTCACCGCCGCAGCCGAACACAACCCACAGCTTACCGCGGGTAATGGAGCGTGCGGTTTTCAGCACGTTCTCCAGACCGTCGGGAGTATGTGCGTAGTCTACAATAACAGTATAAGGCTGTCCTGCCTCAACGAGCTGGAAACGTCCGGGGACGCCGTCAAAGCCGTCGAGTACGGAGCAAATGATATCCTTGTCAATCTTTTCGGCCAGCATTGCACCGATAACGCCCATAACGTTATAAACATTGAACTCACCGGTAATCTTCAGCTCCAGGTCCATTTCACCCACCGGAGTGTGCAACAGCAGCTGCATATGCTTAGGTTCTACCGTAAAGCTCAGCGGATAGATATCATTATCATGGCCTTCACCATAGGTCAGTACATTAGCCTTGGTGCGCTCGCGGATAATTGCGGAACTTGCGTCATCCATATTGAAGACAGCGTTTTTATTCGGCTTGCTGCCGTCGGTAAGATGCTCAAAGAGCAGGCTCTTGGCATCGCGGTAATTTTCCATGGTTTTATGGAAGTCCAGATGGTCCTGGGTAATATTCGTCAGCACAGCGCAATCATATTCAATGCCTGCCACACGCTTCAGTGCCAGCGCATGGCTGGAAACCTCCATTACGCAGTAATCGCAACCGGCACAGCACATAGCGTAAAGTGTTTTCTGAAGGTCAACTACATCCGGAGTAGTGTTATGAGATTCGGTAATCTCATCGTTAATCATAATATTGATAGTGCCAATCAGGCCAACCTTGTAGCCTGCCTTGCGCAGAATCAGACGGATAATATTTGTTGAAGTTGTTTTGCCGTTAGTACCGGTCACACCGATCATTCTCAGCTTGCGTCCCGGATAATCATAAAAACACGGCGTTACCAGCTCCATAGCCTCACGCGTATCGGCAACCTTAATAAGAGTAACGCCCTGTGGTACTTCAGCGGGAACATCCTCCACCAGCGCAGCAACAGCGCCCTTTTCGGCAGCCATCGCCAAGAATTTATGTCCGTCTACAGTTGCACCCTTCAGGCAGATAAAAAGACTGCCGGCTACCACCGCACGGGAATCGGCAGTTACATCAGTAATAACTTTATCAGCACTGCCAATGACCTCAGCCTGCGGCAATAAGGCAAGGAGTGAAGCTAATTGCTTTTCCATTTATTAACCCCCCTGTTTTACGTTCCGCCCCTCATGGAGCAAAGCCGTAAATTACTTCTAGTTTAATTATAGTATAGAATTTAAATTGAAACGGCAGCCAAAAGGCTGCCTCCCAAAAACCCATTCAAATTATATCACAATATAAACTGAATGGCTATGTTTATTTGTTATGCACAGCCAAAGAATTGCTGCTTCCGCCAGCCTTTACATAAATATTGCTGCGGGCAACACTCATACCCAAATATTGTTCGGCCAAACCGATAATACGCTCAGGTCCCTTCAGCTGCTCAACCTCAATTTTCAGCTCGTTGTTTTTGCTGATAAGCTGAGCCTCCTGCTGCTGCAGGCGCACCAGCTCATTGCCATATTGCACCATAGCGTTACTGCGTAAAACAACAATAAAATAAGCTGCCATAATAAGTAAAAATGCTTTAAGAATTCTGTTGCGCAGCACTCTTCTCGGATCAGGTCTATGTACTTTTCTGCGGGCAGGCTGCTGCACCTCATATTGCTCGGCAGGCTGCTCCTGCCAAGCATAATTATCGTATTTTCTGGCAAGCATCAAAATCACCCTTCATCAAAACATCAAAATTTATCTCTCAGCTATTATCTGTCATATTTTAATTGCATAACGCAGGCGCGCACTGCGGCTACGCGGATTTTCCTCTACCTCTGCTTTTGAGGGAACAATATTTCCCGTTTTGCGCAGCAAAGGCTTTTTACCGCATACGCACACAGGCAGCTGCGGCGGACAAGTGCAGCCCTTAGCAAGCTTCGCAAAGGTCTGTTTAATAATTCTGTCCTCCAGCGAATGGAAGGTAATAACACCGATGCGGCCACCGCTCTTTAAGCGGTTCACAGCTCTTTCCATCGTATCTGCCAAAATTCCCAGCTCGTTGTTTACCTCGATGCGGATAGCCTGAAAGGTACGCTTCGCCGGATGCGGGCCGTCAAGTCTTGCTCCCTTGGGAATAGCCTTCTTGATGACATCCACGAGCTCGAAAGTAGTAGTCAACGGCTTTTCCTTGCGTGCTGCCACAATAAACTGTGCGATACGCTTGGCCCAGCGTTCCTCACCGTAACGGTGAATAATATCCGCCAGCTCTTCTTCCTTATAGTGGTTTACAATGTACTCTGCATCCAGACTTGCTTCTTTATTCATGCGCATATCCAAAGGTCCGTCATGCATATATGAGAAACCACGCTCCGGTGTGTCCAGCTGATAGCTCGAAACACCAAGGTCAAAAAAGATACCGTCAATTTCATCGATTCCCATGGAATCCAATACCTGGGAAAAATTTTCAAAATTGGACTTGGCAACTGCGGTTTTGCAGGTAAATTTGTTAAGCAAGCGCTCGGAACCGGCAGCAATAGCATCATCATCCTGATCAATGCCAATCAAAAGACCGCCTGCCTCCAGCTGTGCGGCAAACGCACTGCTGTGCCCCGCACCACCCATGGTGCAGTCCACATAAATACCGTTTTTATCTGTTATCAGAAACTCCACACTCTCAGCGAGCAGGATACTTGTATGCTTAAATTCCATAGCCAACACCAATCTTATATTCCTAAATCAGCAAGCTGCTCTGCGAGCTCACTCACATCATCGGCATTTTCTTCGTTATATTCGTTCCAACGGCCTGCATCCCAGATTTCGGCTCTGCTGCCTACGCCCACAATCACAGCATCCTTTTCCAAGCCGGCATGACGACGCAGATTTGCCGGCAGCAGTACTCTACCCTGCTTGTCACATTCGCCCTCGCAGGCACCGCCAAAGAGGAAACGGGTAAAATCACGCGCTGTTTTGCGGCTCATCGGCAAGGCTGCCAGTTTCTGTTCCAGCTGATGCCATTGCTCCATGTCGTAAACAAAAAGACAGCCGTCCAGACCTTTGGTAATAATAAACTTACTGCCCAAACTTTCACGCAACTTAGCAGGCATAGCAAGACGACCTTTTGCATCCAGAGTGTGTTCGTATTCACCTAAAAGCATTTTGTCGCCCCCTTTTTTACCCACATTGCACCACTTTTCTCCATTATATCGTTTATCAGCCGTAAACGCAAGTATTTCACAGCTTAATGTGAAAAAATAATCAAAAAAACGTGAACTCTGTCAAGCTTATTTCGCAAAAAATTTTCAGTAATAAATTTGGCTTTTAGAAGCACAGATGATATAATGAATGAGTACGGATTTCGTGTACAATTTTTATAAAAAGGAGACTTATACAATGGTTACTAAAGATACCGGCATTATTGAAGCCGTTCAAAACCATCCTGAAATCATGGAGGTTTTCGCTGAATACGGTCTTGGCTGCATCGGCTGCATGGCTGCTCATTTCGAAACCATCGGTCAGGGTGCTGGCGCTCATGGCATTGATGTTGATGCTCTTATCGAAGATATCAACAAAGTTATTGCCGAAGCAGAAGCAAACAAATAATATAGCGAAGCGGGATAAATACTGCATCGGCATATTTTTCACCGCATAGAAAAAATGAGGGAACTATCTCCAGCACAAGTGGGGACGGTTCCCTGTTTTCATAAGGAGGTCTCTGTTATGTTCAAAACTCGTAAGGTTGTAATCGTCGGCGCAGGTCACGTCGGCTCTCACGTTGCTTTAGCGCTCATCCAATCCGGTGAAGCAGATGATATTGTACTTATTGATATTCTTAAGGAAAAAGCTGCAGCACAGGCGCTGGATTTGGATGACTGTGTCAGCGGCGCTCTTTGCGGTCACGATGCAAAAATCCGCGCCGGTGAATATAGCGAGCTCAATGACGCAGATATTCTGGTAATGGCCTTCGGCCGCAGCCGTCGTCCCGGCGAAACACGCCTGGATATGTTTGACGATTCCATCAAGATGGCTAACGAAGTTATCAGCCACCTGAAGCAGGTTGACTTCAAGGGAATTATGATCAGTATTTCCAATCCTGCAGATATTATTTGCGAGCATATCCGCCGTCAGATGCAGTGGGATCCGCACCGCTGCTTCTGCACCGGCACCAGCCTTGAAAGCTACCGCCTGCTGCGCGTACTCAGCGCCGCTACCGGCTACAGCCGCAAATCTATTCAGGCCTTCTGCATGGGCGAGCACGGTAATTCCAGCTTCGTTGTCTGGTCCCGCATCCGCATCGGCAGCAAGAGCTTTGCCCAGCTGCGCAGCGAACGTCCGGAGCTGGCTGCCCTCAGCCTGGATGATTTGCAGCTGCAGGTTAAAAGAGCCGGCGATATTGAGGTTGACGGCAAAGGCTGCACAGAATTCGGTATTGCCAATGCTGCCTGCATGCTGATTAAGGCTATCTTCCATGACCAGAAGCTCATCTGGCCCTGCTCCACCGCTCTCAACGGCGAATACGGTCAGAAGAACGTTGCTGCCGGCGTACCCTGTGTCATCGGCAAGAACGGTATTGAGGAGATTCTTGAACTGAAGCTTACGGAAGAGGAGCAGGCTAAATTCGCTGCCTCCTGCGACATTCTGCGTGGCTTTTTGGACAGAGCAGGCAGCTTATAAGCTTCCGCACCTTCTCTAAGGGGCACAACCCTCAGTCATCGCCTGCGGCGATGCCAGCTCCCTTGCAGGGAGCATATAGAAGTTAAACAGATTTGCGAAGTTTAGCCTTCCACAGGTCTGATATATCTTCCCTGAAAGGGAAGGTGGCTGCGAGCGTTGCGAGCAGACGGAAGGGTTGCAACGCGATATTTAATTGCGTCGCTCACAGTCCCCTTCCACCCAGCAAAAAACACCGGCATCCGCCGTACCCCTGGTATGGCAGACGTCGGTGTTTTCACGTTTTAGCGTATATTAAACTCTTGCATGCTCTAAGCTCAATACTCCCAGCTCAGGCCCACAGCCACTAGCTTGCTGGTATCATTACCCAGCTTGCCATAGCCAACAGCAGTATTCAACAGCAAATTCTTCTGTAGGCTCTTGCTGTAGCTAAGCTCAACTTCCTTAAGGCTGCCATTGTGCTGCGCCGTCTGCTGCATATCAGCCCAGGTATAGCTCAGCCCGAGCTTGCCGCCATCTGCCAGATAATGGTTAACCTCCGCATAAACGCGTTTCGCATCTGCGCCCAGCCAGTCGCCCAAAATAGCGTCCTTATACGTCCAACCGTTCTTCAACACCCAATGGCCATACCAGGCATCATTAGTCTTAGCGGCCTCTACACGCAAATCCCAGCTTCCGTCCGGCACCAGCTGTGGGAAGTAAACGCCCACATTATATGCATTTTCGCACGGAAATGCGTGCGCCTGGTCTTCGCCATACAGTGAAGCATAAACCTGTACGCCTGGGAAACGGTATTTAAAATCAAAGCCCGCGATATCATTCCAATTATCCTTTTCAGCATCATTTGCATTATCGCCCAACAGCCAATGCTTATTGAATTTTTTGAGCATAGACATACGCTCCAGGCCAATTGTAAACGCATCTGTCGGCATAATATCTACACGCATGCCCACAAGAGCAGCATGGTCCTTTTCCAGCGCCGACCCGGAGGTAGCAACTCTGTTGCCTTCCAACCTGCTGGCGAAGACATTGACATTTGCCTTACCCAGGAACTTCAAAGCACCATGCTCAAAAGTATGCGGCTCCAGCAAATTCAGCTTAATCGCTGTCTGTGGCGTAGCATTGCTGCCAAAGGCCAGCTGTCCTGCGCGCCCTACGCCCCAGGACATAGGCTGTCTGCCAGCAGTAATTCCCCAGACGCCCAAATGAGTTTTGGCATAACCTTCAACAAGGCTGGCATCGCCATGCTCATCCTTGTCCCAGCTAAAGCGTGGGGTTACGCCCACGGCCAGATCTTTATTCAGGCTGCCGCTGATGTGCAGCGTGCCCACAGCGTTAAAGCCATCGCCATAAAGATAGCCATTGTTATTGTGGTTCAGCAGCTGCCACTGCGCCTTGGCATTGTTATACTTATAGGCGCAGCACTGTCCTGCTGCAGGTACGACAGGTCAACACTGGCGCCGCGCAGCTTCACATTATTGATTTTCCCTGCACCCTGCAGGTAAGCAATCTCTTCTGCCAGGCCCTCGCGCATTGCATCCAGCCTGGTCTGCAGGTATGGCGGCAATGGCTTACTCTTGGCAATTGCGTCAGCCTGCAGCACCCATTTGGCCATGTCCAGGCGGCTGTAAGGCTTGGTGTTGGCAGGCATGTCCTGTATATAGCCCATGCCCTCCAGCTTATCAAGATAACCGTAATAGCTGCTATCAAGCGGCACGTCAGCCGTAACCAGCGGGCTGGCTGCGGCGCAGCTGCAGCCAAGGGCCGCGGCAATTGCTATTGCACTAAGTATTTTTTTCATCAGGTAGCATCTCCTAAGCTTATAAATTTGTTCATTGCAAGTGTATATTATATCGCTTGCTTATCGAAAACAGTCTACAGTAATATATTGTAGCAAACTATATTCTATGTTTCAAGATTATTTTATATGCTGATGGCTAAACCTGTATATCGCAATATCATCTCGTTTGTACGATTTTTCAGAATTTTTGCTTGACTTTCGTTGCCCTCTTATTTATACTTAGCTTAGCTTCACATTTACAACAAAATAAGCAGGGCCTACCGGCTCATGTCGGTAGTATTTAGCAGTACCTACGGTATCCGGAACTTCCGGATGCTATGTGTACTGCTTTTTTTCTTAAGCACCTCATGTTGTATTTTGCTGAAGCAAATATTATAATTAAAGGAGGAAAACAGTATGCCGTTAATATCTTCTTTTTACGGTATGTACATCAAGATGTATTTTCAAAGAAAAGAACACAACCCACCACATTTTCACGTCATATACGGTGAATACACAGGCGAAATCGAAATCAAATCATTAAAAATGCTAGAAGGAGATTTACCACCTAAAGCACTGGAGCTTGTCAAAGAGTGAGCTGCATTGCACCAAACTGCGCTGATGCATATTTGGGAAACACAGGAATTTATTAAACTACCACCATTAAAATAACAGGAGGTGCTACCATGTTTCATAAAGTTCAAGATGTAAAAGCAATGCCAGATTTTATTTTAAAGGTTAACTTTATTAATGGTATTTGCAAGTATTATGATGTAAAACCGCTTTGGAAAATATGGCAGCCCTTTAGAGCTTTAGAATATACCAATGGTCTTTTTAACTTGGTTAAAGTTGATGTTGGTGGTTATGGTATCAGTTGGAATGATGAGCTTGATTTAAGCTGTGAGGAACTTTGGGAAAACGGCTACTGACCAGGCCATGGATATTTTAAAAACACCGCCCGAAGAGCACCAGTACTTCAAGGATCTGTTAGCTAAGGAGCAGTAAGCTCCGCCTGTTCAAAAAGCGCCTGCCATTTGGCAAGCGCTTTTTTTATTGCAAGATATTCAAGTATAAGTTGCTCTTATTTTCATTTTCTCATACGTTTTTTCATAGTACTTTTGCTACTCACCATTAATGATATCCTGCCACCAGCTTTTGTTTGCAAGATAACATTCAATAGTCTTTTTTATACCAACAGCAAATTGCGTTTCCGGCCGCCAGCCAAGCTCGTTTTGCAGCCTTGTCGAGTCAATGGCATAACGCATATCATGTCCCTTGCGGTCTGCAACGTGCGTTATCAGGCTTTCAGGCTTACCTAACTCCTTGCAAATCAGCTTTACGATATCTATATTGCGCATTTCATTATTGCCGCCAATATTATACACCTCGCCTACCCTGCCCTTATGGATTATCAAATCGACAGCACGGCAATGGTCTTCGACATACAGCCAATCGCGCACGTTCATCCCTGTGCCATAAACCGGCAGCTGCTTGTCCTGCAGCGCATTTACCAGCATTAAGGGGATTATCTTTTCCGGAAACTGGTACGGACCATAGTTATTGCTGCAGCGAGATATCGTCACAGGCAGGTCGTATGTTCTGTGGTAGGCCATTACCAGCAGGTCTGCACTCGCCTTGGAGCTGCTGTAGGGTGAGCTTGCTCTTAGCGGTGCAGCTTCGGTAAAGGGTGCTGCATCTTCGGCAAGCGTCAGATCACCATATACTTCATCTGTTGATATCTGATGGTAGCGCCTGATGCCATATTTACGACAGGCATCCATGAGTACTGCAGTTCCCATGATATTCGTCTGCAGGAAAACACCGGGGTTTTCAATGCTGCTATCTACGTGTGATTCCGCTGCAAAATTTACTACTATGTCCGGCTTCTCTTCCTCGAAAATCCTGTTAACAGCTTCTCGGTCGCAGATATCTGCTTGCACAAAGCGAAAGCCCGGCTTGTCCATTACAGGCTGCAGGGTGGCCAGATTGCTCGCGTAGGTTAGCTTATCAAGGCAGATGATGCGATAGTCCGGGTACTTGGCCAGCATGTGAAATATGAAGTTGCTTCCGATAAAACCGGCGCCACCGGTTACGATGATATTAATAAGAATGACCTCCAGAAACGTTAGCTTTTCGTATAAAGCGAACTTTACTTTGTACCTCCATCAGTTTTTCCAAACATCTATGTATAATTTAATTATAGCACTGCAATATGCTTATTACAATCACACCAGAACTAACACGCTTTCTCCTAACCTATATCACGCCTCTTTTTTATTCGATACATTATGTTGTATTTTGCTAGAGCAAATATTATAATTAACGAAGAACCATTGTACAAAATCGAACCATTGCGTTAAAAGGAGTGACCACGCTTATGAAAACGCCAGTATGGGTAGTTACCAACGTACAACCACAAAAGAATTATACGTTGATTTTAACTTTTGTCAGCGGTGAAAAAAAGCTTTTTGATGCTCGCCCACTTCTTGCAAAAGCAATCTACAAACCATTGAACAATCTCAGTTTTTTTCTGACAGCCAAGGCTGATTGCGGTTCTATTGCCTGGAGCAATGAAATTGATATTGCACCGGAATATTTATATGAGTACAGCCTTCCTTTATAGGCTTTTTAAGCTGCTTAAATTTTCTCACATAAGATAAACAAAGGAGGGACTCGCAACTATGGATAATTTCAGCAAGCAAATTTATGAGGCTGGCATTAATGACGGAAGAGCTGAAGGCATTTCAGAAGCTACTATTCGTTTTATAAAGAACACTATGCTCAGCGACAGCTGTTCTGTTGACCAAGCTATGGTAAAGCTGCATATTCCGCCCGAAGAGCACCAGTACTTCAAGGATCTGTTAGCTAAGGAGCAGTAAGCTCCGCCTGTTCAAAAAGCGCCTGCCATTTGGCAAGCGCTTTTTCTATTGCACGATATTTAACTCTAAGTTGCTCCCCTTACCCTTTTCTCCAGACCATCTTATTAACCACACCTGTGTAGCTTTGGATAATCTTCACAACCTTAGTAGATACGTTCTCATCTACATAATCAGGCACCGGCAGTCCGTCATCGCCATCAAGGTTCATCTGCACCGCTGTATCTACAGCCTGCAGCAGGCTTTTTTCGTCAATGCCTGCGAGCACATAGCAGCCTTTGTCCAGCGCTTCCGGGCGCTCCGTAGAGGTACGGATGCACACCGCTGGGAAGGGATGCCCCACACTGGTGAAGAAGCTGCTTTCTTCCGGCAGGCACTCGTCCTTGCAGCGTTTTCCTGCTTCCATATGGAAGATGGGGATATGCAGGCGCTGCAAATCGCTGCTGCCGCCTACTACCTCCACGCCATCGACTGCTGCACCAACTGCCTGCTGTCGTGCTCCAGCGTCACGCGGCCAAAGCCACCCGCGCCTACTATAAGAAGTTTTGGGTTCATTAGTTGTCACCTCAGCTATTATTGTCAGAATTTTACTTGACTTTATATGATTTCTCCTGTATACTCAACTACAAATGTAACATTTACAACTAAATAAGCAGGACCTCTCGACTTACGTCGTTAGAATTAAGCTGCAGTACCTATAGTGCTCGGAGATTCCGAGCGCTATAAGTACTGCGTTTTTGTTTTTTGGCATATTTCTTGCAGGCGATATATCCTGACTAACTGTCAGTTTATATATTTTCAAGCACAAATATGTTATAATTAAAGAAAGGAGTTCTTCTATGGGAACCAAAGACACTACTCAAAAGCGTTTAGAAGACT
>CAVKUS010000028.1:0-32252 GCA_963659725.1 Bacteroides sp. CAG:545 | reverse complement strand
CTTCAGTTATGTACGTAACTAACGTAATTAACGTAATGAAAATAATTAACATTACTTTCATTATCTTAATTATTTTAGTAATCTTCGTTATGTTAGTTATTAACATAATGAAAGTTATCTTTGTTATCTGGAAAAGACGATAATGGACATTGTTTTATTTCTGAGTTCATAAATTTGTGTTTTTTTAGTAGCAAAAGTATAAAAAAAGTCTGTACAAATTATGTCGTATGTGGTATATTAAGGCTAAAAATAAGTGAGGTATAGTTCTTATGGATAAAAAAGATTTAATTATTCAACTCGCTAAAAAAACTGGTTCTACTCAATCTAGTGCTAAAAAATTCTTAGAAGCTTTTACTGAGCTGATTGCTGATAATCTGACTGTGGATAATAAAATTCGTATTGTTGGTTTCGGTACATTTGAGGTACGTGCCCGTAGTGAGCGTAAGGGAATTAATCCGGCAACTAAAGAAGAAATCATTATTCCCGCATCTGTTACACCAGTTTTTAAGGCTGGCCAGGTTCTTAAGAATATTGTTGCAGAGAATAATGATAAGCTTGGAAAGTAATCCTGCAGCTCTATAAACATTTTAACTGAATACCCGGTTATCGGAGGCATTGAACAAGCGCTTGTGCGCTTGCTTCAGTGCCTTTTTTTAATCTGATTCTAACCTTTGCACGAGGGAACGGAAACATATGTCCTCCGTTATAAAGTGCCTGTTGTGGTTGATTTCACTTCAGTGATTTTTTAACGGAGGGATATAATGAAACTCATAAAGGATGTTATTGTCCGTGGCTGTGACGGCAAGGAGATTAATAAGACCGATGTTGGCAAAGCAAGGCGTCTTTTGAAGTCTGGCAGTGCAAAACTGATTCAGAGAACACCTTTGATTATCCAGATGCTTAACTTCAAGACGAATATAACAAAAGCAGAAGATGCGTCAAACCTTGCGTAAGGAGTGATTATTTTTGAGCATCGTAATTATTTTAGGTAATGATAAAGTATCTTGTGTCAGTCTTATTGTAAAAGATAAAACGGTCAATATTTTGGAAGCTGACAGCAGACATTTTGATGATCTGTCTTCTTATCTGAATTCTGTAGATGGTGTTAAATCTTTGCTTTCTTCCTGTTTTGGTGGTGATTTGAAGGCTGCAGCTGAACATAAAATCTATTTTGCTTTTACTGCCGGCAGCGGACTTGCTTATAAGACCTGGCAGGCAGCTTCTTCTTCTTTCAGTGATGTGTCTGACAAGACTTTTGCTGATAAAGAAGACCGTATCTTGTCTTTATGTATTGAAAACGTCCCGCAAGGTTTTGTTGATTTATATAAGGACTGCGTGGCAAGCGTTGTAAGCTGCTACGAGGATGATGAGGTCTATACTGTTACTTCTGCATACCTTCCTGCCCTGTATATCAATAATATTAAGGAAGCCTGCAAAGCTTTTGGCTTGACCTTATTTGGCATCAGTGATATTGCAAGCAGCTTATGTAAGCTTATAAACTGCTCTGAGCAACAGGTCATGGTTCGTGCCAACGGGCTTACAGTAGTTGTCAATCAGTTCGGCAGTCTTGTTTTTATGATGAACGGAGATTACAGTGATTCAATCGGAGATATCATATACAACATGATTGAGCATTATTATCCCATTAATAACAGCAGAATGAACAGTCAGACTGTTTCCAGCAGTGATCTTGATCCTTTTTTGCTTTTGCCTTTTAATGGCTTATCAAGATATAACTGTGAAATGAGCGTTATTGCTGCCGGCTGCGTTGTTGATTCCAAGATGCTTGCTGCAAGTGCAGGTAATGTTGAAACGGTCAAATCCAATCCAGATAAAGGAGGCAGTAAAAATAGTGTTATCGGTAAATTACGGAAACTTTTTAAGAAAAAGTGAGACTGCAAAAGCAGTTTATGAGTTCAAGCGGCCAGTTTACCAGTTTATTGCAAATACTGTTTGTGTTTTCTGCCTTGCTGGTGCCGTTACAAGCGGTCTAGCTTTGGCTTACGCTTATATGGCTACACCTAAGCCTGTGTATAGCCAGGAATTGTATGGTAAGGCGCAATCGCTGAATAATAATCTTAGCAGGGGTGCTGCTTTGATGAAGCAGGGCCGTCCACGTGGCGTAAATGTTTATGAAATCATAAATAAATTTGTAAATGCCCGTCCTGCAGATGTTACTTTGACTGATATTGTCATTTCTCCTGAGCAGTATACTGTTAAAGGCTTTACGCCGAACCAGGATTCAGTAAATGCCTATATATCTGCTCTTGACTTTGGCAAAGGGAAAAAGGCCGGTGTTGCTTCTATTTCCAATAATAAGGGTACGAATGAATTTACTATTATAGTGCATGTTGATGAGCAGAAAGCTGCAGCTAAATCTTCTCCTCAATCGAAAGGAAGTGGCAAGTAATGGGTTCTTTTTCTGAAGATAAGTCAAATTTCAAGACAAAGATTTTTCTTGCCGGTTTTTTATCTGTAGCTGCTCTTGCAGGTAGTGTAATGCTGTCTTCAATGTTTGTATCTAAAATGGCTGAAAATAATAAGCAGGCAAGCGATTTTGCTTCTCAGAATGTATGGCTGCAGAAGTTTGATTATAAAGACGCAACTAATCTTTATAAGTTTATTTTAAAACCTTGTAAGGCTGCCGATGTTGATGATATTCAAAAGAAGCAGCTTGATATCTTAAAGGAACATAAGCTTACTGTTGTCAGTGTGAAGAATGACAAGGGTAATGACAAAGGTCCTTTGAAAGCTCGTAAGACTTCTGTTGATCTTATTGGGGATTGGAATGACCTTAATGCTGCTCTAAGTGATTTTGAGAAAAAGCATTTTGTTGTTATTACCAATGCTTCTGTCAGCACAGATAATTCTAATGGTGCTTCCAAAACAGGTGCACAGGGATTAATTAAAGTTAAACTTGATTATAATATCTATTATAACTAAACTAAGGAGGTCAAAAGTGCTATGAAAAAAATATCAATAACTGCTCAGTTGGCCGCTTATACTGTTAGTATGCTTATGGGTTTTGGTACATTTGCAGCCTGGAATTATGTTTCTATTCCGCAGGAGTTCCAGATGAATGAGATTCCTGTAATCAATCTTGCTTCACTTGGTATTTCTACCGGCAGTGTTGCTCATGCTTCTTCCGGTAGTCCTTTTGGATTCCTGGTTGATGCATCTGCTCTTCCTGCAGGTAATATGAATATGCCGTCTGGAATTGCTGCTCCTACCCCTCCTGATGTTCCTTCTATGCCTGGCGGATTGCCCGGCAGTTCAGGTGGTGAATTGGCTGTTTTAGGTGTGCTTCCTCCTGATGTTGTAATAATCAGCCGTGGAGGTAAATCAATTACCGCGCGTACTGGACAGAATACAGAATTTGGAACTATTGGTACGGTAACTATGAAAGGTGCTTATATCAACGGCGCTTTCATAGCGCAACGTTGACGGAAGGATGGATAATTAAATGAAACCAGCAAAATTTACTTCGGCTGTTCTTGCAGCTATGATGCTTATTACTAATACGGGATTTGCTTTCCCTATTGATTTCGCTCCTGGTACTCCGCTTGTAGATGCTCTGCGTGCACTTGGTTATAAGAGTGGCCGTAATATTGTAATAAATGGTGATTTAAAAGGCAGTGTATCCATGCACATGGATGATACTAATTTTGATACAGCATTGCGTGCGCTTGCTCTCTCCAATAATTTCAGTTACGAGTACCTTGATAATATGGATACTGTGCTTATTGCTCCTAATAAGTCCATGTCTGGTATAGAAACAATTAAACTGAAACATATTGAGCCTGATGCTGCTGCAAAGCAGCTTTCCGTGCTTGATGATGCCAAGGTAGTTGTCAATAATGAAACTCATTCTCTTACTGTAAGCGGCAGTACATCAACTATTGACAGAGTTCGTAGCGAGCTGCGTAATATTGATAAAGCGCAGCAGCAGGTCAATATTTTAGCTACTGTTGTCGAGCTTTCCAAAGGAAAGGACCGTTCAATGGGTTTGTCTTATTCTAGCGATTCTTGGACTAAAGATACGTCTGTTGGCGGGTATAATGGCTTTAAATTCGGTATAACTGCTAATCACGAGGAAACTCTTTCTAAAGGTAAAGTTCTTGCCCGTCCTAATGTGACTGTATTTGATGGCAGAAAAGCTTCTATCCTTATGGGTGATAAGGTTCCTGTATTTACTTCTACCAGCGATTCCAATGATACGGATAGCGATACGTCGCTTTCCGTTGAATACAAAGAAGTCGGAGTAAAGCTTGAAGTTTTGCCCAGAATCAATGAACTGGATAAGGAAACCATTACACTTGTTATTAAGCCTAGTGTTTCCACTATTTCTCAGTGGGTTGAAAGTGGTAATAATAAAGCTCCGCAAATTAGCGAACGTAGTGCCGAAACTACTGTGCGTGTAAAGAATGGTGAAACTATTCTTTTGGGCGGTCTGCTTAAGAATGAGGAAATCAAATCTATCAAGCAGATTCCTTTCCTTTCTAAAATCCCTATTCTTGGTGAAATCTTTAAATCCCGTAGTATTGAGAGAAAAGATACTGAGATTGTGATTGCTATTACTCCTACTATTGTTTATGACGAGAATGGACGGCCGAAAGTTGAGACGCAGACCTCTACTAAAGGATTGCATGATAAACTGAACGAACTGCGTGCAGAGCGTGAAGGTTATACTCCTAATTTAAGGACTGATGCAGATGCAAAGGCTGAGCTTGATAAAGCTAAGGCCGAAGCAGCTGCAGCGGATAAAGCAAGAAAAACTGCTGAAAATGAAAATGATTCTCTTAAGGTCGATAAAGATAAGCTTACCGCTTCTCTTAAAGAACGTGAAGCTGAGCTTAAAGCTAAAAATGCAGAAAATGATAAGCTCCGCCGTGAACTTAAGAAATCTACTGCTATGATGCGTGCTGTTATTGACAGTATGGATGAAGGTGGCAGACATGAACAATAAGTATTCCGGTAACCTGGTCAATGAACTTATTTCTCCTGACGTATTAGCTATGCTTGACAAGAATATCATGGAAAAGCGTTTTATGATGCCTCTTTCCTATGATAAGGATAGTCATGTTCTTACGGTCGTAACCAGCCGTTTTGAGGATAATTTTATGGATATGAGCATTATCCTTGCTCTTGTCCGTAAGAATTATTCCGATGTAGAGAGAATTGATTTTTTGGCCTGTGATTACAATAATTTCACTGCCGGCTTTAATGCTCATTATAAGCAGCAGTTTCAGCCTGCAGCTCTGCAGGCTGTTGAGGAAAAGCGTGATACATCTGTTACAAGTGAGCAGACCAGAAAAAGTGAGGAAATCCTGCAGAAAGGCATTGCTTTAAATGCCAGCGATATCCATATTACACCTATGCGTAATGGTGCGAATGTAATCTATCGCCGTGATGGTGTTTTAGTTGACAGCGGTATGACATTATCTGTTGAAGACGAGATTATGATTACCCGTATCTATAAGACTAATGCCAATATCAATGTCAATAATCTTATTCCACAGGATGGCCGTTTTACTTTTGTAGGTAAAAATATTCGTCTTTCCACTATGCCTTATGGTGGTGATGGCGAACGTAATAAGGTTGTTCTCCGCATCCTTTCTACTTCTGATGTTATTCCTACAATTACAGACCTTGGCTTTAATTCTGATGAAGAACATATGCTTCGTTCTCTGATCTATAAACCTAATGGTATTATCCTTATCTGTGGTCCGACTGGTGAAGGTAAGACAACTACTCTCTACTCTCTTCTTAATGAGCTGAATCAGACAGGTAAATATGTCATTGTAACTTTCGAAGATCCTATCGAACGTTATATTGATGGTATTGCTCAAAGCCAGGTGCGCTATGCTGAAGATGAGCGTACTAACTATACTTTCCAGCGTGGTCTGCGCAGCTCTCTTCGTCAGGATCCTGATATCATGCTTGTTGGTGAGACTCGTGATGCTGAAACAGCTCTTACTGCTGTGCAGGCATCTCAGACAGGTCACTTAATTTTTACTACACTGCATGTACGTAATTCTGTTTCAGTGTTCCGCCGTCTGCAGGATATGGGCGTAAATGTCAGCGGTTTTGCCGAACAGATTGTAGGTATTGCAAGTCAAAGGCTTTTATCTACACTTTGTCCTCATTGTAAGCACCCAGTTAAGGTGCCGCAGGAAATTCTTGATAAATTACGTGCTGAAGACAAGAAAGCTTTGACCAGGGATATGAATGGTGATTATGTCACTTATGTTTCTGACGGCTGCAGTGAATGTAATTCTACAGGTGTTGCCGGACGTATTCCTATCATCGAGATTATCCCTTTCAATAATTATCTTCGTGATTATTTTGCTGACAAACATGGCCTTGTAGATATTGAGCTGTTCTTGCGAAAAAACATTGGTTTCAAAAGCCTTTGGGACAAAGGTTTTGCCCATGTTGTTAAAGGCGATATATCTTTAGAAGAACTTCTCAGCTGCATCGAACCCGATGAAGAGCTTGTCGATCAATCTAGAGATGTTGAAAATCAAGCCAATAGCATTTCTCCTGCATCTAAAGAAGGTTATTTTTCAAGGAGGCGTAAATAATGGGCTTTGTAGAAAAAGTTAATGCTTTTATCGGTGCTGATAAGCCTAAATTAGCCGATTTTTACGCTTGCTTTGATCAGCTTTATATGCTTTTGAATTCTGGCAGTACCTTGCAGCAGGCTATAAATGAGATTTCCCATGTACAGACTAATGCCAAATTAGGTCAGGCTCTTAGAAATATCAGCCGTAATTTATCTGCTGGCGTAGCCACTGGTGCGGCTTTCAAGAAGGAAGGCGTTTTCCCCAGGCTTGTTGCTCCTACTATTGAATCTGGCGATCGAGCAGGTCGTCTTTCAGATACGTTTCTCAGGCTTTCTGAACTGATGTGGTTGCAGCATAATCTTTATAGCAAGGTAAAAAATGCTCTTTTTATCCCTAAGATTGCTGCAGTACTCATGGCAATTATGACCATTGCTTATATCAAGATTGCAATTCCTGAATATGTAAAGCTCTATAAAGAGACCGGCATTCCTCTCCCTTGGATTGTCAGCTTTGTCAGTGGTTGTGTAAACGGTGTTGTTGATTACTGGTTTATTACTTTACCTGTTCTCTGTTGTCTTTATAAAGCCTGGGAATGGTTCAGTTCTAATAATGTTGGAATTGTTGATAGCTGGAAGTTGCGCCTTCCTATTTACAGTAAGCTGCATTTCTACTTTGTACAGCATCAGCTGGCATCTGTACTGAATCTGATGCTTTCGAGTGGTCTTACTTTGACTGACAGTCTTTCGCAGGCTGGCAAGGTTGTAGACAACAGCATTGTTTCCAATGCTGTTGGCAAAGTACGTGAGGATATCATCAAAGGTAATACTCTTTCGGATAGTATGCAGCATCATAACCATGGTGATACACCTGTTTTCGATAATATGCTGCTTGCCAGCATCAACGCAGGTGAAAAATCTAATCACATCACTCTTGCATTAGAGCATGACTGCAAGTATTATGAACGTCTGCTTAACAACATGATTGAGCCTACTTCAACGAAGATTACTCTTCTTGTAATGCTTCCGATGGGTTTATTGATTGTTCTTATGTTTATGTTTACTCTTGTTCCGATGTTTGATTATATGAGCCGTATTTCCAGTGTCTGATACATAAAAATTAAATATCTTTCAACCTTCTTTTCCGAGGGATTGGAAACGAAAGCTTTTGCTTGAAGTCTTCCAATATTATGGAATAATTTGCCGAGGATAAGGAGGTGCGAAAATGTTATCCACGGTAAAGCAAAAAACCGTGGTTTTTTCTTCTTCTAAAAAACACGGCTTTACCCTTGTTGAGATTATTGTAGCCTGTGCTGTAGTTATTGCTCTTTTTGCCGGTGCTGTCTTTATCGGGCATAATCTTTTGGAGAACGGCAAATATAATAAGGCAAAGACAGATATTACTACTATTGATACTGCTGTCCGCCAGTATTTCTTTGATACAGGAAACCCGGTAGATAATCTTGAGACCTTGACTAAGAAAAATGGCGAATATGGTCCCTGGCTTGATACTGATATACTGAAGGATCCATGGAATCAGGATTATTTCTATACTTACTATAATAGTGGCATATATTATGTTCTAAGCTATGGAAGCAATAAAGAGCTTGATTCCAATCCTTCTAATATTCCTGACTGTGTTCAAGGTGATGATATCGGTATCTGCAGTATATATTCTGGTCAGAATATTATCAGGTATTCTGAGGGCAAAGAAATTCTATATAACAAATAGCCTTTTTCTGTCTGTTATACAGATAGGATTAATATAAAATTAAATATTGCTCAACCTTCTTTTCCGAGGGATTGGAGACAAAAGCTTTAGCTTGAAGTCCTTCAATATTATGGAATAAATACCGAGGATAAGGAGGTGAAAAAAATGTTGTCCACGGTAAAGTCAAAAAACCGTGGTTTTTTATTTTGGGAAAGAAGCAGAAGCGGGTTTACGCTCATTGAGATTCTTGTTGCCTGTGCCATTATCGTTGCCCTGGCTGTCGGCGCGATACTTTTAGGCAGTACGCTTCTTGACCAAGGCAGGCATAATAAAGCTCAGACGGATGTTTCCAGTATCAGTGCTGCTATCAAGCAGTATAAATTTGAAATTGGTTCTTATCCGGCTACTTTGTCTGCTCTCACTACTAAATCTGGTTCACACGGTCCCTGGCTTGATAGTGATACTCTTACAGATCCATGGGGAACGACTTATATGTTTTCAGTTGATAATACTGACAGACGTTTCGGTGTGTGGTCATGTGGTAAAAACAAGAAAAATGACACAGGCAGCTATAAAGGCTCTTTTGCCGGTGATGATATCGGCATAGGGGGCTTCTAATCGTGGTAAATTTTTGACTAATAAGCACTTTATTTTGAAAAAAATTTTAGGGGAGGTTTTAAAATGTATTCTTTAAAGACATTGAAGAACAAACTGAATTGTAAACGTCGTAAAGGTTTTACCCTTATTGAGATCATGGTAGCTTGCGCTATCATCATTGCACTGTCCGTTGGTGCTTTCTTCGGTTATTCCCAGGCACAGCAATCCCGTAAGATGGCTCAGATGCGTCAGGATATGGAAGCTATCTGCACTGCAGCTCTTGCTTATGAGGCTATGAGCCTGGATTCTAATCCGCCGGCTGATATGGCTGCGCTTATGAGCGGTCTTGCTGCAGATAAAGCTGTCGATGGTACTGCTCATACTTTTCTTACTCAGACTAAAGGCAGCACTGTAAGTGCTGACAGTATCTTGGATCCTTGGGGCACTGCATATACTTACAGTCAGGCTGATCGTACTGTTAAGTGTACTCCTAAAGATGCAAGTGGTAGTGATATGACTGAAGTTACCCGTAATTTCTAATTTGAATTTAAGTCTGGAGGTTTTATAATGAATAAATTTAAATCTTTGATTGTTAAAGCTGAAAACAAACGTCGTAAAGGTTTTACTCTTATTGAGATTATGGTAGCCTGCGCTATCATCATTGCATTGTCCGTTGGTGCTTTCTTCGGTTATTCCCAGGCACAGCAATCCCGTAAGATGGCTCAGATGCGTCAGGATATGGAAGCAATCTGCACTGCAGCTCTCGCATACGAGGCTATGAGTACTGATTCTACTCCGCCGGCTGATATTGCTTCTTTGATTACCGGTCTTTCTGCAGATAAAGCTGTTGATGGTACTGCCCATAAATTCCTGACTCAGACTAAAGGCACTACTGTAAGTGCTGACAGCATCTTAGATCCCTGGGGTGCTGCATATACCTACAGCCAGGCTGATCGTACCGTTACCTGCACTCCTAAAGATGCAAGCGGCACCGATATGACTGCTGTTGTTCGTAGCTTCTAATTTCCTTTTTTCACCGCAGGCGGTGGCGTAGCCGCCGTCTGCTTTTTGTTTTCTGTTGAGGTATTCTATTATGAATGTAGTAAAATTTAAATACCGTTGTGCCCCCCCATAGTACAAAATTTTAGGCGTGGCTCTGCCCTTCTTGCTGTAGTTTTAGTTCTTGCTGTTGTAAGCTCTATTCTGAGCATAGGTACAGCGAAGATTACCCAGGCTGCTATCAACAGTACTGGTTCTAATAAAACTACTCTGCAGGCGCAGCAGTTTGCTTCTTCTGAGGCAGACCTTATTAAATCTATTAGTTATACTGATTTGACAGCTCAATCTAGAGCAGATATTTCAGATTCAGGTTTTCAAAGAGAAGTAATTCTTTCTGATGAAAGCGATTACTCTGAGCAAATTAAACAAAAAACAGCTACGATAAATGTATACAAAGGCAGTGAATCACTTCCTCGCTCTACCATAAAATTAACTCGCTATTCTGCAGAACAAAAGGTTAGCGGCGTTCCTATAGGAACAGTCATAGCTTGGGCATCTAGTAAAAACCCTAGTGATGGTGTATGGCTTGAATGCAATGGTCAGTCCTGTGCTGCTTATTCGGAACTTAGTGCTGTATTAGGCAAAACCACTGTTCCAGACTACCGAGGCCGTTTTCTTGAAGGTAATCAGGTTGCTGGTACTGTTAAGGAAGCTGGATTGCCTAATATTACTGGACAGACAAATTGTGATAGTTTTGATTCACGTAATAGTACGGGTGCTTTATTTGCAACCAATCAATTTATGGATTATCATGTTGCAACTATGGGTGGTATGCTTTTTAACCCGTATCATGCAATAGCTATTGATGCTAGTAAATCAAATTCTATTTATGGCAATAGTACAACTGTTCAGCCTCCTTCCGTAACTGTCCGCTATTTTATCAAAGCTGCTTAAAATAAAAATACACCCTTACAGGTGCATTTTCAAAAACTCAATATTATGTTATAATACCAGTTGAGACAACTGGTAGTCGGTTTTCCTACTCCCTAATGAGTGGGGGTGATGTTATGACTGTTTTCGAAGCGTTATCTCTGATGATTGCTTTCGCAACTCTGGTCGTGCTGATCCTTTCGTATCGTAAGTAATTACGGCATGAAAAAAACCGCCTAAGCGGTAAGACGGTTTCTTTCTAATTACTAAAGTTTTGAGGAGAACCGGCTTTCCACAACCAGTTGTCTCTTTGTGTTTATTATACGTTTTATCTTCCTTTTTGTCAAACCTGAATTATTATCTGCTCCATATGCTGATGTTGAATCAAAAGGAGCAAGATTATGAATGTAGTAAAATTTAAATACCGTTGCACCCCCCCCACGATACAAAATTATCGGTGCGGCTCTGCCCTTCTCGCTGTAGTTTTAATTCTTGCTGTTGTAAGCTCTATTCTGAGCATAGGTACAGCAAAGATTACCCAGGCTGCTATCAATAGCACTGGTTCTAATAAAACTACTTTGCAGGCGCAGCAATATGCCGCTTCTGAGGCAGAATTATTACGGTCAACAAATTATTCAGATTTGAAGGCTCAAAATAAACAGTCTATTTCAGATTCAGGTTTCCAAAAAGAGATAGTACTTTCAGATGAAAGTGATTTATCTGGAGGTATAAAAAAGCGTGATGTAACTGTCAATATATATAGTAATAGTGAATCATTACCTAGAGCTACGGCCAAGTTCATCAGATATAAGGCTCCTTCTAGTAGCACTATATCATCTAAGGTGTTTTCTATACCTAAAGATGGTTCTGCGACGTATACACTTCCAGGTAATGTCAGCCATTTGTCTGTATTAGCTATTACTGATTTTGATACCCATGAGGAAGGAACAAGAACCAATACTGTCAACATTGGCGGTATTGGAACTTTGTCTATGGATTCTGTTACTTATAAAACTGGTAGCAAAGGTCATGGATGGGCATTTGATACAAGCCAATCAGCCAGTGGAGATTATAAGGTTTCCCTTGCAGCTGGTTCTACAATTATCATTTCTACTCATGCTTCCAGTGGTGCTGAAATTACACATACTACCGTTCTTCTCATAATGTCCTGATCATGTTATTACTGTTGTTTTGAGCTTGTAAGGAGCAAGCAAAATGAAATGTGTTTTTGAGAAATATCGTTGTACCCCCCCATTATACAAAAATATAGGAGAGGTTCTGCGCTTTTAGCAGTTGTACTTATTCTTGCTGTCATAAGCAGTATGCTTTCCGTCGGAACAGCTAAGCTGACTCAGGCAGCAATAAACAGTACAAGTACAAATAAGATTACTTTACAGGCTCAGCAATATGCTGCATCTAAAGCTGATATTGTGAAAGCCACAAAATATGATGAACTCACAGCTCAAAATAAGACAGTAATTTCAAATTCAGATGGTTTTTATGATGAAGTAAGTATTAGTGCAGAAAGTGAATATCCAGGCAACAGTAATATAAGCCAACGTGAATGTATCATCCGTGTCTATAAAGATAGCGAAGCACTACCACGCAGCAGTCTTAAGCTTATGCGTTACTCTGTTTCTACAGAAGCTTCGAGCGTACCAAAAGGCTCTATTATTCCGTGGTATGGAGATAAAGCTAATATCCCTGATGGCTTTGCTCTTTGCGATGGCACCAAAGGAACACCGGACCTTCGTAACCGCTTTTTCGTAGGCGCTGGAAGCAATTATGCATTGGGCGATACAGGTGGCGAAGATCAGGTCACGCTGACAGGAACGCAGATTGGGAATCACTACCATTATTGGAGTTCTATGTATCATTCTAACAAAGACTCTGAAACATATAAACGTTCTGGGTTAAAACTTGTAAAATTTGGATATGATAGTGGTGTTTCGTCTGTCTTTGATGCGCCTTTTCCTACTGGTAATAAGATGACTCTTTTTTTCACTAATGATGCGAACCTTTCTAGTGTTAATATGAATGCTCGTTTTATTTCTAATTCAGATTTTTCTTCTCAAAAGATGGAGTATATTACTTCGCTTGCCATTGGTACAGATGCCAAGGAACCCCATGAAAACCGACCGCCCTATTACGCACTTTACTATATCATGAAATTATAGAATTCAATATCTGAGCTGTGATGGAAAGGATATAATTATGCGAAAATTATCGTTGTACCCTTCCCACTTTACAAAAGTCTTTCTGTCGTAAAGGCAGTGAACTTTTAGCAGTCGTTCTGTTTTTAAGCGTCATTTCTAGCTTTATGGCTGTAAGTGTTGCTAAAATCAGTTAGGCTTCCCAAAACAGTATTGGCAGTTCTAAGGTTGCTCTTCAGGCACAGCAGTATGCTGCAAGTAAAGCTGAATTGGTGAAAGCCGAAAAATATAGTGATTTAACAGCTCAGACAAAATCTATAATTTTAAATTCTAATACTTTCTATGACGAAGTTATTATTGGTGATGAGACAGATTACTCTGATAACGATAAAATCAAGCAGAAGGATGGTTTGTTTTGTCTGAGCTGAGAAAGGATTTAAAATGAAAAATTTTCACAGCTCGAAAAAACAAGGTAGTGCTCTTCTCGCAGTAGTATTGGTTCTTGCTATTGTTAGCTCAGTTATGAGCGTCAGCACAGCAAAGATTACCCAGGCTGCTATCAATAGTACCGGTTCTAATAAAACTACTCTGCAGGCTCAGCAATATGCTGCATCTGAAGCTGAACTTATGCGTTCTATGCCCTATTCTAAATTATCTTCTTCAGCAAAAACAAAGATAACCGGTACTGTTTTTTCTAAAGAAGTGATTCTAGGAGATGAATCTAGTTATTCTTCTTCTATAAAACAACGTCCTGTTACCGTTAATATTTATAGTGATGCGGAATCTTTGCCTCGTTCTACTGTAAAGCTTCAACGCTATAGCGTTGAAGCTGGTGATTTGGATATCGGTAAAGCTGAATATTTAGGTAGCGGTGAGTTAAGCGGTGTTGCTAAAGAAGCTGGTTTTATTATTGCTGGTGGTAGCACTAAAGCTTCTTATGGAATTGACATTGATGGAGTTACTCTAGGTTATGTTGTTGGTCGCAGTTATGGTACAGGTACTATTTCTGCTTGTGTTCCTGTACCTAAAGGTGCTAAATGGCATATCTATGGTGCTTGTAGTTGGGCTTATTGGTCCAAATTAAAGGCTTAGGTATTTGTATGTTAGTTTATGTTTTTCTATTTTTCGTTTTTCTTATGTTTTTCAGGATTTCTGTCATAGATTGGTGTGAACATGCCATTTATGACAGAGATGTCGTTCTTACAATGGGTTTTATTGCATTGTATAAGGTTTTATATGGAGACTTCTTTTCTTCTCTCTACGGCCTTGCTACGGGCCTCATAGTCGGCTTATTAATCTTTGGTGTAGTATATAAGGTCTATGGTTTTGAGGCCTTTGGCCAGGGAGATGTTATTTTACTCGCTGCGTTGGGTTTTTTCCTGGATATGAGTTTTTTGCATTATTTTGCTTTTGCTATGATGCTAAGCGGTATTTTAGGTGTTCTGATGCTGTTGTTAAGCAGAAAGCATGCTGAAGATATTGAGCTTGCATATGCTCCAGTGCTTCTTGTATGGCTTCCCCTATATCTTTATTTTGATCGTCCCTTTCTTTGGGATATATATAATTTGTTATTTTACTAGTATAAGCAAGGAGGGTTATTATGCTTATCAAAATTATTTTGGCTTTGGCTATTGCTTGTATGTTTATGGGCGGTATTGGTGCTGCAGGAGGCATTACAGGTCTTAAGACTGCTATTGCAGATAAACAGACTGTAAGTAACAGTGCCATGTTAGATAAGGCAATCGTAAATTGGTATACGTCCCATGATTATGAGCTTCCTGAATCGTTAAGTAAGGAAATGCTTACTATTATGGGCTTGCACGATATTGATTTGTCAAAATTCACTTATACGAAGCTTTCGGATAACAAATTTCGTCTTGTTGCCAATCTTTCCGGTACAAAAACCGAAACTAGTGTAAATAGTAATAGAGATTTACCTTTAAAACCTAGTCAAGATGCTCCTAGTAATATTGGGGGGTAAATAACGGTTCTACTACTTCACCTAGTACAGAAACTAAACCTGATGGCAGCACAGGTAGCACTACTACTCCTGATTCTGGTGAAAGCGGAGGTTCTAGTGGTGGCAGTGGAAGTACTGTAGGTGGTGGCTCTGGTAGCACTACAACTCCGGATTCTAGTGAAAGTGGAGGTTCTAGTGGTATAAATTCTCCTTCTGGTGATAAAGTTACGGCACCTGACGCTTTTGGCTTAGAATGTTTAGAGAAAGATGGTAATCCAGCTACAAGTGAAACCACTGTAGATTTTGGTAATGGTGCAGAGTATATAATTACTCTTTACCATGTATTACCGGCTCATGAGAATGAAGATAATCCTGATACTGTTAGTTGTGTAGCTTTTCTTAGTGGAAAAATGACTTTTGCTCTTTATAAAAATGATTCTGCAAGTTTATATGATAAAACCAATAATAAATGTTTGTTAGATATTTCTGGTTTTGCTCATTCTTCTTATTGGGTTACTTTTGAAAAAAAATCTTAATTTTAAGCAGGCTGAAAAGCCTGCTTTTTTGTTGCTTTTTTTGATTTGTGCTATAATTTACTTGACTTTTTATTTTGGAGAGTGATGGTATGTTAAAGAAGAAGATTTTATCATTTTTAGCCGGCAGTCTCTTGGTTTTAGCTAATAGTTGCAGCGCTACTAATCTTGTTAGCATGGGACCTGTATCGCTTATTGTACCTGCAGATACAGTGACTAATGATCTTATTACTCCTAAGTTCGATACAGACAGTATTCAGGTAGATAAGGCAGCTCATACGGTAGATGTATTGATTTTTATTTCTCCGTCTCCGTATAATCATTGTGATGAGTATCGTATTGAGCGCCTTAAACTCTTTAAAGATGCTTCTCAAAGTACTGCTCATGTACTTCGTGTAAGATACTATGAGCGTGGTACTGACAAGCTTGATTCAGAAGGTACGCATGGTGGTTATTCTTTTGCAGATGCTAATGATTTGTCTGACCGTTATGGAAAGTATCACATCAATAGTGTGCTGCAGCGTGAGTTTGCTTATTTCCTTGATATTCCTAACCAAGATGGTTCCCCCTATACTACACCTAAAGATTTAGGCCTAACATGGATTAAATCTACAGGAACTGTTGGCGTCTTCTATTATCCTAAGTCAGTAAAGGTCAAAAAGAATAAAGTCAATTTGAAGGCTGCTTTCTGGTATCCTAAGCAGAACCGTATTCAGACTGTAGACTGTACTTTGGATTATGATAAAAAGCTGTTTAAACCAAAATCCTGTGAGATGCGTCGAATAAATACAGGTGAAGTAGTCGAAACAGCATATAGAGGCCTTATTCCAGGTCTTTTAGGTCCTAATTTTATAAACCGTAGTTTTGATGAAAACGATGAATGCCGAATTCTTTCTGAGTTTTTCAAAGACAAAATAGTACAGCAGTAAAAAAATAAGCATGATAGATTAATCTGTCATGCTTATTTTTAACATGTTTTTAAATTTGTATTGATGTGATATTATTGATTATTTTTTACGATACTTGTAAAATCTGACCAATCTTCAACTTTAAAAGCTCTAATATCTCTTACACTTTTTTTGAACCATGTGATTTTGGATAATTTGTTTATAGCATTATATACTGTTACTAAACTATTTTGTGTATTGTCGCTTATATAAATGCTACCTTGTACCCATCTAAAGCCTAATTTTTCTAGTTCAATTCTAATTTCATCATAAGCTTTATTGTATGGTTCTCCGTATTCTTTTTTTAGATCATCTATTCTTAAGTCAAATGCAATTGCGTACATCGTATTAGCTCCTTTGCTTTCCATATCTATTATACCCTCCTTTATTCTATCATTTGTTTTAGATGAAAGCAAGTCGTATAACTATGAGGAAATTCGTTCGAATCTTAACCATTTAAGGTTTTAGAATTTTTGGCTTATAATTCATTTTAATCACCATCCTTTCTTGCTTTTTTTCATGAACATATCGCGTTCAATAAGGCAAGGATGTTTGTGGCTCGAATGGAGGAACGGAAAGAGGGACGCAAACGATTTATTTTGCCTTGCCTATATTGTTGACGCGATATGTTAAAATAGATATTTTGTTTAATTTATTTTAACATTAATTTTTTTTGCAGCAATCCTGTTGTCTTTTTATTCCATTTTAGCTTGATTACAGTTTGATTTTTTAGTTTTTTATATTGACGTTTTCGGTATTACGATTTATAATTATAGTATAAATACAATTTCAAACCTGAATTATTCAGAGGTATTAAGTCAGTCTTGTGACTGGCTTGATACCTCTTTTTTTATTCAAGAAAGGATTTGGTAAAATGCGTTTATTTATTTGTGAGAAGCCTTCCCTTGCCGGTACTGTCGCCTCTTTCCTTGGTAAACCTAAAAAAGAGGATGGCTATTATAGTGTTGCCGGCGATTGTGTAGCATGGCTTTATGGCCATATTCTCGGCCTTGATGATCCTGATGATTATGATCCTGCTTTAAAAAAGTTTTCTTATGATACTCTTCCTATTGTGCCTTCTCCTTTTAAAAAGCACATTAAAGGTGGTTCTTCTAAGAATGCTTTTAATGTTATCAAAAAGCTTGCCAAAGAAGCTGATGAAATCATCCACGTAGGAGATCCGGACCGAGAAGGACAGTATCTTGTCGACGAGGTCTTGGAAGCTATCAAGTATACGAAACCTACAAAACGTCTTTTAATCAATGCTTATGATGATGTAAGCGTTAAGCGTGCTTTCGATTCTATGGAAGATAATTCTTCTTCTAAACGTCGTAACCAGTATAAAGCTGCTTTAGGCCGTGATTATACAGATTGGCTTATCGGCATGAATGCTAGTCGAAAATATTCTTTAGACAGCGGTAAGACTCTTAAGGTTGGCCGTGTCAAAGTCCCTACCCTTGCTTTGGTTGCTCGTCGTAATGAGGAAATCGAAAACTTTAAATCTATAAAATACTATGTTGTACGTGCTTTTTTCAGGACTGATGATTCTACTCCATTTGAATCTTTATGGCAGCCTGCAGATGATGTTGAAGGTTTGGACAGTGAAGGGCGTGTTATTGATATCCTTTCAGTCCGTAAGGTTCTGCAGCAGGTTGAAGGCCAGCCTGGTGTAGTAAAGAAGCTTGAAAAGAAAAAAGGCACGAAGGCTCCCAGATTGCCTTTCAGCCTTTCCACATTGCAGCAGACGTGCAAAGCTTTATCTCCTGATAAAGTTCTTGCAGTATGTCAAAGCTTATATGAGAAAAAGCTAACTACCTACCCTCGTTCTGATGCTCAGTATATTCCTGACAGTCAGCATGCTGATGCAGCTACGATTATTGCTAATCTTAAATTAACAGGTGAAGACGAAATCAAGTTACTTGCAGATGCTGCAGACAGCAGCATCAAAGGAAAAGCTTTCAATTCCAAAAAAGTTGATGCCCATCATGCTATCATTCCTACCATGGAAAAAGTTGACTTTTTGACTTTGACTGCTGATGAACAGCTTATCTATAAAATGGTTGCAAGGCGTTATCTTTTGCAGTTCTATCCCCTGCAGGAATTTGAAGATACTGTCTGTGAGATTGAGTGTGCCGGCGAAACTTTTATAGCCAAAGGTAAGGTTGTTTTAAAGCCAGGCTGGACTGCTGCAGCAAAAGATGAAGATGAAGAAACTGATTCTAAGGACAAGGATATGGATGTTGCTAAAGAATCTAAACAGCTTCCTGAGATGCATGAAGGTGATAAGCTTGTTCTTTCAGTTGCTGATTATACCGAGAAGAATACTACTCCACCTAAGCCTTTCACTCAGACTTCTTTGATTGGTGCTATGTGTAATGCTCATCAATACGTTAAAGATGCATCTTTAAAGACAAAGCTTAAAGACGTTAAAGGTATTGGTACTGAAGCTACCCGTTCTAAAATCATTAAAGAGCTGCTTGATGCCGAGATGCTTTTGGAGACTGGCAAAAAATTTTCTAAGGTTCTTTCTGTTTCAGATACTGTAAAAGAGCTTATTCATAATCTTCCAGATGAGCTTACTTATCCTGATTCTACAGCTCTTATGGAACAGGATTTAGATGCGGTAGAACATGGCGAAATGTCTTTTGATGATTTCATGAAAAAAGAGATTGATTATGTTACTCAGCTTATGACTCTTCAAAGCAATTTCACCAAGTCTGCTAAGGATCAGTCGGATCGTCCTTGTTGCCCTGCTTGTCATGTTGGTAAGCTTTTTTATAAGGATGGCAAAAATGGTCGTTTTTGGTCTTGCAGTGAATGGAAAAATGGCTGTAATGTTACTTTTTCTGATGATAACGGTAAGCCTGCCATTTATGAATGCCCTATCTGCCATAATGGTTGTCTTATCCGATATAAGAGTAAAAAAGCTGATAATGAATATTATTGGGGCTGCAGCACTCATCAATGTAAAGTCTTTTTCCCTGACGTTAAAGGTAAACCCTTTATCAAGAAATGTCCTGAATGCAAAAAAGGCTATCTTATGAAACGAACCGGCAAGAACGGAGATTTTTGGGCATGCAATGCCTATCCGAATTGCAAAGCTACTTTCCCTGATGATAATGGTAAGCCTGGTAAAAAGGAGAAAAAGTAAAAGGCTATCAATTGACGATTTTGAATTATGTTGTATCTGAGGAGGTTTATTTTAATGAATGAGACTAAATTATCTGGTCGCCTGACCAAGGATCCTGTTGTCCGTTATACTTCTAGCGGTAAGGTTGTTACTCAATTTATTTTGGCTGTTGACCGTATCCGTAAGGACGATAAGAATGAGGCTGATTTTATTCCAGTAGTTTTCTGGGGTAAGAGTGCGGAAATTATCGGCAACAGCTTAAAGAAAGGCAGTAAAATTCTTGTTGACGGCCGTATTCAGGTGCGTAGCTACGATGCTAAGGACGGTTCCAAGCGTTGGGTAACTGAGGTTATCGGCAGACGCTTTGAATATATGGAGTCCAAGTCTTCTAATGCTTCTTCCGGTTCTTTTTCTACATTTGGTAAGGAAGAACCTGTTCCTTTTAATGAACCTTTTGATGAAGAAATTCAGTTCTGATGTAGGTTTGAAGCATGTCTAGATTTATAAAATTTTTAGTTTTGCTTCTTGTTACCCTATTACTTGTCTCTTGCAAATCTTCTCCATTTTCTTCAATCTCTCAGGAGAAGGTTTTGCATGGACAGGTTATTGATGTTTTAGATGGTGATACTGTAAAGCTACGTAATGATTGGCATATATATAAGATCCGTCTTGCCGGTATAGATGCTCCTGAAAAGCAGCAGGCATATGGTGTGCAGTCTAAAACTTATCTCGAGCATCTGATTGCTGATAAGGATGTATTTGTAAAGGTATTATCCTGTGATCAGTATGGGCGTTATGTCGGTAAAATTTATCTTAATGATAGGGATATTAACGGCGAGATGATTCGCAGCGGTTATGCCTGGCATTATTATCATTTTGATTCTAATCCTGTATATGCAGTGTTCATGTTGGACGCGCAGCGTTCCAACCGTGGTTTGTGGCAAGAAGCTCATCCTACTCCGCCGTGGATTTTTAGAAAAGGAAGGGATTGATTGGTTTTATGGTTTGTGAGGTTTTATGAAATATAAAATCACTTGCTCCTGTGGTCATAAAATTATCATTGATGTGTATGGTGAGACTTTAAAACATGAAAAGAAATTGCTGTTCTATCGTGAGAATGAATGTCCAGATTGTCTTATAAGGTCTTTAGAAAAGCAGGAGTTTATGAAAAGCCTACCATCTCTTGTAGGCTCTGATAAGCAGGTTCGTTGGGCAATGCAGCTTCGAGAGAAGCATATTGATCTTCTAAAGCGTTCGTATTTAGAATCTCGTGGCAATGATGAGTTACTTTGGCTTATGCTTTTTGTTACTAAGCTGACTGAAGCCTCTTATTTTATTAACGCTGAGATGTCAGGTAGTTCGATTCTGGGTTTTTATTCTAATTTATATAGGGCTAAAAATATTAGTTAGTGTGTTTTGAAAGGAAATTATTATGGAATATCCGAGAAGAAGCCATACTTTCAAAGTGATGTGCGGCGGACCTCTAGCTTGCTTTACTCGGCCTGAGTTCAAGGTTGAACGTATAAGCTATGAAGTCCCTACCCCTTCTGCTTTGGCTGGTTTTCTGAAATGTATTTACTGGAAGCCTGCTTTCCAGTACGTAATTGATAAGATTGTTGTCTTTAATCCTATAAGGACAATGTGTGTTAAACGTAATGAGCTGAAGAATAAGATTTCCTGCAGCAAAGTTTATAAAGCTATATCCGGCAAAGATGTTGATCTTCATGTTTATACTGAAAAAGATACAGAACGCGCGCAGCGTACTACTACTTTCCTGAAGGACGTGCTTTACGGCATTGAATTTCATCTTGAAATGTCTGGCCATATGGCTTTTCATCCAGGTGAAGGTATTTCCAAGCATATGGATATCCTTATGCGACGTTTTGATTGTGGCAGGGTTTTCCGTGAGCCTTATTTCGGCCTTTCGGAATGTCTTGCTGATTATTGGGAGATTGTTCCTGAGTTTCCTCTTGCTGATGTAGATGCTTCTTTACGTGGTACCCGCGTTCCAGGCAGCATGCTCTATGGTCTTGATTTTGCTGTAAAAGCACCTGCTGTTGATTCTTATGAAGCCTGGATTGATACTGTGTGGAGTGATGAAGCTACGGCCGTATATTATAATCCTATTATGGTAGATGGCGTTATTGATGTAGCGAAATGGAGGCCTGAGTTCTGATGTTCATTGAAAAGCTTTGTGAATACAGTGATGTTTTAAAAAGTAAAGGCCTGCTTCCTCCTGACAATTACGCTTATAGAGGTATTACCGCCCTTATTGAGCTTAATTTGGATGGTACAGTCTCTAAAATCAGCAATTTTAAAGAGATTGTTACCAGAAAGCTTAAAAATGGTAAAGAAAAGGAAGTACAGCGTCCTGTGCAGCTGCTTTATCCAGCTCAGCCGGATGCTAATAATAGTTTTTCCTTTCTTATTGAGCATAGACCAGAGAATATCTTTGGCATGACCTTGAAAAACGGTATCTATACAACGCAGAAATGTGAAAAGAAGCATCGTCTTTTCTTGGATAAGAACCTGCCTTTTTTTAAGTCTGTTGTTAATCCTTCTCCTATCGTGACTGCTTTTATAAGTTTCATGCAGAACTGGAATGCTGAGGAAGAAACGCAAAATCAGGCTTGTTTACAGGAGCTTTTTTCTGAGTTTAAGGACTTTACTATAGAGAAGTTTTCTTTTTGCCTTACAGACCATCCTGAGACGCTTTTACAGAACGATGCTGGCGTAAAGGATTCATGGAACCAAATTTGTGCTAATTCTTCTCCTGAGGGCACTGCAGAAGCGTATTGTCCTGTTTTTAAGGCTGTGCTGCCTGTTGCAAGGCTGCATAAAAAGATTATGCGTTTCCCTGGCGGTCTTGCAAGTGGTATGACGCTTGTCTCCTATAATAATGACTCCGAGAATTCATATTGCAAGGAGCAGTCGGTCAATTCTAATATTTCTCAGCTTGCTGTAGATAAGTACGGTGCTGCGCTTAACTATCTTCTGAGCAGCGATGAGCATTGTGTTGTTGAGAAAACTACTGGCCTTGTTTTCATCTTTTGGGCTGAGAATCCTGATTCTTCTTTAGAAAAGCTTTGTTCTGCTGTTCTTTTCGGTACAGATAATGATATGTCTGAATCTGCAGATAAGCTTTTGAAAAGAATTATGGAGCAGCTTTGTAATGGTCTTGATGTATCTGCAGATACTATATTAGATAAAGAGAAATTCTGCATTGCTGTTCTTTCTCCTAATTCGGCCAGAATTTGTATTAAAGCCTTTTATGAAGGTACTTTAGGATCCATTGCTTTGAATATTGCTAGATTTCAGTCAGGCTTTGGTCTTGATGATGATTTCAAGCGTGTTGGTATCTGGCAGCTCATCAGCGTTCTTGATAACCCTAATGTAAAACGGAATGATGCAGATTCCTTATATGGTTTTTTCAAATCAATTACTACTGGTTCTCCCCTGCCCCGTAAGATTTTAAGCAGGGCACTTAACCGGATACAGCACGATTTCAATGCTGGTTATATTACCAATAATATTCGTGCCGGCATTGTACGTGCCTGCTTCAATGATATTCATAAATCTGCTAAAAGAAAGGATGAATTGCTTATGAGCCTTGATTATTCTAATTCTAATCCTGCGTATCTTTGCGGCCGTCTTTTTGCTTGTTATGAAGCAGTACAGCGTAATGCAAATAACAGCAAGAAGCTTAACCGTTCTATCAAAGATACGTCGTTTGCTGCTTTCATGCGTAATCCGAGCAAAAAGTTTGCTTCTCTTAATGTGCTTTTTTCCTATCACATCAAGAAAGCCCCTCGTGCTAAGTTCTATTATGGCTTTATCAACGAGATTATGGATGCTTTAGGTGATAATATTCCTGAGCATTTGAACGAGTCTGACCAGGCTCGTTTTGTAGTTGGCTATCATCATCAAAATGCAGAGCTTTATCGTTCTGAGAAAAAATTAGTTAATCAAGAAGGAGTTGTTGATTGTGAGTAACGAGATTAAGAAAATGAATTATGTTGTGTTGGTAGAAGCTGTTCATTCTAATCCTAATGGTGATCCTGATAATGATAATGCTCCACGCATGGATCCTGATACCGAGTATGGTATTATTTCTAATCAGTGCCTTAATCGTAAAATCAGAAATCAGGTATTGCTGCGTATGCCTGGTGTTGAAGGCTATGATATCTATATCCAGACTGACCGTACTTTGAATGATAAGAGTGCTGAAGCTTATAATGAGCTTGGTCTTGATTCTAAAGCTGCTGAAAAAGGTTCCAAACTTGAAAATGTTGCTGCAGCACAGAAATTCATGCTTAAGAAGTATTTTGATATCAGAACTTTTGGTGCTGTTTTAAGTACTGGTAATTTTGATGCTGGCCGTGTAACAGGTGCTGTGCAAACTTCATTCGCCAGAAGCGTTCATCCGATTACTGTTCAGGAAATCTCTCTTACCCGCCAGGCTTTTACAAGTAATGATCGTTTTGAGAAGAATGCTTCTAATGAGATGGGCAGGAAACAGATTGTTCCTTATGGTCTTTATGTTTTCTATGTAAGTATTTCTGCTGTCCAAGCTGCTAAAAATGGTTTTACTGCTGAGGATTTGAAGGTTTATGAGACTGCGCTTATCAATATGTTCGAGAATGATGAAAGCTCCTGCAGAAATGGTATGAGCGTAAGAGGTATCTATCGCTTTACTCATGAGCATGAGCTTGGTAATGCTCCTTTCTGGAAGCTTAAAGAGCTTATCCATATTGATTCTAAAGTTGATTATCCTCGCCAGTTTAATGACTTTGATATTTGCGTAGATGAATCAGCTATTCCTGCAGGTATTACTATGGATAAGCTTGTCTAATAGTGCGAAGTTGAATCAAACATTATACCTTTAAAATCATTTTTACCGGTTTTCAGCTTATCTATTTATTGGTTCGCATTTTTATGTTCTTTCTACATTATATATAGTGCTTTATATTGAGCCTATCGCTCCCTACGTGGGAGCGTGAATTGAAACCAGCTGGCGAACAGCAAAGCGCAATCATACCGGCATCGCTCCCTACGTGGGAGCGTGAATTGAAACGTAATCACGCTGTTCCGCGGCTTAAAAATCTTAAATCGCTCCCTACGTGGGAGCGTGAATTGAAACAAAAAAAGACTTTGTGAAACCAATTTATGATTATTCGCTCCCTACGTGGGAGCGTGAATTGAAACATTAGCTTTATCAGTTAATGGAATAGTGCTTTTTAATCGCTCCCTACGTGGGAGCGTGAATTGAAACAACTAAGATGATGGTAAATCAACAAAGGTATATAATCGCTCCCTACGTGGGAGCGTGAATTGAAACTTGGTTGCGTGGCTGAAATCCATGAAGTGGGAAATTAATCGCTCCCTACGTGGGAGCGTGAATTGAAACATCGGAAAAGGCTGCTAACAGCATAGTTGGTCCTATCGCTCCCTACGTGGGAGCGTGAGTTGAAACCTTGGTCTTGCAATGTTGTACCTGCACGATATGCTCGCTCCCTACGTGGGAGCGTGAGTTGAAACTCCTACGCTGGAAAAACTTTGGCCGTATGGTTATTCGCTCCCTACGTGGGAGCGTGAGTTGAAACGGGCAGCAAGCTACCCTGCAAAAAATTACGCTAGTCGCTCCCTACGTGGGAGCGTGAGTTGAAACAGCTATGCTATATTGATTTTATTAATACTGCTTTATCGCTCCCTACGTGGGAGCGTGAGTTGAAACACAATCTAAAGGTTGCGTTGATAATACAACGATGTATCGCTCCCTGCGAGGGAGCGTGAGTTGAAACATTAATAGCCAAAAGCTTAACCAGAATCAAATAGTATCGCTCCCTGTGTGGGAGCGTGAGTTGAAACTGTCAGCCTGCTCACCAATGCATTTGGACGCCAAAGTTCGCTCCCTATGTGGGAGCGTGAGTTGAAACCCATAATCCATTTTCAAAATTATATAAGGCTACAATTGCTCCCTACCTGGGAGCGTGAGTTGAAACAAATCTATAGTTGATTCCTGACATAATGTAGGCAGTCTTGCTCTATGTGGGAGTGTGTGTTGAAATAAGTATAATTCTATTTGTTGTATTTAAAAATATTTTTTCAATGTGAGAGCCTATTTTAAATAAGATAGTATAATCCGGCACGCGTGCGTGCCAAATAGCTTACTGCATGGAAGCATGAGTTGAAACAGCATCTATTACAAATACATTATTCTTATTTTGAGTTCGTTCCCTACATAGGAACGTGTGTTGAAATCAACGTACAGAATCTGATTTTTGTTTATTGTACTATTCGCTTTCTGTATGGGAGTGTGAGTTGAAATATGTTTGTGATTTTTATCTAAATAAGAAATTTTGCTTCCAGTTTGGAAGCGTGTGTTGAAAGAAAGTAATCTGAAGCGAAGCACGTAATGCTTATTTTCACTTCTTGTTTAGGAAGTGTGTGTTGAAATTCGGTTTTACGTTTTTGAGTTTATAAATGTGCTAAAAAGCCTGCGAAGCTAAGCTTCGCAGGCTTTTTAGTTGAATCTTTAAAGTTTGTCTATAATGTTTTTCAAAGTTTCCATTTCTTCTTTGTTTAGTGTTAGGCCCTTGCCCATCTTGTCATGTTCAGGAGACCATTCTCTAAAATCGTACTTAGGCTCACGTCCATTCCAAGACACAAGGTTAAGCTCTTTAGTCCAGCCTTTAGGACTGGTAGAAAGAGTCGCGATATGTTCAGTAATTTCAAAGGTAATGTCCGTTTTAGTCATTAATTTTATTCTTCCCTTTTTTTGCTAGTTATGGCTATTTCTTTTCGCCAAAGAATCCGTTCTCACTGTCCTTTGCCCACATCTCATACATTTCTAAATAGTGTAATTTAATGAACTTTTGAATTTTGAGAATTTCTCTGTCGTTGAGGATGCCTCTGTTTTGCACAATTGTAGAACCATCTGCCAATACAAAAAACTTTGCTGAGCCACCTTCAGTAAGTTTCCTGTCACTAGCATGAGCATGCATGCATTCAATAACACAGTGCTTTGTATAATAAAGGTAATACCCTGCAATTTTATCAAGAAAATACTTAGGCAATTTCGTCCTCCATAAATTGAGCATTTTGTTTCCATTTTTTTAAAGCTATAACTTGTTCGATGGGATCCATGCTGCTTTCAAGCATTTTGCCCTCTTTTGTAATTACCATAACATGCTCATCTTTTTGGTTTAAGTTAACAATGGTTATATTTTCTCCTTTTCGTAAAAACGCATATCCGCCTATAATCATTTCAGCGGCATTTGCTATAGCTATTTTTTTTGCTTCAGTCATAACTAATTTCAACCTCCTTTATTGGTGCAAGAAATTTATTCGGTTCAATGTACAGATTATCTAAAATAGGTAATAAATCTATATAATCTTCTTCTAATTTGTTTTCATTTTTATTTTTACAAAGTACCACTATATAGCCATTATCCCATTCTAATATTTTTGTATACTTTTCTAATCGTTTTCCGGTTAAAAAAGTTATTATTCTATCACGAAACTTAAAAAAAGTATATTCGCCCTTATTGCTTAAAAAGGCAGTATTTAGTGTATTAGTCATAAGTAAACACCTCGATTCATTAATGCTGCTATGTGTTTTCGTTCTTACCTAAAGTTTAGCACAGGCAGGATTTAGTGTCAAAATTTTTCATCAGGAATTTCTTTTCCATTATGCACTTATAATAAAGTAGAGTCTAGGTTGGAAAATTTATAATGGCGGATGTCCGAAAGCTTGTCTTAATAAATGTCCTAATTAATGTCTAGATAACGAAAGTAGTATGAGTTTTTTAATCGTTATATACTATAAAAGTACACTTTTTTAGGATATATCTGATGCTATGCTTTTTATGTCCTAAAAAAGTCCTTTTTGACTTTTTAGGATGTCCTATTTCTAATTGACATTTTTAGCACATTTTGTTAGTATATTGACATAATTGGGATTATTGATGGAGGGCAAGTGTCTTATGGCTAATATAGGTTATGTGAGAGTTTCTTCGAAAGATCAAAATACTGGCCGGCAATTTGCCGTTATGGAAGAACGTGGTATTAAGTTGGACCGAACTTATGAAGAGCATGTCAGCGGTAAAAATATTACGGATCGTCCTCAGCTTTTGGCTATGCTTGATTACATTCGTGAAGGCGATATTGTCTATATAGAAAGTATTAGTCGCCTGGCTCGTAATACTGTTGATTTTTTAGATATAGCTAATAGACTTAAAGAAAAAGGTGTTGGCCTTATTTCTTTAAAAGAGTCTATAGATACCTCCACTCCGCAGGGCAGATTTGTTACTACCCTCTTTGCTGCTTTTGCTGAATTAGAGCGCGATTTTATTCGTGAAAGGCAGCGTGAGGGCATTGATTTATGTTTGCGTGAAGGTCGCCCTTATGGCCGTCCTAGAAGGTCTTTTGATGATATCTGGAAAGAAAATTATAGACAATGGCGTGCTCGTAAGATTACATCAAAAGAGTTTATGTTTCGTGAGCATTTATCTTCTTCCGGGTTTTATGCTCGTGTGCATAGATATGAAGAAATTCTTGGAAAATGTTGATTGTTATCATTATAAAAAATCAGAAAAAAGGCAGATGCATTGCATCTGCCTTTTTGCTTAAATAATCAATTGTTTTCTATTTGAAATTCAATAAACTCTTTTTATTTGAGCAAAGTCTTTATGGAATTCATAATTTGCTCGTAAGTAATATCCCTTGCATAGGAAAACTGCTTGCGGTATTTATCCCACATCGTTTTGAGTTCCGGACTTTCTTCAATGTTATGAAGAATACTTGGAACATCTGCGATTTGATCTGTAGTACCGCGGTGATTTGCCGTTGCTTTCAATGCATCCTCAAAGACCGTAATATCAAATTTCTGCGTTGTAGTCAGTATGTAGGCATCGTAAAAATCTCTTGGACGGGTGTTGAATATGCCGCGTCGCAAAATGGTTTCCACCTTTTCCGCCATAACTGTTTCAATGTTGTATGCCCAAAGCTCGTATGATTTCTCGTCATCAAAAATCTCGGAGAAGTTGTACTGCACCGCATTAGGCGTAATTACGTCTCCGGTGGATACATCAATGCTAAGCGGTGTTAGCATAATATCGAACCTGGCATTTAGCATGACACGATATCCGCCGTAAATGTCATCTTTACGGATTGGAGAGATTGTGCCAATTTCATACACAACGCCGTCATCGAATGCGATGCTGCAGATGTCTTCCAACGCACTGCGAATTGCTTCCGGTGTTAAAGGAAGGTTTTTGAGCGTGGTATCCATATCCATCGTTGCGCGGTTGTCGAGACCAACAATTGCTGCTACCAACATTCCACCCTTTAATACAAACTTCTCTTTATATTCAGAAGCAGACAAACGGACAAGCAAACGCTCAAACATATAGTTCTGCAAAATGACCTGTGCAGGAATATTTTTCTGCTTGGCAATATTGCGAATTTTCGCTTTCAGACTCATTGCTTTACTCATAGAAGCACCTCCAAATACTGACGCAGGATATTAGACACTCGCATTTTTTTTGCGTAAGAGTTTAGTTTGTTCAAATCTTTCTTTGGGTTAGCTGCATACAGTTTTAATGCCGCAAGGAAAGTTTCTGTTCCCAACTTGTTGCGACTGCGGATTATATCGCAGACCGTGCGTTCAAGATCGTATGCAGTAACATCATTTCCTGCAGATGTCTTCATCGTTGTTTTGCCAAGCTCAAATAATTCGGGTTTGATGTAATATACCTTGCATTCAGATTTGATTGCTGCAGATGGAATAGAACCGGACGGTGCTGTAACCGTATGCTCGAATGGGGTTCTGTCGGAAATCCCATGTAGGTAAAGGGCTGTTTCATGAGAAAATATTACTTTTTCAGAACGATTACTGATCGCCAGCAACTCATCTTGCATATCATCGGGAAGAATGTACTGACCTTTTACAATGCGTTGTATTTTATCTTCTTTGCACAACTTATAAAGCATTGCTTTGGATATGCCATGTTGTGCTGCTATTTTTGTTTTGATAATTCCGCCATGCGATTTTGCTATAGCGGTAAGTTCAGTCATGTAATCCATACACTCACCTCAATTGTAACAACTCAATAATATTATAGTTATAATTACGATATAAGTCAATAGGTTTGAGCAATCAGGGGTTCCCCCTCTTGCGCTGCTCATTACTCATAGAAAAAGGCAGATGCATTGCACCTGCCTTTTTCTATGATTTTATTAATTTGTTATTGTTTTGTAAAGATTTGTGTTTCCTGAAATTCTTCATATCCATACTTATTTTTTAGATATTTAATTGCATCTGCTTCAGCTTTTTTATAAGGTTCAGATGAGTAAATAATTTCTACTGGATATACTTTTTGTATTGTATGCTTTTGGCCTATCATTTTAATTTTGTAGATTCCTTTTTCTTTGTATAGCTCATTTTCTATGGTTCTATGCCATAGCCAGTGCTGTTTGTTATCATCTATAAGAAAGCAGCAGTAAGATTTTCTTATGCCGTCTGGATTATCAGGCAGAGGCCTGTAGTATTCTTTTTCTGTGCATCTTAGATTATATAACAAATAGTATTCAGCAATTTCTTCACCTATTTTTTCTTGAGGTTTCCACGGATACATCTTATTGGGCAAATAATTTGTTCCTGCAATTTGATTAATAACTGCACAGTGATCTGGTAAGCTAATTATTTTCCCACGATCTTTACAACAGCAGAATTTATATTCATAGATTGTGTTTCCGTGAATATCTTTTCCCTTATTTTCATCTTGCAGGTAGTAGGTTATTCCTTTTAGGTTTAACCTAGGACAGTATCCTTTTTCGTGTTTAAATTTAAGCATTATTTTCTCCTTAAATTATTTTACGCAATGAGTTTATTTTGATATTCAACTTTAAGATAACTTCCATCATGGTAAGCATCGTGGTAAAAATCACTTTCATTTAAATTGTATTTTCTGCAGATATGCTCGATTAAATTATCAAGTTTGTATTGATTAATTAGATTAGCCAAAAGAAATGGTTCGGAGTCTTTTAATGGATTCTTATTCTCTTGATATGCTTTTGTTAAAGCATAAAGTATTTCGTCTTTGGCCTGATTTTCTATTTCAGTCTGCTCTATGATGCTGATATTAAATTTATTTGCAAGCTTGCAGAAGGCTTCTTCTCCTTTGTTTAATACGTAAGGATTGAAACCCCAGAAGTTATAATCAAAATTGTAGTCAAATTCCATTCTTTTAATCATTTTATACCTCCGTGTTCACTCTACAAATAGAGCTAAGTCTTCCAGCCTTAGGGTTATCTTCTTTGGGGCAAGAATCAAGTTTTGCAATGGGTGTATACCAACACGGCAGGCAGCAGCACACTCTGTACGAATGAGTGAAAACCCCAAAATCACTGTCACAATGATATCTACGATATTGGCAATTCTCACATTTAAAACGTTGTACTCTAGGTTTTTCATCTTCAATCCAAAGCAAAACGGTCTGTGCGTGTTTTCTAAATTTTTCAAGTGCCTCCATTTTTTTGCCTCCTTTTTTTATATTGATTTGTATGGATAGCAGCTTACCGGCATTAAAAGCTTTTCACGCAGAGCATTGATTCTTTTTCTTCTGCGTTTGATTTGCTCTTTATATTCAAAGATTTCTACATTCCAAGAAGTAGGCAGTGTTGCTTTGATTTCCGAGTATTCTTTCATAGGTTTCAAAGGAAGAGTATTAAGCATTAGTACATATTTTAAAATTTGTTTTGTTCTCATTTTCATTTTTGTTATCCTCCTAGAATGTTCTGAATGTCATTATCGGTTTCTGGACTTTGAATTGCATATCTTTGATATGTTCATTTATCCGTTTAAGACATTTAATGATTCCGTTCGCTTCACTCTCACAGAATGGCATGCAGTCGCCTTCTTCGTTTGTGTAGCATAATAATACATTGCCACATAAGCACTGATCGTGCATACGGCCGTAGCCGAAAATAACGCTTGCAATTTCATTAGCTATGGGTTTCTGATTCTTTAAGAGAAATTCCTCGTCGAATATCAGAGTAACGGCCGGGATAATTCCTAATTCATTATTAAATTCTACTAACTGAACTGGGATATCTTTAATATCAACAAGATCGCATTTGCAAAGCTTGTACATAGATTTCAGGGAAATTTTTCCTTTATATGGAATTTTTTCGATAGAATTGTGTTTAATATTGTTATCGATATTGGTTTTTACTAATACTACATAATTCATGTTTTTTCTCCTTTATATTTTATTTTTAAGCAGTTTGTATGTCTTACTCAGGACATTTTTATTGTAAAATTAACAAAACACATCTCAGAGTGCTGTCAAGGATGAAATTTCGAGTGCTCGCAGAAATTCCTTGACAGCAGTTGATGAGATGTGTTATTGAATTTATTTTAGTTTGTAATATTCGATTGTATATGGTTCTATTGCGCATGAACAGTATATATTATTTCGTTTTGCATAGTTCAAAATACAATAATTAATAAATCTCTTGTATAAGTTTATTAAATACATCATTTGTTTTTTAGAATATCTATAATATCTATCGATCTTTACATAGATAAAGGATTCTTCTAATTTATATGCCTGGGCAATTTCTGACATATCTATTACTGCTACATATTGCTTATTCTTTTTTTCATTGTAGAATTTGATTTTTATGTTTTTACTTGACCATGAGTTGATGCTGCTGAGGGTATGAT
>CAVKUS010000027.1:0-34176 GCA_963659725.1 Bacteroides sp. CAG:545 | reverse complement strand
ATCCAAGGACGTAGTGCAGCTGCATGATGTGAGCGCGCAATACGGCGGCGGTACGGTTAGCGCAAACGGTACGTATGACCTTAAGGAGCAGGTGCTGACGGCGGATGCACAGCTGCAGCAGGTTACGCAGAGCTTGCCCGGTAAACAGCAGGAGCAGGTGCATATTAACGGCAAGCTGGCTGTTCTGGCTAAGCTTGTGCAGGATAAACTGGTGCTGCATGCCGCTGCCGATACAATGGATATCAGCTGGCGCAGCCTGAGGCTTAACCGTCTGGCCTTTGACGGCAGCTATAACAGCAAGGGCCTGGTTATTGACGACCTCAGCTTTTTTGCCGACGGCGGCGGTACCTTGGCTGCCAAGGGAAGCGTTGCCGAGGATGGCGCTCTATCTCTTCATGGACGTATGGCAGATTTCCCGATTGATCCTGTCTTAGCCGCAGCCGGTCAGGACGGACGCGGACTGTGCTCTACCGGCTTTGATGTCGGCGGTACACTGGACGCTCCCGAGTTTTCCGGTATGGTACAGCTGACGCAGGCCGAATTTATGTCGCAGAAGCTCAACGAAGCCCATGGCCTTATCAGCCTGAAGGACAATATTCTGGGCTTTAAGGATTTTACTGCGCATATGGCTCAGGGACAGCATATAGTTAACGGTACGATTAATCTGCAGGGCGCAGAGCCTGTGGCGGAGCTTACGCTGACCACGAAGAACGTGCGAATTGAGCCGCTGATGGTGCTTGTGGGCAAGCCTGATATAGTTACCGGTAATCTCGATAATGTGATGCAGATAAAAGGCAGCCTCAGCCATCCTTATATTCATGGCGAGGTGCATGCTGCCGACGGCAGTGCTGCTAAGCAGCTGTTTAATAATATCAGCGGCCATTATGCTTATGAGGACGGCTTGCTGCGCCTGCAGGATTTTGTAGTCAATGCCTTTTACGGCAGCCTGACCTTGGATGGCACTATGACGGCCGACCAAAGGCTGAACTTTGTTATGGACGCCAAGAATGTTGACCTGGAGCATTTGCCGATTAGCGATGAAACGGTTGATTTGGGCGGCAAGGTTAATGCCAAGGGACATCTGAGCGGTACGCTCACAGCTCCCTTCTTTGACGGCGAGGTCAGCAGTGAAAAGATAACTATTAATGATGAACCGTTGACGGAGCTGCAGGGAACGCTTGCCAGCAACGGACGTGATAAGAATAAGCTGAATGCTTCCTTTAAGCAGCCTTATCGTGATGATCCCGTCAATTACGGCTTATACAGTGCAGACCTCAATCTTAACCTTGTGCAGCATTATATTGATGGCAAGGTGGAAAATATTTGGGGTGATATCGGCGGCCTGCTGCGCATGGCGCGTCTTGATTACGATATCAATGGCCTGATGCAGGGACAGCTGCTGTTCAGCTACAATGGCCATGGTGAAGGCGTCAAGATTACGGCTTCGGCCGATAATGTAAAAATTCATGATCTTAATTATGCCCAAATGCGTTTTGAAGGACGCATTGATAAGGGCGGCGTGCTGCATTTCGACAATGTCAGACTGCAGGAGCAGGACGGTGTAAGCGACAGAGGAATTATCGCTGTCGGCGGTTCGATTGATATTAAGCAAAAGCTGCTGGATGTAGAGGTTGCCGCAGTGAAGGCTAACCCGGCGATTGTAACTGCCGTTATGAAGAATCCGCCGGAAATAAAGGGCGAAACGGATATGCTGGTGCAGGTGCATGGCAGCTTTGACAATCCTCAGGGAACAGCTTCGCTGGAAATTGCCAACGGCTCTGTTGCCGGCGTAAGTGTGGACGAGCTTACCGCAATGCTGGCGCTGGCCGACGATAACATCAAGCTGCAGCAGCTGATTGCTACTAAGGATGCTTACGGCGTCAGCGCAGCGGGCGATATTCCGCTTGATTTGTTCCGCGATAAAAAGCAGCGCCGCAATCCTGATGCACAGATGAATATTGTGATGGATCTGGATAAGGCACGCCTGGGTATTTTGCCGGCGCTCACCAAAATGGTGGAATGGGGCGTAGGCGATACGCAGGGCAAAATCCGCCTGGCCGGTACGCTGGAGGAGCCACTGCTTTTCGGCTCGGTAAAAATTGCCGGCGGCAGCGTCAAGGTGAAGTATATCAACACAGTTTTCGATGATATTAATCTGGATGTGCTGTTTAACGGTAATATCGTACAGCTGAAGAATCTCTCTGCAAAATTAGGCAAAGGCACGCTCAGTGCCGAAGGCAGCTATGCACTGCAAACCGATGTGGATACTGCCTACAGTCTGCATATTAAGGCAGATAAGGCGCAGCTGGCATCCAAGATTTTTACCGGTACGATTACGAGTGATGTAACCGTGCAGCCGGAACAATATCCTGATATGAAAAACCTCAAGGGCAACGGTGAGCCGACGATGGCCTTCCGTCCGCGTCTGAGCGGCAGTCTGCGTCTGGATGATGTGCTGGTTAATATGCCGACGGTGCCCGAGCTGGGTGAGGGCGACAGCAATATAGGCCTCGATATGAAGCTTATTTTGGGACCTAAGATTCATCTGTACAACAGCTATCTTTATGATATCTGGCTAAAGGGCGGCATTGATATCAAGGGCAGTACAGTCTTCCCGATGATTGACGGTACGATTAAGGCAGATAAGGGTACAGTAAAATATCTGCGTACAGACTTCAAGCTGAATCAGGCAGGTCTGGTATGGGTTGATCCCGGCAGCTTCCTGCCGAACGTAAATCTGGACAGCACAGCGCGCTTCAGCCGTTATAATATCTTTATGAAGGTTAACGGCCCCGTAAGCGAAATGGATTTGCAGCTGACAAGTGATCCGCCGCTGACACAAAATACGATTGTGCGTATGCTGACGCTGCAGCGTGAAAGCGCAGGCAGTAACGAGGTTACCGGTGATGATATGGCAAATCTGATGACCGTTGGCCTGCAGATGACAGTACTGGGCGACGTGGAGATGTTTGTCAAGCAGACACTGGGACTTGACCAGTTCCGCATTTATACCGGCAAAACACGTTCGGGAATCGGCTTTGAAAGTGCGTATGACCGCAATAAAGAGTTGACGGCAGATGAGAAAAACCAGTATAATGTTTTAGTAAGCAAATATCTTAATAATAATTTTATGCTTGGTTATACAACAAGCTTTGATGCTGTTGACAGAAGCATTTTCGGGCAGTACGATATCAGTAAGCATATGAATGTTACTTATTCACGCAGCTACGATATGTCGAGGGATCCTAAGGATTGGTATGGCCTGGAATATAAGATTTCGTTCTAAGCAAAGAATATTTTACGAGAGGAGGTGAACAGATGCTGCAAGGATATCTGGAAGAGCTGCGCAAGACTTCGCTGCTGGAGCCGGAAGAAGAGCTGGAGCTTTGGCAGCGTGACGCTGCCGGTGACGAAGCAGCGCACCAGCGCCTGATGACGGCTTACCAGCCGTTGGTTTTCAAAATTGCGTCGAGCTTCAGACTGCCTGAGGCCGATACAATGGAGCTGATTCAGGAGGGCATGGTGGGACTGCTGGAGGCGGCGGAAAGCTATGATTATAAGCGGCAGGTAGCCTTCAGCCTGTTTGCCTCATACCGCATTAAAGGAAGCATGATAGATTATCTGAGGCATAGCACGGATAAGGGCATGCTTTATCTGGACAGTGAGCTGTCCAAGGGCTTTACCTTGAGTGATGCGCTGCCGTCGGAGCTGGCATCTCCCAGCGAGGTGACGGAACAGCATCTGCTCTGCGAAAAGGTGGCGCAGGCGATGGACCGTCTGCCGCTGAAGGAGCAGCAGGTGTTGCAGGGAATGTATCTGGAGGACAGGCCGGCACAGGCAGTTGCCGATGCTATTGATGTAAGCCTTGGCCATGTCTACCGCCTGCAGAAGCAGGGTGTGCGCCGTATCCGCGGCATGCTTTCCCGCTTTATACATGAATTTAATAAGGAATAGTATTTAAGCTGATAAATAACGAAAAAAAGCGAAAATGCAAGTTAGCTTTACTAAATCTGTTGTAATCATCTGAAATGGCTTGTGAAAACTTACGGCGGCAGACGATTATATAAGACATAGTTATTATAAACAATTATGTACAGAAAGGGGTAAAAGCATGACGCAGTCAAGCCGTACATTGTTTCAACGCATCCGCTGCATAAAGAGCAGCCTGGATAAGGCGGAGCAAAGCTTTATGGATAATAAGGATATACGTGGCGAGCTTGATTTGATGCTGGCGGAGGCTGAGCTGAAAAATCTGCGTCGGAAGAAGGACCGCCCCTGGAGCTGGAACCGGCAGGTTCTGGCAGTCTGTGCAGCTGTTATGCTGGTAGCTGCCAGTTTCGGCGGCTGGTGCTTTGCCAGAAACCATTACCGTGCTAAGGCGCAGGCCGCATTGCCACCGCCTGCAGCAGCACCGGTGGTTAAGCCGGAGCCGAAAATGCCGGTACAGGCCTCGGCACCTGCTAAGACCGAAGCTATGCAGAAACAGCCTGCTAAGGATATCCCGGTACAGGAGAAACAAGGCACTCCCGACCGTGTTACTATATCTAAAGCCGATATGCACAAATTAGTGCAGTCAGCGCGAGTTGAGTTGAGTAACTCTAAATGAAATATGAGGAGGAATATCAATTGAAGAAACAAAAATTATGGCGGCCTTTGACAGTAGGCCTGACAGCAATGCTGCTGGCAGCACCTGTCTATGCCGAAGAAATTCAGACACCTGCCGCAGGTGCTGATACCTCTGTAACGCAGACTGCACCGTCACAACATCAGGAGGAAAACAAGCTGGCTCCTTACATTGGCAAGACCATTACCAAGCAGATTATTGAGGGTAATGTTACTGTGCCTGAGGCTGAAATTGCCGCTGCTCTGAAAACCAAACCCGGCATGCAATTTACCGAAGCTGGCCTGAGCGAGGATTTGAGCGCTATTTATGATCTGGGCTGGTTCTATGACCTGTATCCGGAATTCAAAGCGGTGCCGGAAGGTGTGCAGGTAATTTACCATGTAATGGAAAACCCTGTATATCAAAAAATCGATGTTGAAGGCAACACTGTCTTGAACAAGCAGAAGGTTGCAGGCTTCTTTGCTCTGGAGCAGGGTAAAATCGCTAACCTGAAGGATATCAATAAATGCGTACAGAAGCTGGAAGAGGAATACCGTTCCAACGGCTACATCCTGGCGCGTGTTACCGACGTGCACATGGAAAAGGACGGTACCCTGAAGGTTGCTGTCAACGAAGGCGTTGTTGAAGGCTTCAAGGTTAAGGGTAACGTAAAAACCAAGGATTATGTTGTTACCCGTGAAATGAAGCTGAAAAAGGGTGAGCCCTTCAATGCCAAGGCGGCCCGCCGCAGCATGCAGCGCGTCTATAACCTGGGCTATTTTGAAGACGTTAACATTAAGCTGAACCCGGGCCGTGAGCCGAACGGTGTTGAAGTAGAAATTTCCGTAGTTGAAATGAACACCGGTACCTTCGGTATCGGCGCAGGCTACAGCAATGCTGACGGCTTTGTAGGCATGGTTTCCATCGGCGATAAGAACTTCCGCGGTATCGGTGACAAGATTAACCTGCGTTGGGAGTTCGGCGGCGAGGATAACAAGAACTATGACTTCAGCTATACCCGCCCCTGGCTGGATGACAAGGAAACCAGTGCTACCCTTAACCTTTACGATATCACCAACGAATATGCCGACTACAATATCGACGGTAACGAAATTGCCCGTTACGACAAAAAACGTCGCGGTCAGGAAGTTACCTTCAGCCGCAGAACCCATAATGAATTTATCAGCAACTACATTACGATTAAAAATCGTGATGATATCTACAAGGGCGAAGCTGACGGCTACGAAGGCGATGAGAATCAATATTACGAGGATAAATTCAATCAAAGTAGTAAATATGAATCCTGGATGCCTAAAACTGCCGCAGAGCGCCGTAAGGAAAACTTTGGTGTTACCCGCAGCATTACCTTCGGACGTGTATATGATTCCCGCGACAACATCTATGATCCGCATGAAGGCAAGCGTATCGGCTACAGCGTAGAATGGGCCGGCGGCATGGGCGGTGACTTTGACTTCACCAAATGGACCGCTGACTGGCGCTACTACTTCCGTGCTGGTGGCGAAAGCGTTTGGGCATTGAACCTGGGCGCAGGCTATGCCAGCGGCAGCATGCCGTTGTCTCAACGCTTCACCATGGGCGGCAGTGACACCCTGCGTGGCTATGAGGATGACCAGTTCCGCGGCAACAGCATGCTGAAGGCAACTCTGGAATACCGCTTCCCGATTGTCAAGAAGGTTCAGGGCGTACTCTTTACCGATAACGGTTATGCATGGGATAAACGCCATGAGGATGAATTTGATATGGGCCTGATTAAGAACAGCTACGGCGTAGGTCTGCGTATCAACTCTCCGCTGGGACCGGTTAAGCTGGACTATGGCTACGGCGAGGACGGTGGCAAGTTCCACTTCAGCTTTGGTGGACAGTTCTGATTTTGCGGAGAATATTTAGGCTATGAAGCTGAATAAGATTCTGTTCTGTGCTGCAATGACAAGCATCTTGCCATTGCAGCATGCTTTTTCTGCACCGGTTAACAGTGTAGAGGTACAAGTTATAGATACTAACGGTGGCACCAGCCAGCTGCTGCTGCAAAAGATGGGCAGCAGCATGCAGGTGGTGGCGGACCAGCTGTTTATTGATAAGGATACGGCGATGATTGCTGCGGCCGGGGAGGACTATGCCCGTCTGCTGACAGAAATCGGCGACAGGGTATTTACCGGCTACGAGCTTACCGATGTTAAGCTGGACGTAGGCGAAATTACACAGGTAAAGCTTTACGCTCGTCCCTGGAACAAGGTTATCGAAAAGCCGCTTATCGATTTGCAGTTTTCCGGAGTAGAGCCGCAGACGGCGGCGCTGCTCAAGCAGCGTATTCCTGCGCTGCAGGCTCAGCTGGAGCAGGCCATCAGCGGTGCATCGGTGGATGCCGGTGACTGGGCCGGCGGCGTACTGCGCAAGCTGGTGCGCAGCGAGGTGCAGGCACAGCTGCCGGAATTCAAGCCGGCGGTGGATGTGCTGCAGGAGGACGGACGCACTGTAGTGCAGGTTGTTATCTATCCGGTAGGACAGCTGGTGCGTAATGTCCGCTATGAATTACGCAGCGAAGCTATTCCCAATATACTTTTGATGAAGCTGAAGTATAAATATGCCGGCGAGTGCGACAAGCTGCGCGGTTTGCCTGTTGCTTATGTGCAAAGGCACCGTCAGGAGCTGGAGCAGCAGCTTTTAGAGAAGCTCATGACTGAGCCGGAGGTAAAAAATTATCAGCTGCGTCCGGATGTTAAAATTACGCCCGGTGCTGATCTCGGCGTAAATATTATGATTGAATCGGATGATTATAAAATCTGGTTTGAAGGCTATGGCGACATCGGCCGTGATAAGGAAAACCTATCCGGTAAGGCGCATCTTGGTAAAATGATTTCGTCGCGTGATGAGATTTTCGGCGAGGCGGAGGTTATCCTGGATGACGTCCAATGGCGTTTTGGCACAGGCTATACGCATTATTGGGGCAAGAGCGGCTGGAGCTATGTACGGCGTATACCGATGGGCGACAATAATTATCGCCTGGAATACAGCCTGAGTCCTAAATGGCGTTTGCGGGCCGAGCATTTTTCCGGGGATGACCGTAATGAATTTGCGGTGCGCTACCGCATTCATGAGTTCCTCAGCGCGGAATATGTTTACGGCGGCAAGGAATTTTACCTGCGCCTTATAGGAAATCTCTAGCAATTCTTGAAAGAATTAGCGCAGGCTGATATAATAAGATATATTATTGCAACAGACAGTACAAAAACGGATGACGGCGGCTTGCTGCTGTTTTCTGCTGTTGTAGCTTCTGAATTTTTGTATGAGGAAAAGAAGGTAGGGATTTAGATTATGATGCAGAAATTGCGTAACCCTAAAAATGTAAAGCTGATCTCCTTGTTTGTAGCAGCTATTTTCGTACTGGGCTGCTTTGCGCTTTCCGTAACGCAGAGCGGTGTAGGCAAGAGTGCTTTTGCCGCTTCCAGCGAATCTGCTATCGGTGTAGTTAACTATCAGATGCTGGTAGCACAAAGCCCGGATCTGAACGACGTTAATACAGCCATGAACAAAGAAATCGAAGCTGCTCAAAAGGACTTCAACGAGAAAAGCAAGTCCATGAATGAGGCAGAAAAGAGAAAGTATTATACTCAGACTCAGGAACGTCTGGCCAACAAACAAAAAGAGCTGATGGACCCTGTACTGAAGAAGATTGAAGCCAGCATCAAAAAGATTGCTGACAAAAAAGGTCTGGCAGTTGTAGTAGATAAGAACACTGTTGTTTTCGGCGGTGTAGATATTACCGACGAGGTTGCCAAGGCTATGCAGGCAGGCAAATAACAGCTTCTGCAGCGCTGCTGCTCTGAAGTTGGCAGATTGCCTTGCGTAATGTCAGTTTAATCGCGGTATTTACGGATGGACAGCAATGTTATTGGAGGCAGGCATGAAGAAGAACAAGCTGGTAAAAATAAGTGCTATTATTGCAGCTGCTCTGCTGATTTCGGCATGCAGTACCAATGTCCGGGGACCGCAGGAAAAAATAGCTGTTATCAACTGGGAGCAGGCGGTAAGTGCCCATCCTCAGTATGCTAAGCTGGAGCAGGGTGAAAAAATTCTGCAGGATTTGCTCAATAAGCGTAAGGGCCAGGAAGAGCTGGCCAAGGCGCAGCTAAGCAGCCTGAATAAACTGCGCAGTCTGCGGCAGCTCAGCCAGCAAAGCTTTATGGAGGCAGATTTCAATACCCGTATGGTAGAACAGAGGGAGATTGAAAATGCCAAGCTGCAGAAGTTTGTAGCTCAGGCCGAGGCAGATGCTGACAATCAGCTGGCTGCACGCAAAAAAGATGTCGAAGATGCCTATAAGCTTAAATTATTTAATCTGCGGGCTCTTCTGGAGGCTGTAAAAATGAAGCCTGATGAACGTCAGGCCGTTGAAGAACAGCTGCAGGAGCTGCAGAGGGAGCGCGGTGCGCAGATTGCCGAGCTGCAGGCGGAAAAACGCCGTCTGGTTGATGCTAAGGTACTGCCGTACAAGGCAGAGGCCGAGCAGCGGATGCGTGATATGGCGCAGCAGCAGCATGCTCAGGCTATGCAGCAGCTTAAATCGCCGGAGGAACGCGACAAGGAAATGCTTGACGCAGCACCGAAGGCCTTAAATAATGCATTGAGTATTATAGACAGAGAAATTGATAAGCAGCAGGAAAAGAACGATAGCCTGAAAAAGCAAATCAATCAGGATATCGAAAGCCAGGCTGTGAAGCTGGCGCATGAGCGCGGCTATACTATTGTTTTCAATAAGTTTAGAGTTAATATGAAGGCAGAGGATATTACCGCTGCTATAATAAAGGCCCTGAAGAAGGCATGACATTGTTAAGTGCCCGGGCCTGATATGAGCTATAATTAAGTGAGGTTAAAAATTATGAAAAAAATTATTGCTGGTCTGATGGTTGCAGCATCTATGTTTACTTTCGGCTGCAGCGGACGTAATGCTGATTTTGGTACTGTTGATATGAGCAAGATTGAAGCCGAAGCTCCTATCGTAAAAACCACTCAGGAAGATGTAACTAAAAAAATGACCGACCTGAAAACCCAGATGGATAAGGACATGGAAGGCAAAACCGGCGATGATGCCAAAAAGGTTGCCGAAGATTACGGCGCTAAAGCTAAGCTGATTCAAAGCGAAGCTCAAAATAAGCTGAAGGCCAGCCTGGATACTGCTCTGAAGCAGGTTTCCGACGAGAAAAAGCTGGGCGCTATTTTGGATAAACGTGCCGTTCCTCAGGGCGGTACCGATGTTACCAGCGATGTAATTGCAAAAATGAAATAATAGCAGCACCCTGAAGCGGGCGGATAGTCCGTCCGCTTTTTGCGTAAGCGGCTTTATGGTGGAGGTATGAAATGGAGAAGAGTGTACAAGAATTAGCTGAATTTTTAAAGGGCACGGTAGAGCATGATAACCCCGAATTGCGTATTACCGGCGTTAACGGACTGGTTGAGGCAGGACCGAAGGATATTTCCTTTGCAGTGCCGCCTCATGTAGAGCACTGCCATCTCAGCAAGGCCGGTGTAATGGTTCTCAGCCCCGAAGATCCGGAGCTGGACGGCCGTCCGGTTATCAGAGTTGCCAACCCGCGTGCGGCCTTTGCTGCCCTGCTTGAGCTGTTCCGCCCGCAGGAGGAGGTTGAGCGTGTTATCAGCCCCTATGCTTATGTATCCAAGAAGGCAAAAATCGGCAGCAATGTTGCTATTCAGCCCTTTGCTGTTGTTGAGGATGATGCCGAAATCGGCGACGGCTGCGTAATATATCCGCATGCTTATGTCGGCAAGCGTGTAAAAATGGGCAAGGATTGTACCCTTTATCCTAATACCACTATCCGTGAGGACTGTGTACTGGGCGACAGAGTTATTCTGCAGTCCGGTTCTGTAATCGGCGGCGACGGCTTCGGCTATATTACCCAAAACGGCAAGCACAGCAAGGTGCTGCAGACCGGTAATGTAGTGCTGCAGGATGATGTTGAGATTGGCAACAATACCTGTATCGACCGTGCTACCGTTGACAGCACTATCGTTGGCAAGGGTACCAAGATTGATAACCTGGTACATCTCGGCCACAACGATGTCTTAGGTGAAAACTGCCTGGTTGTTGCTCATGTAGGTATCTCCGGCAGTGTAACCGTAGGCAACAATGTTACCTTTGCCGGTCAGGTTGGCACTGTCGGTCATATTACCATCGGCAACAACTGCGTCTTTGGCGGCAAAACAGGCATTACCAATAATGTTCCTGACAATTCCGTTATGGGCGGCTTCCCTGCTATGCCGATGAAGGAATGGCTGCGTCAGGAAGCAAATCTGCGCAAGGTGGGCGATATGCTCAAGCGCGTCAAAGCTCTGGAGAAGGAACTGGCAGAGCTGAAAAAATAATAGGGTGGTGAAAGCTTGTTAGGTTATTATATAGTCAAGCTTTTTAGTAAATTTATGTGTATCTCCCCCATGTGGCTGCGCAAGCTGGTGGCAAAATTTCTGGGCAACGTAGCTGTAGCGGTTGTACCGCGCTGGCGTATGCAGATGGCAGAGGCCAACATCCGCGAATGCCTGGGGGTTGATGAAGCAAGAGCTGCGGAAATCGCTGCAGACAGTCTGCACCGCTTCGGCCGCATGATCGTTGAGGTTATGCGCTTCCCGCTGCTGAATAAGGATAATATCGACAAGAAGGTAAAGGTAGAGGGCCTGGAATATCTGGAGGCTGCCTATGCCCAGGGCAAGGGCGTCATTATGGCCACAGGTCACTACGGCAACTGGGAGCTTTTGGGCGCTACCGTAGCGCTGCACGGCTATCCGATGCTGTCTATTACCCGTAAGCAGAACAACGGTCATATGGATAAGCTGATTAACGAATTCCGCCAGATGGTGGGACAGAAGGTTACCTATAACCGTGGCGAGCATGGTCTGCTGGCTATCAGCCGTATGCTGCGCGAAAAAAATCTTCTGGGAATACTTTTTGACCAGGATACGAACGACGATGGCGTGCGTATCGACCTGTTCGGCAAGGATTCTGTTATCCCTATGGGACCGGCGGCACTGTCGCGTATTTACGGTTCACCGATTTTACCGATCTTTATGCATAACAATACAGATGGCACCTGTACAGCTAAAATTTATCCTCCCTTGTACACCCCGAAAACAAAAAACAAGGAGCAGGATTTTTATGCGGTAACCCGTGAGCTGGTGACAATACTGGAGCATGAGATTATTGCGCATCCGGAAATGTGGTTCTGGGTGCATGACCGTTGGAAAGACGGACGCCAGCGTTTTGGCAGGAAAAAATAAATTTGATAAAGGAGGAGCAAAATGACCGAGCAAAAAAAGGAATACCAGCATACAATTGCTAAAGAGGTATCCTATTCCGGCATTGGTCTGCATTCCGGCAAGGATGTGCTGATGACACTGAAGCCTGCAGAGGCTGATACAGGCATTGTCTTCGTCCGTACCGATTTACCGGGCAGACCGGAAATAAAGGCTTTGCCGGAAAATGTAAGCTCCACGGTAAAGGCAACAACACTTAGCGCAAACGGTGCTGAGGTTTTTACAGTTGAGCATCTTATGGGTGCGCTGTCCATGCTGGCTATTGATAATATCCGTATTGAAATGTCTTCCCCGGAACCTCCGGTAACCGACGGCAGTGCCAAGGTTTTCTGCGAGCTGATTGAAAAAGCAGAACCGGTGCAGCAGGAGGCAGAGCGTCATATATATGCCATTGATAAAGCATTTTCCGTGTATGACAATGACCGTTATATCGTTATTTTACCTTATGACGGCTACAGAATTTCTTTTACCTCTATCAACAGTCATCCGATGCTGGGAACACAGTATTTCGATATTCTGCTTGACAAAGAGAGCTTTAAAAAGGATATCATGGCTGCCAGAACAGTTGCTTTTACTTCCGAGCTGGAAATGCTGCGTAAGATGGGCCTGGGACTTGGCGGTTCTTTAGAGAACGTAGTTGTTTTTGATGATGAAAAAATTCTTTCTGTGCCGCGTTTTGACGATGAACTGATCAGACACAAGATACTTGATGCCATTGGCGATTTGTATTTGTTGGGACCGATTAAAGCGCATGTTATTGCCGTAAAAACAGGCCATGCCTTTAATTCCGCAATCGCTAAGCAAATACAGGCTTACAGAACAAAGGGGGAGTAATAAATGACAGTATTAGATATTAACGAAATTAAAAAGATTCTGCCGCATCGTTATCCGATGCTTTTGGTTGACCGCATTCTGGAAGTTGAGCCTATGAAGCGCGCAGTAGGTATTAAAAATATTACCGCTAATGAAATGCAGTTCTTAGGTCATTTCCCTAATGAACCGATTATGCCCGGCGTTCTGCTGATTGAGGCTATGGCTCAGGTTGGCGGCGTTGCTATGCTGTATCCGGAAGAAAACCGCGGCAAGATTGCTGTTTTCGCTAAAATAGACAATGTACGCTTCCGCAAGCAGGTTGTGCCCGGCGATCAGGTTGTAACCACCGCTGAGGTAACCAAAATTATGCGTGGCAGCATGGGTATCATTCATTGCGAGGGTAAGGTTGACGGCAAGGTTGCCTGCGAATGCGACTGCACCTTTGCTATTATGGACCCGAAAGAAAATTAATCAGCAAAATACAAAAAAGCTGTAATCGGTAGAATAAGCGAGCAATACAGCTAAAATTAATGCTAATTTCATTTAACTGTGATTTTTGTCATGTTAAAAATCGTGGATACCTGTGATTATAGTATTATATTTGTATTTAATTGCTTGATTAATATCTTATTTGGGGAGTGAAAATAATGAGTTCGGTTATTATGCCAACCAGTGGTATCCATGAAACTGCAATCATTCATCCGTCTGCTAAAATCGGCAAGGACGTAAGCGTAGGTCCTTATGCTGTTATCGACGAAGATACGGAGATTGGCGACGGCTGCGTGATCGGTGCGCATGTGACTATCCATCCATATACTAAAATCGGCAAGAATTGCCACTTTTTCCCGGGCTGCTCTATTGGCGCAGTACCGCAGGATTTAAAATTTGTAGGTGAAAAAAGCTACACCATTATCGGTGACGGCGGCAGCTTCCGTGAATGCTGCACTGTTCATCGTGCATGCGGCGAAGGCAACGAAACACGTATCGGCAACAACATTCTGATGATGGCTTATACTCACGTAGCACATAACTGCATCGTGGGCAACAATGTTATTATGTCTAATGTTGCAACACTTGCAGGCCATGTTATCGTAGAGGACCGTGCAGTTATCGGCGGTTTGTCGGCAGTACACCAGTTCTGCAAGATTGGTCGTAACGCAATGATCGGCGGTATGGCACGTGTAACCCAGGATGTTCCTCCGTTTATGATCTGTGCCGGTGACCCCGCTTTTGTTTCCGGCCTGAACAGCGTCGGCCTTTCCCGCGCAGGTATGCCGGTAGAGGAACGCAGCGAGCTGAAAAAGGCTTTCCGCATTCTTTATCGCAGCGGTCTGCCACTGCAGGAAGCAATCAGCACTATGGAGCAGGAGCTGACAAGCTCTGAGCCTATTGAACATCTGCTGCGTTTCCTGCGTAACGTTGAACGCGGCATCATCCGTACACGCAGAGGCTAAGGCTATGGAGGTGCTGGGCGTACTTTCAGGTGTCGGACATCTGCCGGTAGAGGTAGCACGCTCAGCGAAGGAGCTGGGTTACCATGTTGTCGCTGTAGGTGTTGTTCCCGGTATTGACGAGGAGCTGCCCGGTAGTGTTGATGCTTATTATGACATCAACATCGGCAAAATCGGCAAGATTATTTCTACGCTGAAAAAAAACAAGGTTACCAAGGTCACGATGATTGGCAAGGTAACAAAGGAAGTTTTGTACAAAGCAGGCAGGATTGTTCCTGATCTGCGGGCGATAAAAATTTTGGCCACCATTCCGGACCGCAAGGATGATACTATCATGAATGCGATTGTCAAGGAGCTGGAGGACGAAGGCATTGAGGTTATGGATCAGACCTTGCTGATTAAACCGCTGCTGCCGCCGCCAGGTGTTCTGACCAAGCGTAAGCCTACGGAGGCAGAGCTTGCGGATATGGAATTCGGCTTTGAGATGGCGAAGGCCATCGGCGGACTGGATATCGGTCAGACCGTTGTTGTAAAAAATCGCGCTGTTATGGCGGTAGAAGCGATTGAAGGCACTGATGCCTGCATTCTGCGCGGCGGTTTTTTAGGCAAGGGCGGTGTTATCGTAGCCAAGGCTGCCAAGCCGAAGCAGGACCAACGCTTCGATATTCCCGGTTTTGGTACGACGACGATTGAATCCATGATTCACGCCGGTGCTACCGGAGCTGTTATTGAAGCAGGTAATACTATCATTCCGGAGCGCGAAAAGGTGATTGCGCTGGCGGATGAGCATAATATTACCATTCTTGTAAAATAAATATCGGAAAAATTTCGTATTTCTTAGCGGCTGATAGCTTATGTCAGCCGCTTTTTGTGTTATAATATATACTGAATATATATAGGTTAATGCAAGGAGACATCATGGCGAAAATATTAATATCTGCCGGAGAAGCCTCTGGCGATATCCATGCAGCTGCTGTGACTGCTGCTATAAAAAAACTTGATAGCAAGGCTGAGGTCTTTGGCATGGGCGGTGACGCTCTGCGTCAGGCTGGCGGCGAGGTACTGTGGGACATCAAGGACCATGGCGTAATGGGCTTTGTGGAGGTTATCCGCAAGCTGCCGGATTTATTCCGCCTGCGCAGTGCTTTCGCACGCGTTATGGACGAACGCAAGCCGGACTGCCTGGTGGTTGTCGATTATCCCGGTTTTAATATGAAGCTGGCGAAGCTGGCTCACGATAAAGGAATTCCTGTTGTATCATATATTGCACCATCGGCGTGGGCCTGGAACAAGGGACGTGCCAAAAAGGTTGCCAAAATAGTGGACAAGGTTGCCTGTATCTTCCCCTTTGAATACGATGTATATAAGGAAGCAGGTGCGCCGGTAGAGTTTGTCGGTCATCCGCTGGTAGATATTGTGCACCCGACGATGGCAAAGGCTGAGGCTGAAGCGTGGGCTGGCAAGCAGCCCGGCAAAAAGCTGATATTGCTGATGCCCGGCAGCCGTCTGATGGAAATTGAAAAAATGCTGCCGACACTGCTGGCAGGGGCTAAGCTTTTAAAGCAGCAGTTGCCTGATGTGCAGTTTGTTATGCCGCGCGCCAACACCATTCCGCTTGCTATGCTGCAGGAAAAAATTGCGGCGTATGGCATTGAGGTAAAAATTACCGAAGGTCATAACTACGATTTGTTCAGTGTAGCGGACCTGGCACTGGCTACCAGCGGTACGGTAACGCTGGAGGCTGCTTTGTGCGGGCTGCCGAGCGTTATTGTTTACCGTACCTCCGCACTGAACGCTTTTATAGCGCGTCTTGTAATTAATATCCCCAACATCGGCCTGCCGAATATTGTTGCGGGCAAAACGATTATGCCGGAGCTGCTGCAGGAGGACTTCACCCCAGAAAAATTAGCCCAAACTGCAGTTGAGCTTTTGCAGCCTGAGCGTCAGGCACAGCTGCAGAGCGATTTGGCATATATGAAGCACAGACTTGGTGAGCCCGGTGCGGTAAACCGCGTTGCTCAATTAATCTTAAAAATAACTGAGGAGAGAAAATGAATTTATACCTTCGAGCATTGAAATATGTAAAGGCTTATTGGATGCGTGCGCTGGCAGCACTTATCTGCACCGGCATTGCCTCCGGCTGTACTGCTTATCTGCCCTGGGTTATCAAGGACATGGTAGACCAGGTTCTGCGTGATAAGGATACATCCATGCTGAACTATATCGTAATCAGCATCGTTGTTGTTTTTATTATCCGCGGTGTTTCCTATTACGGACAAAGCTACCTGATGAACTATGTCGGTCAGCGTGTGATTATTGATATCCGCAGGGATGTTTTTGAAAAGCTGCAGCGCTTGAGCATGAGCTTTTACGATAAGCATAAAACCGGTACCATTATGAGCTATGTTACCAACGACGTTAATGCGTTGCAATCCGCAATGGTAGAAAACGTTGTGGAAATGTTTACCGAGAGCGTTATCCTTATCGTATCTATCGCTATGATGCTGTATCTGGACTGGAAGCTGTTCCTCGTAACCTTTGCAACCTTCCCGGTTGTACTGTTCTTCATTGACAGCTTCGGTAAGCGCATCCGCAAATCCGGCAGCCGTATTCAGGAGGCTGCGGCAGACATTACCTCGGTACTGCAGGAGGTTGCTTCCTCTCCGCGCGTTATCAAATCCTTCGTGCGCGAGGGCTATGAGGTAGAGCGCTTCGACAAGGAAAACATGAACAACTTCCGCGCCAACATGAAGTATGCGCAGCTTTCTTCAACACTCACCCCGACGATTGAGTTTGTTGCAGCTGTCGGCGTATCCATTATTCTCTGGTACGGCGGCAACAGCGTTATCAACGGCAGTATCACCGCAGGCTCTCTGGTAGCCTTCCTGACCTATGCTGTTAATATTTCTAATCCGATTAAACGTTTAAGCCGTGTTATTGGCAATATCCAGAAGGCATTGGCTGCAGCTCAGCGTGTTTTTGATGTATTGGATTTGCCGGAGACTATTAAAAATGCGCCTGATGCCAAGGCTTTGCCGAAGGTTAAGGGCGATGTACGCTTTAATGATGTAAGCTTTGCTTATAACGAGAACGAAGAGGTTCTGAGCCATGTGTCCTTTGAGGTCAAGCCCGGCGAAATGATTGCCTTCGTCGGTCCTTCCGGTGCGGGTAAATCTACTGTGGCCAGTCTGTTGCCACGCTTTTATGATACAACTGACGGCAGTATTACGATTGATGGCCAGGATATCCGCAAGGTTACGCTGGATTCCCTGCGTGAGCAGGTGGGCATTGTACCGCAGGAAACTGTGCTGTTCAACGGTTCTGTTTATGATAACATTCTTTACGGCCGTCTTGATGCGACACGTGAGGAGGTGGAGGCTGCAGCGAAGGCTGCGAATGCCCATGACTTTATTATGCAATTGCCTAACGGCTATGAAACAATGCTGGGTGACCGTGGTATGAATATTTCCGGTGGTCAGCGTCAGCGCATTTCTATTGCCCGGGCAATATTGAAGAACCCGCAGATTCTGATTCTCGACGAGGCAACCTCTGCACTCGATACGGAAAGCGAGCGCGTGGTACAGGAGGCTCTGGACCGCCTGATGGTCGGCAGAACATCCTTTGTTATTGCGCATCGTCTTTCGACAATTAAAAATGCCGATAAGATTATGGTGCTGGAAAAGGGCCAGCTTATTGAGCAGGGTAACCATGATGAGCTGATGGCTATGGACGGGCTGTACGCGCATCTGTATAAGATTCAGTATCGCAGCAAGGAAGCCAAGTAAGGCGAAAAGAGGTTAGTAAATGTATATACTCTACAATATTCTTATTTTAATAGTGCTGGTAATTTTTATTGTCCCCTATTACACTTACCGCCTGTTTACAGAAAAAGGCTTCGCCTTGCGCTTTAAGCAGAGCCTTGGTTGTGTAGATGAAAAGGAAATTGCCAAGGTTATCGGCAAGGACTGCGTTTGGATTCATGGTGCGTCCGTAGGTGAAATTGTTGCCACCAGTCCGCTTGTCAAGCAAATCCGCAAGGAAATGCCCGAGCGTCCGGTGCTGGTATCTGCCTTTACTGTAGGCGGCTATAACATGGCTAAGCAGATTATTCCAGAAGCAGATGCAATCATCTACTTCCCGCTGGATTTGCCGTTTGTCGCAGAATCACTGGTCAAGCGTATTCATCCCGGTGTCTTCATGCCGGTAGAAACAGAGCTGTGGCCTAATTTCCTGCGCGCTATCCGCGAACGTCATATACCTGTAATGATGGTTAACGGCCGTATCTCCGAAAAATCCGTAAAAAATTACAAATACCTTTATGGTATCTGGGATGATATGCTCAATACCGTAACCCGCTTTTGCATGCAGTCCAGCATTGATGCCGATTATATTGCGCATCTAGGTGCCGACCGCAGTAAAATCTTCGTTACCGGCAATACCAAGTTTGACCAGACCTACGCCGAGGTTACGCCGGAGGATTTGGCGAAATACCGTTTTGAATTAGGCTTAAGGGATGACTATCCAATTATCGTTGCCGGCTCTACGCATCCCGGCGAAGAAAAGGTGCTCTTTGAATCCTTTAAGTGCATCCGTGAAAAATATCCGCATGCACGACTGGTGATTGCACCGCGTAAAACTGCCAGAGCAGAGGAAATTTCCAAGCTGGCCAGCCATTACGGCTATAAAACAGGCTTCCGCTCCAAAATGCAGGAGGAAAGCGGTGAACGCAAGGAATATCCCCTGCTGATTATTGATACTATCGGTGAGCTGGGACGTATTTATGCTGTCGGCGATGTTGTTTTCGTTGGCGGCTCTTTCAGCAATACCGGCGGTCACAACGTGCTGGAGCCTGCTGCTCATGCCAAACCGATTCTCGTTGGCCCGAGCATGCAGAACTTTAAGGATTCCTATGCTCTCTTAAGCAAGGTAAAGGCCTGCAAGATGGTCAACAACAATGATGAGCTGACGAAGGAAATGCTGGATATTCTGGGCAATGACGAGCGTCGTGCGCAAATGGGCGCAGCCTCCCTGCAGGTTATCAAGGAGAACCGCGGTGCAGATGTGCGCAGTATTCATTATCTCAAGGAGCTGCTTGATTTAACTGCAGTGCCTGCCCGCGAATACAAAAGCTATCCGATTAATACGCGTAACCTGACGGATGAAGGCGGCGGACGCCTGCGTCACGGTGATGCGATTATCCAATATGTTATGCAGGTTGCCTATGGTCCGGAAACTCCGTTCTTCGGCTGGCTGCTGCTGGCAGTTCTGCGTGGCATGTCTTATTTATACGAATTCGGCGTTTGCTGCAAGCTGTCTATGTATAATTGCGGCCTGCTGCACAGAGAAAAGCTGAGCTGCTGCGTTATCTCTATCGGTAATATTACCGTAGGCGGCACCGGTAAAACTCCTACCGCCCAGAAGATGGCGGCGATTATCAAGTCTATGGGCTATCGTGTTGTTATCCTGAACCGCGGCTACCGTTCGCACTGGGGCAAGGAGCTGGGCGTAGTTTCCGACGGCAATAAGATTTTCATGACTGCTTATGAAGCAGGTGACGAAGCTTACCTGATGGCCAAAACTTTGCCGGGTATTCCGGTAATCATCGGCAAAAACCGTGCCGTTACCGGCCGTTATGCTGTCGAAAAGCTGGATGCCGAGGTTATTATTATGGACGACGGCTATCAGCACTGGCAGCTGGAGCGCGACCTGGATGTAGTTCTGGTGGATACGCTGAATATGTTCGGCAACGGCTGTGTGCTGCCGCGCGGTACTCTGCGTGAGCCGCTTGAAAACCTGAGCCGCGGCGATTTGTTCCTGCTGACCAAAACTGACCAGAGCAGCAAGCTGAGCCGTATTCAGCTGCGTCATACTATTGCTAAATATAATGACAAGGCACCGGTGGTAGAAAGTATTCATCACCCGAAAAACTTTGTGGAAATCGCCGACTGGTACAAGGGTATTTCCGAAAATATCAAGGATCTGGAAGAGCTGCGCGGTAAGGACGTTATGGTCTTTTCCGCAATCGGCAACCCGTCCTCCTTCGAACAGACACTGTCCAGTATCGGTTTGAATATCATGGAGGCTGTACGCTATCCCGACCATCATGATTACGGTATGCTGGAAATGCAGTACATCAACGAGCGTGCCAGCAGTTTGAAGGCTGTAGCGATGGTGACTACGGCGAAGGATGCTGTTAAGATTCCGACTGAATTTATTTATTCTGCCCGCGAAATTCCTCTGTATATCCTGAATATGGATATCTGCATTACCGAGGGTATGGATAAGTTCAAAGAATATATTGATCATGCCATTAAAAAGGAGCTTGATAAAAAATGAAAGTTTTATGCGTAATTCCCGCACGTTATGCTTCTACCCGTCTTCCGGGCAAACCGCTTTCCCTGATTGCAGGCAAGCCGATGATTCAGCACGTTTATGAGCGTGCCTGCCAGGCTAAGCTGCCGGACGAGGTAGTTGTAGCTACCGATAATGAGCTTGTCAAAAAGGCTGTAGACGGCTTTGGCGGCAAAGCTATGATGACCTCTCCCGACCATCCGAGCGGTACCGACCGTTTGGCTGAGGTAGCTTTGAACTATCCTGATGTTGATGTTATCGTTAACGTACAGGGTGATGAGCCGATGATTCCGCCTGAGGTTATCGACCGTCTGGCTGAATGTTTTACCGGTGACAGCGAGCTGCAGATGGCAACACTGAAGGTTGCTATGAATGAGGAGGATTACAGCAATCCTGCTGCCGTAAAGGTTGTAACCGATCTTAACGGCTATGCGCTGTACTTCTCCCGCAGCCTGATGCCGTATCCGCGCAATAAGCCGGAGGGCTACAAGGTTTATAAGCATGTAGGCATTTATGCTTATCGCCGCAGCTTCCTGCTGAAATATGCAGCACTGCAGCCGACACCGCTGGAAAGAGCGGAAAGCCTGGAGCAGCTGCGTGCATTGGAAAATGGTTATAAGATTAAAGTTCTGGAAAGCGATTTCCAGGGCATCGGTGTTGATACACCCGAGGATTTGGCAGCAGTCAACGAGCTGTTTGCTAAAATGAATAAATAAGCTGGAGGATACTTATGCAAATCGTTAAAGTTGGTAATTATGAAGTAGGTCAGGGCCATCCCCTGATGCTGATGGCAGGCCCCTGCGTACTCGAAGGCTATGAGCGCAGCCTGATGATTGGTCAGCGTACAAAGGCTATCTGCGACAAGCTGGGCATTCCCTATGTATTTAAGGCTTCCTTTGATAAGGCTAACCGTTCCTCTTATGCTTCCTTCCGCGGCCCTGGCATTGAAGAGGGCTTAAAGCTTTTGGCACAAATTAAAAAGGACCTGGGTGTTCCTGTAGTAACCGATATCCACGAGCCCTGGCAGGCTGAAAAGGCTGCTGAGGTTGTAGATATTCTACAAATCCCGGCTTTCCTGTGCCGTCAGACTGATTTGGTTTATGCAGCTGCCAAAACCGGCAAGACTGTTAATGTAAAAAAAGGCCAGTTCCTCGCACCTTGGGACATGAAAAATGTTATCAAAAAAGTTGAGGAAGCAGGCAATCATAACATTATGCTGACCGAACGCGGTGCAAGCTTCGGCTACAACACACTGGTAACCGATATGCGCGGTCTGGCTATTATGCGTGAGCTTGGTTATCCCGTAGTTATGGATGCTACTCACAGCGTACAGATTCCCGGCGGTCAGGGTACCTCCAGCGGCGGTCAGAGCCAGTATGTTCCGCATATGGCACGTGCTGCTGCAGCTGTCGGCATTGATGCACTGTTCTTAGAGGTGCATGATAATCCGGCAGAAGCACTGAGCGACGGCCCGAACATGGTTAAGCTGGATAATCTGGAAAAATTATTGACCGACGTACTTGCCATTGACAAGATTGTACGTGGCTAAAGGTAGGGTGAGAACATGGAAGCAATGCTAAAGCATGCACAGGACGTTCTGCGCATGGAGGCAGAAGCGATTTTAGAGCTGGTGCCGCGTGTAGATGAAAATTTCGCTGCAGCAGTACAATTGATTTTAGACTGTCAGGGCCGTACCGTTATTACCGGCATGGGTAAGTCCGGTCTTATCGGCCGCAAAATGGCTGCAACCTTAGCCAGCACCGGTACGCCGTCCTTTTATCTGCATCCGGCAGAGGGTATTCACGGTGACCTGGGCATGGTTACGGAAAGCGATGTAGTTATTGCTCTCTCCAACAGCGGTGAAACCGGCGAGGTACTTAATATCCTGCCGTCCTTACGCCGCATCGGTGCCAAGATTATTGCTATGGTTGGCAAGCCTGATTCTACTTTAGGCAAAAATGCCGACGTTGTACTTAATGTAGGTGTCAGCAAGGAGGCCTGCCCGCTTGGTCTGGCACCGACGAGCAGCACAACCGCAGCGCTGGCCTACGGTGATGCGCTGGCTTTGGCGCTGCTCAAAAAGCATAACTTTACCGCAAGCCAGTTTGCTATCTTCCATCCTGGCGGCAGCCTGGGACGCAAGCTGCTTTTGACTGTAGGCAGCATTATGCATAAGGGCGAGGAGAACCCGACTGTATTGGCGGATACCAAGGTACAGGACGCTTTGTTTGTTATTACCGATAAAGGTCTGGGTGCTGTGTCCGTTGTTGATGCGGACGGCGTTATGCAGGGTGTGCTTACCGACGGCGATATCCGCCGCGGCCTGAGCAAGGGTGTTGATTTCCTGCAGCGACCGGTTTGTGAGCTGATGACGAAATCTCCGAAAACTATTACTGAAGACAAGCTGGCAGCACAGGCCTTGCATCTTATGGAAAGCAATAAGCCGAAACCGATTACCGTATTGCCTGTTATTGACAAAGACAATAAGGTTATCGGTCTGCTGCATATGACCGACCTTGTAAGACAAGGAGTGGTATAATGAAAAAAATCTTAGAATTTCCCTTTGATAAAAAACAAAACAAACATGAAGAAAAGCTGTCTTTTCAAGATATGATAGATTTAATGTCTGGTGAAGGTGACGATTATGACGATTACCATGAATTCACTGAGTTCATGGAAGAGTTTGGCAAGAAGGCAGAAAAGATACGTATGCTGGTGCTTGATGTTGATGGTGTGCTGACTGATGGCACTATTTACATGGGTAATGAAGGTGAGCTGTTTAAGGGCTTTAATGCCAAGGATGGCATGGGCATCAGCTATGCTATACGTAATGGTATTGACGTTTGCATAATCACCGGCCGTAAAAGCGAGATTGTACGCAGAAGAGCTGCGGAATTAGGCATTACCTGTGTACTGGATGGTGTGCATGATAAGGCAGCGGCGTTCAAAGAAATAGCTGCTTCTCACAAAATTGCTTTAAAAAAAATTGCCTATATAGGTGATGACTTAAATGACCTTGCACCTATGAATATTTGTGGTTTATCGTTTGCACCTTGTGATGCTGCTGATCCGGTAATTGATTTTTGCGATTTTGCGTTGACTAGTAATGGTGGTAATGGTGCTGTAAGAGAGGCCATTGATCTGGTGTTAGATGCTCAGGGGAAGTTGGATTCTATTGTCGATTCCTACATTAATTCCGGACAAGGAGATAGACAGTAATGTGGCTTTATTATTTATTAAAAACAATGAGTACCGTAATTTCCTGGCTGCCCTATAAGGCAGTTGTGATTATCGGTAAGGGTATGGGCCACCTCTATCATAAAATTGCCAAAAAGCAGCGTGTGCGCGCTGAGGAAACTATCCGCGAGCGTTTAGGCTATAGTCAGGAGCAGGCTGAGGCTACAATCAAATCGCTTTTTGTGAAGCTGGGCATAACCTTTATGGAAATCATGTACATGCCTGCGCTGAACAAGGACAATATCCGCGGTCTGGTAACCTTCGACCGTCCGGAGGTTCTGTGGGAAGCGTTGGAAGAAAAGCATGGCGTTGTTATGCTGGCCTGCCATATGGATAACTGGGAATGGCTGGGCGCTGCACTGGCGCTGAACGGATTCCCGCTGAGTGCAGTAGAAAAACCGCAGCCTAATCGTGTTTACAGCGATTTTATGAATGAGCTGCGCAAGGGCGTAGGCCAGGAAATCTTTTCGCGTGGCACAAGTGAAATCCTTGGCTGTGCGCGTGCTATGAAAAAAGGACGCATGCTGGGGCTGATAGCTGACCAGGACGGCGGTTATGACGGTATCTTCGTTCCCTTCTTGGGCAAGATGGCATCTACACCTAACGGACCGGCGTATTTCTCCCGTAAGTTCAAAGCACCGATTATCCCGATTTTTATAGTGCGTAAGCCTGACGGCTATGGCCACAAAGCAATTGTGCGCGACCCGATACACTATGAATTTACCGGCGACCAAAAGCTGGATGATTACAATGTTACTCTGAAAATGACTCAGGAAGTTGAACAAATAATCAAGGAATATCCTGATAACTGGTTGTGGTTCCAGCATCGCTGGAATACACCATACACCCCACCGGAGGAGGAAAAGCAGCCAGATGAAAAATAAGAAAGTTATTCTGTCGGTACTGGCAGGTATTGTAATTGCCGGTGCAATTATTGCCTGGCTGATGCTGAGCGGCGATAAACCTATAACTGTAAAACCGGGCGACGGTGTTACAGCGCAGATTAATGCTTCCTTAAAAAACAGTATGGTTAAAAGGGAAAAGGATGGCAAAAAGCTGTGGGAGTTTACAGTAGAAGAGGTTGTCAACGATAAAGCTAAAAACACAGCTTATCTGAAGGGAATCAAAGGAAAAGTTTATCGTGCGGACGGCAGCTTTATCGATATTTCTGCTGATAAAGGCAGTGCAGGCATGAAGAGCAATGACTTTTTCCTGGAGGGTAATATTAAGGCTGTACTGAATACCGGCGGTGAGCTTTATGCCGATAAAATAAGCTGGAATCAGGAGAAGGAGCTCATTACGGCAACAGGACATTTTAAAATGCATAAGGATGCCTATACCGCAACTGCGGATAGTGCTGTAACTACCAGTGCTTTTAAGCATATTAAGCTTAAGGGTAATGCTAAAGTGGAGAAAGGCGGCGAATAAGATGGCTTATAAAAATAGATTACTGCTGACACTGGCTGCAGCTGTGCTGGCAGCAGGCATAACAGCAACTGCTTTTGCGGCTCCGGGCAATTTCAGCGTTCAGGCTGACGAGCTGGAGTATGACCTGGGCAGCGGTGAGGCTATAGCAAAAGGAAATGTTGTACTGATGCAGGACGGCGGCAGAGCTACTGCCGATTATGCCAAATTCAACAGCAAAAGCAAGAGCGGTGTTCTCACCGGCAATGTTATTGCCGACCGTGATGATGCACATATCGTGTGCAATGAGTTTATTGTGCATAATGAAAATGATTTGTCTGCTGTAGGCGGTGCCATGATTACCAAGGGCGGCAAAAGCCTGAGTGCTGACAGAGTTGATTATTACAAGGCACGCGAATTTGCCGAAACAATCGGCGGCTGGGCGCGTCTTACCGACAGCGACGGCAGTGTGCTGAATGCTGCCAAGATTGATTATAATATGGCACAGGGAGTTGCCAATGCTTACGGCGGTGTTGATATCCGCAGTGATGCACGCAGCCTGACAGCTTCTGCTGACAGCGCAGTCTACAAAACCGATAACAGCGGTTATGTAGAGCTTATCGGCAATGCCAAAGCAACCCAGAACGGCAACAGCGTTGCCGGCGACAAACTGCGTCTTACCAATACCAACGTGGCTATTGCTGACGGTAATGTAGATATTATCTATATTCCGGAAAAGCAGCCTGCACTGCCCGGTAAAGAAACGCAGGGCGCAGATGAGAAAGCTTTAGCCTAAGAAGCGGAGGGCAAAGTTTTGGTTATAACAACAGATAATCTGGTAAAAATTTATAATACCCGTCACGTTGTTGACGGAGTAAGCATCAGCGTAGAGCAGGGCAGCGTAGTAGGCCTTCTCGGTCCTAACGGCGCCGGCAAGACGACAACCTTCTATATGATTGTCGGTATTGAAAAGCCTGATGCTGGTACCGTGATGCTCGACGGCAAGGATATTTCCGCAATGCCTATGTATGAAAGAGCGCGTGCAGGTATCGGCTATCTGCCGCAGGAGGCTTCTATTTTCAGCAAAATGACGGTAGAAGACAATATCATGGCAATTCTGGAAACCACTGATCTGAATGCCTCGGAAAGAGAAGCGAAGATGAACGCTCTGCTGGATGAGTTCCGTCTGAACCATGTGCGCAAGAGCGAGGGCAAGGCGCTTTCCGGCGGTGAACGCCGCCGCGTAGAGATTGCCCGTGCGCTGGCTACCGACCCGGCCTTCATTCTGCTGGACGAACCGTTTGCCGGCATCGATCCTATCGCCGTAGCGGATATCCAGGGCATGATTGCGCATCTGGCGCAGCGCGGCATCGGTGTGCTGATTACGGACCATAACGTCCGTGAAACACTGAGCATTGTTGATAAGGCCTATATTTTGGCCGAAGGTCATATTTTACTGCATGGCGACAGCGAAACAATCGCTAATGACCCTGTTGCCCGTAAATATTACCTTGGCGATAACTTTAGCATGTAACAGGAGGAAGAAAAGTGCGCTTACGATTATTAGACCGTTATGTACTGAAGGAGCTTTTATACCCCTTCGTTTTCGGCATCGCTGCTTTCTCCAGTATTTTTATTGCCAGCACGATGCTGTTTAAAATTACGCAATACATGACTAAATACGGTGCTCCGCTGGAGACTGTAGCCCGTTTGTTTATGTATAATCTGCCGGAGGTTATCAACTATACCTTCCCGATGTCTATGCTGCTGGCAGCGCTGATGGCTTTTGGCAAGCTTTCCGGCTCCAGTGAGATTACGGCAATGAAGGCCGGCGGTGTCAGCTACTACCGTATTGTTGCGCCGGTGCTGGTTGTTGGCTTCTTTGTCAGCATGTTTTCCATGGTGTGGGCAGAAAAGGTAGTACCTACCTCCAAAGCGAAGGCGTCGATAATCCTGAATGAGGAAATCCGCCACAATACGCGTCCCACAACTCAGAATCATATTATCATCAAAACTATCAGCGGTGATACCCAGCGTGTTACCTATGCTAATAAGTTTGATGAAAAGCTTGGCAAGATGACCGATATCACTATCGAAGAGTTTAATAAAGGCAAGATTGCCCGTATTCAGACCGCCAAGGAAGGCTATTGGGAAAACGGCAGCTGGCGTATTGTGAATGGCAACGTTTTTGCGCTAGACGATCAAGATGGCGTACAAAGCAGTGCCAAATTCAAGGAGCAGATTATTCCTTTGAATTTCTCGCCGAAGCAGATTTCCTGGGAGCAAAAGGAGCCTGAGGAAATGACTATCCGCGAATTGCGCGAATATATCAGCATGCTGGAAGAACAGCATACCTCGGCAGCACGTCAGTGGTGCGAAATCTTTATGAGAATCAACATTCCGCTGGCAAGCTTCTTCTTTGCAATGATCGGTGCTTGTCTGGGCACTCAGAAGCAGCGTACAAGCTCTTCTATAGGTTTGGGCATCAGTATCATCGTAATATTTATTTATTACGCAATAATGACCTTCACCACCGGTTTAGGCAAGGGTGGTGCAATGCCGCCGCTGCTGGCCTGCGCATTGCCTAACATTCTTTGCCTGGGTGTCGGCTTTTATCTGATGAAAAAGAAGAATGCCTAAATAAATTAGATGAGTGAGTCATGGAGGTGAGTACTTGGTAGGTATAAGATTAATTATCATTATGGCCATTGTAGGTGGCCTGATTGCCTATCTTGCCGATAAAATGGGCAGTAAAATAGGCAAGAAAAGAATGTCGGTATTTGGTCTGCGTCCAAAGCATACGTCCATATTACTTACGGTACTCGGCGGCACTATTATTGCTGTTCTGACTATCAGCGTTATGGCAATAGCATCTCAGAGTGCGCGCACAGCTTTGTTTGGCATGGAAAAAATTCAGCAGGAGCTGCTGCTTTTAAACAAAGAAAAGGCAGACACAACTGCTGCACTTGAACAGGCCAAAGGCAAGGTTAACGAGCAGAATAAAAAAATCAGTGAGCTTGATGCTAAAATCCAGGAAGCAGTTGCCGAAAATGATGCAATGGAAATCAAGCTGGCTCAGGTTAATGACATGTACAGCCAGGCACAGGATGAGGTAAATTCGCTTACCCATTCCAAGCTGCAGCTGACAAATGAAATTGACGAGCTGGAAAAAACTACCGAAGCTCTGCGTAAGGGTATCATCAATATGCGTGAAGGCCAGGTTTATTACCGCGCTGGTGAGGTTGTTTTTGCCGGTGTTATGCGCGGCGGTCTGAAGCATGAAGAAAACGTGATTCAGATGAACTGGCTGCTGCAAAATGCAAACGAAGCAGCATTGCAGCGCCTGGGTGTCATTCACGATGAGCAAAAGCTTCTGCAGGCTATCTGGATTGGCAAAAATGTTGTCGATAATGCTGTAGCGAAGCTGGATAAAAGCAAGGGCAATATGCTTTTCCGTATCCGCGCTGTTGCTAATATCATAGTTGGCGAACTGGCAGTATGCGATATTGAAATGGTAGATAACCAGTTCATTTATCCTGACGGAACTTTGATTTTCAGCGAGCAGTATAATCTGGGGACTAACGGCCCGAGTTATGAAAGCGTGCTTATGGAATTCCTGACGCAGATTAACCATAATGCAGTAAAGGCCGGTGTGTTGCCTGATCCGATGACGGGTAAGGTTGGCAGTATGGATGCTGCGACGATGATTGAAGCAGCTAATTCGATGCGTCGTGCTAAAGGAAACTTTATTCTGCGTGCTTATGCTAAAGGTGATATTACGACAGCCGGACCTGTAAGGGTAAGGCTGGAGGTGGTTCCGGTAAATGAGTAATTATCTTGGCGTAGATCCGGGGCGTAGCAAAACAGGATTGACATTAGTTGCCGCTGATGGCAAAATCCTGAGCCTGCATATTGCGATGACGGATAATCTTGCTGCAGAGCTGCGACAGTTTGTCGGTTCAACTAAGCTGCAGGGAATTATTATGGGCAACGGCACAAATAATAAGGCGATAGGTGCAGTTTTGCGCGAGCTTTATCCGGATTTAAAACCGGAGCTTGTCGGTGAAGCGTACAGCACGGAGGAGGCCCGTAGCCTTTATTGGCAGGAGAACCCTCCTAAAGGCTGGCGTAAGCTGGTGCCGTTGGGATTATTGGTACCGCCGGAGCCGCTTGATGCATATGCCGCTGTTGTGCAGGTGCGCAGATGGTTGAAGAAAAACGAGGAAATAGATTAATGAATAAGCTTGGCGATTTAAGCTGTAACGAATTTTTAACTGAGCTTGCAAGCGCTGCGCCCGCCCCTGGCGGTGGCGGCGGCGCTGCTATGGCCGGCGCCTTGGCGGCGGCACTTGCTTCCATGGTTGCCAATCTGACGATTGGTAAGGAAAAGTTTGCTGACCGCGAGCCGAAAGTCAAAGAGCTGCTGAAGCAGGCGGAAGCAGAGCGCGTGCGTCTGTTGGAACTGGCAGATGAGGATGCAGCTGTTTTCAACAGCTTTATGAGCTGCTATAAGCTGCCTAAGGCTACTGATGAAGAAGAGGCTGCGCGTACAGCGGCAATTCGTGCTGCAGCGAAGCAGGCTGCGACTGTACCGCTGAACATTGCCCGTAGCTCTTTTGCTGTCTTGAAGCTGGCAGACAGGCTTGTTATGGCAGGAAACCCCGGTGTGATTACGGATGGGGCCTGCAGCGGCTTGCTGGCGCGTGCGGCACTGCGCTGTGCGGAGTACAACGTGCGCATTAACCTGGGACTGACTAAGGATGAGGCGTGGAACGCGCAGGTTGCAGCAGAGCTGAAGCAGCTGCTGGCAGATGCCGAAGCGTTGGAAACACGTTTGCTTACGGTAACGGATAAAGCGTTGCAATAAGGCTTTATTGCTTGGTGCTTTGTAAGTACTTGACGTAAGCGTGTTTTTAAAGTATAATAAAATTCTAATGGAAAGGTGGCCGAGTGGTTGAAGGCTCTAGTCTTGAAAACTAGCGAAGGTGCAAGCCTTCCGTGGGTTCGAATCCCACCCTTTCCGCCATTAAAAAATTATAATGGGGTCTTGCAATTTAGATAAGAATCTGTTATAATAAACAAGTAGTCTAATGGAGTGGTACTCAAGCTGGCTGAAGAGGACGGTTTGCTAAATCGTTAGACGGTTTACCCCGTGCGTGGGTTCGAATCCCACCCACTCCGCCAACTATGGCAATCGGCTCTCGGAGAAATCCGAGAGCTTTTTTGTTTTGTAAAATTGTTCCTTGCGAAATGTTACAGCGGTTTACCCCGCACAGGGTTTGCCACCCCAACCCACTCCGCCAACTATGGCAATCGGCTCTCGGAGAAATCTGAGAGCTTTTTTATCCGTTAGAACAAAACATAGCAACGAATAAAAACGTAAAAACCGTTGATAATTTCCTGAGGCGGGTGTATAATTAAATCGGTAGAAAATAAAAACGCAAAAACCGTTTTTAGTTGGAGATGATACAATGAAAATACTGCGGATAACTGTGAATGGTTTGCCTTTATTTAAACAGGAGTTAGATCTTTTATTTTATACTCAGCAACGAGTTGGTGAAGATGATAAAGAAAAACTCTATAAGATAGAGCCTAATTATTATCTGCATACAGCTTGTGCGTTTATTGGTATTAATGCTTCTGGCAAAACTTCTGTATTGAAGGTAATTAATTTAGCTTTAAATATTTTGCGTAATGAACCTATCAACCACGTAGAGTCAAGGAATATTCTTGGAGCTTGTGAGAGAGCAACGTTCAAAATCTGCTTTTTAGATAAAAAAAATAATGTTTACTGCTTGAAAACTGTAATTACCTCTAAAAAAGCCAAAGCTGGGAGATATGTATATTCTATAATTGAAGAAAAGCTCTGGGAAAAGCCTATTAGCAGCGTTAAATCTAAAAAATATCTTACTGATTTTACTGCTATTAGTCCAATAGCAGTAAGAAATACAGAAGAGGCTTATCTGCCTGATGATGTAAGCTTTATCATAGCTCATAACAAGAAAGCAAATGATAAGATAGATGTATTTAGCCTGCTTTCATATACCAACATTAACGTTCTTCCGTTTACTGATGATATTCCGTTAGAAGTCATTACATTCCTTGATCCTACTATTGAAAAGTTATGCTTTGAAAAAATTGAAGATAAGGCGTTAATTCATTTGAAGTTTAAGGGAGAGGAAGAGCTTATTTTAAATAACGCGGTAGAACTTGAGCAGTATCTGTCTTCTGGTACAATAAAGGGCATTATTACCTTTTCTATGGTCAAAGAGGTCTTGGCATCAGGTGGCTATATTTTGGTTGATGAGCTTGAAAATCATTTTAACAAAGAAATTGTTGTCACACTTATGCGCTTTTTTATGGATAGCAGTCTGAATAAAAATGGCAGTACGCTGATTTTTACGACCCACTATCCGGAATTGCTTGACGAATATGATAGAAATGATGCTATTTATATTGTAAGGAACCGTAATGGTATTACTGCTGAAAATCTAAGCTATATTTTAAAGCGCAATGATATAAAGAAAAGTGATGCTTATCAGAGCGGCTTTCTTGAGGGAACTACACCTGCCTATGAAGCTTATCTGCGCTTAAAGAAAAATTTAGCTGCTTCGCTAAAGTAAAGGAGGCAGTTAGATGAAACTAGCAAAATATAAAGCTTGTATCTGTGAAGGTTCTGCTGAGTCAGCAATTATTGATATTTTGGTTGATAATAATTTGTTGATTTTCACACGAGAGGAAATGCTGGACGAAAGGGTTATCAGATGCAGAAGCGCGAAAAATTTTGAAGAAAGATACTTACGCAAAGGCTTTGATGAACCAATTTCTGTTATACGCATTTTGGATTCTCGTAGAGAAAGCTTTAAGCTAAGCAAAGCTTATGCTTATAAAATAGATGTCGTCAACGTGATTACTGCTCCTGAGATTGAAATGCTGATTATTCATAATGAAGGAGCATATGAACGCTTTAAGCGTTCCGGGAGGAAACCTAGTGATTTTTGCAAAATTGATTTGCGCATGGGTAATGTAAAGGCATATGATTTTGTGAAAGATTATTTTGCTAATCCTAAAATTTTAGTTGATGCTATAAGAGAATACCGCAGAGTTGCTAATATTCCTAAGGGGGAGTACAGTTTGGCAGATTTGTTGAAATAACAAATATAAGGTATAAAGTGCCTTTTGTTTCTGTTGTTCCTATTGTTCCTCTCTGTTCCATATATTTGTGGTGCAATCAGAACGTTTTTAAGAGAATTTTACAGAGAATAAACACTATATATAGTGGTAGATTTAATATAAGCGCCACAAATTGTAGCTTGGGCATTTTTGCTGAATCGTTACAGCGGTTTACCCCGCACAGGGTTTGTCACCTCAAACCGCTCCGCCAACTATGGCAATCGGCTCTCAGAGAAATCTGAGAGCTTTTTTGTTGCTTGAAATTGATTCTTATTTTTCCTTATGTGGTCTGTATGTTTTGCCTTGCTTGCCCATTTTGGAAGCACAGCGATTGCAGCAGTAGCGTTTATCCGCCCGCTTACCACTGATGAGGAAATAATTGCTGCATTCTGGATTGGCGCAGCGATGGTATTCGCCCGGATTGAGCAGCAGCTGATACAAATCAAGATAAATTGCCTGCATAAGATAGCTGCATTGCCAAAGGCTGGTAAATTTTTCTTGCGCCAGGTCCATTTGCGGTCTGGCGGTATAGATATTATCGTTGATGATGTCCAGGAGAACGCGTCTGGCAAAAGCGTGGTCAAGGCTTATACTTGGAACATCTTCAGCGAGAATTATAGCGGTAAGCTGTTTCTTCGTCAGCCGGTCCTTGTCATAATCGGCAAGCGTGTGCAGCATATGCTTGTCTACGATTGAAAGAAAGTTTTGCAGCTGGCTGGCATAGTCAGCATCTGCTTTACGGATAGTCTTGAGTAGCTGCGTGTGCGAAATACGCTTGTGCGTAGCAAAGTATTCCGCTGCCTTGAGCGTGGGTGCTTCGATGCGCGGCAGCAGGTAGTGAATGCCACGTGCGCTGTAATGCAACAGGTAGGCAAGCGCATAGATAACTCCTGCCTGCGTCCCTTCGTGTCTGCAAAGATAGCTTTGGAGAGTAAGCAGGCTGCGGACGATTTTGACGCAGCGGGCAAAAAGACGTAGGCTCATAATGTCCATTTCGTCTACCTCGAACAGGGGGTATTTCAGGGTAACTTCGGCATCAGTGGCGGCATAATCTTTTTCTGCAAGGATATCTCCCAGATACAGTGTTTCGTCGATAAAGCTGAAATCGTTGATGAGCATGGAATGATTTTCGTCGTCAAGGTGAGCACGTTTGCCAAGGCAGCGCTGCGAAGAATAGGGCAGGCCGTAGGCATTGCAGAAAGCAAGCACTTGCGTTTTATCGCTTTCGTCAATATTGGCGCAGGCAATGGCTAGGGAAGGAGTTGCTGGGGTTTCATCACTTTGAGAAGCAATTATTTTTGTGTGCAAGGGATGTTGGGCGCAGATGAAGTCGTCCTGTCCGTTAAAAAAGCGGCGGATGTGATAATTACCGCAGATGTTGTTAGTAAAGAATTGGGGGATAACCGGCGCAGGAAAGGCGCGTTGCATTGTCGTCATGGATATAACCTCGAAAAAATCTAAAATCTTATGTCGCTAGCAGATGCTGATGTTTGGTCGGCAGCTGCTTTTTTGTTATCATCAAAACATCATAAAAAAGAAATTTTATCATGGTATTATTATTTCTCGCTTCATCTTATAATAAAAGCAGGCGGTGGTCAAGTAAGCTTGCAGAGTTCATGTCAAATATATTCCATATATATAAAATTTAAAGCACCGCACAAGACATCTTTTTAGTGCATAATAGAGTGGTAGAGATAAGGAGTGGTACTTTTTGTTTGAAGAAAAATATAAAACTATTGGCTTGAACATTATGTATTATCGCAGGGCATTGAGCCTGACGCAGAGCGAGCTGGCGGAGAAAGC
>CAVKUS010000026.1:0-34480 GCA_963659725.1 Bacteroides sp. CAG:545 | reverse complement strand
AAAGTTTACGTTGTAGGCGTGGCGGCTTTGGCTTACAAACATATTATACGAGGAGGTCTGGCTATGCGCAGAGCAGTTTGTCCAGGAAGCTTTGATCCTGTTACCAAGGGTCATATTGATATTTTTGAAAGAGCAAGTGCGATGTTTGATGAGCTGATTATCAGCGTTTTTCATAATCCCGGTAAGGATAAGGCTATGTTTTCCATGGAAGAACGTGTGGAAATGCTTAAGGAAGCAACCAAGCATATTCCTAATGTAAGAGTAACCTGTTTTTCCGGCTTGTTGAATGAATTCTGCAAAAAGGAAGAGGCGCCTTTTATCGTCAGAGGCTTGCGCGCTTTTACCGATTTCGAATATGAATTCCAAAGAGCGTTGCTTTTGAAAAAAATTGATAATGATCTGGAAACGGTTTTTATTATGACCAATGCCAAATATTCCTTCGTCAGCTCCTCCGGTGTGCGTGAGCTGGCAACCTTTGGCGGTCAGCTGAAGGATTTGGTGCCTGAATGCATTGAAGAACGCGTACGCAAGCATGTTTACAAAAAGTTTGAATAGATTTTAGAGGGGTTGATATCATGATTGAACGCAACAAAACTAATGTAGCACTTGATGGACTTTTTGAGCAATTTCTTAATTTGATATCCGAGGCAAGACGTGTTCCTCTGGTAGATAAGATTATGGTTGACGAAAATGATCTGCTGAATATTATCGACGATCTCAAGGAAGCAATTCCACGCGAAATCAAAAGCGCTAACCAGGTGCTGGAGGAGCAGAAGAATATTGTCAATAAGGCTTATGCCGATGCTGACCGTATAGTGCAGCAGGCCAAAGATGAGGCTGAGCGTATTGTCAGCGTTGCCCAGGCTGAGGCTGATGCCAAGGTACAGCAGGAGGAAATTGTTAAGCAGGCTAATGCTGCGGCGGAAGATATCAAAGCCAATGCGCTGCGCTATCAGGAGGAAACCAAGACTGCTGCCGATGATTATGCTTTGCAGGTAAAGCAGGATTCCCTGCAATATGCAGAGGATATGCTGGCTTATTTGAGCGGTAATCTGTCCAGTGCTTTAAAAGGACTGGAAGAAAATAAAGTAAACGTAGAAAATGAGATGCAGAATCTTAAGCTTCCGGCAGTTGCTGAGGAAGCTCCCGTACAGGAAGCTCCTGTGGAAGAATAAGAGCAATATAAAAGCTGTAACGATGAGCGTCATGCAAATGCGCTTGCGTTACAGCTTTTTTGTTGCCTTACAGCAGATTTCGCCGGTATAGTCTGATATTATATTTTGCTGCGGACATAGACGGGTGACTGATAAAAGTCATTGCCGCTGCGGTTGAGTGTTGCATCTTTCTGCAGCAGGGACCACAGATCGGTAGCAGTTACTTCTGCTGACAGCTGCGTCCGATAGGCGGCGTTGTCGTTGTGAAGGGCGTTTTTACCAAGCTTGCTGATGATTGGCAATTGAGCGTTTGTTTTCATCGTGTGCAGCAGCTGACGACCGGTGTCATTAAAGGCCAGCACGCGCAGATAGGCCGGGGCTTGCTGCTGCCATACTGCTTTCGGAAGGTCCAAAAGTATTTGCAGCAGCAGACGGCGAATACGGCTAGCAGTGTAGCGCTTGCTGCTGCAGGCCGCGAGTGCTGTCTGCAGGTTTGCGCAGTCAGTGGCCTTGCTGAGCAGGTTTTCGAGGCCTTCACTGGCTTCGCAGCGCTCTGCTAGCTGTTGCGGCGAGAGCAGGCGCAGACGGTATTTCAGCAGCTGCCACAAAAGCTGTGCGTCATAGCCTCCGGCAGCAAGAGCTGCGTGCGTATAGTCGGGGACTGCCTGCTGCCAGCTTTCGTTACCGTCTGCTATTGCACGGCGAATGGCACTGGCGCTGGCTATACTGCTGCCGATAGCGGTGGAGTTGTAGCCATCGTCCGTGCGCTGCAGATAAAGCGGTTGAATGTCTGCGGCAGTTTGCAGCAGTGCCTTGGTATATTCCAAGGCCAAAATGTCATTGGGAGTGCGGAAGGCTGTGTGTGTGCCTAAAATTTTTTCCCAGGCCTGCGCATAGCTTAAGCCGCTTTGCAGCAGCTCGCGCAGTCTTGCCTGCGCTTTTGCGCTGCAGGCAAGGCTTGCTGCTGCCTCAAAATCGCTTTGCGGATGCTCCGTGCCGCAGGCAAGGGTGTTGACGCAGCCTGTGGCTGCCAAAAGCTGTACGGCACCCTTGGCAAAGAATTCTGCACTGCGCAGCGTAAAGACGCAGCTCAGCTCCAGTACTAAATCGGCACCGCCCTGTACAGCGAAGGAGGCGCGCTGCCATTTGCTTAAAACGGCAGGCTCGCCGCGCTGCATAAAGCTTCCGCTCATGACGACAATGACCGGTTGCTGCGTCAGGCGCTTTGTTTCCTGTATATGATATAGATGACCGTTGTGAAAGGGATTATATTCGGCAATAATGCCAGTGGCCTGCATATTTTTTACCTCGCATGATTTTATCTCTGGGAATATTATAACATAGGCTGGGAATTGAGAAAATATTTCTGTTCAATTGGCTGCAAATAGTGTATACTAATAATGTATTGGTATTTAAGACTCGATTTAATTTTGGCGTTGACCGGGAGGCTTATTGTGATTGTTTTCGTAGTAAATTGTGGCAGCTCCTCCATCAAATATCAGCTGATAAACATGGAAGGCGAGCGTGTCATGGCCAAAGGCCTGATTGAACGCATCGGTATGGAAGGTTCCACACTGAAGCATACGCCGGCAGGCAAATATACAATTGATTTAAAAGAGGAAATTCCCGACCATAAGGTTGGTATCCGTATGGCAATTAAGGCGCTGACAAGTAAGGAATACGGCGTTATCAAGGATATGTCCGAGATTGATGCCGTAGGTCACCGTGTTGTGCACGGCGGCGAGCGCTTTACCGACAGCGTACTGATTACCAGTGACGTACTGCGCGGTATCGAGGCCTGCTGTGAGATTGCGCCTTTACATAATCCGCCTAACCTGTACGGCATTAATGCCTGCATGGAAATTATGCGCGGTACACCGCAGGTGGCTGTTTTTGATACGGCCTTTCATCAGACGATGCCGAAGGTTGCTTATCTTTACGGTCTGCCTTATGAAATGTATGTAAAATACGGTGTACGCCGTTACGGTTTCCACGGCACTTCGCATAAATATGTGGCTTTGCGTGCTGCGGAGCTGATGCAGGAGCATATGAATGATTTGCGTATCATCAGCTGCCATCTGGGCAATGGTGCCAGCATTGCGGCAATCAAATACGGCAAATCCATTGATACAAGCATGGGTTATACACCGCTTGAGGGCTTGATTATGGGTACACGCAGCGGCGAGATTGACCCGGCAATTATTCCGTTCCTGATGGAAAAGGAAAATATGAATGCGCAGCAGATAGACGATTACCTGAACCGCCGCAGCGGTATTCTCGGTATCAGCGGCCTGTCCAGTGATTTCCGTGATCTGGAAAGTGCTGCCAACCGCGGTGATGACCGCAGTCAGCTGGCAATCGATGTTTTTGCCTACAAGGTAAAAAAATATATCGGCGGCTATGTAGCGGCAATGGGCGGTGTAGATGCGATTGTCTTTACCGCAGGCCTGGGCGAGAACTCTCCCTTTATGCGTGATAAAATCTGCAATGGCCTGGAATATCTCGGTACGCGCATTGATCCGGACCTCAACCAGGTACGCGGCAAAGAGCGTGAAATCAGCGTGCGCCGTGCGCGTGTAAAAATTTTTGTTATCCCGACAAACGAGGAGCTGGTTATTGCCCGCGATACATATAACATCTGCCGCAGAATCATTAAGCTGTAGGCATTTGCATGAGGTTATAGTAACTGATAACAGTTTTTATCCGTACAAAGCATTTTTACTTGACAAAGAGCGGTAATACCGCTATAATTGTAACGATTGGTGAAATATGATTAAAATAAATGTCGCAGAAATCAAGAAAAGACTAGTCGGTGAAAAGACTCTTGCTTATGAGCTTTCGCCTGCTGAACTGGAAATAACACCTGAAGAGCTTGTTATTGACGGTACAGTAAATTTGGAAGGCACTATGAGCAATGCTGGTGATGTATTATTACTGCAGGCTGTAATGACTGCTAAGGTACAACGTACCTGCGGCCGTTGCCTGAAGGATTTTACAGGTGTAGCCAGGACAGAAGTTGTCGAGAAGTTTTATCCGGCAAGTGCTGAACATATTGAAAATGATGCTTTTGTCTACGATTCGGACGTTATTGATATAACGGAACCGCTTCGTGAAGGGCTGCTGCTTGCAGAGCCCATGCAGGCTCTGTGTAAGCCAGACTGCCGGGGACTTTGTCCCGTTTGTGGCGCTGATCTTAATGATGGTGACTGCGGATGCGACAGGTCCACTGTAGATCCGAGGCTGGCGGCATTAAAGCAATTCATCAAAAATTAAATTCACTTCATAGCACTGAGGAGGTGTATTGAGAAATGGCAGTACCTAAGAGAAAAATGTCCAAAGCCCGTCGTGACAGACGTCGTGCTAACTGGAAACTGAGCGTTCCTGGCATGGTTGAATGCCCGCAATGTCATGAAATGAAAATGCCGCATCGCGTTTGCCCTGAATGCGGTTACTACAATGGCAAACAAGTCATTGCTAAAGCTGAATAATTTTAAGCTGTTTATAAGGCCTTCGGAAGTTTTTCCGGAGGCTTTTTACATGATACGGTAAAATCTCCGATTTTACGGATAGTTAATTATGTAATTAAAGAAATTGCCGAAATGTATGGGATATCACAAATTTTTTGCTAAAAAGCCCTTGCCAAAAACCTGCTATGCTTTTATAATAAAAACAGATATTATGAGCTGGTACTAAAAAGCAGGTGATGGAATGACTTCTTCTAAAAAATTAATACGTCACAGAAGCTTGAAGAAGCTGCTTAGGGATAATCCCTTCAGCACTGATGAGCAACTGGCAAAGATGCTGGATGTCAGCGTACAGACAATTCGTCTGGACCGTGTTGCTCTGGGAATTCCTGAGCTGCGTGCCAGAACTCGTACTATGGCAGAGGAAGCTCAGACCAAGCTGCGTGCCATTGACAAAAAAGATATTGTGGGCGAGCTGTTGGATCTGGAGCTGAATAAAATCGGCATCTCAACGCTGAAGATTACACCGGATATGGTACTGGAACGTACCGGAATCGCACGTGGTTATTATATGTTTGCCATGGCCAATACTCTGGCTTTGGCAGTTGTAGATGCGGAATATGCACTGACTGCCGTAGGCAATGTCAAATATAAGCTGCCTGTAAATGCAGGAGCTGTTCTTGTAGCCCGTGCAGTGGTTACACACCGCCGCATGGATAAGTATTATATTTTTGTTTCCGTGAAAAACAATAACGAAGAGGTTTTTCGCGCTAAGTTCATTATTGTTTCTTTGGATAACAGAACTAAGCATGAGGGGGAGCAGGAAGCATGAAAATCGCCGTAGATGTTATGGGTACCGATTATGGTCCCAAGGAGCTTGTTTTAGGAGCAGTCAATGCTGTGAAGGAATATGGCTGCGAAACTGTTTTGGTTGGCGATGAAAAAGTAATTCGTGAGCTGTTGTTAAAGTATGGTGCGGATAAAAATCCGAAGATTACTATTCATCATGCCAGCGAGGTAATTGCAATGGACGAGCATCCTGCGATTGCGGTTAAGTCCAAAAAGGACGCTTCTATCGTAGTTGCGGCAGGATTGCTGAGAAACAAGGAATGTGATGCACTTGTTTCCTCCGGCAGCACCGGTGCTGCCGTTGCTTCAGCGCTTTTTTGCGTAGGCCGCATCAGGGGCGTGGAACGACCTGCTATTGCAACGCCGATTCCCAGCCTGAAGGGTACTACTGTAGTGCTTGACAGTGGCGCCAAGGTAGACGCCAAACCTGAGCATATGGTACAGAGTGCTATCATGGGTACGGTGTACGCAGAAAAAATTTTAAAAATTTCTCAGCCGAAGGTAGGACTTTTGAACATCGGTGAAGAAGAAACTAAGGGTAACGAACAAGCACTGGCAACTTATCCGCTTTTAAAGGATACTCGGACGATAAACTTTATCGGCAACGTTGAAGGACGCGACATCAACAAAGGCACGGTAGATGTAGTTGTCTGCGACGGCTTCGTCGGCAATGTTGTGCTGAAGTTCGGTGAAGGTCTGGCGAAGGCTATTATGACGCTGATTAAGGAAGCGATTATGAACGGCGGCATTCTGGCAAAGCTGGGCGGACTGTTGATCAAGCCTGCACTGAAGGGCTTGAAGAAACGTCTTGATCCTGCCGAATACGGCGGAGCTTTGCTGTTAGGTATCCGCGCGCCTTTTATTATCTGTCACGGCAGCTCCAAAGCAAAGGCAATTACTAATGCTATTCACGTAGCTATGGACTTTGCCGAGCAGGATGTTGTAAGTATCATCAAAGATAAGATTGCGGAATCGAAAGAAATGAGGAATTAGATAAATGACAAGAGCTGTTGGTATTTTAGGTTTAGGACATTATGTTCCTGAGAAGATTATCACTAATACAGACATGGAGAAAATTGTTGAGACCAGTGACGAATGGATTACTGAGCGCACAGGCATCAAGCAGCGTCACATCGCTGCTCCGGAAGAGGCAACCTCCGACCTGGCATACAATGCTGCTGTAGAAGCACTTAAGGACGCTGGCGTTGCTCCGGAAGAGCTGGACCTCGTTATTGTAGGCACTGCTTCCTCCGACTACATTTTCCCGTCTACCGCCTGCCTGGTACAGGCTCGTCTGGGCGCTAAAAACGCAGCTGCGTTTGACCTGGCTGCAGGCTGCAGTGGTTTTGTTTACAGCCTTGCTGTAGCAAGCCAGATGGTTAAGAGCGGTCTGTATAACAAGATTCTGATTATCGGTGCGGAAACCCTGAGCCGTATCATGAACTGGACCGACCGTAACACCTGTGTTCTCTTTGGCGACGGCGCCGGTGCTGCTGTAGTCGGCGAGGTTGAAGAGGGCTATGGTGTATTGGGCATTGATATGGGTGCCGATGGCAATGGCGGCAAGTTCCTGCTGCAGCCGGCAGGAGGCAGCCGTAATCCGGCAAGCGAAGAAACCGTTGCTGCCAAAGACCACACCATTCATATGAACGGTCAGGAAGTTTTCAAATTCGCTATTCAGATTATGGGCAAGACCGCAAAGCGTGCTCTTGCTAAGGCGAATATGAAGCCGGAAGAGCTGGATATGCTGTTTCCGCATCAGGCTAACTACCGCATCATCACTTCCGCTGCTAAGCGTCTGAAGATGCCGATGGATAAGGTTTGGGTAAACGTAGACAAATACGCCAATACCTCTGCTGCGTCTATTCCTATCGCTCTGTGCGAGGCTCAAAAGGCCGGCGCACTGAAAAAAGGCGACAACATTATTCTTGACGGCTTTGGCGCAGGGTTGACCTGGGCTGCCATTGTCCTTAAATGGAGTAAATAATCCAAACTAATTTAGTTTGTCTTGATAGTATTTGATTTTTGTCGAAAGTGAGGTAATTTACACGATGAGTAAAATCGCATTCGTATTCCCTGGCCAAGGTTCTCAGACCGTTGGCATGTGCAAAGCTTTTTATGATGAATATCCTGTTGTAAAACAGATTTTTGAAGAGGCTGATGACGCTCTTGGCTATTCCATCAGCAAAATGTGCTTCGAAGGTCCTGCTGAAGACCTGAAGCTGACCGCTAACACCCAACCTGCTATTCTGACTGCCAGCACTGCCTGTGCAGCAGTTCTGAAGGAGCATGGCGTAAGCTGCGATATCGCTGCAGGCCACAGCCTGGGCGAATACAGCGCACTGGTAAACACCGGCGCTCTGAAATTTGCTGACGCTGTACGCATTGTTAACAAACGCGGCCGGTTCATGCAAGAGGCTGTTCCAGTAGGTGAAGGCAGCATGGCTGCTATCCTGGGCCTGGACAGCGACAAAATCGTAGAAATCTGCCGCAGCGTAGAAGCTGAATCCGGCGAAGCAGTTCAAGCAGTAAACTTCAACTGTCCCGGTCAGGTTGTTATCGCAGGCGCAGTTAACCCTGTAAATAAAGCTATTGAAGCTCTGAAGGCTGCCGGTGCAAAACGCGCAGTACTGTTGCCCGTAAGTGCTCCTTTCCACAGCACTCTGATGAAGCCTGCTGCTGACCGCTTGGCTGAGGTTCTGGCTCCAATTGAAATCAAAGACATCACTGTTCCTGTTGTTGCTAACGTAACTGCTCAGGAAGTTACTAGCGGCGAAGAAATCAAAAAGCTTCTCGTTAAACAAGCTGCTATGCCTGTTCTCTGGGAAACCAGCGTACGCAACATGGTTGCAGGCGGCGTAGACATTTTTGTTGAGGTTGGCCCCGGCAAGGTTCTGACCGGCTTCACCAAAAAGATTGCCAAAGGTATGATGGCTCTCAACGTAGAAGACGCTGCAAGCCTGGAAAAAACCTTAGCTGAGCTGAATAAATAATTCACCAAGCTGAACTGTCCGCTTCATGGTCCCCCTATATGTACATGCAGTATGTATTTGTGAAGCATAAAAGACAGCTGATGAATTGAAGGATAAGGAGAACTCAAAATGAAATTAGAAGGTAAAAAAGCCCTCGTAACCGGCGCTTCTCGCGGTATTGGCCGTGCAATCGCACTGGCTCTCGCTGCCGAAGGTGCTGATGTAGTTGTAAACTACGCAGGCAGTGAAGCTGCTGCAAAAGAGGTCGCTGCAGAAATCGAAGCTATGGGCCGTAAGGCTTTCGTAGTACAAGCAGACATTTCCTCCAACGAAGCTGCTACTGCGATGGTAGATACTGTTGTTAAAGAATTCGGCCGCATTGATATCCTCGTAAACAACGCAGGCATTACCCGCGACGGTCTGCTGATGCGTATGAAGGAAGAGGATTGGGACGCAGTTCTGACCACCAACCTGAAGGGTGTGTTCAACTGCACCAAGGCTGCTATCAAATACATGATGAAACAAAAGGCTGGCAAAATTGTCAGCATCAGCTCTGTCGTTGGCCTTATGGGCAACGCAGGCCAGGCTAACTATGCTGCTGCTAAGGCAGGCGTAATAGGCTTTACTAAATCCGTTGCTAAGGAAGTTGCTGCTCGCGGTATTAACGTGAACGCTGTTGCTCCCGGCTTTATTAAAACGGATATGACAAGTGTACTTTCCGACAAAGTTGTTGAAGGTATGCTGACTTCTATACCCTTACACAAATTGGGTGAAACTACTGATATTGCCAAGGCTGTTGTCTTCCTTGTGAGCGATGACGCCAATTATATTACCGGACAGACTTTACATGTTGACGGTGGTATGGTAATGTAATAGGGGGCCCGTTTGGGAGACCTGCAACTTTACCTATTGGAAGGAGGTGAATCGTAATGAGCACTTTCGACAAAGTAAGAGACATCACTGTTGAACAACTGAGCGTTGACGCTGACGAAGTAAAGATGGAATCCGCTTTCATCGATGATCTCGGCGCTGACTCCCTCGATATCGTTGAGCTGATCATGGCTTTCGAAGAGGAATTCGGTGTTGAAATCCCTGATGAAAAAGCTGAAAAAATCCGCACTGTAGCTGACGCTGTTAAACTGCTGGATGAAGAAAAATAATGCTTTACCTGCTTATGTTTAGGGAACCCCTTGTGGGTTCCCTGGCACAAGCTACTCTACTCTAGTCCTGAAATGGGGGATATTTGTTGAAACTACCAGTGCTGAAAATCGGTAAGCTTGTTGCTGAAGTACCGATTGTACAAGGAGGCATGGCTATTAGGCTGTCTACAGCCCGTTTGGCAGCTGCTGTAGCTAAAGAAGGCGGTATAGGACTTATCGCAGCGTCCGGCATGAGCTTTGACGAACTGCGTACAGAAATACGTCTGGCAAGAAAACTTACAGGCGGCAAAGGCATTATCGGTATTAATGCAATGTTTGCGGCAAGAGAGTTTTTAGGTCTGATAACTACCGCTGCACAAGAGAAAATAGATTTAATCGTAGCCGGCGCCGGTTTTTCAAGAGATATTTTTGCCGTCGGACGTAAATATGGTGTCGAAGTAGTACCTATTGTTTCTTCTGTCAAACTGGCTAAGATTTCTGAGAAGCTAGGAGCTTCCGCTATCGTTGTTGAAGGCACCGAAGCAGGCGGTCACTTAGGAACCCAGCAATCTATTAAAGAGATACTTCCGGAGATTGTTAAATCCGTTAATATACCTGTTATTGCTGCTGGCGGCGCTGTCTGCGGCAGTGATGTAGCAGAGCTTTTGAAGCTTGGCGCAAGCGGCGTACAGATGGGCAGCAGATTTGCTGCCAGCGAGGAATCCAACGGCGCACCTGCTTTAAAAGAATTTTACCTGAAAATGACTAAAGAAGATGTTGTGCAGATTGACAGCCCTGTAGGCTATAAGGGACGCGCTATCCGCAATCCCTTTGCACAGTTATCTTTAGAAAATAAAGCTCCTAAACCCACTACCTGCGATTTGTGCTTAAAGCACTGCACCCATAGCTTCTGCATTATCAGAGCGCTGACCCGTGCACAGCAGGGTGACGTAGAAACCGGTCTTGTATTCACCGGTGCCAATATGTGGAAAATCAAGGAAATACTGCCTGTAAAAGAAATTTTCAGGCGCATAAAGGATGAAATTTCAAAAATTTGATTACGAGGTGAACTATTTTGAGTAAAAGAAGAGTTGTAGTAACTGGCGTTGGCCCTGTAACTCCTATCGGTATCGGCAAGGATACCTTCTGGAATAATCTGGTTGCCGGAAAATCCGGTATCGGCCCTATCACTCAGTTTGATACTACTGATTTCACAGTAAAGATTGCCGGTGAGGTTAAGGATTTTGATTACACTGCTTTCATCGATAAAAAAGAAGGCAAGCGTATGGATCGTGTAACCCATTTTGCAGTTGCAGCTGCTAAGCTGGCTATCGAAGACGCTAAGCTGGATATGAGCAAGGAAGATCCCCTGCGCTGCGGCGTTTGTGTTGGCAGCGGTATCGGCGGCATCCACACTTTCCTGGAGCAATCCCTGAAGCTTGGTTCCAAAGGCCCGTCCAAAATCAGCCCGTTCTTCATTCCGATGGAAATTCCGAACATGTCTGCAGGCCAAATTGCTATTGCAACCGGCCTGAAAGGTCCTAACACCGCTATCGTAACTGCATGTGCTACCGGCACCAACTGCATCGGCGACGCTCTGCGCACTATTCAATATGGTGATGCTGACGTAATGCTGGCAGGCGGTACCGAAGCTGCAGTTTCCCCGATTGCTATCGCAGGCTTTGCTAACATGAAGGCTCTGTCCACCAATAACGATAATCCTGAAGCAGCATCCTGTCCGTTCGATAAAAAGCGTGATGGCTTTGTAATGGGCGAAGGTGCAGGCGTTCTGGTTCTCGAAGAGCTGGAGCATGCTAAGGCTCGTGGCGCACATATCTATGCTGAGCTGGCAGGCTTTGCCATGAACTGCGACGCATATCATATCACTGCTCCAGACCCGACTGGCGAAACTCCGGCTGCCTGCATTGCTGCAGCAGTTGCTGACGCTGGCGTAAAACCGGAAGAGGTTGACTACATCAATGCTCATGGTACTTCTACCCATCGTAATGACCTGGGCGAAACCATTGCCTTCAAGAAGGTATTCGGTGAGCACGCATATGAACTGTGCATCAGCTCCAACAAATCCATGATTGGCCATCTGCTGGGTGCTGCCGGTGGTGTAGAAGCTATCGCTACCGTTATGACTATCGAAAACGATATCATTCCGCCGACTATTAACTACCAGGATAAGGATCTGGACGATCCGGAAGGTCCGCTGGATCTGGATTATGTACCGAACGAAGCTCGTAAGAGAGTTGTTAATGTAGCGCTGAGCGACAACCTGGGCTTTGGCGGTCACAATGCTTCTCTCGTATTCAAAAAATACGTTGATTAATAGGATTGATTAAAATGCAGGAAAAACGTACACAGCAGCTGCAGAGCTTCTGCCAGGGGCTGGGTATCCATATGCATGATTTAGAGCTTCTTGATATGGCTCTGACACATACATCTTATGCCCATGAAGCTAAGCAGTATCCTAAACCGCATCATAATGAGCGGATTGAGTTTTTGGGTGATTCCGTGCTCAGCGTTATCGTGAGCACTTACATGTATAAGAACTTTCCTGATTTGGCTGAAGGCCAGCTGACTAAGCTGCGTGCTTACATTGTTTGCGAAGGTTCCCTATATGAATATGCTAAAAAGATTCATCTGGGTGACTATCTGCAGCTGGGTAAGGGCGAGGAGCTGAGCGGAGGACGTGAGCGTCCTTCTATTCTGGCTGATGCCTTTGAATCTGTTTTAGGTGCCATCTATCTGGACCAGGGATTTGAGGTCGTACAGGCCTACCTGTTGGGTATGATGCAGTCGGAAATAGATTTCATCTGCCGTCATGGTATCTTTAACGATTACAAGACACGCTTGCAGGAGTATTTGCAGCGTGACGGCGATGCAGATATCCATTATGTTCTTTTAGGCAGCACCGGTCCGGAGCACAATAAGGTATTCACCTCTCAGGTAATGTTGGGGAATACTGTTATTGGCGAGGGCAGCGGTCGTACTAAAAAAGATTCGGAGCAGCATGCTGCTAAGCAGGCGCTGGCGCAGCTGCATGTAAGGAATCAGGAATAGCATTACAATATCGGCCTACGGTAGAGATACCGTAGGTCTTTTATTTTGCCTGCAGGCAGCTTTACGCGCTTTACAGCGCACAAAAAATCCCCCTGTTCCTGTAAAGGAATAGGGGGATAGCACTTTATGGATTAGTGTTGTTTTTCGTAAGGCTGGTTCATCAAGGCTTCGTCATCGAAGTAGTTGATGCGCATTGCCTCGCGTACATCATGCAGAGTAGCAGCAGCAGCAGCTTCAGCCTCTTTGCTGCCTGCACGCAGGATTTCATAAACCTCAGGGATGCGTTGCTCCCAGTAGTGACGACGCTCACGGATGGGTTCCAAAACGTCCTGGAGCACGTTGTTGAGGAATTTCTTAACCTTTACGTCACCAAGGCCGCCGCGTTGGTAGTGAGCCTTCAGCTCGTCCAGGTTAGCATAATCCGGCAGGAATTTGGCGAAGTGCTCTTCGGTGCTGAATGCATCCAGATAGGTGAAAACAGTGTTGCCTTCAATCTTACCGGGATCCTCTACGCGTACATGGTCAGGATCGGTGTACATGGACATAACTTTCTTTTTGATATCCTCCGGTTCATCGGAAAGATAAATGCAGTTGCCCAAGGATTTGCTCATTTTTGCTTTGCCGTCAATGCCGGGCAGACGCAGGCAGGCGTCATTCTGCGGCAGCATGATGTCCGGGTCAACCAGAGTTTCGCCGTACACGGAATTGAACTTGTGCACGATTTCCTTGCATTGCTCAAGCATCGGCAGCTGGTCCTCACCTACAGGGACTACAGTAGCGCGGAAAGCGGTGATATCTGCAGCCTGGCTGATAGGATAGCAGAAGAAACCGGTAGGAATGCTTGCTTCGAAGTTACGCATTTTGATTTCGTTCTTGACGGTCGGGTTACGCTGCAGACGGGATACAGTTACCAGGTTCATATAGTAGAAGGTCAGCTCGGTCAGCTGCGGTACCATGGATTGAATGAAAAGGGTAGATTTAGCAGGATCAAGGCCGCATGCCAGATAATCCAGTGCTACCTCGATGATGTTCTTACGTACCTTTTCCGGATGCTCAGCGTTGTCTGTAAGCGCTTGGGCATCAGCAATCATGATATATACCTTATCGTATGCACCAGAATTTTGCAGCTGTACACGCTGGCGCAGAGAGCCTACATAGTGGCCTACATGCAGACGTCCGGTAGGACGGTCGCCGGTCAGAATAATTTTACTCATATTAGTCTTACCTCTTTTTGTTCTTATATTTATATAATAATTATAAATGCACTGACGTAAACTGTCAACGCAAGCTTATTTTACGAACATAGCATAGTAACCGTTGAAGAAGATATACAGCACTATCAGCGGCAGAATGTAGGTAGCATAGAAGCGAATCCATTTGGGGAAGGGAATGCCCTTACCGGTATCTGCCTCTGTAATAAAGTTATCCCAGCCCCAACCGTAACGGCTGGTGCAGAAGCTGAGGTAAATTAAGCTGCCTAAGGGCAGCAGGTTATTGCTGACAAGGAAATCCTCCAAATCCAGAATGCAGGTGCCTTTGCCCAAGGGCTGAATGTGGCCCCACAGGTTGAAGCCAAGTACGCAGGGCAGGGAAAGCAGGATAATCGCGATAATGTTGAAGCGAATAGTTTTTTTGCGCTCCCAGCCGGTTAAATCGCAGATGCAGGAGGTAATGTTTTCGAATACTGCGATGACCGTAGACATGGCTGCGAAAAGCATGAACAGGAAGAACAGAGTGCCCCAGATACGGCCGCCGCTCATAGCGTTGAACACGTTGGGGAGGGTGATGAACAGCAGGTTTGGACCGCTGTCGGGGTTGATACCGAAGCTGAAGCATGCCGGGAAAATAATCAGGCCGGAAACAATCGCTACAAAGGTATCCAATGCCATAATCCACATTGCTTCACCGGTCAGGCGCTGCTCCTTGCCGATGTAGCTGCCGAAGATAGCCAGTGCACCGATACCAAGGCTCAGCGTAAAGAAGGCCTGTCCCATAGCGGCGAAAACTACCTCACGGATACCGTGCTCCAGCACTCTGTTGAAGTCAGGATAAAGATAATATTTAAGACCTGCAGCACTGTTGGGCAGGGAAATGGAATTTACTGCCAAAATCAGCATGAGCAGCAGCAGGCAGGCCATCATATTTTTGGTGATACGTTCTACGCCGGCTTTGACGCCCAGATAGCAGACACCGAAGCAGGAGAGAACGATAATAATCATATTACCTGCCATAGTTACGGGGTCGCTCAGCAGACTGCCGAACACGTTGCCGACACCTTTAGCGTCCAGACCAACAAAGCCGCCGACAGCCATTTTATAGAAATAATACAGCATCCAGCCAGAAACAGTGGTGTAGAACATCATCAGAAGAACATTGCCGGCAATAGCACCGTATTTATAAAGATGCCATTTTGTACCGGCAGGCTCCAGTACGTCGAAGGATTTTGCAGCGCTGCGCACGCTCGCACGGCCTACAGCAAATTCTGCTACCATAATGGGCAGGCCCAAAAGCAGCAAAAAGCAAAGATAAATTAAAACGAAGGAGGCACCTCCGTATAAGCCCGTAATGAACGGGAAACGCCAGACATTGCCTAAGCCGATTGCACAGCCGGCAGAGATTAAAATAAAGCCAAGGCGTGAGGAAAAGCTTTCTCTTTCCATAAATATATACCTACTCCCTAAAAAATTTTGGATAAGTTAATTATAAGCGAAAGGCTGGTTATAAGCAATAAAAAAACTGCATCCCGCAGTTTTGGCAGGATGCAGTTTAAAGAGAATTATTTCTTTTCAGCAGGAGCTTTTTCCGGAGCTTTGTACGGAGAGAAGCTGAAGTTTTGCAGTTTGGTATCCTTGCCAAACATGAAGGTCATAATAACAACATTTTCTTTAGAAAATGCTGCAATATAGGTTACTCTGTCGCCTTGGTCAAAACGCTCAAAGCTATGGAATTTTGTTTCTTTCAAGGAACCGAATTGTTGCTTAACCTGTTTTTGGATGGCAGCAAAGTTTTTCTCGCCCAGAGCTTTGTTAAGGTCAGCACTCAGTGTGGGAGCAAGAGCAGTATAGCTGGCAGCAGCATCTGCTTCGAGAGAGGTCATCATCTTTTCAGCGGTTTTCTGCTCCTTGTTCAGGTCGGCGCCATCAGCAGCAAATGCCAGGCTGCTGCAAGCAAAAGCAAGCAACATAGTTAAGACTAACACTAATTTTTTCATTAATATTACCTCCAATTATAGATAGCTTAAAAGCCTTACTTATAATCATAACTGTTTTTTCTCATTTAGTAAAGACTTTTAAAGTGATTTTTGAAAAAATTCAGCTTTGAAGTGCAGTAAAGCTGCTTGCTTATTTTGCCTGTTTGTTTTCCGGATGCTGCAGGCATTGAAACATCATTTCTGCCAGAGAGCGCTTCAAAAGCTGGTTGAATTCATCAACAGTGTGATCGCTCAAGGGCTTGCCTGCTGCAGGATAAGATTTTTTGTCCATGCCGAAAATCAGCTCATCCAGGCTGCAGTTCAGATGCTTGGAGATACGGATGGCAATTGCCAGGCTTACGCCTGTCTTACCGTTTTCCAGATTACTCATGTGGGTTTGGGAAATATTAATCGCTTTTGCCAGGCTTTGCTGCGATACCTGCGATTTGGTACGCATTTGTTTGATATTGTTGCCGATAAGCTTGTAGTCAGGATTTACAGTTAAGCTTGCCATAATAACACCTCCAGCTGCTGTTAAACAATAGCATATTTTATCATCCTCTGTATGAACGCGAGCCGTTGCTTCGTCCTTCAAGTATATTATGACAGATTTATACCTGAATGTCCCTACACCAAATGGCGATTTCGGGTAGGATAGGGCAGTATTTTTATAAAAAAAAGACGAATTTTATTTACAAAATTTATTCTTTAAATTATCTTTATATTGTTAACTGATAATAAAAATAGTAAACCATATTTTGGCTGAATAAGGAGCCGAGTCAGCGGCATAAATATAAGTTGCATTATGTTATCAGCTAAAGTTGCAAATGACAGCGCAACGTGTTATATTAAGGCTAGATTATATGAAAATGAGGTGTATTATGCTTACTGCTGCTGATTTTGATCAACTTGGCTTTTGGGAGGATGCTACTCCGGAAGAAAATATTACGGTGTACGGTATGGATTTTGGCACGGATTATATTATGCTGACGGATGATTTGGGCAAAACACCGCTGGATGCCAAAAAGTTTATCGTTGTTGCTGCATATGATGATGCTGACTGCTTTTTGTGGGGCGTAGAGCTGAAAAACTTTGCGGCACTCAAGGAGCTGTGTGCTCAATATGCACCCGGAAGTGCGGAGCTTTTTCAGGCACTGAAGGAATATAAGCTGCCGAAGAAAAAATAAAACAGTGCAATAAGGCAGGCCTGTTCTGCCAAAGAAAAAACTGCTGTCCTGCGTCTGTGACGTTAGGCAGCAGTTTTTAGCTTGCAGCAATTTATTCCATGGCGAAAACGGTATCAACACTGGCTTTAATCGTAATTTCCTGCGCAGCGATGCTTGTTTCGGGGGCAGCAGCTCTATCGGCAGCAGCTATCAGCTTCATGTTGCCATAGGAGCGCTCCATGCCGCCGCTGTAGGTATTGATGTTGGCGCTCAGCAGCTTGCCGAGCGTGCGTCCGCCGGCATTAGCGACAACGGCAGCCTGCTGGCGTGCGTTTTCAACAGCCTGAGCCAGCAGTTTGTTGCGGTAAAGCTCTCTGTTGCTGACGCTGAAGGAAATATTATTGATTGTATCAACGCCGGCAGCGCTGATTTTATCAATTACAGGACCAAGCTTGCTGATATCCTTGAGCTTGATGCGCACGCTGTTGCTGGCGGTATAACCGGTGATTTTTCCCTTGATGTCGGTATCGGGATAAAGTGTATAGCTTGTTGTTGTAATATCATTACCTAAAATATTGCAGCCAAGCAGATTACGCTTAACGCTATCCATTTTGGCGGCAGATGCGCTTGTTGCTTCGGCGGCGGTACGGCCCTTGCCATTGACATCAAAGCTGATTACGGCAGTATCCGGTGCCACCTCAATGCTTGCATTGGCGCTGACGCTGATGCTCGGTGTATCAGGCTGTGCTGCCATGGCATTTGTGCTGCCGATAAGCAGCAGGCAGACGGTAAGCAGAGCACAAAGTATTTGTTTAATTTTAGTCATATTTTATAACCTCCTGACTCTGATTTAATCAGCTTAATTATAGCATATAAATATAATTTAAACCTGAAAGACACAGAAAAAACATGAATCGACAGAAGCAGGAAAGTAATAAATAAAAGGGAACATCTGCTTAACTTACTTATTTTTAACACTTACTGCCGTCAAAGCATTTTCTTAATGGAACAAATGTGCTATAATAAAAAACGCAATAAGAAGCAGGAGGTGCGCTTTATTTATGAAGAAAAAAGAGCGTGACAGGCTGCAGGTAGAATATATCTGTCCTGATTGCGGCAAACATTTGGCTTGGGCGCTGCCTACCGCTGTAATACAATGTCCGTGCGGACAGTGGGTGGATAATAACAATCGTTTAAAAGATAAGAGTGAGGTTTATCTGCCTTTAGACAGTGAGCAGACTGTACTTTTTTAATGGGGGTAAGAAACATGGCAACAATTTGGCAACAGGCTGAAGAATTAAAAGATGAAATGGTCGAACGCCGCAGAGATTTGCATAGACATCCGGAAACAGGCTGGACGGAATTCCGTACGGCAAGCATGATTATCGGTGAGCTGAAAAAGCTTGGCTATGATGTTAAATTCGGCGCTGACGTTATTGACGAAAATTCTATGATGGGCGTGCCGAGCGAGGCAGAGTTGGCTGATTATATGCAAAGAGCCATCAGCGAAGGCGCGGATCCGGAGCTGGTAAAGAAGATGGCAGGTGGCAAGACCGGTATTGTGGCAACTCTTAAAACAGATAAACCTGGCAAAACAGTTGCCTTCCGCTTTGATATGGACTGCAACGATGTAGAGGAGGAGCGCTGCGACGAGCATCGCCCGGCTAAGGAAGGCTTTGCTTCCGAACATAAAAAGGCTATGCACGCCTGCGGTCATGACGGTCACGTAACCATCGGCCTGTCGGCAGCAAAGCTGCTTGCTGCTAATAAAGCACGTTTAGCAGGCACTGTTAAATTGATTTTCCAACCTGCGGAGGAAGGTGTACGCGGTGCCTTCGCTATGATGAACGCCGGTGTAGTTGATGATGTCGATTACCTGTTCGGCGGTCATATCGGCTTTAAGGCTACTACAAATAACTGCCTGGTAACAATGACTGACGGTTTTCTGGCAACTACGAAGTTGGATGCGGAATTTACCGGTGTGTCTGCCCACGCAGGCGCTGCTCCGGAGCAGGGAAAGAATGCTTTGCTGGCAGCGGCACAGGCTGCAATTTCCCTGAATACCATTCCCCGTCACAGCAAGGGCTCCAGCCGTATCAACGTAGGCGTACTCAACGCCGGCACCGGACGCAATGTTGTGCCTGATATTGCTGCTATTAAGCTGGAAACACGCGGCGCTACTACCGAAATTGATGAATACATGGTTACCGAGGCTAAGCGCATTCTTAATGCCTGCGCTGCTATGTATGACGTTAAGGTAAAAATCACTATGGCCGGTGCTGCACCTGCCTGCTTTGCTGACAAGGAGCTGGGCCATGAGGTAGCAGAGCTGATTGAGGAAAAATGTCATTATGACGAGGTTGTTGAATATGTGGACATGGGCGGCAGCGAGGACTGCGGTTACTTCATGGAGCGCGTACAGCAGCACGGCGGCCGTGCCCTGTACATGATGTACGGCACCAAGATTGCGGCAGGTCATCACAACAGTCACTTCGATTTCAATGAGGATTGCCTGTGGAAGGCTGCTGCTACCGTTACGGAAATCGCTGTACATTTCAGCAACAAGTAAATAATTAATCAAAACTGCCATGATTTTGCCATAATCTTATGCTATACTTATAAACATAAACAAAAGCAATATCTTGGAGGTATATATTATGAAATCACTTAAAAAAATCGCTTTGGTATTTTCCTGCATGGCACTGTTGGGTGCCGGCAGTGCTTTCGCCGCTGACGCGGCTCAATCCTCTCCCCTGGACGAGGTGCAGGCAAATCCTGAGGTAATGCGCGCACCGGGAACCTATGTTACCCGTGGCGAAATATTTGCTGTAGAGAATGGCATGTACGTGATTAAAGGTGAGGGCAGCAGAAATATGGTTGCAGCCATTGTTGACCGTGATACCTACGTTGTGGAGGGTGCCAGCGGTAAGCTGCGTCTGCCCTATGCTTTAAAGGAAGGCCAGAAGGTTACTGCTTATTATTCCGCAACCATGACTCGTAGCATGCCGCCGCAAAGCCATGCTTTGGCGATTGTTATCGAAGACAGCGAAGAGCCTGCAAGCTTTTTTGAGGTAGCACAGGTAAGCCTTGCTAAGGACGGAAGCTATGTAACCGTACTCAACACCAATAATGATGTTATTGCGACGATTGATGCCAATGCGTGTGCAGACTTCACTAAGATTAAAAAAGGTGATAAGCTGCTGGTTTGGAGCAGCATGATGACTATGAGCTTGCCGGCTCAGACTCACGCTGAGAAGGTAGTCGTACTTCCGTAAGGACGCGCGATAAAGCATCATATGCTTTGCTACGGCTCCTAGGAGTACAAGGGCGTACGCCGTCGTCGCCGTCGCGTCGCCTCTGATACTTTTTCCCGCGTCTGGCGAGGGAGAAGGAAAAGTACTGTAAGGACGCGCGATAAAGCGCTGTATGCTTTGCTACGGCTCCTAGGAGTACTAAAAGTACACCGTTGTCGCTGTCGCGTCGCCTCTGATACTTTCTCCCGCGTCTGGCGAGGGAGAAGGAAAAGTACTGTAAGGACGCGCGATAAAGCACTATATAAATAACAAAAAATATGAATTTGATTTGTAAAGAGGGTTAGTTAAAAATGAAGATTTTTATGGATACTGCTAATGTAGAGGAGATTGCCAAATTTGTCGATTGGGGCGTTGTGTATGGTGTTACAACCAACCCGAGCCTGATTGCCAAAAGCGGCCGTACACAGGCCGAGGTTATCCCGGAAATTGCTAAGCTGGTTGCCGGTCCTGTCAGCGCTGAGGTTATCAGCACTGAATGTGACGGCATGGTAGAGGAAGCACGCAAGCTGGTAAAGATTGCGGATAACATCGTTATCAAAATTCCCTGCATTCCGGAAGGTCTGAAGGCAGTAAAAATTCTGAGCGCGGAAGGTATTAAAACAAATGTAACTCTGGTATTCAGCATGGCTCAGGCTTTGCTGGCCGCACGCGCAGGTGCCAGCTATGTCAGCCCCTTTATCGGCCGCTTGGACGATATTGGTGAAAACGGTGTACAGCTGGTAGAAAACATTGTCAAAGCCTTTAAGCTTTATGGCATTACTACCGAGGTAATTGCTGCCAGCATCCGTAATCTGGAGCACGTGGAAAAGGTTATGCTGACCGGTTGTCAGATTGCAACTATTCCTACTAAGGTGTTGAAGCAGATGATTATCCACCCGCTGACAGATAAAGGTCTGGCACAGTTTATGGCTGATTATCAAAACAGCCTGAAGTAAAAATCTTAGAATATTGTTACTGAGTCCGCAGCCTTAATTATAAAAAAATTTTTGGCTGCGGAAAGTTTTTTGTGAGTTTGAGGGAGTGGTTTAATGAATTTAAAAAAAGCCTTGCAGGCTTTTCTTGTTACTGTATCCTGTGGCATGCTGAACATAGCAGGCGCACAGCAAAGACCTGTATTTATTCCGGAAGATTATGTCACCGAGCAGGCACAGGCGGATTTTGTTGCCAACGGACCGAAGCTGCTTTTCAGTGACAGTCCGGAAACTGTTTATAATAACGGCATTCTGTACCGCGATAAGGTGGAGGGTGATGTACGTTTATTCCTGCATCATGTCAATGGTGTTGCCGGCAAGAAAAAGCTGGCAGTAATGCTGAAGAACACTGATAATCTGCGCCCTGTGAATTATAAGGTAACACGTAGCGGTGTGGCAGGCTTTGCTTACGATTATATGCGTGACGGCAAAAACTCTCAAAAGGAATATTTTGATGACAGCAGCCAGAAGCCGCAGGATGGCAAGCTTGGCTTTGGCCACAGTCATGAGCTGCTCAGCGGTCGCGGAATTATTCTGCCGACGGATAAGCTTTATACGGCAACTGTTGACCTGCACTTTGACAAGCCTGTTGAGGTGAGCGTGCTGATGTGCGAAACAAAGAGTGATCTGGAGCTGTTTAACGAAGCTGCCGCAATCCAGCCGATGGATGAGCATCCGCTGCGCGGAACCTTTGAGGCTGCAGACTGGAACTATACGCTGAAGAAGCCTGTCAATGCGCCGGAAAAACCGCTCATGCTGGAGCTGGCAACGTCGCAGGAGGGCTATGCCAAGGGTGTTGACGCTACTACCGGACTGCCTGCGGAAAACTACGGCAATTACGGCGTTATCTATAAGGTAAACTTTACAATTGCCGGCAAAAAGCCAATCAGCTTTATTTTAAACCCAATCGGCGGACCATTTGCCGGTTACGGCGTACTGGAAAACAAAACTAAGGGTGAGCGTCAGCTGCTGGCATTGCCGGAGAAAAAAGTATGCTTAGGTTCCCAAATAGAGGAAGCTATTGAGCTTGCTCAGCTGAAAGCGGGCGAATACAGCTTTATCTGGTCTCCTCCCGGAGCCTCAAATCTGCCTGTGCAGTTAATTTGGGAGAAAACCGAATAAATGGTATAGGTTAACTAATACTGTCGGACAAAGTTCCGACAGTATTTTTTTTATATTTTGAATAAAGTGTTAATGAGAAGCATTTTCTATTCTTTGTTATAATTTTCCTATTGAGTAATTTTAGAATTAAGAATGAATTGATTATCTGCTAGACAACAGCAAAAAAAGTATAAATTTATTTGTGATTATTTTGTAGATTGGTGCTAAAAATACTTGACAATTTTGACGGAGAGTGTATAATTCTAAATGAGAATTATTTTTGATAAAGGATGATGAAAATGGCTAAAAGAAACACTATTCAAAGACAACTTGTTATCGCGGCTGTACGTTTTTTAGCAGATCACCCTACTGCTGAAGAAGTATATGACCGCATCACTATGGAGTATCCCGATATCAGCAAAGGTACCGTTTACCGCAACCTTAATTCTTTGGTTGAAAGCGGCCTGCTGAGCAAGGTTTCCGTTCCTAGCGGTGCTGATCGTTTTGATCATATTCTCGCAAGACATTACCACATCAAATGCACTGAATGCGGTAAGTTCATGAACGTAGAAAACTTTGATTATATTCCGGATATGGATGAAAAGGTAGCTGCTGTAACCGGCTACAAAATGAATCATCATGATATTGTTTTCAGCGGTATCTGCCCCGAATGCCAAAAGGAAATGGCAGAGCACCCTGTAAGCGAAGATGTTTTGGGTGATGACCAAAACTGATAATAAAGCTGTATAAGCTTTATTTTAGGAAGGCTGTTGCGTCGTTTTCAAGAGGAGGAATTGAAAATGGATTTAAAAGGCAGCAAGACTGAAAAAAATCTGCAGACCGCTTTTGCGGGAGAATCTCAGGCTCACACTAAGTACCAATATTATGCAAGTGCAGCCAAAAAAGAAGGCTACAACCAGATTGGTGCTATTTTTACCGAAACTGCCGGTAATGAAAAAGAGCATGCCAAATTATGGTTTAAGGCATTGCATGGCGGCGCTGTTCCCCAGACTATTGAAAATCTGAAGGATGCAGCTGCAGGCGAAAACTATGAGTGGACCGAAATGTATGCCGAATTTGCCAAGGTTGCCAAAGAGGAAGGCTTTGATAAAATTGCATTCCTGTTTGAAGAAGTAGGCAAGATTGAAAAAGAGCATGAAGAAAGATATCGTGCGCTTTTGGCAAACATTGAGAATGACCGTGTATTCCAACGTGAAGAGAAAAAGGTTTGGATCTGCACTAACTGCGGCAAGATTGTTATCGCTGAAAAGGCTCCGGAAAAATGTCCGGTATGCGACCATCCTCAAGGTTATTTCGAGCTGAAGGTAACCAACTATTAATTTGCTGAAGCAGAATTAATTATAGAAGCTTTAAAAGGCTTTAATGGGGATTTCTGCGACAGAACGTAAAACAAAATAGTAGCATAAGAGGCAAACAGCGAGGCGTAAGCCAGCTGTCTGCCTCTTTTTTGCGTAAAGCAAAAAAGCTGCCGCAAATGCGGCAGCCGGGCTGCGTTCTTTTCAATAGAAAAGCAGCTGGGTTTTGTAGACGGCGCTGACACCGGCATTTAGGGCGAAAAGACAGCCGAGCGAAAGCGCTATGAGCAGAGCGGCTTCCTTGCTGTTTAATGGCTGCTGCTGGTGCATAGCGCGGCGGATTGCCTTGCCGCATAAAACGACCAGCATGCCCAAAAGAAATAAAGAGAAAAATATATTCAGCATTATAATTGCTCCTTTGTTATAAGCTGTTTACAAGCAGATAAATATTTATAGGATTAGTATACCACACTTTTCGTGAAATATGGTATACTATTATAGATATATTCAGCAAAATATCGCAGATTTATATTCTGCCTTAGTTCCGAAAAGAGAAGGGTGATTAGTATGGAAACAAGAGTAGCAGTTATATCTCTTATTGTAACGCAGTCTGAGGCTGTGGAAGAGCTTAACGCAATTTTACACACCTACAGCAGTTATATTATCGGCCGTATGGGCCTGCCATATCGCCAGAAGAATGTTAATATTATCTGTGTAGCCGTTGATGCACCGCAGGATATTATCAGCGCTATGAGCGGTAAGCTGGGACTGCTGGCCGGCGTGAATGCCAAAACTGCTTATTCTAACGTAATTGCCAAGGAATAAAACTGCTGGGTACAAACTATCTGACGGGAAAGAGGTACTGACCTGTAAGGAGGAGACAAAATGTATAATGCAAAATCAATGAAGGCCGAAGAATTTATCTGTCATGAGGAAATCCTCGACACGCTTGCTTATGCTGAGGCCAACAAAAACAACAAGGAACTGCTGGAGCAGATTATTGCCAAGGCTAAGCTGCGCAAAGGCTTAAGCCATCGTGAGGCCAGTGTACTGCTTGCCTGCGAGGACGAAAAGCTGGTGCAGGAAATGTTTGCTCTGGCTGAGCAGATTAAAAAGGATTTTTACGGCAACCGTATAGTGCTGTTTGCTCCGCTGTATTTATCCAACTATTGTATCAATCACTGCGTATATTGTCCTTACCATGCAACTAATAAGCATATCGGACGTAAAAAGCTGACGCAGGACGAGGTACGCGACGAGGTTATCGCGCTGCAGGATATGGGCCATAAACGCCTGGCGCTGGAGGCCGGCGAGGACCCGGTAAACAATCCTATTGAATACATTCTGGACTGCATCAAGACTATCTATTCTATTAAGCATAAAAACGGCGCTATCCGCCGCGTAAACGTAAACATTGCGGCTACTACCGTAGAAAATTACCGCAAGCTGAAGGAAGCAGGCATCGGTACCTATATCCTCTTCCAGGAAACCTATCATAAGGAAAGCTATGAGAACTTGCACCCGCGTGGACCGAAGCACAATTACGCTTACCATACGGAGGCTATGGACAGAGCGATGGAAGGCGGCATTGATGATGTAGGCCTGGGTGTACTGTTCGGTTTGGAGCGTTACCGTTACGAGCTGGCCGGCCTTTTGATGCATGCCGAGCATCTGGAGGCAGTGCATGGCGTAGGTCCGCACACCATCAGCGTACCGCGTATCAAACGCGCCGATGATATCGACCCGGGCGTTTTTGACAACGGTATTGATGATGCAACCTTCTGCAAGATTATTGCTATTATCCGTATAGCTGTTCCTTATACAGGCATGATTATTTCTACGCGTGAAAATCAGGCTGTGCGTGAAAAGGCACTGCATCTTGGTATTTCTCAGATTAGCGGCGGTTCGCGTACTTCCGTAGGCGGTTACACCGAGGATGTGCGCCCGACCGATACCGAGCAGTTTGACGTTTCGGATCAGCGCTCTTTGGATGAAGTAATCGAATGGCTGATGGAGCTTGGTTTCCTGCCTTCCTTCTGTACTGCCTGCTACCGTGCTGGACGCACAGGCGACAGATTTATGGAGTTGTGCAAGTCTAAGCAGATTCAGAACTGCTGCCATCCTAATGCGCTGCTGACGCTGAAGGAATATCTTGAGGACTATGCTTCTCCGGCAACGAAGGCTTTGGGCGAAAAGCTGGTGCAGGCCGAGCTGCCGAATATTCCGCAGGAAAAGGTGCGTGAGGTTTGTGTAGAGCGTCTGCAGAAGATAGCTCAGGGTGAAAGAGATTTCCGCTTCTAAAATAAAAAAAGACAAGCCTGCGGGTGCAGGCTTGCGTTGTAAATACTAAAAAACCGCTGCACAGATTCTGCAGCGGTTTTGTGCTTTAGTAGTCTTATTCGTTCAGCAGGTGCAGGGATTCAAAGAGCTTGAAGACAAGGCTCATAATAATAGCAACAACGGTTGCCAGCACCATGCCCTGTACGGAAAAGGCACCGAAGGAGAGCTTCGCACCGGAAAGACCGATAATCATAATAACGGAGGTCATTACGAGGTTGGAGGATTTGCTGTAATCTACCTGACGTTCCACCAGTACGCGGATACCGCTGGCAGCGATTACGCCGAACAGCAGGATACAGATGCCGCCCATAACAGGAACGGGGATACTGTGAATCAGCTCGCTGAGCTTACCGCAGAAGGAAAGGATGATTGCCATGACAGCAGCGCCGCCGATAACCCAGGTGCTGTAAACCTTGGTGATTGCCATAACGCCGATGTTTTCGCCATAGGTAGTGTTCGGAGTTGCACCGGCAAAGCCGCTGATAACGTTAGAAAGGCCGTCGGCGAACAGAGAACGGGACAGGCCCGGATCCTTAATCAGGTCGCGGTCAACAATGTTGCCGGTTACTACGAGATGGCCTATATGCTCAGCCAAAACAACGAGTGCTGCTGGAGCAATAATCATAATAGCGTTGATATCGAAAACCGGAGCGTAGAAATGCGGTACCTGGAACCAGGGTGCGTCGATTACCGGCTGGAAGTTGACGATACCCATGATAGCAGCAAAAACATAACCGCAGACAACGCCGAAGAGAATCGGGATGATGCTCATAAAGCCGCGGAAGGCAACGGAGCCGATAACGCCGACAGCCAATGTGAACATAGAAATGGCAACGTTGACCATGTCGATTTTATCACCGGTCAAGCCTGCCATGTTAGCTGCAACAGGTGCCAGCTCCAAACCGATAACAGCAATAATTGCGCCCATTGCTGCTGGCGGGAAGATGACATCAATCCATTTGGTACCTACGCAGTGGATAATCAGCGAGAAAAGCATGAACAGCAGACCAAAAACGATGAAGCCGGACTGTGCATGATTATAGGCAGAGGTGGACATAATCAGCAATACAGGAGAAATGAAGGCAAAGCTGGAACCGAGATAGGAAGGAATTTTGCCTTTCGTGATAAAGATGTAGAGTAGGGTACCCAGGCCGTTCATGAACAGGCAGGTGGTAGGGTTGACCTTGAATAAAAAGGGAACCAGCACGGTGGAGCCGAACATGGCGAACAGATGCTGAATACTTAACGGAATGTTAAGTAGTAATGGCGGACGTTCTTCAACTTGAATAACTTTGCGTTCCAAAATAAATAACCTCTTTTCTTAAATTTTGCTATGATAATTTTACGTGGATTTTACATTAATTGCAAGGAGTTTTTAGCAAAAGTGTAAAAAATTTTCCATAATCTCGGATTTTTAGATGAAGTGTCGCTCTTGTGTGATGCTTAAGAAGCAAGTATAATAAAGCTGTCATCTTTATTATATATTTTTTGTTGCTATTTCAGAATGAAGGGGGAATAAAAATGTTAAAAGTAAATCAGGAGCGTGTGGCCAAGCTTTTACAAGGCCTGGCTGCTTTTACGGACAGTGAAGAGGGCATTACCCGTCTTGCCTACAGTCCGTTGGATAAAAAGGCTCAGAGCTGGCTGCTGGAGCAGGTGCAGGATTTGCATTTGCAAATACGCACCGATGCTGTGGGCAATGTTTTTTTGCGTCGTGAGGGCAAACAGCCGCAGCTGACGCCGGTGGCCACTGGCTCGCATTTGGACACTGTTATTCACGGCGGTGCCTATGACGGCATGTGCGGTGTGGTAGGTGCTCTGGAGGCATTATACATGCTGCAGGATGAGGAGCTTGAGCGCAGTATTGAGGTGATTATCTTCCGTGCGGAGGAATCGAGTCGTTTCGGCTTTGCAACTATGGGCAGTAAGCTGCTGACAGGCAGCGCTGCACCGGAGCAGCTGAACAAAGGCGCTAAGAAGGGTGATATCAGCTTTATCGAGGCTTTGCGTGAATGGGGCTGTGATCCTGACGCTTACCGTGATGCCGTAATTGCTCCCGGCAGCTATAAATGCTTTGCGGAGCTGCATATAGAGCAGGGCAAGGTGCTGGAGCAGACACAGCACCAGCTTGGTATCGTGCATAATATTGCGGCACCGACACGCTTTAAGATTCATATTAAAGGCGTGGCAGACCACAGCGGCGCAACGCCGATGGGGATGCGCCGTGATGCGCTCGTCAGCGCTGCTAAGCTTATTTTGGCGGTGAACGAAGCTGCGGAAACAGAAAAAGCCAACGGCAGTGTCGGTACCGTTGGCGTGGTTGACGTAGAGCCCGGTTCGATTAACGTTGTGCCGGGAGCAGTTACGCTGTGGGTTGATGTGCGTGGCGTAGACAAGGACAGTATAGAGCGTGTACTGCAGAGCATTCGCGGGCAGGCCGAAAACGTCGCTGTTTGCGACGGCGTCGGCGTGCAGTTGGAAATGCTGACAGCAGACAGCCCTGTTGCTTTGGATAAGGCCTTGGCCGCACAGAGCGAAGCGATATGCACAGAAAAGGGCTTCAGCTTCTTGCATATGAATAGTGGCGCCGGTCATGATGCTATGCATATGACGAAAATCTGCCCCACGACAATGCTGTTTATTCCCTGTCGCGCAGGCATCAGCCATAACCCGGCAGAGTACGCTTCAACTGAGGATATCTGCCGCGGCATTGAGGTGCTGGCGGAGGTTTTGCGTCGGGAGGCAAATTGACAATAACAAAAAAACTGTTATAATAAGAATAGAGATAACCGATTGTGTGAGGTCGGCTGTCCCTGCAAAGTTTGAGTTTGAAGGAAGCCGCCTCTACACTAGGCGGTTTTTTTCATGCCTTTATTTAGAGCGATGTGATAAAATCAAAACTACGAGAGTTGCAAAGCCTATCATAAGCTGAAGTGCTTCGAAAACAGTCATAGCATCACCCCACTTTCCAGCAGGAAACCGACGTCGGCTATCTCTATGCGAAAATTATATCATTTTATAAAATTTAAAGCAAATATATTTTTATACTCCTGTGCCGTCAAAGCAGGGGATAAAGTCCTTGCAGGCTGCATCACCCTCCTGCACAAAGCCGTCTTCGATAGTGCTTTGCAACAGATAGCTTTCCAGCTCCTTGTATTCCTCATCCGTAACCTTACGGTTGATTTCCGGATATTCGCTGGCACGGCCGCAAGGAACATATTGGTGCATCAGGCTGAACATTACCTGCCCCGGCTTGAAGTTGGCAGCAACCCAGTCGATAATTCTCTTGGTGTTGTCCGGCATGCCGGGCATAATCAGATGACGGATAATGACGCCTTTAGTCATAATACCGTTATCGTCAATATGGTAGTCACCAACCTGATTATACATTTCCTTAATTGCTTCGGTTGCGATGCGGAAGTAGTAGGGCGCGTTGCTGTATTTAATAGCAGCCATATCGTCGCTGTATTTTAAATCCGGCAGATAAATCTGCACCTTGCCTTTAAGGCGGCGCAGTGTATCCTGCGTTTCAAAGCCGCTGGTATTATAAACAACAGGCACCGGCAGCGGCTCGTCCAGACTTTGCAGCACTGCCTCAGTAAAATGGGTGGGTGTAACCAGATTGATATTGTGCGCACCTTGGGCGATAAGCTCGTGATAGATTTCCTTCAGACGTTCAATAGTAATTTCCTTACCGAAGCCCTTGCAGCTGATGTCATAGTTCTGACAGAAAACACAGTGCAGGTTACAGCCGGAAAAGAAAACAGTACCGCTGCCTTTGGTTCCGCTGATGACGGGCTCTTCCCACATATGCAGGCCGGCGCGGGCAACAATCGGAGCGAGGCCTACGCCGCAGCTGCCGAAGCAGCCTGTAGTATCAGACATATTTTCAGGGCGGTCTACGCCGCAGCGATGCGGACATACATAACAGAGAGTCATATTATTTCCTCCTTTGAAAAGAGCTTGCCGTGCCTTTTCGATATATGTATAGACAAGAATACTTGGTTCCCCCTTGGGGGAACTGTCGAGCGATAGCGAGACTAAAGGGGGCAACACTCTAATTCATCATATACTTATTCTATCACAATCGCCCGGTATTGACAAAAACAACGAGGCATCTTATAATTTTAGTATTAGGTCATATAACTGACGGAAGTGGGTTACCACAGGGGAGTATGACCGGTAGCACGCCGACCGTCTGGGCAAAGATTTTTTCTTGTGCCAGTGTGTCGGTTTTTTTGTTTGTCTAAGTGACTGGCACTATACAAAAGAGGAGGAGTTATAGTGAAAGAATTAGCATTAAAATATGGCTGTAATCCTAATCAGGGCAGCGCACGTATTTACATGAACAATGGCAGCGAGCTGCCGATTGAGGTACTGAACGGCCGTCCGGGTTATATCAATTTTCTCGATGCTTTTAACAGCTGGCAGCTGGTAAAAGAACTGAAGGAAGCAACCGGCCTGCCGGCAGCAGCATCCTTTAAGCACGTAAGCCCTGCAGGTGCTGCAGTAGGCCTGCCGCTGAGCGATACCCTGAAAAAAATTTATTATGTAGACGACCTGGAGCTTTCTCCGCTGGCAAATGCTTATGCACGTGCCCGCGGTGCGGACCGTATGAGCTCCTACGGCGACTTTGTTGCTTTGTCCGATGTTTGCGACGTGCAGACCGCTAAAATGCTGGCACGCGAGGTTTCCGACGGTGTTATCGCACCCGGTTATACCGAAGAGGCTCTTACTGTTCTGAAGGGCAAACGCAAAGGCACCTACAATATTATTAAAATTGATGAAAACTACAAGCCGGAGCTGCTGGAGCACAAGCAGGTATTCGGTATTACCTTCGAGCAGGAGCGCAACGAAGCTAAAATCACCGCTGAACTGCTGCAAAACCGTCCGACCGTAAATAAAGAAATTCCGGAAGGCGCAGCACGCGACCTGCTGATTTCCTTAATTGTTTTGAAATATACTCAGTCAAACTCCGTTTGCTACGTAAAAGACGGTCAGGCTATCGGCATTGGCGCCGGCCAGCAATCCCGCGTACACTGCACTCGTCTGGCAGGCGGCAAGGCTGATATCTGGTGGCTGCGCCAAAATCCGAAGGTATTGGCTCTGCCGTTTAAGGACAGCATCCGTCGTCCCGACCGCGACAACACCATCGACGTTTACATCTCCGATGATTATGAGGATGTACTGGCTGACGGCGTATGGGAAAACTTCTTCACCGAAAAACCGGAACCGCTTACTCGCGAAGAGAAAAAGGCTTGGGTTGCTCAGTTGAAGGACGTTGCTCTTGGCAGTGACGCATTCTTCCCGTTCGGCGATAACATTGAGCGTGCGCATCGCAGCGGCGTGCAATATATTGCACAGGCAGGCGGCTCTATCCGTGATGATAATGTTATTGAGACCTGCGATAAGTACGGTATTGCAATGGCATTCACCGGCCTGCGCCTGTTCCATCACTAAGATAGCTTTATAATGAACTTTCGTCCCACTCGTCTGACGGGTGGGACGTTTTTTTCTGCACTTTTGATTACGCCAAACCTAACACACTCAAAAATGCTTGCTGCTTTATTGCAAATTACGTAAATTGCATGTATGATTGATTACAGGCAATCTTTTACAAAAGCGTAAAGTAAAATGCCTATATCATAATTAAAACTAACTCCATTCCTATGAGGTGATAATATGCTTCTTGAAGAAATGAATTTCCGTGACATCGTGGATAAATATCTTTACATAGATGCAGTCGGCGTGGCGCAAAACCTTGGCAGCATTTTTGAGGTAACAGAAGATGCTACTGGTGTGCTCTGCTATGGCTATATAGATGCACAGGCAGGCATCTGCTTCGAAATATTATGCTGTGCCGTATATGATGCAGCTAAAAAGACGCTGAAGCTTTTGCGTGGCAGTGACGAGCAATCAGCGAAGATACGCTTAGCTGAGCTGCTGGAAGCGCAGGCAGCTGTGCTGCCGAGCGAAATGCCCAGGCTGAGCGAGTTTCAAAGCAAGGTTGCAACAGTGCAAAAAACATATAAAGCCGATGAAGCAACGGAAGCCATGCGCAAGCTTACTTCGTTAGATTCGGTAAGACTTGCGACGCATCCCGATATTGTCACGGTTTATCTGGTGCGCGGTGATGAGGCCGAAGCAGCCAATGTACTGCTTAAAGAGGTACGCGAGGTAAATATCATTGGTAAGCTGCTTTCTGAGCCTCAAAAGGCTACAGGTCTGCATAAGGGCGATGTAATCAGCTTTTTCCTGGTGCGTAACGAAAAAGGCATTATGTGTATGAAGGTGTTGGAGAAATAAGCAAAAGAAAGGACATAGATGCTGAGCTAAGCTCGGCAAGGTGATTTTTTGAGTTCTGTAAAAAGAAACAGGTATATGGATGGCAAGCTGCTTCTGGCTTATCCTGACGATTATACTGTTTTAGATATTGAAACTACCGGATTGAGTCCGCAAAATGATTATATAACGGAAATATCTGCCATAAAATACCGCAATAATCGCAGAGTAGATGAATTTTCCAGCTTAGTTAAGCCGGAATTATCCATTCCGTATTATATTACACGGCTTACCGGTATTGATGATGCTATGGTTGCGGATGCTCCGGCAATCGACGAGGTAATTTTATCCTTTATGGATTTTTTGGCTGATGATATTATAGCAGGTTATAATGTAGGCTTTGATTTGAGCTTTATTGCGGAAAATCTGGCAGGCTATTATGCCAAAAGATTAGCTAATAATTATGTTGATGTTATGAAGCTGGCGCAGAATGAATTGCCGTTTTTAGGCAGGTATAAGCAGAAGGCGGTCGCCGAATACTTCAACATTGCTACAGCAGGTGCGCACAGAGCGCTTGTTGACTGCAATATTTGCAATGGCTGTTACCAAAAGCTGAAGGAGCTGGCAGTGGCTGATTATCATCTGCCGCCGCAGCAAAGAGAGCTTGCAATCGTACCGTCTTTCAGGCGCTTAAGACCGCTGGCAGATAAAAATATAGTTCTGCTTGGCTCTTTTGACGGTCTTTATCTTAAAAACCTTCGGGAGATACTGACAGCGCTCGGTGCAAGCGTTGCTTATCATGTTACAGCAGCTTCTGATATGGTTATTGTCGGCACGGCGGATGCTTCCGTGTGTGACGGTGCTGATTTGCAGCTTGCCATCAGCATGAAAAGCGCGGGCAGGAATATATATATTCTTAAAGAGAATGTGTTCTGCCGGTCGGTACTGGATAAAGGCTGGCTGAGGGTTGTGGGATAATTCATTAAACAAACGCAAAAGCTTCTAAGCAAATAAAAAAGCCCGGACAGGTGTCTGGGCTTTTTACAATTACCAAAAGCTAGTATAGGTTTGCTTTATAAATATTTTCATCCAGTAGTTCTAAACGTTCAGCGGAAATGTTTTCTACCTTCTTGCTAATTATCACAGCTAAAGCTTCAGCCAAACACAGTGGCACAACATAAGAGTTAGTAAAGCTCAAGCCAGTTACGTTGGTAGTTACGATGTAGTCTGCATAAGCTGCTAAAGGAGAAGTAATTCTGTCAGTAAAAAGAATAATCTTGGCGCCGCGTTTTTTGGCAAGCTCTAAGATTATGGTGCAGATTTGCGAGTATCTGGGATAGGAAAACATCAGGATACAATCGTTTTGGTTAATGTCAACAAGCTTTTCCAGAGTTTCACTCTCTGCCTTGTTACATAACACCAGTCCTGGCAGAAAATAAATCGCTTTCCTCCAAAAATAGTCAGCACAGCAGGAGGTTCCACGAAAGGCTGCAATATATTTGTTTCTGGAATTAATCAGACAATCTGCTATGTCCAGCAAAAGCTTATCATCAAGAGAATTGATAGCCTTATTAATGTTATTTATGGAATTATACAATACTTCGCTTGCTATACTGCCAGTGTTGATGTAATTTTTGCTTTGGTTAAATTTTTGCATTGGTGAAAGATTTGCGTTATATTGTTCTAAAAATTTTTCGTTAATTGATTTTTTGAAATCTGTATAGCCTGCATAACCCAGCTCACGCAAAAATCTGATGATAGAAGTATCGCTGACACCACAGGCATTGGCAACATCCTTGATTGGGCCAAAGCCTATAGTTTCCATATTGTCAAGTATATAATCAGCTATAATTTTTTCCTTCTTTGTAAGTGTTTTATCTTTAATTCTGTCCTCAAAGTTCATAATGGTCCCCTCCCGATAATTATATTATAGCTGAAAATGTATCTTTTGCAACAAATATTGTACTTGCAACATTTTGGTGAATAAATTTTGTGAATGCTTATTGACAGCTTAGAAGATTGAAAAGTATAATGTTGTTAATACAACAGATTGAAATAAAAATGTTGTAAATAATACAGGGAAGCGGATTCGCAGAAAAGCAATCTGGTAATATGTCAAGGCCTAATTTAGGAAAAGATTTAGAGGATTAGCA
>CAVKUS010000025.1:0-35858 GCA_963659725.1 Bacteroides sp. CAG:545 | reverse complement strand
CTGAAATATGCAGTTTTCAAGGAATTAAGCTGATTTTCGGTGTGGGAAGTTTAAGAATTTGTCTAATCCGGACCATCCTTACAAGCAAGCTCTAGACAGAGATTTTGGCGGGCGCGTGCAGGTGCTGAATAAAGCTATGCTGCTTAACGGCCAAGGCTTTTCGGCAGATTCGGTGCAGCACATCTTAACCATTTGTGTATTGAGCTTTGATTCCTTGCGCATCAATTCCGGGCGCAGATATGATAGGAAAATTTATCAGGAAAACAGTAATTTGGCAGATTTTGCTGCCTTCTATAAAAATGATGAAGTTCTGCTGGAAGGTACTCCGGAAACAGCACTGATTCAGGTGTTGCGTCATTTGCGTCCAGTGACGATTGTTGACGAAAGCCATAATGCAACCTCTGCTTTGAGTGTAGAAATGCTCAATAATATCTATCCTTCGTTTATTTTAGAATTAACTGCCACACCTAAAAGCAACAGTAATGTTGTGTCGTATGTTGATGCAAGGGAACTGAAAAAGGAAAACATGGTAAAGCTTCCTGTTATAGTTTATAAACGTAACAGCCGTGAAAGTGTTATTGCCGATGCTATTCAGTTGCGTGGCAAGCTGGAGCAAAAGGCGCTGGAAGAGGAAGCAGTTACCGGCAATTACATACGTCCTATCGTGCTTTTCCAGGCCCAGCCAAGGAGCAACGACGATAACACTACCTTTGATAAAATAAAAAATCTGCTTTTGGAAATTGGCATTCCGGAAGAAGAGATAGCTATCAAAACCGGTGAGATAAATGATTTGAAAAATGTAGATTTGCTGAGCAAAGCTTGTGCAGTACGCTATATCATTACAGTTAATGCGCTGAAAGAGGGTTGGGACTGCCCGTTTGCGTATATTTTGGCTTCGCTGGCAAACAAAACATCTGCTGTTGATGTAGAACAGATTTTAGGCCGTGTGCTGCGCCAGCCTTATACAAGACATCATCAACATTTTTTGCTGAACTCTTCTTATGTTTTGAGCTGTTCCAATGATTTCCGCAATACCCTGGACAGTATTGTCAAGGGGTTGAACGGTGCCGGCTTCAGCCGAAGGGATTACCGTGTAGGCGGGGATGAAGAAGTGCCTGCACAAGAGCAGCAGCCTCAGCCTCAACCTCAGCAGGAGGAACTGTTCAACAACAACGAGCCTGATATTGAGAACAATAATGATGATGATTTCACGGATATTACGCCGGAAAATATTAAGGGACAAATCGATAATACTAATGAGCAAAGTCAGTCTTTGACAGATATGGAAAACCAGGTAGAGCAGCAGACGCAGAAGTATACTGAAGAAACTTCCGGGGAAAACTTTATGGGAGGAACTGAAGCACAGATGCAGCACAGATTTAAAATCAGAACAGAAAATAGCGAATCAGCTAAAGCTTTACGATTGCCTAAATTCTGTATCAAGGCAGATTTTGGCTTGTTTGATGATGGTGCATTTAACTATCTTGAACCGGAAAATTTACTGGAAGGCTTCCGCTTAACCGGACAAGATGCAAATGTTAATTTCAAATTAGCTTCCGGCGAAATGTATTCTGTTGATATTGCGCAAAGCGGTGAAGCGGTACCGCAATATCGCATGGTTACAGACAGCGATAAGAAAAAATTGCGTGAATATCTGGACAGCCTGCCGCAGGAAAGACAAATTGCAACCTGTATAGATGCAATCTGTGCCGTAATCAATCGCAAAAATGCTTATCGCAGCACGGATATCAAAGATTATGTGAAACGTGTAATAGATGGTTTGCATAGCGATGATTTGTTGGCAATGCTTACGGCTAAAGAAACATATGCGAAAAAGATTCAGGAAAAAATTGATAAGCTGGCTGCAGTTTATAAGCAGAAAAGATTCATGCAGCTTTTGGATGAAGGCGAAATTGAATGCTGTGAGCGTTACGAAGTGCCTGATTATATAACACCGCTTGATTTTACGGATGCTTTGCCTAAATCACTTTATGAAGCAGAGAAAAATGACATGAATGAGTACGAGCATAAGGTACTGGATGTTATTATCGGTCAAAACAATATTGTATGGTGGCATAGGATTATAGAACGCCAAGGGTTCTGTATTAATGGTTTTATAAATCATTATCCGGATTTTCTTGTGTTAACGAAAAATGGCAAAGTGCTTTTGATTGAAGCAAAAGGAGATCATTTGGCGAACGATGATAGCGAAAACAAGCTGCTTTTAGGACGAAAATGGCAGGAAGCTGCCGGTCGTGACTATCGTTATATGATGGTTTTCGAGAAAAAAGAATTCCAACATGATGGTGCTTACACGCTAGACGAATTTGCAGAAGTGATTAAAAAGTTGTAGCTCATTCTACTTCAAATAGATATATGAAATATATACCTGCATGGGCTTGAGCTTATTTGCCGGCCATTTGCCTGCAAAGAGAAATAATCCAATGATATCTCTTAATGATTTAATGTATATGCTTCAAAATAAATAAAAACAACGTATGATAAAATTACCTTATTTGCTTGTCATTTGCTATAAATTTTGATTGTGAAAGCTGCCGGTCGCGATTATCGTTATATGATGGTTTTCGAGAAAAAGGAATTCCTACATGATGGTGCTTATACGCTAGATGAATTTGCAGAAGTAATTAAAAAGTTGTAGCTCATTGCAACCTGAGCGCAGCAAGCGAAAGCGTGCTGCGCTTTTTGCTGTTGGGGATATGCTGAAACAGCGTACAAAATTAAATAAACAAAAATTCTTTTCCCATGAGCACGTAAAGTGTGATAAAATAGAATAGATATACTATGACTACGAGGTGAAGCGAATTGGTAAAGGTAATTGCTATTGCCAACCAGAAGGGTGGTGTTGGCAAGACTACTACGGCGGTAAATCTGGCTGCGTGTCTGGCGGCGCTGGAACGCAAGGTACTTTTGATTGACAGTGATCCGCAGGGAAATGCTACCAGCGGCTTTGGCTTTGATAAACGTGATATTAAGCAATGTATTTATGATGCGATTATCAGTGATGTACCCATGCAGGATGTAATTAAGCACACAGCCTATAAAGGACTGGACCTGGTGCCTGCTACTATCCAGCTTGCCGGTGCGGAAATAGAGCTTGTTTCGCTGATGAACCGTGAAGGACGTTTAAAGAACTCTCTGGAAAGAGTAAAGCATAATTATGATTACGTTATTATTGATTGCCCGCCGTCTTTAGGCCTGCTGACAATCAACGGCCTGACTGCTGCCAGCTCGGTAATGATTCCGATTCAGTGCGAATTTTATGCGCTGGAGGGCGTTACTATGCTGATGAATACGATTCAGCTGGTACAGCGTAACCTGAACCCGGCATTGAAGCTGGAGGGTGTGCTGATGACTATGTATGACAGCAGAACGAACCTGTCACAGGATGTTGTGAACGAGGTACAGAAGTACTTCAAGACTAAGATGTATCAGACGATTATCCCGCGTAACGTGCGCCTGAGTGAAGCACCCAGCCACGGACAGCCGGTTATCGATTATGACAGCAAATCTAAGGGTGCGCAGGTGTACATGGACTTTGCGCGTGAGGTGATTGAGGATGAGTAAGAAGGGCGGCTTAGGCAAGGGTTTGGGCGCAATTTTCGGCGAAAATACCAGTCCTGCTGTAGAAAAGGCGCAGGAGCCTGCAAGTGCTGCACAGGAGCTGCTTATTAAAAATATCGCAGCTAATCCGTATCAGCCGCGCTGCAACTTTGATGAAGAAAAGCTGCAGGAGCTGGCTGCTTCCATCAAGGAGTTTGGCGTTGTCCAACCGGTAGTTGTGCGCAAAAAGGGCAGAAGCTACGAGCTGGTGGCAGGCGAACGCCGTCTGCGTGCCGCAGGTTTAGCCGGACTGACTAAGGTGCCTGCTATCGTCAAGGATTATGACGATGCCAAGATGATGGAAATTGCGCTGATTGAAAATATTCAGCGTCATGACCTGAACCCGATTGAAGAAGCGCAGGGATTGCGTCGCCTGATGCAGGAATTCAAGCTGACGCAGGAGCAGACTGCCGAAAAGGTAGGCCGCAGCCGCAGCGCAGTAACTAATATTCTGCGTCTTCTGAACCTGCCGGAGCAGGTACAAAAGCAGATTATCAACGGCGTGCTGACGATGGGCCAGGCCAAGCAGCTTTTGGGACTGCCGAAGCCGGAGCAGATGTGCGAGGTGGCGGAGGCGATTATTGCCAACGGCTGGAGCTCACGCATGACGGAAGAGGTTGTGCGTAAGCTGAAGGAAGGCAAGAAGCTGAAGATTGTCCGTGAGCTTATCGAGGAAGAAGCTAAAAATAAGGATAACAAGGAAAAGAAGCCTAAGCGTGAGCCTACCGAAAATGATATTTTCTGCCATGATTTTGAACAGCGTCTGGTAGAGTTTTTGGGTACTAAGGTTAAGGTAGTTCCTAAGCTGGATGAGCAGGGACGCCAGGGCGGTACCATTCACATTGAATATTATTCCGCGGAGGACCTGGAGCGCATCTATGAGGTGCTGCAGCAAGGACGCCAGGAGGATAAGCCGCATAATGGTGAGCCTAAGCGTCTGAATGTATAAGGTGTTTAGAAGAATTTTGGATAAGCTTTTGGTACGAGGGGGCTTTTGTTGATGGAGCAGGCAAATCTTTTGGTTAATACACATTCGGCAGCGATTATTATCGTGCTGCTGGGTGTTATCTTAGTTGCGTTGGGTATGTGCTTTGGCCTGCGCAGCAGACTGAATAAGCTGCAAAAAAAATATGACTTCTTTACTCAGGGTAAGGAAGCCAATATTGATGTTGTACTGACGGATACGCTGCAGGAGCTGCATGCGCTGCAGAATGAGCTGGCAACTTTGCAGGACAAGCATCAGAAGCTGCATGCACAGGTGCAGAACTGTCTGCAGAATATTAAGATTGTGCGTTACGATGCCTTTGACGCTATGGGCGGTGAAATGAGCTATTCCCTGCTGCTTACGGATGCGAATAATAAGGGTGTTATTATGACCAGCATTTACGGCAGAGAGGAAAGCCGTTGCTTTGCTAAGGATATCGACAACGGTAAGTCCAGCTATCCGCTGGCAGAGGAAGAGCAAAGACTCTTATAAGTTGAATAATGTAAGAAAAATCCCGGCAGCATATTACATATTGTCGGGATTTTTTGCTTTCAATTTTACAATTTAAGTATGGTTCTTATGCGCCCTCAAACAGCCTCAGCAGAATAAACATGCTCTCGCCGAAGCAGAGGTAGCGCAGCCAGGTGCGGGGATAGACAAAGCCTTCTTCGTCCTCGTCATAGGCACCGCTGATGCGGGCATGAATAGCGAAGGATTCCAAAGCTGCAATTATGAGCAGCAGAAAACCCGGTGTCCAGGTAACATCGTGCAGCATCAGCCAGATACAATATAACAGGAAGAAAACATCCAGCAGGAAGTAAATGATAAAGGTGGTGGCGCTGCCGTCGATAATAATGACCTGCTTGCGGCCGGGGTTAGCACGGCGCTCGTCTAAAATTCGGGAAAAGCGCTGCAGCAGATAGGCGATTCTGCGGGAATGAATAAAATGAAACATGCGCACACACAAGAAAAATAAAGCAATAAAATTCATAAATACCTCTCGTTCTATAAAAAGTTTGGCCTGTATTTGTAAAGCCAAGTAATTCTTCTGCATTATATTATACACTATATGCAGGCGGAGCGCTATAAAGGCGCCAAGAAGACACAAAAGCTACAAAGTTTTCTTGGGAAGCACAAAAATACTGAAATAATAAACGCAAAAACAGAAAACATAAAAAATGTATCAGTTTATGTGCAAAACACTCATGTATACAATGAACATGAAAAAATTCGTTGACAAAAGTGTAATATAACAGCTATAATTGGTTACATAAAGTTGCTGGGATAGTGGTTGAATCTGAGAACACTCCCGGTACTGTGTTTTATATTTTATTTTTAAGGGAAAGAAGGACTCAAAATGAAAAAATGGAAGAAATTCGCATCTGCAGCGATGGCTGCTATGATGTGCGCCGCATTGCTTACAGGCTGTGGCGGAGAAAAGAAACAAGCTGATACCGGAGATACTATTAAGGTTGGCGCAGCATTCGAATTAACCGGTAATGTTGCTAACTACGGTAAATCCATCAACGAAGGCTTCAAGCTGGCTGTAGACGAGCTTAATAAAAACGGCGGCGTGAACGGTAAAAAAATCAGCGTAGTTGAAAGCGATAACAAATCCGAGCCGGCTGAATCCGGTAACGCTGTAACCAAGCTGATTACCCAGGATAAGGTAGTTGCAATTGTCGGTCCTGCAACCAGCGGTTGCGTAAACGCTGCAACTCCTATCACTACTGCAAATAAGATTCCTCACATTGCTCCGGCTGCTACCGCACCGAGCATTACTGTAGAAAACGGCAAGGTAAAGGATTTCGTATTCCGTGCCTGCTTCATCGACCCGTTCCAAGGTCAGGTAATGGCAGTATTTGCCGATAAAACTCTGAAGGTTAAAAACGTAGCTATTTTCTACGATTCCTCCAGTGACTATTCCAAAGGCTTAGCAGAAGTATTCCAAAAAACCTTGGAAAGCAAGGGCGGTAAAATTGTTGCTAAGGAAGCTTTCCTGGGCAAGGACGTTGACTTCAAATCTGCTCTGACTAAACTTAAAGCATCCAATCCGGAAGCAATTTATGTTCCCGGTTACTATGAAGAAGTTTCCAAGATTATCAAACAAGCTCGCGAAATCGGCATTACCTGCCCGATGCTGGGCTCCGATGGCTGGGAAAGCCCGAAACTTGCTGAAATCGCCGGTAAAGATGCTCTGAAGGGTTGCTACTATGTAAGTGCTTTCAATGCTAAAGACGAAGACAAATCCGTTCAGGACTTCATTAAGAAATTTAAAGAAAAATATCAAAAAGATCCTGATATCTTCGCAATGCAAGGCTACAATGCAGGCCTGATCCTGGCAGATGCTCTGAAACGCGCAGGCACCACTGATGGCACCAAACTGGCTAAAGCAATTGCTGAAACCAAAGACCTGCCGGTTGCAAGCGGCAAGCTCACCTTTGATGCTAACCACAACCCGGTAATGCCTGCACTGATTATCGGCCTGGAATCCGGTACTCCGACTCTGGTTGAAAAAATCAGCCTGTAATTGCTAATAAAAAAATAAACATAAAAAATTCTACAAGTAAATATCAGAAAGTACAACAAGACTTCTGTTCCATGGGTTATTTATTAAGTTAGACCGGGCGCGTCTACCAGATGCGCCCTCTATAAAAAATATATTTTATTTATTTCTGAGGGGGAATAAACCATGAAAAGAGTATCTAAATTGTTATCTGTACTAGCAGCCGGCGCTGTATTTATGGGCGCACTGACCGGTTGCGGAGGCGGCTCCAAAGGAGCTGACGGCGATACCATTAAGGTAGGCGGCCTGCTGGAAATGACCGGCGGCAGCGCATCCTTCGGTATTTCCGGTAAAAACGGCATCGACCTGGCACTGAAAAAAATAAATGAAAAAGGTGTGCTGGGCGGCAAAAAACTTTCTTTAGTTGTTGCTGATACCAAATCTGAAGCCTCCGAAGCAACTAACGGTATGCAAAAGCTGATTTCTCAGGATAAGGTTGTAGCAGTAATCGGTCCTAACCAATCCTCTGCTGTAATCGCATCCGGTGCAATCAACAACGGTGCTAAGGTTGTAGATATTACACCTATGGGCACTAACCCGGACGTTACCGTTGATCCGAAAACTAAACAGGTTAAACCCTACAGCTTCCGTACCTGCTTTATTGATCCGTTCCAGGGTACTGTAATGGCAAGCTTTGCTTCCAATGAACTGAAAGTGAAGAAGGCTGCTATCTATATCGATAATACAAGTGACTACGCTAAAGGTTTGGCACAGTTCTTCAAAGAGAACTTTGTTAAAAACGGCGGTCAGGTTGTAATTGAAGAAGCTTATCTGCAAAAAGATACTGACTTTAAATCTACTTTGACCAAAATCAAAGCTGCACAACCTGATTTCATCTACATCCCCGGTTACTACCAGGAGGTTGGCCTGATTGTTAAACAAGCTCGTGAGATGGGCATCACCGTTCCTATGGCAGGCGGCGACGGCTGGGATAGCGCTAAGCTTCCTGAAATTGCCGGCAAAGCTGCTCTGGAAAACACCTTCTTCTCCAGCCTGTATTCTCCAGACGATACCTCTGATCTGAACAAAGAATTCGTAGCTGAATACAAAAAAGCTTACAACACCAACCCGGATGTATTTGCAGCATTGGCATATGATTCCACTCTGCTGGTTGCTAAAGCAATCGAAGACGCAGGCAGTGCTGATCCGGCTAAAATTGCTGAAGCAATGGCTAAGATTAAAGGCTTCAAGGGTGTATCCGGTGAAGTAACCTTTAACGAAGAGCACAACCCGATCAAGAGTGCTGTAATTATCGAACATAAAGATGGCAAACAAACCTTTAAAACTAAAGTTAATCCCTGATAGTTTACATTAGTAGTTAATCTGATTAAATCAACGAGGCTGTTGTTTTGCGTAGCAACAGCCTTTTCCTTTAAGTAAGCATGTCCCGCTTACACAAATCTTTGAAATCTCTAGGGAGGTAAATTATGGAGACTTTGATCCATCAGTTTTTTCAGCAGCTGATAAATGGTGTATCTCTCGGCAGTATCTACGCATTGATCGCCTTGGGTTATACCATGATCTACGGCATCATTAAGCTGATAAACTTTGCTCATGGCGATATTTATATGTTGGGTGCCTATTTTGGCTTCTTCGCTACTACCCAATTAGGCTTGCCGTTCATTCCGGCAATTATTTTCTCGATGGCAGGCGCTGCTATCGCAGGTATTATTATCGAACGTGTTGCGTATCGCCCCATGCGTAATGCACCGCGTATCGCAATCTTGATTACTGCAATCGGCGTATCCTTCTTCCTGGAATACAGCATGATTTTGCTGGTTTCTCCGCAACCGAGAACCTTCCCCGCTGTATTCGGCGCTACAGTATATCATCTTGGACCTCTGGTTGCTAACAGTCAGCAGCTGGTTATCCTGTTGAGCGCCATTATCCTGATGGCTGTTCTTACTTACATCGTAAACAAAACCAAAGCCGGCAAGGCTATGCGTGCTGTATCTTATGATGCTGACGCTGCAAAGCTGATGGGCATCAACATTGACCGTGTAATTTCCACTACCTTTGCGCTTGGCAGTGCTTTGGCAGCAGCAGGCGGCGTGCTGGTAGGTGTTTACTATAACTCTATTGACCCGCTGATGGGCATGATGCCCGGTCTTAAAGCCTTCGTTGCCGCAGTTCTCGGCGGCATCGGTATTATCCCCGGCGCTATGATCGGCGGTATTATCCTGGGCGTTGTAGAAGCAATGGTCAGCGGCTTTATTTCCTCTACCTTCCGTGATGCGGCAGCATTCGGTATTTTGATTATCATCTTACTTTATAAACCTTCCGGCTTATTAGGCAAGAACGTTCGTGAGAAAGTCTGAGGTGACATGGTATGAATGCAATTAGAAAATTTGATTTAAAAGCCATAGTTGCCTGCGTTATCGTTTTTGGTATCGTACAAGGCCTGCTCTTTGGCGAAATCATAGGTCCCTTCTGGGAGCTGAACATTATCCTTATCTGCATCAACATTATTCTTGCAGTCAGCCTGAACCTGATTAACGGCTATACCGGTCAGTTCTCTATCGGTCATGCCGGCTTCATGGCAGTAGGTGCTTATACCAGTGCTATTATGACGGTTAAGCTGGGCATGCCCTTTGAGTCAGGTCTTGTTATAGCAACCCTGGCTGCCGGCTTGTTGGGCTTTTTGATTGGCCTGCCGACGCTGCGCCTTGATGGTGACTATCTGGCAATCGCAACCTTGGGCTTAGGCGAAATTATCCGTATCTGCATCCTGAACATTGATTATGTCGGCGGTGCTTCCGGTTTGATGGGCATTCCCCGTATGACCAATTTCGCGTATACCTTCTGGATTATGATAGCTATCATCTTCTTCATCAAGAACTTTAAAAACTCTTCCTATGGCCGTTGCTGCCTGGCAATCCGTGAAAACGAAATTGCTGCAGATACCATGGGTATCAACACTACCAAATATAAAGTAATGGCGTTCACCTTCGGTGCTGCTTTTGCCGGTACTGCAGGCGCACTCTTCAGCCACTACTTCTTCCTGGCGCATCCTGCGTCCTTCACCTTCATGCGTTCCTTCGATATTCTGACCATGGTTGTTTTGGGCGGTCTTGGTTCTATGACCGGTGCGATTACCGGTGCAACCTTGCTGACCTTCATTTCTGCTTACTTGTCGGATTACCCGGAATGGCGTATGATTATCTATTCCGTTACCATGATTATCCTGATGCTGTATCGTCCGCAAGGCTTGTTCGGCAGCAAGGAATTGAGCTTGAAAATGTTTAAATTAGGAGGTAAGGACAATGGCAGAACTGCTGAAGGTAGATAATGTATCCATGGTTTTCGGCGGCTTGCGTGCCGTTTCCAATCTTTCCATGCATATCGACGAGGGAGAGCTGATTGGCCTTATCGGTCCTAACGGTGCCGGCAAGACAACAGCCTTCAATATGATTACCGGTGTATATACACCGACCGAAGGCAAGGTATATTTTAACGGTCAGCAAAGCAGCGGTAAAAAATCTTACCAGGTTACGCAGATGGGCATGGCGCGTACATTCCAGAATATCCGTCTGTTCTCCGAGCTGAGCGTTATCGACAATGTAAAAATTGCTTATAATATGCACGTAACCTATAATCTGGCTGATGCTATCGTCCGTGATGGCAAATATCTCAGTGAAGAAGAATATATTACGCAAAAGGCTCTTGATTTGCTGAAAATCTTCCATCTGGAGGAAGAAGCACATGAGGTAGCTAAGAACCTGCCTTATGGCAAGCAGCGTCGTCTGGAAATTGCGCGTGCTCTGGCTACCGAGCCGAAGCTGCTGTTGCTGGACGAGCCTGCTGCCGGCATGAACCCGCAGGAAACCAAAGAGCTTATGGAAATGATTCGCTGGATTCGTAAGGAATTCAATCTTTCCATTCTGCTGATTGAGCATGATATGGGCCTGGTAATGGGTGTCTGCGAGCGTATTTACGTACTGGAATACGGCATGAAGATTGCTGAAGGTACTCCGGAAGAAATCAAACACAACACACGCGTTATTGAAGCATACTTGGGCGAGGAGGTTATCAACTGATGTTAACTGTTGAAGATATCAATGTATATTATGGCGCGATTCACGCTATCAAAGGTATCAGCCTCGATGTTCCCGATGGTGAAATCGTAGCGCTGATCGGTTCTAACGGTGCCGGTAAATCTACCACATTGCGCACCATTTCCGGTCTGATGAAACCGAAGACCGGTAAAATATTATATGAAGGTAATGATATTGCCGGTGTGCCGGCGCATAAAATTGTCGGCATGGGGCTGTGCCAGGTTCCGGAAGGCCGTCACGTTTTTGCTAATATGACTGTTATGGAAAACCTGGAGCTGGGTGCTTATCTGCGTAAGGATAAGGACGGAATTGCTAAGGACATGGATGAGGTATTTAAAAAATTTCCGCGTCTGCTGGAACGTAAGGATCAGCTTTCCGGTACGCTTTCCGGCGGCGAGCAGCAGATGCTGGCTATGGGCCGTGCGCTGATGAGCCGTCCTAAGCTGCTGCTGTTGGACGAGCCTTCTATGGGTCTTGCCCCCTTGCTTGTAAAGGAAATTTTTAATATAATAAAGGAAATCAACGAGAGCGGCACTACCGTTCTGTTGGTTGAGCAGAACGCTAATATGGCGTTGTCTATCGCTGATAAGGCGTATGTTCTGGAAACGGGACGTATTACTCTGAGCGGTACAGCTAAGGAGCTGGCAAGCAGCGAGGCTGTTCGCAAAGCATATCTCGGCGGCTGATTAATATACGAATGCGTCGGGTTGCTTCATAGCTGCCTTAAAGTGAAAATGATTATATTAAAATGATTGTGTTCTATAGTCAAAGGAGGTAAAACTCATATGTTAGTAAAAGATATTATGACTGACACTGTTGTTACTGCACGAGAGGATCAATCCATTTTGGAAGCACGCGAAATTATGCGTGGCAAAAGACTTATCAGCCTGCCGGTTGTAGATGATATGCAACGCGTACGCGGCATTATTACCAGTGATGATATCGGCAAAGCTTCTCCCAGTGACAGCAGCACCCTTTCCCGTTATGAGGCTAATTATCTGCTGGGACGCTTGAAGGTTAAAGACGTTATGAAACGTAGCGTTATCAGCGTTGAGGCAGATGATACTATCGAATATGTTGCCTACAAGCTGTATAAATACAAAGTTAACGCTCTGCCGGTTGTTAACCAGGAGAATAAGCTTTGCGGTATTGTTTCCCGCAGCGATATCTTCCGTTCCATCGTAGAAATTATGGGTATGAACCGCAACTGCCTGCGTATTACTATCGAAGCACCTGATAAAGTTGGTGTTGTTGCGGAAATCTCCAACATTATGAAGGAAGACGGCATTAATATTATTTCTCTGGTTACCAAGCAAAATGGTGATGGTACTGCTGAAGTTACCATTCGTGCCGCTCTCAATAATAATGGTATGGATATCATTGAGCAAATCCGTGAAGCCGGCTATGAGGTCAGCGACGTAATGACTTTGGACGGTATTGAATAATGCTTTCCGGTAAGGATGTTAATGTAGGCGATATCGTCAAAATGAAAAAAGCTCATCCCTGTGGCAGTGATGAGTGGGAAATTACCCGCACGGGTATGGACTTTGGTATGAAATGCTGTGGCTGCGGACATTTTGTGATGTTGGCGCGTACCAAGTTCGAAAAGGCTGCGAAGGCGGTTGTGAAGAGCGCTGAAGCGGAAAAGTAAAAGTTTATATGGAAGTTTGCAAACGCTCCTTTGCTGCCGTCGGGTAGCAGGGGAGCGTTTTTGGTGGTGCGCCCAGCATGGGCGATAACTAGGTGGTGAAAGTCCACTACGCGCTCGGTAGCAGGAAGCGTTAGCCGAAGGCAAGGGTGTCCATCGTGAGGTGGAATCTGAAGGAAGCCGGATGCTGTTGCAGAAAATCGACAGCGGGCAAAGTTCTGAGCCGACGAACAGAAACCTTATATAAGGCTGAATTAGAGTGGATAAGTCTGCCGCACAAGATGAAGTCCAATGCTACCCGAACTCTATACAGTAAATAAGGCGGCTACATGGAATGAAAGTTATCGTTCTTACCTGGGGAGGTCTCACAGACGTAAAGTAGGAAATCCAAAATACGGAGTAAAGCTTGCTGTGAGAAGTCAGCAGAGGTCATAGTACCGTTTTTTTTTGACGGGAAGGACTGAACAAATGCCAGTCTTGAATAACTGGGGAAAGGAGTCCAACACAATGAAAGCAGAATACCGAAAGGACTGCCTGCAAAGAGATAGCGTGGAACGCGAAGGGTATGCAGGAGTGCCGAGTGTTGGAACTCGGGACAACAGAGAAAGAGACAATGCAACGCAGGATTTACTGCGAGAAATTCTTCGGGGCAGAAATTTACTCGAAGCAATGAAAAGAGTCAAAGGCAACAAGGGAGCCGCGGGAATCGACGGAATGACTGTCGATGAAATGGAACCTTGGTGCACCGAACATGGTCGAGAACTTGTATCTGACATATGGTTTGGAAGATACAAACCGAATCCAGTAAGACGCAAGGAAATCCCCAAAGCAGACGGGGGAGTGCGAAAGCTTGGTATACCAACTGTCATAGACAGAATGGTACAGCAGGCAATAGCACAGGTACTGCAACCGATGTATGAAGAAACTTTCTACAAAGGAAGCTACGGCTACCGAGTAGGAAGAAGTGCACAACAGGCAATGGAAAGCGTGAAAGAATATGCGGAAAAGGGCTACCGATACGTAGTAGAAGTAGATTTATCCAAGTATTTCGATACGCTGAACCATGACTTACTGCTTAACATACTTCGCAGGAGAATAAAAGATAAGAGGCTGATAGAGCTAATCAAGAAATTTCTCAAAAGCGGAGTCATGGACAACGGAGTAAAAGTAAAGACAGAAGAAGGCTCGCCACAAGGCGGACCATTGTCGCCACTACTGGCAAATATTTACCTGAATGAGTTTGACCAGGAAATGTCAAGACGAGGAGTAAATATTGTAAGGTATGCAGATGACATTATTGTCGAAGCAAAAAGCAAAAGAGCAGCGGAAAGATTGCTGGAATCCAGCAGAAAATATCTTGAAGATAAGCTCAAGCTAAAGTTGAACATGGAAAAGAGCAAAGTAGTAAGCGTATACTCACAAAAGTTCAAGTTCTTAGGATTTACGCTAGGTAAGAACCAAACGGGTGTAATGATAAGAGTACACAAACAATCCTTGAAGAAAGCCAAAGCAAAACTAAAAGAGCTGACAGCTAGAAGCCAAGGAAGAAATGTACGTGTAGTGATGAACAAGGTAAAAGTATATATAAGCGGTTGGCTGAACTATTACTGCATAGCAAGTATAAAACGCAAAATGCAGGAATGGAATGAATGGCTGCAAAGGAGATTTCGTCAATATATATGGAAACAATGGAAGAAATCTACAACTAGAGTTACAAACTTAAAGAAGTTAGGAATACCAGAGAAGTACGCATATATGTGGGGAAATACAAGACTAGGTTATTGGCGAGTAGCAGGAAGTGCAATACTTAACAGGTCAATAACAAAAGAAAAGCTCGTAAAAGCAGGCTATTATGAATTAGCGAGCAATTACGAGCTTAAAAGACTCAAGCATTATGGTATTTGAACCGCCGTGTACCGAACGGTACGCACGGTGGTGTGAGAGGTCGACTGCTCAAATAATGAGCAGTCTCCTACTCGATTAGTATGTGATACTTTTTGCCCGGGGCGGCAAAAAGTATCCAAAAAACGCCCTGCGTAGCTGCTTCGCCGGATTCCGGCGACTAGATTCGCAGAATTTTTCACGTCGCTGAATTTTGTGAGATATGCCTGCTGAGTGGTTCGTCAACGCTCCAGCGAAAAATTCCCTGTCGGTCCGTTGCCAGTGAATTTTCGCGTAACAAAGATGTGCTGGCGAGTCCGTCGGCCGTTCCGGTCTGCGCAGCGCGGAGTGTGGCGTTGTAAGAAAGAGGCTGAGGTTGAACTGGAACTTGAACAATAAAAATAAGCTGTTAGCGTGTCTTGTGACGTGCTAGCAGCTTATTTTTCATTCTGATTAATTTGACGTATTGCAGCATGGTGCAATCATATTCTTGCTCCAATTACGGCTCTGTGATATACTTATTTATATTAGTGTAAAGGAGAGAGTTCTTTGCAGTTACTGATTGATAGTACTAAACTTGAAGCCCTTTTACAACGAAAACAAGATTATATTGGATATAAAAAGCTAGACCAAAGCTGTAACGTTGCTAATGCTTTATTTGTGATGTATGGTGGCTTTTCTGCCTCGCCTGAAACTTCCTTGTGGGCAAAAGTAATAGTTATAATTGTTGGTGGCTTTGGCCTTTATTGGAGTGGGTGCGCGATGGTGAAAGCAATAAAAAATACATATAATGCAGATTTACTGCAGCATGATATCGAAAATCTTAATGAAATTGAGCATCCTTTTTCACTTATCGCTATCAAAGACACATTTAATAAATATCCTCACCGCTATCTGCTTTATTATGATAATAGATGGGGGCTGAATTTGTTTCCTAATTATAAAACTCAAGTAGTAGAAGAGGAGAATGTTGCTAATATCATTGAGCGCCTTAGTGCTGATTTACAGATTGCATCAGAGTTGATCACTGTTGAACGCAAAGGCTTTGAATTGCGGACGAAATATTCTGTGAGTGACAAGGTACAGAAGGTTTATGCGCATACTTTATATCAGGCTACTATTAAGAAGTTGCCGAAAAAGCTTCAGGAAGATAGCTTTATGATAGGTGATAGGAAATATTCTTGGTGGAGTATTGATAAGATGGAAGCAGATGAAGACATCAGGAAACATAATCTCGATGTTGTTGAATTGGTAAAGCATAATATTATTTAAAGGATAAGCTGTTAGCGTGTCTTATGACGTACTAGCAGTTTATTTTTTGTCTTGGTGCGTTTTACGATAGTGTTTTATGTGTTGCGTGAGCGCATATTTAATTTCCTAAAGAATTACTGGCGTACCAAACTTTCCGACTTCTACATCTGAAACTCTCTAAAAATACAAAGTTTCCGACTTGCAAGTCTGAAACTTAGCAAATTCGCCAAGTTTTAGGAAAATAATTCCCAAAACTATATAGAAACGCAAAGTTTTGGGAAAAATATTCCCAAAACTTTTTGATTTTAGTATCTGCTTGTGCTAAACTATAGACAAAGAGAAGGTGCTGCAAAATTTTTAGACAGGTGGTGTTGAAGCTATGAAATTGATAGAGCGTAAAGAATATTTACAGCAGCTGATAAATTGGCGCGATAAAAAGGTTATTAAGGTTATAACCGGTGTGCGTCGTTGTGGCAAGTCTACGCTTATGGATTTATATAAAAGCTACCTGCAACAGCAGGGTGTGGCAGATGAGCAGATAATCAGCATTAATTTTGAAGACTACGATTATATTGATTTATTAGAGCCACGCAATTTCTATGCTTATGTTAAGGAACGCATTTTGTCTGATGGACGCATGACCTACTTCTTTTTCGACGAAATTCAAAATGTGAAGGATTTTGAGCGTGTTGTAGACAGTCTTTATATTAAGCCTAATGTGGATATATATATTACCGGTTCTAATGCATATATGTTGTCAAGTGAGCTTGCTACGCTACTGTCCGGGCGTTATATCGAAATAAAAATGCTGCCCCTATCGTTCAAGGAATATATTGAAGCTAGTGGAGATGAGCATGAGCTGCCGAGAAAGTATCGTAACTATATAGAAACAAGCTCCTTTCCCTATGTACTGGATATGAAGCAGGAGGCGCGTGTTATTCGAGAGTATCTTAATGGGATTTATAATACTATTGTTGTAAAGGATATTACGCAAAGAAATAAATTTCCTGACACTATGATGCTGGAAAGCGTACTGCGTTTTGCTTATGATAACATTGGTAATATTCTGTCTACAAAAAAGATTGCTGATACTATGACTTCAGATGGACGTAAGATAGATACCAAAACAGTTGAAAAGTATCTGAATGCCTTGATGGAAAGCTATATGTTATATCAGTGTAAACGCTACAATATTAAAGGTAAGCAGTATTTAAAGACCTTGGATAAGTATTATGCTGTAGATATGGGCATGCGCAAAGTGCTCTTAGGCAGCAAGGCCATGGATGCAGGACATATTCTGGAAAATATTGTGTATTTGGAGCTGTTGCGCAGAGGTTATGATGTTTATATCGGTAAGGTTGATGATTTAGAGGTTGATTTTGTGGCAATGGATGATAAGGGGATGACTTATTATCAGGTTTCTGCGACGGTGCGCGATGAGAAAACGTTAAAGCGTGAGCTTGCTTCGCTGCAAAGTATCAATGACCATTATCCTAAAATTTTACTGACACTAGATGATGATCCGGAAATGGAATATGCAGGTATACGTATAATTAATGCGTTGGATTGGCTGTTAGGAAAATAATTCCTAAAACTATACAGAAACGCGAAGTTTTGGGAAAAATTTTCCCAAAACTTTTACAATCAAAAACGAGCAGGCTTTAGCGTTTCGGCTAAAACCTGCTCGTTTGGCTATATTATGTATTTTACATTTTCAGTTTGCAGAAAACATATTTTGCAATTATTGCTTCGATGATAAGTAATAAGGCAAGCAGTTCAAAAACTGCGCTGATATTGATGCCATGTGCAATAAAACCCAAGAGTGCGGGACCGAGAATAACGCCTGTATAACCAAAGCTGGTGACAGAGGTTACAGCAGTACTGATAGGCATGTCCTTCTGGTATTTCAAGAGAGAATAGAACACAGGGATAATGTTGGCACAACCGAGACCGATGAGAATGAAGGCCAAGGCGTTAAGATACAGGTTATCTACAATAACTACGAGCGCAAAGCCTGCTGCCGTGACGATGCTGCCGCCGATAACAGCTTTTTGTTCGCCTAAGAATTGAACAGTTTTATCGCCTAAAAGACGCATGATGAGCATGGCAACGGAGAATATTGCATAGCCCGTACCGGCAAGCGACATATCTACGTTTTTAACTTCGGTAAGGAGCACGCCGCTCCAATCCATAATTGCACCTTCAACAAGGAAAGAGATGCAGGCTAACGTACCGATGATGATAACAATGCCACGTGGCAGTGCAAAGGATTTTTCTCCACCGGGACTTTTATATGGCAGCCAGCTACGGCCAAAGTAGGCAATGATGGCCAACATGATGCCACAATGCAGGCTGGCGATGAGCGTTACAGGCAAGCCTATGCTGGCCAGCAGGCTGAACAGACCGGCACTGGCAAAGCAGCCTATACTCCAAAAGGCGTGCATACCGCTCATGAGCCTGCGTCCGTCAAGCTTTTCAACAATAACGGAATTGATATTCATCGTTACTTCTGTAGAACCCATGGCTGCACCGAAAAGGGCGAGTGCTAATGCGTAGCTGACGATATTAGGCAAGAAAGATAAAATAATAACGTCAAGTGCAAGCACTGATGTAGTGAGCATGAGTACTTTTTTGCAGCCCCATTTTTGTCCCAGCATACCGGCAAAAGGCATAACAATAAAGGCACTGATACCGATACATAAAAGCAGGATACCGAGTACGTCTGCTTCAAGGTTCAGGCGTTCTTTTACCATGGGAATCATAGGTGCCCAGGTGGAAACGGCGAAACCGGGGATGAAAAAGGCTAGGCGAGCAGCATTTACTTCTTTGCTGCCGACGGAAAAATTTTGTAAAGTGTTTTCAGGTTTGTTGATTTGCATTGTAAAAAACTCCTTTCGTTACCTAAGTAGCTATGGGAGCTTTTATGGGTAAGTTATCCATAATTTATCTAAAAAAGTGGAATAAAATTCGTTTGAATTTTATCCCACTTCAATAGCTTGAGCGCTACAAGTCCTCTGATAAATTATGATGATTTTACTATGAGTATATTTTGTTGTCAATGGAGTTATTTAATTGTTTTACTGTATTTTCATTGTGGTTAGGATTTGCTGCTTTGCATATAGTGTAAGTGTCATTTTTTCTGAAACGTTCTAACGTACAAGTAGGAATTTAAGCAAATCATAAGGCTTTGAAAAATCTTCCCAAAACTTTTTTGACTGCTAGATTAATTGTTGGAGAAAGGTTATCCTGTTTTTGTCATATACTTTTAAAGCATTGTGCTAATGTTCAAAATGCAACAAATAATTCCCTTGTTTTTCACTTTTGCCTATGTTATCATTTAATTAGAGTGTTTATATAATAAAGGGGGAATTGTTTTGACTTATGGAATTGTTTTTCTCGTTATTATTTTCCTGGTTTTATTTATTATTGCGGCCAAGACATGTTATGTAAAGGCACCGCCAAACGTGGCCTACATCATTTCCGGTCTGACAAAGAATCCGCGTATCCTTATCGGTATAGGCGGCTTTAAAATCCCGCTTTTGGAGCGCGTGGATATGCTGTATCTGGGTCAGATGTCCGTAGACATCAAAACCAGCCAAAGTGTTCCAACCAATGATTTTATCAATGTTAAGGTTGATGCGGTTGCTAAGATTATCGTTGATAAGGAAAACGGTATCTATCTTGCTGCAAGAAACTTTTTGAATATGGAGCCGGCGGATATTACACGTAGCCTGCAGGATTCTCTTGAAGGTAATATGCGTGAGATTATCGGTACGCTGGATTTGAAGAAGATTAACGTTGACCGTGATTCCTTCTCCGACGAGGTGCTGAAAAAGGCTGCCAAGGATATGGAAAAGCTGGGCATCAGCATCCTGAGCTGTAACATCCAGAATGTTGTTGACGATAACGGTCTGATTGTCGATTTGGGTGCAGATAATACGGCAAAAATCCGCAAGGATGCTTCTATCAGCAAGGCTGTTGCTGAGCGTGATGTGGCCATTGCCGAGGCTGCTGCCAAGAAGGAAGCGAATGATGCGCAGGTGCATGCTGATTTAGCGATTGCACAGCGTCAGAATGAGCTTTCTATTGCCAAGAGTGAGCTGAAGCGTACTGCCGATATTAAAAAGGCAGAGGCTGATGCTGCTTATGCAATTCAACAGCAGGAGCAGCAAAAATCTATTGAGGTTGCAACTGTAAATGCGCAGATTGCTAAGGCTGAGCGTGAAGCTGATTTGAAAAAGCAGGAAGTTTTGGTCAAAGAGCAAATCTTGGCTGCTACCATTCAGAAGCAGGCTGATGCTGATAAATATAAGGTTGAACAGGATGCTTTAGCTGAGCAGGCTAAGAGGCAGCGTGAGGCAGAAGCGCAAAGATATGCTATGGAGCAGGAGGCTGCCGCTATTAAAGCTAAGGGCGATGCAGAGGCTTACGCTATCAGGGTAAAGGGTGAAGCTGAGGCTGCCGCTATTAAGGCGAAGGGCGAAGCTGAAGCTGCTGCGATGGATAAGAAGGCCGAGGCTATGAAGAAATACGGTCAGGCTGCTATAGCCCAGATGGCGATTGAGGTGCTGCCGCAGGTTGCTAAAGAGGTTGCTGCTCCGCTCAGTAAGGTGGACAAGATTACGCTTTACGGTGAAGGCGGTATGGGCAGTCTTTCCGGCAATGTTCCTTCTGTAATGGCAAAGGTTTTCGATACGGTGAAGAGTGCGACCGGCATTGACCTGCAGGAGATTGCTAAGGGCGAAACCTACGATGCGAAGGTTAATAAGAACATCAGCATTGACGGCAAGCTGCCGGAAATTCCTGTAGAAATCAGCAAGGAAGAATAAACATGAAAATAAGCTGTTAGCATCGGGCATGTTAGCAGCTTATTTTTACAATAACGGAGGAATGTTTCTTTGAAGATTCTTGTGAGTGCCTGCTTGTTGGGCAAAAACTGTAAGTATAACGGTGGGAATAACTTAAATCAAAGCGTGCTGGAGTTTATCGAAGGCCATGAGGTGATTGGTGTTTGTCCGGAGCAGCTGGGAGGCCTCTCTACCCCTCGCTTGCCGGCAGAAATTGTTGCTGGTCTTGTGACAAACAAGGAAGGCGTCAGTGTGGACAATGAATTTCGCAAGGGGGCGCAGTCAGCGTTGGCAGCTGCTTTGGAGAACAAGGTGGATTTGGCAATTCTGCAGTCGCGCAGTCCCAGCTGTGGTGTAAAGGAGATTTATGACGGCAGCTTCAGCGGCAAGAAGATAAAAGGGCAGGGTGTGTTCGCCAAGTTACTTTCTGCACATGGAATTAAGGTGCTTGATGCCGAGGATGTGGCTGAGCATAAATAACAGTGCCTGAAAAAGTTGGTTTATAAAAATTAAAAGGCAAGGTCTTAGGATGTATGTTCCTAGGCCTTGCCTTTTGGTGCTTTATTTTTTATACTTTCTGATTGCCGCACCAATCAGCTTCGCTGTCTGCGACAGCTCCGCTTCGGTGTGCGTTGCCATGAGGGCAACGCGCAGGCGTGCAGTACCCTTTGCTACCGTCGGGTAGCGGATGGCGGGGGCGAGCACGCCGCTTGCCAGCAGCTCATCTGCAACCTGCAGAGCGGACTTCTCATCGCCAATGATAATAGGAATGATGGCGGTGGGAGAGTAGGCTTCTACGCCTTCGGTATGCAGAGCGTTTAAGAAAAACTCAACGTTATGCTGCAGCTTTTGCGCACGCTGCGGTTCCTCCTTCAGTACCTCGATTGCTCGCAGTGCAGCAGCGAGCGTTGCAGGAGTCTGCGAGGTGGCGAAGATAAAGCTGCGAGCTTTGTTCTTGAGATATTCGATAATCACCTTGCTGGCGCAGGCGTAACCGCCTTCGGCACCGAGCGCCTTGCTGAGCGTACCCATGAGAATATCCGGGCGGACGGTGTTGCCGAAATGTTCAACGGTGCCATGGCCTGTTTTGCCGATAACACCGGTGGCATGTGCTTCGTCAATCATCGTGAGCAGATGATATTTTTTGCCGAGGGCGACGAGTGCAGGCAGGTCGACGATATCACCGTCCATGCTGAAAACTGCGTCGCTGACAATCAAACCTCTGCTGCAGGGGGTAGCAAGAATTTTAGCTTCCAAGTCCTGCATATCATTATGCTTATAGACAACGATGCGTGCTTTAGAAAGACGTGCGCCGTCGATGATGCTGGCGTGGTTATATTCGTCGCTGAAGATGACGCTTTCGCTGTTGCAGAGGGCGGAAATAATGCCGACGTTGGCCATATAGCCTGTATTGAATACCAGTGCTGCTTCTGTGCCTTTGAACTGTGCCAGCTTGCTTTCAAGCGCTTCGTGCAAGGCGGTGTTGCCGGTAGTCAGACGGCTGCCGCCACTGCCTGCACCCCATTGAAGCGCAGCTTCGGCAGCGGCCTGCTTAACGCGGGCATCTGCTGCTAAATCAAGATAGCTGTTGGAAGCAAGCATCAAAACCTTGCGTCCCTGCATTTCAACGTATTTGCTTTGTTCGCTGTCCATGGTGCGTAAAGAGCGGTAAAGATTCTGTTCTTTAAGTTGCTTTAATTCGTCGGCAAAAATCTGCTCCGGGTTAGGATTAGCAGGCTTTTCGACAGGCAGTCCGCGGACAAGTACGCGCTGCTTTTCCAGATAGCTGATAGCATCCTCGGGCTTAGCTTTAGTGCTGTCAAAGATGAATACGCGGCCACCGTGTGGATTGCCCATTTCCTTCATTGGCATGAGGCGTACATAGCCATGTTTTAAGGAAGCTAAGTAGCCGACGAGGTAATCGGGATCATCGGAAAGGCACAGCTCGGCGATGATGCCGGGGGCGTTAACAACCTTGGTTGCCAGCACGATGGCTTCGCGGAAGTGGTTTTTACCGCTGCAGTTGCTCGCTGCTCCTTCGGCATCCATATAGGTTACGCGTATACCGCGCTCGTGGTCAGGCTCAAGTCTGGTGCCGGTGGCAACATCGTAGAGAACTGCACCGCGCATGGGATGGTTGTGACGCAAAAGGTTTATCAGCTCATCAGCTTTGGCTTCCAATCCCAGCTCGCAGAGCATTTCCTTCATAATGTTATAGGTTTCTTCTACCGTGTCGGCAGGACGTTTGCTGACAGGCAGAGCGTCGAGGTATTGCAGCTTTTTCGGTGCGACCTCTTCCATTTTGACGTTGATGAAGTCGGCTCGGCCGAGGCCGTGATGCAGAGCGCGCTCGGTAAGTGCGCTGACAGCGCTGCTGATATCGGATTGCGGGACAATGCGTTCTGCGCCGCTGACGTGTAAATCGCCTTTGGATGCGCGCATTTTGATGCTGTATAAAGGCATAGGGAAATCTCCTTTGATGATAAATTTAGAACGTTATAATTTTGGTGTCTTCGCATCGCAATCAATATATCGTTTCGCTCAAGAAAAATTTTCCCGTACCCAAAGGGTACAACGCAAATTTCGTGTGGAATCAATACAAAGTGCCGCAAAACTCGCGCAAAGCGATAATGTTTTTCTACATAAGCAATGTTTAGCGCTCAAACAGTTGCGCCACTTTTGTGATTCCAGACACTCATTTGCTAAAATTTTTATTCACTACACGATATATTGATTGCTGGCGTTATTTGTTCGGCAAACTTTTGTGAATCTGCATTTAGAAAAGAGCAGGCAAAACCACAACTGTGATTTTGCCTGAAATGTTATACAAGCTATTATGTATCAGCCTCTGAGCAAAGCCACTTTGGTAAGCAGCTGTTTTGCGGGCTTATAGAATGCACCGGCGGCAACGGCGGTGAAGATCATACCGGGGAAGGCTGCGGCGGTGAGTACCATCCAGTTTACACCGGTAACCTGCCACAGTACGAGGCGGGCAGCGAAGGTTCCGAGCGGGCCGCTGACAGCAACGGTAAGCAGGTTGGTTCCGAGCAGGGCCATGGTGCCACCGGCAACAACGCGGAATACCATCTGTACAAGCACGTTGATGATGTTGTGCATTCCGAGCATCATACCGAGCATGCTTGCAAGGATACCTGCGATAATGTAGCGTTTAAAGCCGAAGCAGGCGCAGATGAGTACGGCGATAGGTGCAGATAACTGGAATTCGCCACCGGCAATTGGCGAAGGGATTTTAAAAGAACCTGAAATCAGAATCAAGACACCTAATAAAGCGATAGTAGTCAGCTCTTTCATACTCAAATCTTTCATTTATTTGCTCCTTACTTTAAAACCTCATCCATAGATTGCTTAGCCAGTGCTATAGCCTTATCCAGATCTTTGTTTTCGATATTCAGCGGCGGGTTGAAGTAGATTACGTTACCCAGAGGACGCAGTAACAGACCGTGGGTAAGTGCTTTTTTGTAGATTTCGTAGCCTATACGCAGGTCGCCATCGAAGCCGATTTTCTTATCCTTATCGGTAACAAGCTCCATAGCGTTAATCAGGCCGATATGACGGATTTCACCGATGTTCTTATGAGCGCCGAAGGTATCCATAAGCGCATTGTGGAAGTAGGTTGCTTTTTCAGCAGCGTGCTCGAGAATCTTTTCTTCCTTCATAATCTTGAGTACAGCGAGGGCGGTAGCGCAGCCGATGGGGTTGCCGGCATAGGTGTGGCTGTGCATGAACTGCTTGCCCTTGTTGTAATCGTCATAGAAGGCATCGTAAATTTTGTCTGTGGTGCAGACAATAGCCATCGGCAGATAACCGCCGGTGAGTGCTTTACTGATGCACATGATATCAGGTGTGATTCCCGCATGGTTGCAGGCGAACATTTTGCCGGTTCTGCCGAAGCCGGTAGCAATTTCGTCGGCAATCAGGAGAACGCCGTATTCATCACAGAGCTTACGCAGCTTTTGCAGATAGAGAGGCGGATAGATACGCATGCCTGCGCAGCCTTGTACGATAGGCTCAACGATAATGGCAGCGGTTTCCTTGGCGTGCTTGGCAAATTCTTCCTCAGCAAATTTAAAGCATTCGCATTGGCAATGCTCGCGGTCTTTGGCAAACGGGCAACGGTAGCAGTCAGGTGCTTTTACATGGATGTTGTTCATCATCATGGGTTTATACATTTGTGCGAACAGGTCCATGCTGCCTACGGAAAGAGCACCGATGGTTTCGCCGTGATAGCCTTCGCTGAGGCACATGAAGCGCTGTTTTTCCGGGTGACCGGTCTGCAGTTGATATTGGAAAGCGATTTTCAGTGCGATTTCTACGGAAGAGGAGCCGTTGTCGGCGAAGTTGAATTTGTTCAGACCTTTGGGGAGAACTTCAACCAGCTCTTCGCACAGCTTGATAGCAGGCTCGTGGGTGAAGTTAACGAAGATAACGTGCTCTAATTGTTCAATCTGCTCTTTGATGGCGGCGTTGATTTTGGGATTGCAGTGACCTAAAAGGTTACACCACCAGCTGCTGATGATATCAAGATATTCGGTGCCGTCGGCTGCGTAGAGGTAGGGGCCTTTAGCGTGGTCAACGATGATAGGACGTAAGGTTTCGTAGTCCTTCATTTGGGAACAGGGATGCCAGATGTGGGCTAAATCTCTTTTTTGTAAATCTGCTACTCTATCGTTCATGTTATATTCCTCCTGAGTTTGGTGTCATTATTGTTTATTCCCCCTTCCGCCTCACGTTGTTCGGCACCTTCCCCATAGGGGCAGGCAAGAGTCTGTAATTAGGACTTTCTTGGTTCCCCCTTGGGGGAACTGTCGAGCGTGAGCGAGACTAAAGGGGGGCTGTTGATTTTTATTTATATAATCCTTTAAGTACTTCTACATCAATATCCAGCTCGCCGGCGTTCGGCGGTACGCAGGCAAGTACGGGGACCGCTGTAATTTCTTCCATCATACGCTTGTTGTCGGCCTGCATGAAGTTGCTGCCGTCGTAGTTGTTCAGAATGATGCCGCGGACGGGAATGTTTTTCTGCTTGAGGTAGGAGATGGTCAGTACGCAGTTGTTGATGGAACCGAGCGCTGCGTTGGAGATTACCAGTACACCCAAATCAAGCTTTTTGATGATGTCCTCGAGCAGGATGTGTTCTTCATCCCAACGGATGGGGCAGATGATGCCGCCGCTGCCTTCCATGGTAACGTAATCATATTTGGCAAGGGAAGCGTGATAATCAGCTTCAATCTTTTCCATTTCTACAGGATTGCCCTCGCGCAGTGCTGCCAGATGCGGGGAAACTGCTTCCTTATAAATGTAGGAAACAAGGTTTTCCGGCTTTTCCGGAATGTTGGCGATTTTGGCAACAAAGGCTGCGTCACCCGGCAACCAGGTGCCGTCAAGCTGTTCTTCAGCGCCGCTCAGCGCTGCTTTGTAGTAGCCTGCGTTGACGCCTGCATCGCGTAAGCGTTTAACAAGCAGGCCGGTAACGTATGTTTTACCGATATCTGTACCAATTGCTGTAATGAAAAGACCTTTACTCATAATTTTCACCTTCGTAATTTATTTTGGTTAACTTAAGATTCTGTATGGTTAACTTTGTTATAGCTTAAGTATACTCTGTGAAAAATTTAATGTCAACCTAGCAAAATAGTATGGTTAACCATACCGGTTAGGCATAAAAAAAGATTGACAGCTATATTTTGTGGTTATAACTGTCAATCTTTGCTTATTTTGTGGTTAACGAAGAATCATCTTAATATAAAGGAAAAATTATTTTTTTGCTGCCGCGTTTTTACGGATTTCGGTTACAGGGACGCCGCCGATACCCCAGTTATCGGTATCAACCTCGTCGATGGTGACAACGGTGGTGGATTTGTTTTTGCCTAGAACGTCGTGCAGAAGATTGGTTGCGCCTTCGATGAGAGCACGCTTCTGCTCGGGTGTAACGTTACCTTCTTTGGTGATTTTGATGTTTACATAGGGCATGGGGATGACCTCCTTGCGTTTTTCTTTCATTATAGCATATTTTGCTTGCAAACTGCGCGTTTCTATGCTATTATAAGTGCGGTAAAATTTACTGATGCACAGTAGCATTTAGGATGAGCTGGAGCAGTTAACAGTAAAGTTTACTTCTGAAAAATTTTTAAGTCAATACTCGCTTGGATCTATAAGACCGGGACGAAGACGCAAACAGGCTAACTATGCGCATTCCGTACCGGAATGCGCTTTTTTATATGCTTCGGCATTAATCGGCAATTCCGTAGCCTTGAATTTGCACAGCGTCTCCTGTGGTCAGAAGGGAGGGCAATCTTGAAGGTTGGTATTATTGGCGGTGGCCGCGTTGGCAGCCGTCTGGCTGCAAGCTTGCGTGAAGCAGGTGTGCTGGCCGGCATTACGGCTGCATCCGAGCAGCACAGCGCACAGCTGGCGCAGCAGTTTGGCGTACCGGCGACGGATAACGCGAAGCTGTGGCAGGCAGCGGACGTGCTGCTGCTTACTGTGCCGGACCGATTAATTGGTACGGTAGCAGAGGAGCTGGCGCAAAGCGTGACACCGGCGGCTAAGGTTGTACTGCATGTGAGCGGCAGTGTGGGATTGGAGCCTTTGGCTCCGCTTGCTCAGATGGGCGCATACGTAGGCAGTCTGCATCCGCTGCAAAGCTTTGCCGGCGGCAATACACAGCTTGCAGGTGTGTATATGGCGCTGGATGGTGAAAGCGAAGCGCAGGACGCAGGCAAAAAGCTCGTAGAACTTTTTGGCGGTAAAGCGTTCAGCGTACCTGCTGAAGAACGTGCGGCCTACCATGCGGCAGCGTGTATCTGCTCCAACTACGCTGTAGCGGTGGAGGCTATGGCGGCGCAGCTGATGGCGCGCTGGACCGGCAGCAATGAAGCTGCCTGGGAAGCGCTGCTGCCCTTATTCAAAGGCACGGCGGCTAATTTGCAGGCTACGCAAAATCCTGCGGCGGTCCTGACGGGACCAATTGCCCGCGGTGATGTCAGCACGGTAGCAAAACATCTTGCTGCCTTACCGGCAGCTGTAATTCCTGCCTATTGCTCTCTGGGCCTGGCGACAACCTCGCTGGCCCTTGCTAATGGCACTATTGACGAAAATGCAGCTGATGAGCTGAGAAATTTGCTTGGAGGATATTATGGCTAACAAACAAGTAACAGTCGCAACGATTAAAGAAATGAAGCAAAAGGGTGAACCTATCACGATGATAACCGCTTACGACGTAGCAATGTCCCGCAACGTGAACGAAGCAGGCGTAGATATGATTCTTGTAGGTGATTCCCTGGGTAACGTAATTTTAGGATATAATTCCACAGTCCCTGTAACGATGGATGAAATGATTCATCACACCAAGGCTGTTATGCGTGGCAACAGCACTGCTTTAGTAGTTGGCGATATGCCGTTTATGAGCTATCAGGCAAGCATTGTTGATGCAATGTACAATGCGGCACGCTTCCTGAAGGAAACAGGCTGCACCGCAGTTAAGCTGGAGGGCGGTTCTGAGGTAGTGCCTCTCGTAGAGCGCCTGACACAGGCCGGCATTCCTGTATGTGCTCATATCGGTCTGACTCCGCAATCTGTAAATCAGCTGGGCGGCTTCAAGGTACAGGGCAAGGATATTGCTGCTGCACAAAAAATGATTGATGATGCCAAGGCTTTGGAGGCTGCAGGTGCTTTTGCCTGCGTGCTGGAATGCGTTCCGGCCGCACTGGCTGCTAGGGTAACCAGCGAGCTGAAAACCATGGCTACTATCGGTATTGGTGCCGGCAACGGCTGCGACGGCCAGGTGCTCGTATGCAACGACCTTTTGGGAGTTTCCACCGGCTTCTGCCCGAAATTTGTTAAGAAGTATGCTAATCTGCATGATACTACAGTAGAAGCAGTAAAGGAATATATTGCCGATGTCAAGGCAAGAACTTTCCCTGCTCCAGAGCATACCTTTAAGATTGACGATGCTGTTTTAGAAAAATTATATTAATACTTTTATACATACAAAGTGAGGTAATTAAAAATGAAATTAGTACATACAGTTGCAGAGCTGCGCGAAGAGGTTGCAGCAGCTAAAGCTCAGGGTTTGACCATCGGTCTGGTGCCTACTATGGGCGCTTTGCATGAAGGTCATGCATCTCTGATTAAAGCAGCTAACATGGAAAATGACTTTGTTGTAGTCAGCGTTTTCGTAAACCCGACTCAATTCGGTCCTAACGAAGATCTGGACGCTTATCCGCGTACTTTGGAAGCAGACTGCAAGCTGGCAGAAAGCATGGGCGCTAACGTAGTTTTCGCTCCGGCTCCGAAGGAAATGTATCCGAGCGAGGATGCAACCTGGGTTGAAGTAACCGGTGAGATTACTAAGGTTCTGTGCGGCCGTACCCGTCCGATTCACTTCCGTGGCGTAACTACCGTTGTTACCAAGCTGTTCAACCTGGCACAGCCGGACCGTGCTTACTTCGGTCAGAAGGACGCACAGCAGGTTGAGGTTCTGAAGCGCATGGTAAAAGACCTGTTCTTCAACATCCAGCTGCGCATTATGCCGATTGTCCGCGAAGCTGACGGTCTGGCAAAGAGCTCCCGCAACACCTATCTGAATGAAGCAGAGCGCAAGGCAGCACTGGTACTGAGCCGTAGCCTGAAGGCTGCTAAGGAGCAGTACGAAGCAGGTGAGCGTGACGCTGCTAAGATTACTGCGGCTGTAACTGCTTCCATTAAAGAAGAGCCCATGTCTGATATTGATTATGTTGAAATTTATGCACTGCCGGAATTGAAACCTGTAGCAGCTCCGATGGCAGGCAGCAACCTGCTGGCTGTAGCTGTTAAATTCGGCACCACCCGTCTGATTGATAATGTAGTTTTGGAGGAGAAATAATATGCTTTATACTATGCACCATGGCAAAATTCATCGCGCTACCGTAACCCAGGCTAATCTGGAATATATGGGCAGCATTACTATCGACAGCGAGCTGCTGGAGCTGTCCGGTATTCTTCCGGGCGAGCGTGTACAAATCGTTGACAACAACAACGGCAACCGTCTGGAAACCTATGTTATCGCCGGTGAGCGTGGCAGCGGTGTTATCTGCCTGAATGGCGCAGCTGCACGTAAGGTTCTGGTTGGTGATACTGTTATCATCATCGCTTACAGCCTCATGACCGAGGAAGAAGCTAAAACCTATGTACCGAAGGTTGTAATGGTTGACGAAAACAACCATCCGATCAACGTTCGCGGTACTGAAAAGGAAGCAGAAATCGGCTGATTTTAAGCATTGTAAAAGCACGTTGTGGGTTGCGCGAAAGCGCAGGCTACAGCGTGCTTTTTGCATTAATTGCTTTCGTTGTAAAGTAGTTACGCTATGCGTGTGAATAAAACACTTCGGCTATTTTAAAGTGAAAACGCAAAAACTTCGGCTAAATCGTAAGTATGATTATGTTTTAGCCGAAGTATTACCAATGTAAGCAAGCGCAGCATTTCTCTATACTATGAAATTTATTAGTAACTTATAAATCCCTTAATATATTGTTTTTGCAAAGCAGTAAGCATATAATAAAGGCAAATCAAGAAAAGCTTAGGAGGAATGCTGAATGTTAAACGATAGTGTTATTAATGTTTTGAAAAATAATCTTTGGGATGTCGCAACCTGCGCTGATAACGAGCCTAATGTTGTGCCTGTTGGCTTTAAGGATGTGACTGCAGAAGGTAAATTGGTAGTAGGTGATGTATTTCTGGATACTACATTAAAGAACATTGCAGAAAATAACGGCCGCGTTGCTGTTTCTGCTTATGACGGCAAAACCTTCGAAGGCTATCAGATTAAGGGCAGCGCTGTTTATGTAACGGAAGGCGAAGTGGTTGATGCCTTTAAGGCTGCTGCAGAGGAGCTGTTCCATGGAGCTGCAACTGCTAAGGGTGCCTTGATTATTACTCCTGAAAAGGTTATCGTTACTACTCCGGGTGCTGATAACAAAAAAGAGCTTTAATTTTTGTTGCATTTAAGCGTGGGGAATATTCCCTGCGCTTTTTAATTATATAGGCAAAAACAAGCCTAATATAGTAGAATAGTAATAGGCAGGTGATGATTATGTATCAAAAAAAAGCTGGCGGCGGATATTCGCTGCCCGTTGGAATATGGCTTGAGTGTTTTTGGCGGCAAATGGAAATCGCGGATTATATGTGTGTTGGCGCAAAAAAATAAATTGCGTTATAGTGAATTGCGCAAGGAATTGGCTAATATTACCGACGCTGTTTTGGCAGCGGCGCTTAAAGAGCTGATTGCAGATGATATGGTGGCGCGCAAGGCTTATAATGAAATCCCGCCGCATGTGGAGTATGAGCTTACGGAAAAGGGAACTTCGGCTATACCTATATTACAAAGCATTTGCCGCTGGTCGGGAATGTTTTGTAAGGAAACTGACGAAGGGACATTGACGCAGTGTCAGCGTTGTGACTATAAGTAAAGTATATACAGCAAATAAAAACTTCGGTAGAACGCTAAATATAATGTCGTTCTACCGAAGTTTTTCGTTTGTTGAGAACTTGAGGAAAAAATGATATACTGAACCTGTGTGCAATACTGAATAATATACTAGATTTTAGGATATTTCATTTGGAGGAAATAATATGTTGGAAAAAGCTTTGTTTTCAGGAGAATCAGTAAATGTTGAATATAAAGTAGAAATTCCGCCGAATAGTGATAAGTACATGAAAACAGTAGTTGCTTTTGCTAATGGACGAGGTGGACATATTATTTTTGGTATTGATGATAAAAGTTTGAAGGTAGTTGGAATAGAATCTGATGCTATATTTTTGAAAATTGATGCCATTACAAATGCTATTTTGGATAGTTGTGAGCCGAAAATATATCCAAACGTAACTTTACAGACATTAGATGATAAAACTGTAATAGTGGTAGAAATTCAACCGGCACCTATGAGGCCTTATTATATAAAGTCTCAAGGTATAGTAAAAGGTACTTATGTGCGCGTTGCCGGAACTACAAGACATGCAGAAGCGTATATGTTAAAAGAGCTTATATTAGAAGGGCAAAATCGTTATTATGACAGTGAAATATGCAAAGACATTACAGAGGTGCAAGATGATGAAATAGAAAAATTATGTCGTGAAATGAAAGCTATAGCAATAAAGAATACCTTAGATGAAAGTGCTAAATTAGCGGTTCGCGATATAACAAAGAATGTATTGATAACTTGGGGAGTTTTGAAGGATGTTGATGGTAAAATTCTTCCTACCAATGCATATGCGTTGCTAACAGGTCAAATGCTGCGTCAGCCTGTTATACAATGTGCTGTTTTTAAAGGAAATACACGTGCATACTTTATTGATAGACGAGAATTTGATGGTCCTGTTCAGCAGCAGGTAGAGTTTGCGTATCAGTATGTTTTAGAAAAAATTAATATGGGAATGCAGATCAAAGGGATTTATCGTCAGGATATGTATGAGTTGCCAATCGATGGCATACGCGAATTAATTGCTAATGCTGTTGCTCATCGTAGCTATTTGGAACCTGGGAACATACAAGTAGCATTGTATGATGACAGATTGGAAATTACATCTCCTGGAATGTTATTAAATAATGTTTCGGTAAGCAAAATAATGGAAGGCTATTCTAAGTTGCGTAATCCGGCAATTGCAAGTGCTTTTGCATATATGAAAATTATTGAAAAATGGGGTACTGGTATACCAAGAATTTTTAGAGAATGTGCGGAATATGAGTTGCCTAAACCGCAATTACTTGATTTTGATGGTGATTTTAGGGTAAATATGTATAGAAAAACTACCCAAATTACCCAAACTACCCAAACTACCCAAACTACCCAAACTACCCAAACTATCGTAAGTAACTTTTCTGATTTGACAGATGATGATAATGTTATTTTAAATGCTTTGCTGCAAAACAACAGATTAACGCAAAGGGAAATTGCTTCAAAACTGGAATGGTCTGTGGACAGAGTAAAATATTATTTGCAAAAGCTGAAGAAAAAAGGAGTTATTAAACGTGTAGGCAGTAGCCATAACGGATATTGGGATGTAATAATAAAATAGCCAAATAAAAACTTCGGTAGAATGCTAAGTGTCATCGTTCTACCGAAGTTTTTCGTTTCTATTCGGTTTTGTCGTGACAGCAGCAATGCTCTGTTTCCACAGGCTTCATGGAGCATTCCGGGCAGATGCCTTCGCCCTCTAAAAGCTTGCTGCCCCAGGCATACATGGCCTGCAGGATGGGGAATAGGCTTTCACCCCGCGGCGTCAGGCTGTACTCAACCTTAGGCGGTACGACGGCGTACACCTTGCGCGCAATCAAGCCGTCGCCTTCCAGCTCGCGTAATTGCTGGGTGAGCATTTTGGGTGTAGCCTCGGGGACGAGGCGGTGCAGCTCATTGAAGCGCAGAATTTTGCCGGACAGATGCCACAGGAGCAATGCTTTATATTTGCCGCCGATGAGCTGCAGCGTGGCAGCAACGGGACAGTTGACGTTAATGGTGTCTTTCATTTGGATTATCCTTTCTGCATGGAGCAACGAAACTGATATGTTATTTTTACGGTATCTTTTTGTATACTATCTACCTAAATAGTGCATTCTTGAAATAAAGGTAGCGTTTGCTATAATAATAGCAGACAAAAAATTTTACGTCAAATAGATAGTAAGTGAAAGGAGCCACGATGAAAAAACAATTACTTGATATAACGGGCATGAGCTGCAGTGCCTGCTCTTCGCGCATCGAAAAGGTTGTCAACAGGATGCAGGGCGTGGAGCAGATGAGTGTTAATCTGCTGAAAAATAATGCGCACGTTACCTTTGATGAAAGCGTTGTGGATGAAAAAGAGATTATTGCCCGCATTGAAAAGCTGGGCTTTGGCGCGAGAGTGCATGCTGCAAATGTTGCAGCACCGGTACCTCAGCAGGATACGGCGGCACAGGAGATGGAGGAGATGCGTCAGCGTTTTATCGGCTCGCTGATTTTTGCCGGTCTTGTCTTTTACCAACACATGGGGCGCATGTGGGGCTGGACGCTGCCAGACTTTATCCTGGGGCAGGAAAACGAGCTGATTAACGCTTTGCTGCAGATGCTGTGGTGTATTCCGGTGCTCTTTATCGACCGCAAGTATTTTATCCATGGGGTGCGCAATCTATTAAATGGTGCGCCTAATATGGATTCGCTGATTGCCGTGGGCAGCGGTGCGTCCTTTATCTACGGTTTATATTCCGTATTTGGCATGGCGTATGCCTTTGGTCATAACCGTCTTGATTTGTTGCCGGGCTTTGCCGATGCTTTATATTTTGAAGCTAGTGCCGTAATTTTGGCGCTTGTAACCGTCGGCAAGTTTATGGAGGCACGGGCGAAGAGCCACACCTCTGATGCGATTAAGGCGCTGATGAAGCTTACGCCGAAAACGGCACTTGTCGAGCGTCACGGTCTGCAGGGAGAAATACCTGTAGAGGAGGTTGTAACAGGCGATGTGCTGATTGTAAAAAGCGGTGCTTCCGTACCTGTGGACGGCGAAATTATTGAGGGCAGCGCTGCCCTGGACGAAAGCGCACTGACAGGTGAAAGTCTGCCGGTAGATAAAACAATCGGGGATAAGGTTATCGGCGGCACCATTAACAGAAGCGGGTACTTTAAGATGGAAGCAACTGCGATTGGCGCAGATACCGCCTTGTCGAAGATTATTGCGCTGGTGGACGAGGCAACCTCCTCGAAAGCGCCTATTGCCAAGCTGGCTGATAAGGTGAGCGGTTATTTTGTGCCTGCAGTTATCGGTATTGCTGTGATTGCAGCTGGTATCTGGCTGGCGCTGGGCGCAAGCTGGCATTTTGCGCTTACGATTGCTATTTCGGTACTCGTTATTTCCTGTCCCTGTGCTTTGGGATTGGCAACGCCGACGGCGATTATGGTAGGCACAGGGCGCGGTGCCAAGAGCGGTATTCTGATTAAATCGGCAACAGCGTTGGAAACAGCGCATAAGATTGATACCGTTATCTTAGACAAAACAGGTACGATTACGGCGGGCAAGCCGGTAGTGACGGATATTTTACCAATAAAGGTTACGGAAAATGAATTGCTGGCCTTTGCCGCAGGCTTGGAAAAGCTGTCGGAGCATCCCTTGGGTGAAGCTATTGTCGCTGCTGCTGAAGCAAAGCAGCTTGCTTTGCTGGAAGCCGGCAATTATAAGCAAATAGCCGGTCAGGGCGTTACGGCAGAGCTTGCGGGAGCTGAATGTGCAGCAGGAAATCTCAAGCTGCTGGAGGCGTTGAATGTTGATGTCAGCAGTTTGATGGAACAGTATGACAAGCTGGCGGCTCAGGGCAAAACACCATTATACTTTGTGCGTGCAGGCGAGCTTTTAGGCTGCATTGCTGTTTCCGATACCGTTAAGCCGACGAGTAAGGAGGCAATTGCCAAATTGCAGGCTATGGGCATGCGCGTGCTGATGGTTACAGGTGATAACCGGGCGACGGCGGAAGCGATTCGCACGCAGGTTGGCGTAGATGAGGCTGTTGCTCAGGTACTGCCGCAGGATAAGGAAGCGGTGGTACGCAGGCTGCAGCAAGAGGGGCATATTGTCGCCATGGTGGGCGACGGCATCAACGATGCGCCGGCGCTGGCACGTGCCGATGTGGGCATCGCTATCGGTGCCGGCACGGATATTGCGATTGAGGCTGCTGATATGGTTTTAATCAAGAGTGATTTGCTGGATGTGGCGAAGGCTATTCGCTTAAGCCGCAGTGTGATGACCAATATCAAGGAAAATCTTTTCTGGGCCTTTATTTATAATGCTATCGGCATTCCGTTTGCCGCAGGCGTGTTCTATACAGCCTTCGGCTGGCTGCTGAATCCGCTGATTGCAGCGGCGGCGATGAGCTGCAGCAGCGTTTCTGTTGTTACTAACGCACTAAGACTGCGTTTTATAAAATTGTAACTTAAACTTCCCACACCTAAAATCAGCTTAATTCCTTGAAAACTGCATATTTCA
>CAVKUS010000024.1:0-35989 GCA_963659725.1 Bacteroides sp. CAG:545 | reverse complement strand
TGACTGAACGTCGATATTAAGGCTATTGGAGAAGTGGCGTAGCCACATTTTTTATTTATCAGGTGCTGTAAGCACCTGCAAGCTAAAAGTACTCGATGTACTTTTGCTTGACGGGGGGGGGACAATGTGCTATAATTCTATCAGTAACTAATTATGTAATGAAAGTTATTATAAAATAAAGAAAAAATCAATATATATATATTGTTTGATTAGAGCAATCTTACATTTAAACATCTTCGTCTTTAAAGAAGATGCAATGTTGCAAAATAAATTGGTTGAAGAATTAGAAAATAAGTGAATATTAGCGTATCAGGTGTATTTATACTTAATAGGTAAACAGGTGCAAATCCTGTGCTGTCCCGCAGCTGTAAAGTGGAGTGCTCCTCAATAATGTCACTGGGCAACTGGGAAGGCGAGGATTACGATGAAACTGAGCCAGAAGAATTGCCTGAAATGTGGTATCTGAAGTAACCTGCGATGGACAGTTTGTACTTTTCTAGGGATAAGTGCGTCTTGCCGTCAAAAAACGGCGAGGCGTTTTTCTTTTACCTATAAAGTTTGCATAGAGTATAACTTTTTATCTTTGCATATTAACATCTGACAAGCGGAACAAGGACAGCTTGGTCGGGTGTTTTTATGAAAATAAATTTCGTTTCAGTATGCTCAAAAATATGAGAGAAAGGAGGAGCCATGAAAAGGATAATTATGCTGCTGACCTTAATTTTGGCATTGATGTGTCCTGCACTTGCCGGTGCGGAGGTGTCGAGCGACAAAATGATTTTGGATTGGACAACATCCAAGGTATGGGTTAACGGCGGTGATCTGTGTGTAACAGGCACTTTTGTTAACAAGCGCAATGATTTAGCAATCACTAAGCTGAACGAATTTATTATGCGTGTTACCTACACAGATAAAAATGGCGAGCGCAAGCAATTTCTTGGCAGACCGGTAAAGTTTCCGATATGCAATATTCCTGCCAAAGCTTCACGCAAGCTGAATTTTAATTTTGGCCCATTTGCTGATGATAGTGTCAATAACTGGGTGACGGCGCAGACATATACGTTTACGTATATAAATGGTGCGCGTTTTTGATGAGTGTTGTGCAATGAGCTTGTGGGAAGCTCAAGTTGTGCAGAAAGAGGTGTATGAGTAAAATGAAGAAAAGTTATACTGCAGCAGCTATGATGATGGTAATGGGTTTATGTGCAAGTGCAAGCGCAGCAGCTACTGTTGACAAAACCTTAGACAATTATACTTTGGATGGCGTTATTGTTGAGGCTGACGCTGTAAGAAACCAGTTTGGTGACATTAATACTGAGCAATCCTACTATCGTACTGGTGGTGACGTTAATGTAATTACTAGTCAGACCTTAGAAAAACGTCATTATCAACAATTAGGTGATGCTTTAAAAACTATCCCCGGTGTACAGGTACAATCTCCCGGCGGCTATAGAGGCGGCGAATATGGTTATACCCAAACCCATACTATTGTAAGCATTAATGGTGATGCCAGAGTAGTTGTATTGATTGACGGACGCCGTCTGGATAACACATCCGGTGGCACTGTTGCAGGCAATTCCGGTTCCGGTTCTAAGGCAATGGTAGATATTAACCAAATTACCAGCATGGATAATATCGATAAAATCGAAGTAATTAAAGGACCTGGTGCTTCTATTTACGGTGCCGATGCTACAGGTGGTGTTATTAACATCATTACTAAAAAAGGTGGCCAGAAAACAACCGGTTCTATAGATTATTCCGCTGGTTCCTGGAATAAACGTAACTATGGTATGTCTGTATCCGGTGGTAGCAATGACGGAAAGTTAAAAGTATTTATGTCAGGACGCCGTGAAACCGGTAGTGATTCTCATTACAAAGATGGTCTGACCGGCGTAAACCATAAATGGGCACAAACCGGTTATAAAGAAGATTCTATCAATGCACGTGTTGATTATGATTTTGATGATACACACAGATTGACTGTAGCCTACAGTCATTTGCAGGGTGATGATGATTATCCGCTGACAGCACCTTATTATAAATATTTGACTCCTACCGAGTGGGAAAGAATTAAACAATATTATGACCAAGGCCTTACTGGTAATATTAAAAATCCGGGCTACAGAAACTTATGGATTATGTGGCTTGGTGCATATAACGCATACAATAAGAATAACTATGATGTAACCTATTCCTTTAATAAGGAAAACGGTATGGAAAGCTTTATCAGATACTACAAACAGAATGAAAGATATTGGGGTTCCTTCGGCGGTGGTGACGGAGACCTGACAGCACCGTTGCCGTTTACCAAGGAATGGGATGAATGGGCAAAAACTCATTACAGAGGCAGAAACTATAGATCTTATTACAATGAGCTGAAAAATGACGGCGTTCAGCTCCAGCTTGCCAAATCTGTCGGCATTCATGATTTGCTGACAACCTGGACTTATGATAAATCCAAATACTTAAGCTTCCGTACCAAAACAAATCAGAAATCTGTAGTTGAAAGAGACAGCGTTTTAGGTTATATCCAGGATAAAATCCACATCAATGATCATTGGGATATTACACCGTCTGTAAGATATTCCTATTACAGTGATTTTTCACGAACTGAGAGAGATGGTACAAAGTGGAATTCTGCTGAATCCACAACTACCATTACTCCGACCTTAAATACACAGTATGCCTTTGATGATACAGCAAGCATGTATTTGGGCTATACTAAAGTATACAGACCATTGCGTGTTGGTGACTATGATAGAACCAATGGCAGCGATCCTGCTGGCTTGGAAGACGAAAAGGGTGATGTTTGGACAATCGGTGTAAGAAAAGACTTCTCTGATAAAACGTCTGTTTCCATGCATTACGATTACACTAAAATGAGCAATGCTGTGGCAAGATACAGTGTTTGGGATAAAGATGTTAAAGATTTCAAACTGAAATATGTAAATGCTAAGGAAGATAAAAAATCCTTTAACTTCACCATTTCTCAAAAATTCAACGAGCATTTAGGTCTGAATTTGAACTATTCTCACGCATGTGATGAATGGAAAGCAAAAAATGGTATGCAATTCGATCCGGATTTGTCTTGGGCAGATGGTAACGTCAATACTGCAATCAACAAACTGCGTCCGCAGAACATCTATACTGCAGATTTGACCTATGACAATGACAAGCTGAGCGTTTCTTTGTTTGGTAACTACTATACAGGCTTAAGCAATGTAGCATATACAAGCAACAGATTCTTTGTGCTTGACTTGGCTGCCAACTATGAATTTAAGAAAGATTGGATTCTCTTTGGTACCGTAAGCAACCTCACCAATCAGGCTTGGGAGAATACTTACACCAATTATCTGGGTATTGGTTCTTGGCCGCAACCCGGTCGTTCCTTCATGCTTGGCGTTAAGTACAAATTCTAATTTTAAAAATTAATTATGCAAAACAAGCTGAGGATTTAAGCCTTAGCTTGTTTTTGCATCTTTTAAGGTACAAAAATGAAAAATTTAATTTTTTTAGCAGCAATATTGGGGACAATATTTATAGGTGGATTTTTTGTAAATAGCGAGGAATATATACCTAATTCGGGAGGCGATAGCGCAGATGTAGGTCAATATACTCCTGTTACTATAGATACCTATGATTCGAACAGGAATAAGATTCAAATGACGTTTACTCATAGGCCACAGCGTGTTGTTGTAGATGAATTAAATACAATGGAAACTCTGTTGGCTTTAGGTTTAGGTGATTCTATTGTAGAAACTTCAGTGTCACCTAAAAGTATGAGTTATAAAAGACTGCTGCAAGAATATCCGGAGGAAATGGCAAAGATACAGAAAAAAACAGTACATTCCCTCAATACGGAGACCGTACTGTCAGCAAATCCGGATTTAATTTTGGGCTGGAAATCAACATTTACATCTATCCTCAGAAGACCAACCCAATGGTGGAATGCCAGAGGAATCAAAACGTATGTAGTAGCTACCTCAAATCATATATTAAATTACGGAACAATAGAGGATGAGAAACAATTCCTGGCTGATATGGGAAAGATTTTTCACGTGGAACCGAAAACCAATCATTTGATTCGTGAAATTCAAGATGAGTTAAAAACTACCCAGGAAGCTGTCCAAGGTAAACCGCAGCAGAGAGTTATGGTTATAGAAGTTAGCGGTCGAGGTGCTTTTATGAATTATGATGATGGCTGGCTGGTAGGCGATATGGTCAGATCATTAGGCGGATGTATGCCTGTTAAAGAAAAAAGAGTAGGCGTCGAAGGTCTTATCGAAGAAAATCCGGATGTGATTTTTGTGGTTTATTTTAGCGATTATCAGAAGGACATCATTAGAAGTATATTTCAGCAGCCTGAATACAGCTCCTTAAAAGCTGTTCAAAATAATCGCATATGCCTACTGCCTTTTGATTGTATGTATACATCTGCTATAAAAACAATCAAGGGAATACGGCTGATAAAAAATGGACTTTATCCGGAATTAAATGCTTCCGGTAAAAGGAGTTAAGTATGAGAAATCGTTCAAAAGAAATTAGTGTTGCTTTGGTAATGCTTCTTTTAGCAGTGCTTTTGGTGCTTGCTTTTTTGTGGGCGCTCAGCATCGGTACGGTAAAGCTGTCGTTCGTGCAAATTTATGAGGGGATAGTAAATCAGTTTACAAGTGGACTGGCAATTGAAACTGCAGGTCAAGGGCCGGTGCATGATATTATCTGGCTGCTGCGTCTGCCTCGTCTGGTGCTGGCTGCCTTAGTAGGCATGGGACTTTCGGTCTGCGGCGTTATCATGCAGGCTGTAGTAAAGAACCCGTTGGCGGACCCGTATATTTTGGGTATTTCCTCCGGTGCATCTTTGGGTGCAACGGCAGCAATTCTGTTGGGCATCGGCGTAGCCTTGGGCGAAAACTTTGTCGGCATTGCAGCCTTTATCGGTGCCTTTGCTATGTCGCTGGGCGTACTGTTTATTTCTAACCTTGGCGGCCGCAGCAATTCCATCAAGCTGCTTTTGGGTGGTATGGCGTTGAGTGCGGTATGCGGTGCTTTTTCCAGCTTCATTGTTTACTTTGCAAACAATAAGGAAGGGATGCAGAGTATTGCTTATTGGATGATGGGCAGCTTTGCCGGTGCTAAGTGGGAAAACCTGATGATTATTGGTCCAATTGTAATTTTAGCTGTGCTGTTTTTATGGACTCAAAGTCGTATGCTTAACCTGATGCTCTTAGGTGATGAATCCGCTTTGACCTTGGGAACGGATTTACATATTTACAGACAAATTTATTTGCTGGTTAGCTCTCTTATTGTAGGCTTTGTTGTTTATTCTGCAGGCATGATAGGTTTTGTCGGATTGGTAGTACCGCATGTAATCCGTATGCTGGTAGGCACTGACCATAAAAGACTTATTCCTGTTGCAGCTTTGACCGGTGCAATATTTTTGGTAGTTGCCGATGGTCTCTGCCGTGTAATTATTCCGCGTACCGAGCTGCCGATTGGCATCCTGATTTCGCTTATCGGCGCACCCTGCTTCGTTTACCTGATGATTAAGAGAACCTATGGCTTCGGAGGTAACTGATAATGGAAATTTTAGCGGAAGCAGTAAAAATGGCCTTTGGCTCCAAGGAGATTCTGAAGGGAATAGATTTCAGCCTGCACAATAAAGAATTTGTAGGCATCATTGGTCCTAACGGCAGCGGTAAGAGCACCTTTCTGAAATGCGTTTACCGTGTGCAGAAGCCTACGGACGGTAAAATTACCTTCAACGGAACGCCGTTGGACGAGCTTTCTTACCGTGAATCGGCGTTGCAGCTGGCGGTAGTAGCACAGCATAATGTTTATAGCTTTGATTTTTCGGTGCTGGAGGTTGTGCTGATGGGGCGTTCTCCACACAAGAAAATGCTGGAGCGTGATAATCTCAACGATTATCGCATCGCGCGCGAAGCGTTGGCGACTGTAGGTCTGGCGGACTTTGAAGAACGTAGCTTTGCTACCTTGAGTGGAGGTGAGCAGCAGCGCGTAATTTTGGCACGGGCGCTGACGCAGCAGACTGAATGTCTGGTGCTGGACGAGCCGACAAACCATCTGGATGTCAAGTATCAGCTGCAGATTATGGATATTGTCAAATCACTTGATTTAACTGTAGTGGCAGCAGTGCATGATTTGAATATCGCTGCAATGTACTGTGACCGTCTGGTAGCAATTAAGAACGGACAGATTGTGGGCATGGGAACTCCGCGCGAGTTGTTGACGGAAAAGTTTATTTATGATATGTATGAAGTGCGCTGCAGAGTGGATGAAGATGCATCCGGAAGGATTAACATTGTGTATTTACCACAACATTGGATGTAGTACGGCGACGGATAAGGTGATATTTGTACTATAATAATTTAGGCTCTTCATCACAATTAGTGGGTAACCAAATTTGCACGCATTTAATAAACAATAAAAACTATATTGATTCTGTTATCGTTGTAATAACCCCAAAAGAAAGAAACAGAGGTGCCAAATGATAAAATATTTTTGTTTGGTGTTGTTCAGCAACTTTTGTTGATGAAGGCTCAAATTTTCAGGTGCATCACAGCTGGCGAGCTGTATTACGTCAGACTAGGAATATAGTTGTAGGTTGGTTGACGTGTAATTACAAGATAATAATGCTTTATCATGCAAGACTTCGCTCGTCAAGGGCGGGGTCTTTTTTTGACTTATCAGGCACCGTAGGTGCCTGCAAGTAAAAGGCTCGATGCACTTTCGCTTGACTGGGGGGGACAAAGTGATATAATTCTTGTCACGAGATATTATCTGATTATAATTGATGCAAAATAAGTGATACATTAAATATCAATGAGTAATAATTCAGAAAAGTTTATCTACAACATTCCTGCTGCAAATATTCTGTATTGCAAGAAGCTTGCAGTTAGCAGCTTAAGGAAATAACAAGAGAATAATAGCGTATCAGGTGTATTTATACTTAATAAGTAAGCAGGTGCAAAACCTGCGCTGTCACGCAGCTGTAAAGTGGAGTGCTCCTCAATAATGTCACTGGGAAACTGGGAAGGCGAGGACTACGATGAAACTGAGCCAGAAGAATTGCCTGAAATTCTTTAAGTTAAGTGTGCTGCGAGTGACAGGAGACTGCTGAGGGATGAGTGTGCCCTTCTGTCATTAGGCAGAAGGGTGCTTTTTATATGGAGCACCAAATAAAATATGCTTTTAGCCAAAGCTGCAAGCGAAACTAGGACAGCTTGATAGCGTAGGTTAAAAAATAAATTTTTAATGAGGTGTTTGAGTATGTTAAAAAGCAAAAAAGCACTGGCTATGTCAGTGCTGTGCGCAGTTGCCAGCGCAGGCTTCGTAGTATCTGCGAGTGCAGCAGAAACTACTATGCAAGGTAATTTGGATGAGATTATTATTGAAGGTAGCAGAAATGCTGTTCCAAAAGATTCTTTTGGTAATGTTATTACTGAACAGTCTTATGCAAGAACTGGTGGTGATGTCACTGTAGTAACACGTCAGGAAATTGAAAGCAAGCATTATCAAAACATTACAGATGCTGTTAAGCGTGTGCCTGGCGTTCATATCAATGATATGGGTTATAGAGGTGGCGAATATGGATTTTCGGCTTATAGTCAGCAAGTAACAATTAATGGTGATGGTCATGTTGTCGTATTGTTAGATGGACGTAGACTTGATAACAGTGCTTCAAGTTCTTCTAGTGGATCCTCAAGTTCAAGCGGTAATACATCAATGGTTCCTTTGCATTTAATTACAAGCATTGGCAATGTAGAATCTATTGAAGTTATTAAAGGACCTGGCGCTTCTATTTATGGTGGTGACGCTAGTGGCGGTGTGATTAATATTATTACTAGAAAAGGCGCAACGAAGCCGTCGACAACCATTGATATTGCAACTGGTTCTTGGAAACGTCATACTTATGGATTAGTACATAATGGTTCTTCTGACGATGGCAATTGGCGTTATTTTATGGTTTTAAATCGTGACATGGGTGGAGATACGCATTATAAAGACGGTTTGACAGGGAAAAATTATAAATATTTTGGAACTCATTATAAGGATGATAGTGCTGCTGTACGTGTAGATAGACAATATGATGATAACCATTTTGTATCCTTGTCATATAACTACACGAATAATTGGGACGGATATCCGGTTGTACCTAGAGATTATAGAGCAGCAAGTATTGATAGATTCTTTAGCGGACAAGTAAATATTGATGCTGCAGATGGTAAATCACATGCTCCTATCAATCAAGGATTTAGAAATAAATGGTGGTATCATGGTGTATTAGGTGATTATACAACGAGTAAAACAAGCAATCTTGATTTAACTTATCAATTTAATAAGGATAATAATTTGCCAAGTTATATTCGGGCATTTTCTACTCATAACACTTATGAAGCAGCATGGGTAAAAAATTCTAAATTTAATTTTAGTCCTTCCGGTAATATTACTATGGAGCAATTGAAGGCTTATTTGGATAGTTATAAAGGAGAGCATTCTGTAAGCACATACAAAGAACAGAGTAATGGTGTAGAACTGCAGCTGGGTAAACGATATGGGATAAATGACATTTTGTTTGGTGTTACGGCAAGTCATGATACATATAACAGAGTGAATCCATCTGCAAATACAACAGCTAATATAAACAGAAATATATTGACTGGCTATTTGCAGGATAAAATTCATTTCAGTGATAAGTTTGAGTTAACGCCTGGTCTTAGATATTTACATGCTAGCGATTATACAGTAAAAAAAGGCAATGGTGCGGATAAATCACCATCTGATAGTCAAGTTAACCATGTAAGCGGTATGATGGCTACACAATATAAATTTGATGATACAACAAGTTTATATGGTTCCTGGGCACAGGTATTTAGAGCTAAAAAAGTAACTGATTATGATGCGGTATTGGAGCCATTGGAAGATGAAAAAGGTAATGTTTACAATGTAGGCTTGAAAAAATCTTTCGGCAAAAAAACTAATTTAGATATCAATTACAGCTATTTGAAAATGGATAATGCTATAGGCTCTTATTCAGTAGAAGATTTAACTACGGCAACCGGTACTAAGAGTTATGCGATGAATGCTAAGCAAAGCAAAAAAGCCTTAAATTTGTCTGTAGAACATCAATTTGATGATAATTGGCGTTTAGGTGCTTCTTATACTTATGTAAAAACAGATTTCCATTCTAAAAACTTTAAAACTGTTCCGGATGGCACCAGTTTAGATGATTTATTAAATAAGCAGGTACCAATCAATAATTATCAAATTGACCTTGGCTATGATAAAGGTAAATTTAATGTAGACTTACTGACTACAATTTACTCCGGTAATGATACTGATTATTTTACCAACAATAGATTTGTAATTAGTGATCTGAGTATGAATTATAAACTTAATGAAAAAGTAACTTTATATTTAATTGCTAATAACTTATGGAATACTGCTTGGGAAAATCGTTATATGTACCATATGGGCATTGGAGCATTCCCTCAACAAGGTCGCAGAATTTTAGTTGGTATGCAGTATAAATTTTAATTGATATGCTTGAGAATTACTACGGAAATCATATGGTTTCCGTAGTAATTTTTCAATGTGAGGATATAATGAATAGAATTATAACTATCTTAGTTTGTGTAATCCTAATGTTTATACTATTATTACTTCATAGCAGTGAGAATAACACTGTAAAAAAAATAGAATCTCATTACACTACTGTATCAACAGTTAATTCCCAGCGCAAAAAGGTAGAAATAGGTTTTTCAAAAGTACCACAGAGGGTAATTGCTAATAGAATTTATGTTGCAGAAACTTTAATTGCTTTGGGAGCAGAAAAAAATATTTTAGCTGTTAATTATCAAAACACGGATAGATATAAAGAGTATTTACCGCAATATAAAGAGCAGGCAGATAATTTAAGCAAGATTACATATGATAATTTGACAGTGGAAGAGGCTATTAGTTTACAACCTGATTTAATAATAGGTTGGTTATCTACATTTAACAGTAAGAGTTTAGAAACAACTGATTTTTGGAATAAACGTGGCGTTAATACGTACATTAATACAACATCTAATGGTTTGACAAAACATGAGACGATTGAAGCTCAAGAGAAATTTATATTAGATATGGGGAAAATTTTTCAAAAAGAAGCAGAGAGCAAAAAGTTAGTCGATAATATTGAAAAATCAATAAAAAGTACAATAAGTAGTAAAGACAAGAATCAAAGGGTTTTAGTATTAGAAAATGGGGGAAGAAATTTCAGAAATTATGACAGCGATACATTGGCTGGAAATATGGTGGAACGCTTGAACGGACAAATTGCATCACAAGGGCGAGTCTTAAGTTATGAAGAAGTGATAAAAATTAATCCGGAAGTGATTTTTTTAGTCTATTTTAATAAGGATAGATTTATTCAACTTAAACAAATATATTCTGTTCCAGCATTACACTCGGTAAATGCAATTAAGAATAAACGTGTTTATCCGATACGATTGGATTATATATATACTCCGGGTGTAAGGATTGTAGAAGGCTTAAAGATTATGCGTAAGGGATTATATGATGAATAAAAATATCTTTAAGGAGAAATGCTGATAGTTGATTTTTGAACTGGTAGCAATGCGTGAGCTACTGACAGGAAAATATGTATGTCGGATAAGGTGCAATTTGCGGCTTCACTGTTTTTCGATGGTTAAGCGTCTGAAGAATAATTGATATTTTTCTTGCATCTTGTCTGAATGCATAAGAAGGCTTATAATATGATAAAAAAGGCAGTACGCCAAAATGGCGACTGCCTACATCTGTTTTTTGTCTGCTCATTACAATGGTAAGTTAATAATATTTTGGTAAATTCGTTTAAGCAGGCTGTAATAACATGATAAATTATACATCATTATTTATGGAGTGATAATTATGCAAATGCAATTCGACGGACAACAATATCCCTACGCTTCGCGCCGTCGCGTAGTTTATGGCAGACGCGGTATGGTTTGCACCTCGCAGCCATTGGCATCACAGGCGGGTCTGCAAATTTTACAACAAGGCGGCAACGCGGTAGATGCCGCCATCGCCACGGCAATTTGCCAGACCGTAGTAGAGCCTACGAATAACGGTCTTGGCAGCGACTGCTTTGCGATTGTCTGGGTAAAGGACAAGCTTTATGGCATCAACGGCAGCGGTTATGCGCCGCAGAACCTGACGGCGGAGGCAGTGCACGCTGCAGGCTATACAGATAAAATGCCGTTCAGAGGCTGGCAGGCTGTGACTGTTCCGGGAGCGCCTTCAGCTTGGGCGGAGCTGCATAAGCGCTTCGGCCGTCTGCCATTTGCGCAATTATTTGCCCCTGCTATTGATTATGCGGAAAACGGTTATCCTGTTTCGCCGATAGTAGCACGCTTTTGGCAGGAGGGCATTGAGGCGCTTGCGCCGTATAAGGATAATCCTGCTATTGCACCATGGTTTGCAACCTTTGCGCCCAAAGGCGTAGCACCGCGTACAGGTGAATTAGTGCGTTTGCTCGACCATGCAAAAACACTGCGCCTGTTGGCGGAAAGCTATTGTGAAAGCTATTATCGCGGCGAGCTTGCCGAAAAGATTGTCGATTTCAGCGAAAAGACCGGTGGTTGCCTGACTTTGGCGGATTTGGCAGATTATCGCGCGGAATTTGTTGAACCTGTGCATATTAATTATCGTGGCTATGATGTGTGGGAGATGCCGCCAAACGGTCACGGTATTACGGCGCTTATGGCCTTGAATATTCTTAAGGGTTTTGATTTTGACGGACGTGACAGCGTAGCAACGTTGCATAAGCAGATTGAAGCTATGAAGCTGGCCTTTGCCGATGGCATGCAGTATATTGCGGACCCGCGTTATATGCGCACGAAGGTAGAAGCTATGCTGAGCGAGGAATATGCTGCCAAACGCCGGGCGCTGATTGGCGAGCAGGCCTTGCTGCCGGAAGCAGGCAAGCCCTTCTGCGGTGGTACTGTTTATCTGTGTACTGCAGATAACGAAGGAAATATGGTTTCCTTTATCCAGAGCAACTACAAAGACTTTGGCAGTGGCGTTGTGTTGCCCGGTTATGGCATCAACTTTAATGATAGAGGCGCAGGCTTTAGCCTGGACGAATCTTCGGATGATTTCCTGCTGCCACGTAAAAAGCCTTATCATACAATTATTCCCGGCTTTTTGACTAAGGATGGCGAAGCTGTCGGACCGTTTGGCGTTATGGGTGCTTACATGCAGCCGCAAGGCCATGTGCAGGTGTTGATGAATACGATTGACTTCCTGCTGAATCCGCAGGCTGCGCTGGACGCACCGCGCTGGCAGTGGATTGATGGGCGCGAGGTGTGGCTGGAGGACCGCTTTGCACCGGAGGTTATTGAACAGTTGCGCAAGATGGGGCATGAGGTGCGCGTTATGAGCGATTACACCAGCTTTGGCAGGGGCGAATTTATTTGGCGCTGCGCCGACGGCGTACTGGCGGGAGCAACGGAGCCGCGTGCTGACGGAACCGTGGCTGCCTGGTAATTTTATAACTTTTTGTGCATGAATATAATACTTTCTGCTGTGCGCAGGACGGATGTACTTAGTATTAGGCTGCTTTTCCAAGAATTGGCATACGCATGATACTACAATAGTAACCTTACGGTAACTAGCGCACGTGAAAGTGCGTACTTTACAGGACTGCAATTTGGTACTATGATATGTACAGATGATGCGCAATGCATCACGAGGAGGTTAACAGATTATGACACAAGAAACTTTAAATTATGTAAAAGAACAAACTGAAGCTTTAATTGCTGCTCCGAGCTGCAGCGCTGAAGCAAAGGCTGCTGCTGAAAAATGGCTGGCAGCTGTTGGTACTGCGGAAGAAGCAGAAGTAACCAAGGCTTATATTGCAGAGCTGGAAGCAGACATCATGCCGATTGATGGCCTGATTGCTTTTGCCGGTTCGGAAGCAGGTGTTGGCGTTTTCGGCGCTGAACTGGCTAAAAATATTCTGGCACATGCTAAGGAAATCAAGGCTGCCGGTGCTGCCTATTGCGATTGCCCGGCCTGCGCTGCTTGCAAAGCAATTTTGGATAAAAAGGCAGAGCTGCTGTAATTTGTCTTAAGAAATAACATTAACCGCCAGTGTCTTATTAATGTGAGATGCGGGCGGTTATTATTTTCTTTCAAAAAGATGCTGCTTGCGGTATAATATAAAAAATACCGAAGGAGGGAATAGCATGGATAAGTATATAATTATGAATAAGAATATTCCTTTGGTTAAGACTGCTATGTCCGCTTCAGGTTACATAACCGAAGTCCTGCAGATATACAATCCAGAAGCCTTCCCGGTAGGTATTTTTACCGATGATTTCAATAAGCTTGTGGACAGATTAAATCAGTGGTGGCGTAGTCGTATTATTCCTGCCAGTCGCGACGGATTGCGCTATATTTTGCATTTGTATGATGTAGAATCTCCAGCGGTTTTGAGTAAGCGCAGCTTGGGACTGAGCTTGTCCGACCAATATTGGCTGAAGCCGGTTGACAGTGAACTGACATGGCAGGAGGTTAACTTTTTCACTAACGATTTTTCCAAGGAGTTAGGTGAAGCTTTTTTCCAAAAGGAATCCTCCAGGCCTGCAATAAACCCGTTTACGCCGGATGCTTCAAGCAATGGCTGGCTAAAGAAAAAGTGGGTAAAAATAAATGGCGTTACGTATCTTGCAAAAGCAGGTTCCGTGCCGCTATTGCAGCAACCATATAATGAAATTGCTGCTGCTAAGGTAGCGGAGGCTTTGGCGGTTAAGCATGTTCCCTATAAGCTTATTATAGAGGATAATCGTCCGCTGTGCCTGTGTCCTAATTTTATTACTACGGAAACAGAATTTGTGCCTGCTTATTTTGTAAAGGATATTCTTACCAAGTCGAATAACGATTCTGCTTACGGGCACTTCCTCAGATGCTGTGAGCATTTGCAAATTCCTGATGTTGCAGGCTTTTTGCAGCAGATGCTGTGCCTGGATTACCTGATTGAGAATAGCGATAGGCATTATGGTAATTTTGGCTTTATCCGTGATGTTGATTCTTTGAAGTTTCTAGGTCCGGCACCGTTATTTGATAATGGTACAAGCCTGTGGTGCGAATCCTTGAATAGCGAAATAGGAACAGCGCTGCCTGCTATGCCGTTTAAGGATACACAGAAAAAGCAGCTTGCCTTAGTTAAAGAGTGTCTTATTGATATTAATGGAATTGATGCTTGCGCTGAGATAGTACGCAATACCTTGTCGACAAGTCCTTACATTGATAAAGAACGCGTTAACCGTATCAGTGAAGCAGTTGCTAATCGTGCGCGTGGACTGAAGAATTATTTGAGCAAGTTTTAAAGATTAAATTGAAACTTGTAATGATGTTACAAGTTATAAACTGCTTGCCTTTAGTTGTTGGATATAGTATAATAAACATAGAAAAGTGCTACCGATAGACGGTTGCCTTTTAAATCATGTAGTTAAAAAATAACCGCAAGTTTGGAGACTGGGCGGTTATTTTTTTGCGTTTTTACCGAGTTCATAGCCGAATTTGACACAAGCCAAACCGAAGCCTAATAATGCGAGGACTTCAAGAATATTCATCGGCGCCACCCTCTTTCTTGTAGATTTCCATAAGGACATGGATTCTTGCAATAGGAGAGCCGCAAAGCCCTCCGAGGAGAGCAACCGCCTACCGCTGTGGTAGCACTCATTAATTTTAACATATGTTTGCAGAAAAGTGAATACACAGGAATATAAACCCGGTTGATAATATCAGGGCATAAAAAATCCCTTCCCATACAAATGGAAAGGGTACTTTCCTTTTTGGTGCGCCTGAGAGGAATCGAACCTCCGCACACGGTTCCGGAGACCATTGCTCTATCCACTGAGCTACAGGCGCAAAAACTACAATGGAATTATACCACAGATGTGAAACTTATGCAAAGAAAAGCCATCTTTTTTGTCTTGTGCGCTCTTATATGTTACAATAATATTATTAATTTAATAAGCATGTATTACCTTGGACATGCGCTTTGAATAGAGGTTGCTTATGAAAGAAAGAAATCCGTATTGTCTGCTGGCCTTTGCAATAGTGCTGATTTGGGCGCTGTGGAATTACAATGTTAGTCTAAAGCTGCTGGCAGGTTTATATGATATTCTGCTGCCGTTTGTTATTGGCGGTTGCATGGCTTTTATCGTCAACGTGCTGATGAACAAGCTGGAACAATATTGGCGCAGAATTTTTAAGCAGAGCGTGGTATCGCGTTTCGAGCGCCCCGTGTGCTTGCTTTTGAGCCTTGCAATCATTATCGGCTTTTTGGCCTTCTTTGTGCTGACGATTGTGCCCGAGCTGCACGCCAGTATGAAAATGCTCGTTAAGATGCTGCCGCCGGCGTTGGTTAAGTTGAATATTTATCTGCAGCAGAAGGCGCAGGAGCTTTCCTTCTCGGCAGACGAGCTGGCTGTAGTACAGGCGCAGGCCAAGGAGGTTTATCAGACGCTGCTTAATTATCTGCAGAACAACAAGCGTCTTTTGCTGGAGCAGACGTTTTTGGCAACAGCATCTGTTCTGGAGGTGCTTACAAGCTGTGTTATCGGTTTTGTCGTAGCAATCTATTGTCTGCTGGAAAAGCATCGCCTGGTGCGCAACTTTAAATGCGTAATTTTTGCCTTCTGCTCGAAGGAACGTGCCGCTTATATCCTGCATGTTTTGCAGACGGCAGAGCAGATTTTCCGTGGCTTTGTAGGCGGACAGCTGGTAGTGGCGCTGCTTTTGGGCGTGATGTATTTTGTCGGTATGATGCTTTGCGGCTTCCCTTATGCGACGGTAATTTCGCTGCTGGTGGCTGTGCTGAGCCTGATACCGATTCTCGGTACCTTAATCAGTGCTCTTATCGGCTGCTTTTTAATACTGGTGGCAGCACCGGAGAAAATCTGGTATTTTATTATATTATACATTGTTCTGCAGCGCATTGAGGCTGATTTGCTTTATCCTAAGATTGTGGGCAAAGCTGTAGGTCTTTCGGAGCTGTGGGTGCTGGCGGCGGTGACGATTGGCGCAAGCATTGGCGGTGTTGCCGGTATGATTGTCTGCGTACCGCTGTTTTCCGTACTGTATGCTTTGCTGGCTGAAAAGGTTAAGCGCCTGCTGGCAGAGAAAAATTTATCTAATTTATAAGATTTGTTAGGCACTTGGCGCTAAAAGTGCTATAATAATAAATTGATTGTAAGCCTGTTAGATGCAGGAAGCCTTGAAGATGAAAAGGAGAATTTATGATTACAATACGAGATAAGGTGCGTTTTGTTGAAACTGATATGATGGGTGTTGTGCATCATGCCAACTATCTGCGCTGGTTTGAAATGGGACGTGTAGCATATCTGCGTGCCTGCGGTATTTCCCTGGGCGAGCTGATGGCAGACGGCGTTATTTTCCCGATTACCGAAGTACGCGCCAAGTATAAAAATTCCTGTACCTTTGATGATGATTTTGAAGTACAGGTAAAAATGAGTGCCTTTAATAAAGCAAAAATGGAATTTGATTATACTGTTATCCGTCTGCGCGACGGCGCTGTAGCGGTTGAAGGCCATACGCGCAATGTGTTTACCGATAATGAAGGCCACATTGTCCGCCTGAAGCCTGAATGGTATGATAAAATTCAGAAGGTATATGCAGCGGATAAAGCTGCGGAGGAGATGTGAGAGTATGGAAAAATATAAGATTGTTCCTGTGCCGACAAGAATTTTAACTCATCACGATGATATCTGTGATGCTATTCTGGAATATGCCAAGGATAAAATTGGCCCCAATGATGTGGTCTGCACTGCCGAAAGCGTCGTAGCTATTACCCAGGGCAGAGCAATGCGCTGCGAGGAGTTCCATCCGGGACCGCTGGCTAAGGTGCTGTCGCATCTGTTCCCTGCTAAGGGCAGTATCAGCAGCTGGTACAGCATGCAGTCTCTGATTGACGCAGAGGGTGGTGCGCGCGTTCTGTGGGCAGTAATTTGCGGTTTTGCTGCTAAATGCGTAGGCGTAAGCGGTACCTTCTACCGTATGGCAGGCAAGCAGGCTCGCCTGATTGACGATGTTACCGGCACGATGCCTCCGTATGACAAGCATATTGTTTACGGTCCGGCAGAACCGGAAAAGGTTGCTGAAGCTATTACCAAGGCTTGCGGCTGCTATGGCGCTGCTATTGCAGACGTTAACGATTTAAAGCGTTCTGCTGTACTTGGCTGGTCCAAGGGCGTTGATCCTGATAAGGTTGCGGAAATCCTCATTGATAATCCCTTTGGCAACGGCAGTGAAAAAACACCAATCTGCATTATCAAGGATTATCATAAGGCGTAAGGGGGAAGCAAGATGCTGATGACGATTGTGGGAGTCCTTGTTGGACTGTTTATTTTAGGTGTTATAATTGTAGGTGTATATATTTCTATTCAGGGTGATGCTGTAATGCGTCTGCTGGTAAAGCAGCGCACTAAGGCTGTTTTGGATAAGGTATATGCCGACAGAATTGATTTTTCCTTAGAGGTACCTTTTGATAACGTAGGCAAGCAGGAAGGTACTATTCTGGATGCTTATATGCGTATTTATCTGCCGCAGGAGCAGTATAGTGATGTGTTGCTGCGCGGCAAGGTTAATCGTGAGGGCTATCTGCGCGAAGATGATTATTTTGAAGCAATGCTGGTTCCCGCAGGTACCGGCGAAAAATTTGTCCTGCGCTTTGAGGCTTATGCCAAAAACGGCAAGAGTTTAGAGGAAGCAATGGAAAATATTCCTGATGTTGATGTTGCTTTGTTTGCAGATTGCCGCGGTCGCCGTGAGCTCTATACCGTAAAGGAATACTTTACTCTGACTGCGGATGAAATGCGTGCATTGGTAAAATAAGCTGACGCTTTTATGCACTGCTTTTAAAATTATATAAATGATACTTTATGATGGATGTTTCTCTGCTATAGGAGAGGCATCCATTTTTCTTTGCCTTGGAAGTGCTGAAGATAATCTGCAAAAAAAATTCAAAAAAATGCAGATTTTTGCTCAAAAATGATTGATTTTGCGTGAAAATGGTTATATAATATCTGCAAGAGGAGAGATGCTCATGTTAACGCAAGAAAGATTTGAAGAAATCACTCGCATTGTCACGCGTGACGGTGCGGCGACAGTACCGGAGCTGGCAAGGCTTCTGGAAACCTCTGAGTCCACTATCCGCCGTGATTTGGTGCAGTTGGACAGCTTGGGCAAGGTACGCAAGGTGCATGGCGGTGCGACTGCTGTGCGCGAGGCGGAGCCTGTGCAGGAGCGCAATATGCAGGAAAAATACAGTCGTAACATTGAAGATAAGCGTACGATCGCTGCGTATGCGGCAACACTGGTGCGTCCCAACGATTTTATTTTTCTTGATGCGGGCTCGACAACCGAGCAACTGGCAACCTACCTGACGGAAAAGGATGCTGTTTATGTAACGAACGGCATTACGCTGGCACAGAAGCTGGCGCAGCGCGGCCTGAAAACACTGTTGCTTGCAGGACGTGTAAAGGCGACAACTGATGCGGTAATCGGTACGGAAGCGGTTGCTTCCCTGCAGCATTATCATTTCAGCAAGGGCTTTTTCGGTACTAACGGCATTACGGTGGAAGAGGGCTTCACTACTCCTGATATAGAGGAGGCCATGAATAAGCGCGTGGCGATGGAGCATTGCCGTAAATGCTATGTATTGGCGGATGCCAGCAAGTTTGAGGCACTGTCGAACGTGTCCTTCGGCCCTTTGTCCAAGGGCGTGATTATTACAGCTGCGCAGGAGGGCTTGAACGTCAGGTCCTACAAGCAGCATACGGAGGTGATTGTGCTTTGATTTATACTGTAACCTTTAACCCTTCCTTGGATTATGTGGTAAAGGTTGATGATTTTGCGGTAGGCGAGATTAACCGCACCCAAGTAGAAAATATATATCCGGGTGGCAAGGGAATCAATGTTTCACTGGTGCTGCAAAATTTGGGGCTGCAATCGGTAGCCTTGGGCTTTACGGCCGGCTTTAGCGGTGCAGAGATAGAACGCCTGCTCCAGGAGGCAGGCTGCCGCTGTGATTTTATTAAGGCCGGCACAGGCTACTCGCGCATTAATACGAAGATTATTTCGGACTCGGAAACGGCGCTGAACGGTCAGGGACCGCAGCTGAGCAAGGAAGAGCTGCAAAAGCTTTTTGCTAAGCTGCAGGGACTGACGCAGGATGATATTTTGGTTTTGGCAGGAAGTATACCCGCTTCGCTGCCGGATGATATTTATGAGCAGATTCTGGAGCTGCTGCAGCCTGCTTGCACACGGGTTGTGGTAGATGCTACCGGCGATTTGCTGCTCAAGGTGCTGAAATATAAGCCGTTTTTAATCAAACCAAACCATGAGGAATTAGGAGAGTTCTTTGGCCGGGGACCGTTGCTGAATGAGGAGGATATTCTTGCTGCTGCGCTGAAGCTGCAGCAACAGGGAGCACGTAATGTGCTGGTTTCGCGTGGAGCGGACGGTGCTGTACTGTTGGACGAAAATGGCAGGCAGCATATGATGGCTTCACCGAAGGGAAAGCTGGTAAACTCTGTCGGTGCAGGCGACAGTATGGTGGCCGGCTTTTTGGCAGGCTATCTTAAAACGCAGGATTATGAGGAGGCGCTGCGCCTGGGCGTAGCCGCAGGCAGCGCAAGCGCGTTTAAGGATTGGCTGGCAACTCGTGAAGATATTGATGCAATTATTTTACAGGGCGTGACTAATAAATAAAAAAGAAGGGGCAAAAAATAAGATGAAAATAGTTGATTTGCTGAAGGTAGAAAGCATTGATCTTAATGCGCAGCCTAAGGATAAGGCAGCAGCGCTGGAGCATTTGATTACGCTGATGGAGAGCGGCGGTAATCTGCTTGATAAGGATGAATACAGAGCCTGTGTGCTGCGCCGTGAGGAGGAGGGCAGCACCGGTATCGGTGAGGGTATTGCCATTCCGCATGCTAAGACAAGTGCGGTAAAGGCACCGGGACTGGCTGCCATGTTGGTAAAGGATGGCGTTGATTTCGACAGTCTGGACGGAGAGCCTGCGAAGCTGTTCTTCCTGATTGCAGCACCTGATACGAAGGATAATGTACATCTTGATGTGCTGAGCCATCTGAGCATGCTGCTGATGAATGATGATTTCCGCAGTGAGCTGCTGAATTCCGGCAGTGCAAAAGACTTTTTGGCAGTTATCGATAAATACGAAAACGAAAAGTTTGAGGAAGAAGAAGCACCGGTAGCAGAGCCTGCTAAGCAGCGCAAGGTGCTGGCTGTTACTGCCTGCCCGACAGGTATTGCACATACCTATATGGCAGCAGAGGCTTTGCAGGAGATGGCCGGTAAGCTGGGCGTTGCGATGAAGGTTGAAACCAATGGCAGCGGCGGTGTAAAAAATAAGCTGACGGCAGCAGAGATAGAAGAAGCCGAAGGCATTATTGTGGCTGCTGACAAGAACGTGCCTGTAGAGCGCTTTGCAGGCAAGCCTGTTATCTTCGTTAAGGTAGCTGACGGTATCAACAAGCCGAAGGAACTTATCGAGGAGATTCTGAGCGGTAAGGTTCCTGCTTACGCAGGCAAGGGCGGCAGCGAAGCGACAAGTGACGTGGCAGATGCTGAGGAAAGTCTGGGGAGACAAATTTATAAGCATCTGATGAATGGCGTTTCGCACATGCTGCCGTTTGTAATCGGCGGTGGTATTCTTATCGCGCTGGCATTTATGTTCGATATGGAATTTGCCGGCACGGCTAAGTTTGGCAGCGGCACGCCGTTGGCAGCCTTCTTCAAGAACATCGGCGGTCTGGCGTTCAGCATGATGATGCCGATTCTGGCAGGCTATATCGCTATGAGTATCGGCGAACGTCCGGCACTGATGCTTGGTATCGTAGGCGGCTTTTTGGCAGCTTCCGGCGGCAGCGGCTTCTTCGGCGCGCTGTTTGCAGGCTTTATTGGCGGTTATCTGATCCTGGCACTGCGCAAGGTATTCAGCGTACTGCCTGACAGCTTGGAAGGTCTGAAGCCGATTCTGCTGTATCCTGTTATCGGCCTGCTGCTTATGGGCATCTTGATGACCTACGTTATCAACCCCCCGACTGCAGCCTTCAACCAATGGCTGGCAGGTGCGCTGGCAAGCATGAGCACAACCAGTAAAGTTCTCATGGGCTTTGTGCTGGGTGCTATGATGTCCATCGACTTCGGCGGTCCTTTGAATAAGGCAGCTTATGTATTCGGTACCGCTTCTCTGGCTGCAGCTGACGGCAGCGCCGTAAGCAGTGAGATTATGGCTTCCGTTATGATTGGCGGTATGGTACCGCCGCTGGCGATTGCACTGTGCACCATGCTTTTTAAGAGCAAATTTACTTCCAAGGAGCGTCAGTCCGGCGTGACCAACTTTATTATGGGTCTGTCCTTCATTACCGAAGGCGCAATTCCCTTTGCAGCAAGTGACCCGTTGCGTGTAATTCCGACCTGCGCTTTGGGCAGCGGTGTAGCCGGTGCTTTGTCCATGGCCTTTGGCTGCAGTGTTCCGGCACCGCATGGTGGCGTGTTTGTTTTCGGCGTAGTGCAGAACTGGCCGATGTATTTTGCAGCTCTGGCAGCAGGCAGTGTGCTGTCGGCTGTGCTTATGGGGTTTGTTAAACAGAACGTGAACGAATAAAAGATAGAGAAAAAGATAAAAACAAAAATAAGATTTTAAGGATTTAGCGGCAGAATATTGTTATTAGCGAAACGGAGGAAATAAAAATGAAACAATTTACTTATGTTATTACTGACGAAGCTGGTATCCATGCACGTCCGGCAGGACTGCTCGTTAAAGAGGCTGCAAAATTTGCCAGCACTACTACTATTGCCAAGGGTGCTAAAAAAGGCGATTTGAAGCGTATCTTCGGTGTTATGGCCTTGGGCGTTAAAAAAGGCGAAGAGATTACCGTTACCTGTGAGGGTGCGGACGAAGACGCAGCAGCAGCAGCTTTAGAGGCTTTCCTCAAGGTTAATCTGTAATTTCGCAGTAAGAGAGATTTTTCGCGAGGTGATAAAATGCTTTCATTAAAGGGTAAGGGCGTTTGCGGTGGCGTAACGCTGGGAACCTTGGCTGTACTGCGCCGTAATGCAGCTGCGGTTAAGCGCCGTAAGGTTCAAAATGCCGAGGCTGAGGTTGCACGCTTTCAGACAGCGCGTCAGGAGGCAATAGCCAAGCTGGCGGAGCTTTATGAAAAGGCTGTTGTGGATGTAGGCAGGGATAATGCCGCTATTTTTGAAATCCATCAGATGATGCTGGAGGATCTTGATTATATTGAGTCCGTTGAAGGGATTATCCGCACGCAACAGGTTAATGCAGAATATGCGGTACAGACAACGGCAGCCAACTTTGCAGAAATTTTTTCTTCGATGGAAGACGATTATATGCGTGCACGTGCTGCTGATGTCAAGGATATTTCCAACAAAGTGCTTGGTTGCCTTGGTGATGCAGGCAGCAGCTGGGAAAGCGGCAGCGGCAGCTATATTCTGGCAGCGGATGACCTGGCACCCAGTGAAACCGTACAGCTTGATAAATCGCGTGTACAGGGCTTTGTGACGGCAGCAGGCAGCGTAAATTCGCATACGGCAATTTTGGCGCGCACAATCGGTATTCCTGCGGTTGTCAGCACCGGCAGCAGCATCGGTGAAGAATATGACGGCAAGCTGGTAGCGGTTGATGGCTACACCGGAGAGGTTTTCGTTGATCCTGATGAAGCAACGTTGGAACGTATTAAAGCGAAGATGGACCAGGATGCACAGCATAAAAAGCTCTTGGAGGAGCTCAAGGGTAAAAAGAGCATCACCGGCGGCGGTCAGCAGGTGCATGTTTATGCCAATATCGGCGGCACGGGCGACCTGGCCAGCGTACTGGCGAACGATGCAGAAGGCATCGGCCTTTTCCGCAGCGAGTTCATTTATCTGGAAAGCAAGGATTATCCGACAGAGGAGCAGCAGTTTGAAAAGTATAAGCTGGCAGCAGAAGCGATGGCCGGCAAGCGTGTTATTATCCGTACGCTTGATATCGGAGCAGATAAGCAGGCTGATTACTTCGAGCTGCCGCAGGAGGAAAATCCGGCACTTGGCTATCGTGCAATCCGCATCTGCTTGGAAAGACCGGAGCTGTTTGCTACGCAGTTGCGCGCTATCTGCCGCGCTTCCGCCTATGGCAAGCTGGCAGTGATGTTCCCGATGATTATCAGCGTAGAAGAGGTGCGCAAGGCGCGCAAAATTCTGCGCGAGGTGCAGGCGGAGCTGAAATATGCAGGTGTATCCTTTGACCCGAAGATGGAAGTCGGCATTATGATTGAAACGCCGGCAGCAGCGCTTATCAGTGCAGAGCTGGCGAAAGAAGTTGATTTCTTCAGTATCGGTACGAACGATTTGAGCCAGTATACGTTGGCGATAGACCGCCAGAACCAGCAGCTGGAGCCGTTCTTTGATGCACACCACCCTGCAATTTTGCGCCTGATTGAAATGACGGTGCAGGGAGCGCATGCAGCAGGCATCTGGTGCGGCATTTGCGGCGAGCTTGGCGCTGATTTGAGCCTGACTAAGGAATTTGTACGCATGGGTATGGATGAGCTTTCCGTAAGCCCGGTAAGTATTCTGCCGCTGCGCAAAAAAATCCGCAGCCTGTAATTTTTACTCATACTCATATTTCTATATAGCGCATGAAAATACCCCTGATAATGCGCAAGCAGTATCAGGGGTAGCTTTCGGCGTCAATGCTTTGTTATTGCTTTATGCAGAACCGGTTTTAGTGACCGGTTCTTTTTTCTTAGAAAAGATTATTTTAATCAGAAAAACAAAAAACACCGCAATCTCTTGCGGTGCCGATTTCAAAATGGTGACCTCGGCAGGACTCGAACCTGCGACCTTTTGATTCGTAGTCAAACGCTCTATCCAGCTGAGCTACGAGGCCAACAACAATACTTATTTTAACTGCAAGAGGCTATTTTGTCAATACTTTTTTGTGAAAAAATCTTGACTGTTTTTTCCTGGCGGGATATAATTTAGCTAATATATATGTGGCTGCTTTGCAAGGAAGCATCATGAGGCGTATATTTGGTTTGCATTGGGATGCTTGCCGGTATGGGCGATGGGGAATTGTAATGACAGCGCAAATGGTTTTTGTATTATATGTTGTTGAAGTCTGCACGATTAGGTCTGATGTGAGGCAGTATAGGGATACTGCCAGCAAGGACGTTGTATTTCTTTAACAGGCATGTATAATTTAAAGGAGGATTTTTTGTGCCTGTTTCTTTAGTCATCTTAATATTGTACATTGTTGCTTTGTTCGCTATCAGCTGGTATGCTAAAAAACGTAGTGAAGGAAACAACGAAAACTTTGCTCTTGCGGGACGCAGACTTTCTGCGCCTCTGATTTGTGTTACTATTATCGGTCTGGCTGTCGGCGGTGCGTCGACTATCGGCGTTTCCGAGCACGCTTTTCGCGTTGGTCTGAGTGCCGGTTGGTATACGATTGCCTGGGCTTTGGGCGCGATTGTTATGGGCCTGTTCATGGCTAAAAAATATCGTGAACAAAACATTACCACTATCACCGAGCTTATTGAACGCCATCATACCAAGGGTGCGGTAATCTTGGGCGTTTTCTGCCAGATTGTTATCCAACTGGTAATTATCAGTCTGCAGTACATTGCGGGTGGCAGTATTCTGCACGCTATCCTGCCGGATATCTTTGATTTCCACACAGGCATGATCGTCAGTGCTATCACCTTTATCGGTATTACCTTTATCGGTGGTATGTGGTCTGCTTCCTTGTCTAATGTATTGAACATTATCCTGATTTACGTTGGCATTTTGGCGGCAACTGTTATTCAGTTCAAAAAAATCGGCAGCATGGATCATCTGGCTGCTGCTTTGCCGGCTAATGTGCCTTGGTTCAGCTTCATTGACGGTGTTGGCCCTGTAACCATCACCAGCTGGGTTGTAACCTTGATTACCGTAAACCTTTCTCTGCAAAGTATTCTGCAGATTTCTTTGGGCGCTAAAGACGCTGCAACTGCTAAAAAAGGCTTTGTCTGGGGCGGCATTCTGATGCTGCCGGTAGGCGTTCTTGCTGCCTTTCTTGGCTTGGTTGCTAAGGCTATGTATCCTGATGCGCAGGCTGCACTTGCTTTGCCGCAGGTTATCGTAGGCCTGCAGCCGGTGCTGGCAGGTATCACTCTGGCAGCTTTGTGGGCTGCGGATGTATCTACCGCCTGCAACCTGCTGCTTAGCGCCGGTACTTTGTTCTCCAGCGATATCTACAAGCGCTTCATCAATCCGCAGTGCGACCAGGCGCGTCAGCTTTTGATGACACGTGCCTGCATCATTATCAGCGGTATTCTTACCTTGGGACTTGCTATGAGCGTATCCAGTATTTTGGGTACGATTATGATTGGTCTGTCCCTGACTGCTGCCTTCAGCGTTATCGTAATCGTAGCGCTGTTTTTCCCGCAGTATGCTTCTAAAGCCGCAGGCTTCTGGACTTTGCTGGCAGGCCTGGTGCTGCTGGTACTGTGGCAGCTCACCCCGGCAGTACGCATTTTCCCGAATGTAATCTATATGGAATGGCTGGTATGCATTGCTGCTTATGCTATTACAGCTGCTATTTGCCCTGCTAAAAAAGCCGTTGCTGCCGAAAGCAACTAAATAAAAAGTATATTTGAAGCTGAAAAGCCATCTCCGTTGTTCTTGAGGAATACGGAGATGGCTTTTTTGATTATAAGGGTAAGTGTTTGCTGTAAGCAAAAATCCCGTTCACAGACTTGCGCCGTGTAACGGGATTTTTTTGCACTATGAATGAAGCGTGACCTGATTAAAAATTTTTACGCATTTCTTAATCAGAGGACATTGTCAGGCTTCTGTTTTTTTGATAATTAAACGATTTGCTCACCGTGGTAGCGTTCGCCGTCATTGTCAGGCAGCAGGCCGTAGCGTTCGGTCCAGAGAGTTTTGTATTTCAGTGCCTGAGCATGGATAGCAGCGATGCCTTTTTCGTCCAAAGTTTTGATAACCTTGGCAGGAATGCCTGCAACCAGGGAGTACGGCGGAACGATGGTGCCTTTGGTTACAACAGCACCGGCAGCAACGATAGAGCCGTGGCCGATTACAGCGCCGTCAAGCACGGTGGAATGCATACCGATGAGGCAGTGGTCCTCAACAGTGCAGGCATGCAGCAGAGCGCAGTGGCCTACGGTTACATAATCGCCTACGATGCAGGCGTATTTGTCGGCAACGTGCAGTACGCTGTTGTCCTGGATGTTGCTGTAGCGGCCAACCTCGATACGGTTAACGTCACCGCGGATAGTAACGCCGGGCCAAACGCTGGCGTACTCTTTAAGCTCAACCTTGCCAATCAGGGTGGCAGTATTAAAGGCATAGGCCTTCTCGTCAATTTTGGGGGCTTGTGCTTCAAATTTAAAAATCATTTTATCACCGCTTTCTGTAAATTGGCTGCCTTCTCGACAGTCTTGAAAGAGAAGCAATTTATTCTTACACTATTATTATTATATGAGCAGATAATAAAGTCAAGGCGTTCACATTTATTTTGCAGATGTGAAGGATTATAACATAAGATTTTCGGAGAGGACGCGTAGGCGTTCTTTTTTGTGCCTGCAGGTGCAAAAACGTGCTATGCTTGTCACGGATTTCTGTTGTCAAATAGTCTAAACTATATACAGGTTCTGGTGAAGAACTTGAACTAATAGGGTATTATGAGCCTATGAAGTTAAGCTAAAAAATACTCATGGTGGCATAATATAATAAAGGGGGTTTTTAGATGGTAGATAATATGGCGGAGCTTGTGTATCGCAAAATGGGTGCGAAAATCAGATATTATCGCCAGTTAAAAGGTATTAACCAAACAGATTTTGCTATTAAGGTGTCTATTTCTTCCCAATATCTGAGCAAAATAGAAAACGGCAAGCGTATACCAAGCCTGCCTGTGCTTTTGAGCATTGCAGAGGCCTTGGAGGTGGAGGTAGCGGAGCTGTTGGACGGTAAAAATGTGTAAAACCTTTATTGGTAGTAATTTGTATGGTGAGTAATTTTTTGTATACATTGACAGAGACATTATAATTTCAGATACCTGCGCATACGATACCGCTATTAAATCAGAATATGATTTGAAAACAGTCGGACAAACTTTGAAGAAAAAGATATTTAACAAGATAGATATCACTAAAGATTTCAAGGCTGACTAAATGAATCCGAATCGAAGTGTGTTTTGACCTATCCGTACTATTAGGTTTTGTTGGCTGGAGCGTTTTGCTTCAGCCATTTTTTTGTCGAGGTTGGGAGAATCCCGGCTTTTGCTGCTCAATCTTGTTTTTGCACCACTTGCACCAGTTGCACCACTTTTTTCAGTTTTTTTGCTAAAAAATCAGTGGCTCGGAGTTTTTAATATAATATAAATAAAAGAGCCTTAAAATAGCTGTAAACACTATAAAATAAAGGTTTTGAACCCTTACGAAGACTTTACTTACAGGGATATATATTAGAGCTAGTTGTGCAGTTTTTCTTTTTGCACCAAATGAAGTGGTTCAAGTGGTGCAAGTGGTGCAGTGCAAGAAAAACACAGATTTCTAACACACTCTTGACAGTACTCAATGTTTTGGTATATAATAATCGTAGCGTTTGAAAGCGCTAGCTACAATTTGTTCATATAGGAATTATAATGTGTCATTATAAGAATTGAAGAGTGTACGCTATCAGTGTACCCAAAATTCTCTATAATGGCTTTTTTTATTGCCTTTTTCTAGCCTATTTAAGTGTTTTAAAGAAAGGATGATTCTTATATGGCAAATTATTGTTACACAAATTTATACGTCTACGGTTCTCAAGAGGAGCTGGCAAACCTCTTTAAAAAGCTCAAGCGCTGGACGCGCAAGGATGAGCGCAAACCGAAAACTGCCTTTGGCTGCGGCTGGCTCGGCTTCATCGCTGAGGGCGCCGGCATCCAGGCCTTTGATCTCCGCGCTGGCGTTGAAAAAATCCAGTTCGACGGCAAAGGACAGCTCTTTATCAAGTATATATCTGCATACGGCCCGCAACCCGCTTTCTGGGAGGCGCTAGTGCGTAAGTTCGCGCCGCGCAGCTGGTCCTGCTACCTGGCGGAGGAATCCTGCACAGGCTTGTACCTTACCAATGATAAATTGAAGCGGAAAATTACCGCAGATTACGCCATTCCCGGACGTTGCGCCGATGGTTCCTACACCTCGTCGTTGGTTCGCCGCAGCACCTTCTACACGCAGTCAGCGTTGCGCGAGCTGCTCAGCAGCAGATATGGTGCCGGCAAGAGCATGGACGAGCTGGTGAAGCTGGCCTTGCAGGATGGCCTGCCTGTGTATGAGGTAAAGCGAGAGGCTTGATGGGTGCAGGAAGCGGCAGTGAGGGGCTGTCGCTTCTTGAAATTTACCATGATATTTAAAGGTGCACTTTTTGCTATAGGCTTGCTTATTGCAGCACGTGTATTCAAAGCTATAGTCTAATGGAGCAGGGAAGGTGGAGCGTAGCTTTTTGGAAAACCCTTGACCACTTTCGTTCGATAGGCTAGTATGAAGAGTGCAAAGGAGGCAGGTAGAGATATGCATTATGAGGAATTGGCAGATACCGTTAATTATCTTAAGACTTCGAATGATGGCGAGCACGGCTGCCTTTTTCGTTCTTGACGAAGAGAAGAAGCGTGCAGCGGCTCCGGCACCTGCTGAGGAGGAGAAGTGGACGAGAGCAGCAAGCATAGACTTTATTCTGCAGCAAACCAGCTTTAAGTATGATGAGATGGCGGAAACAGACTCTCGCAAAGGCACACATCCTGATGGCTATAAGTCTGTACGATCTGAAAGTGATTGGCTTGGCGTTATTACTAACTCGGGCGATTTACCGCTGAAAAATCCTGTAATCAATCTGTGTTTTTCAGGGATGCTTATTCCCGGCGACAATCAATTAAGCTATGACACTTGGGATGAGAAGAAGGTGCATTATAAGAGTGACAATGTAGCAGGGACAAACAGCTATGGTGCAAAGTTTTACAGCACAGCGGTTATCAGTGTGCAGGGAACCTTGCTGAAGAATGAGCAGCTACGGCTTATTGATGGCATAAGCATTTTTAGTGCGAGCAGTGCGCAGCCGAGCGTGATGGTTGAGATAACTGCGGATAATGCGGAGAAATTTGTTAAGACATATCAGCTGACCACAGATTTATAAAGCTTAAAGGAGAGGACGCGAGGTAGCTTCCAATAAGACAGTATGAGAACATTACTGACATAGGGTAGCTGCCGTACAGGGTGCGACAAGAAAAATTGGCGATACTTGTTTTTTAGAACCATGTATCGCCTTTTTTCGTCATCAATACTATTTTGAACCTATAATTGAAGGAACATACGATGCAAGAACTGAATTATATTCGTTGTGGTGACTATTACATTCCCGACATTCGCTTGTCGGAGGAAACAAGACCTATCGGTTGCTTTGGACGAATGCACAGAGAATATCTGAGAGAACACAATCCCATCCGCTTTGATGACCTTTGCTTGACAGGAGAGATGTGGACATATCTGGCTGATTTGAATGAACAGGCACAGAGCCGTCTGGAACTCATTATCAGTCAGATGAAGGTTACTGAGGGCGTGACAGAGAATTTGAAAGTAACAGACCAAATGGCATGGGTCAGAGCTATGAACAGCATCCGTAACCGTGCAGAAGAAATCGTCATAAGCGAATTGATCTACAACTGATATATGCCTTGGCTTTCAAAACGCCTCAACACTGGAAATCCAGTGTTGAGGCGTTTCTTTAGTATGTACTGTATTTGTATCTATGGCTCAAAGCTCGCTCAATCATAGTAATGTCATCAGCATCAAATTCCTTTTTAGTCATCTGCACCGATGATAAGAACTCTTTGTTTTTCTTCAAAGATTTAGCCAGCAACTTTTTGTCTTTGTCGTCGAGTTCGATTTTATAAAGCAAGTTTGCCATAGAAATGACCATAGTCTTGTGTGCCTTGAAGTAATGTCTGAACAATTCGCTTTCAGCTGAACACAGTCTATCAAAATCCTGCTCTGTATATTTAGGCTGGAGACCCAGAATCGGATTAACAAGTAACATGGTGGACGCTTCCATCAAATTGACGTATGCACCTAACTCGTACTGTTGAGCTTCGGTCATCTTGGCATAGTCTGTTCCGAAGGTTTCAATCTTAGCAATGGCTTCTGCCAATTTTCCTGCTTCATCCACGATTCTCTTTATTCTCTCGCTCAATTCGACAATAGCAAGTTCGTACGACTTTATGTCTCGATTACTAATAAGTGTGTAGACATTCTCCAGCCTTTCCTTATCACTTTTGGCCTTAAAGAACATCAAGCAACTTGCAACAACAGAAACGCCTGCGATTGCCCAACCAACAGGTCCTGCAAGTGCTAAAAGCGCACTGCCTGCAGCCATGCCACCGCCACCAGCCGTTAAAGCCCCACCGCCTAACCATGCTAATGCCGCATTTGTGGCAGCAGCACCACTCAAAGCAGATATGGCTGTTCCGGTAGAAGCTACACCAAATGTCGTTGCTATACCCATAGCCGCAGTGGGCCCAAGGGCAACAACAGCTACACCGGCACCAACGCCAGCAGCACCTTGACCGGTAGCTTTTACCTCAGCCTTCTTGTATTCCATTTCAATTTTTTCTGCTTGCTGCTTCCAGTTTACTCTGATTGCTTTCAGCTTTTCATACTTCAGCATATTTTCTTCAGGCACATTACGAATACGGTCAAATAATGACTGAATCGTGGTTAAGGAAGTATACAATGCGCTGGTATGCTTGCCAAGCTCATTAATTTTTTGGTTTGTTTTCTTCGCAGCAGCCTTGGCTTTTTGCTGCGCCATTTGAAGCTTTGATAACTTCTTAGCCATTTCTTTTTCCTCCAAAGTAATTGTCGATATCCGACTTGCTTTTCAAAATTTTATTTGTTGGAACATTACGCAATTCAGCTAATTTTGCCGATTTTCCAAAAGACTCCACATAAGCATCGCTTTTTTCAAAATCACTGACAAACACTAACAGGTGACTATCATCGTACTGACGAGCCAGTATTTTCAGTCCCTCTATGTAATTGGTAACGATGACGATTTCTTTTGAAGCAAACTCAGATGCTCTCTTGGCATGATTATAGGAAATTGCTCTTCGTGTTTCTCCGTAAAGAGATATAGCAAATCGTCCGACTCCGACAATGTTCAATCGCAAAACAAATTCTACGGCATTAAATGTGCCTTCACCAGCAATAAACGATCTAATCACTGCATCACCGACATCAACCAAGCAGAATGTACCGTGTGCCACAGTCAGCATTCTCTTAACCGTAGCATTCGAGAATGGCTCGCACTTCTTCCACATAAGTGCAAAGGATCGCTCTGCCTTTGGTGTTTCAGAAAAATATCTAAACAGACGACGAATAGCATAAATGAGTCGAACAAGAAGTTCATTCAAAAATACCGGTATGGCCTGAGCTGTCTGGAATCGAGTGTCGTAGCCTTTTTCGAATATGTTCAGGGCTAGCTCATTCATAGCCTTGTTTGTTTCGGTTACATTAAGTCCTAATTTGGGTTTTAATGCAATAATATCATTGGTCCATGTCCACAATGGGGATGGCAGACCTGTGCCACGATTACCCTTAGCAGCGCTGGATAATGAACCAGATACATCTGAAATAAGATGGCCTAGCCAGTTGGCAAATCCGCAGAATAGTTTACTCGGAATATTTCCGCCTTGCAATTCCCACTTCTCATCTGCCTGTTGCAACGAAACAAGCTGACCGTTTGTAACAAAGTGAGATGTATTGCTAAACTGATCGAGTATCGAAAAGAACAGTCCCAACAAGCTTGGATTATGTGCAAGAGATTTGAAATGATGATTTTTGGCAGTCAAATCAAAGACAGCTCTTCCAGCATCACCAAGTCCGGTCTGGTCATAAGGAACCTTAAATTTTTTTTCCAAGAATCTGAGTGCGGAATCGAGACTATCAAAATTTTTCTTTTTTGGATGGCATAGTTTTGCAAAATCCATCGTTCTGGCTGCAAACCATTTGTCCGTAATTTCGCCAAGAGGTGATTCACCGGGCTTGCCCACTAAAAAGATGTCGATAACGCCGCACAAGGCACCAGAACTTGCGGCCAAAATATAATCCAGCTTATCACAGTCTGGTTTCAGACCTTTTATCGAATCTACCGTTTCATTCAAAACTACAAGCTCTGATTCTGCTCGAACTAACGCATCATTAATTGATGTAGAAAAACCAAAGCCGTCATCTTCAATACTTAAGTCAAGAAAAATATCCTTTTTAATCGTTACATTATCCATTATATCTCCTCACACAAAACCGTGTTTTAGTGCTTCACTTTTTTCAGTGTGTCTTATCACAGATGCTCCTCATATCGTTAAGCTCTGTTAAAAAAAGCGTGACCGTAACAACGCATCGAAAGGCGCAACTCCGATTGTCGCCAAACGGAGCCCAAACAGAAAGAGTTCCCTTATTACCATCCGAGTGGGTTTGCGTTTTTACCAAACTCATTTGAGATGATAGTTCCCAAAGGGTTTAGTATCCTCTTTGCAAAGAAATGGCCTTTTCGCTATTCGACTTTGTTTGACAAATACATTATACCACATAGTTCTTGAAAGTGATTTGAATTTCAAATTTCCCTTGTCTTTTGCCTTTTTTTGTGATAGCAGTTATTGACTTCGTTAGAAGAACTTTGTATAATTATGGCGTAACAGGTCACCTGTTGCAGACAACTGAATAAAATGTTCGACCATATTGAGAAATAATTGATCGGGATTGCCCGACACGGTATCGGTACACCAGAAGTACCGAGTTGCTCCATACGCCTTTGGTTTTGTTGGCAGGAGCAGACATTGAGACAGAACCCGTCTTTGAATCTCAAAGCCGATTACATAGAACATCATTTTGAAGCGAGAGCCACGCTCCCGCCGTTTTTTGATATCTGTGTAATCGGCTTTTTTGTTGTATTTTTTCAAAATCCATTTCCTGCGTAATGAAAAAATCAGCAGCACAGCCGATTGAACTTTTCCGATTGGCTGCCACGTAAGTGGCGGCCTTTTTACATTTACCAAACTATTTGGCAATATTGCTTGCGTAAATTCCTCTAAACGCCGTATAATAGATGAGAGTTTGAAAATCAGAGGTTTATATGAAGAAAAAATATCTATATTTATTTTTGCGCGTGCTGGTTTATCTGCTGGTGCTGGGCGCAATTTTATACGGTTTGTACGAATCTCCGTATAATCCGCATCCGCACAGTGCCGAGGATATCCGCCGTTGGGTGGTGGGCTTCGGCGTGTGGGCACCGCTTATTTATGTGGCGGTGTATACGATTCGCCCGTTGCTTTTGTTCCCGACGCTGCTTTTGAATTTAAGCGCAGGCGTGCTGTTCGGCCCGTGGTGGGGAATATTGTTTCTGCTTCTGGGTGGCTTTGGCTGTGCAAGCTTTTGTTATCTTTTGGGACGCTTCGGCGGTGGCAGCTGGCTGCTGCGCAATTTCGGCGGCAGTTGGGGTGAACGCCTGACAAACTATCTTGTAGGCAGCGGCAGCTTTAAGAAGATGATTATTTTACGTACCGTGCCTATTTTTCCCTATGATCCGGTAAGCATTATTGCCGGCAGTGTGCGGTTGCCGTTTAAAATTTATGCGGCGGCAACTGTTCTCGGTATGCTTCCGGGGGCGATTGCCTATAACTTTCTGGCAGATGCCTTCGGTACGCCGCGCTTTTATGCGGCGCTGGCAGTGACGCTGCTGGCCTTTGGTATACCGCTGGTGTGGTGGCAGAAGAATTCTGCATCGCAGGCGTTGGGCAGTTTAAAAATTTTTGGTAAAGGCAGTGATAATAATGGCAAAGAATACAGAGATTGAATTAAAGCTTTTGCTCAGCAGAGAAGGCTTGGAGAAAATGCTGCAGCTGGACTTTATGCAGCAGGCCATGCGTCCGGACAGCTACAAAAAGCGCCGTCTGGTGAGCACCTATTACGATACTGCCGATATGGCGCTGACGCAGCATGGTATTGCTTACCGTGTACGTGACAAGGGCGATGGCAGCTTTGAAGCGACCGTAAAGACTTCCAAACAAAGCAATGATGGTCTGAGCGAGCGTCTGGAGCTGAATCTGCCGCTGAAAGAAGCGAAGCCTGAACTGAACGGCTTTGCGGCTCTTGGCCTGGATTACGAGCTTATCGAATTGGCTCCTGCTGGCGTCAGGGCTTTGTTTACGGTTGATGTAGAACGCATAACCTATATTCTGGATTATGCCGGTGCTGTAATTGAGCTGGCGATAGATAAGGGCGCAATTCATTGCGGTGAAAAAAGAGACAGCATTGATGAGGTTGAATTTGAGCTTATGAGCGGTACTGTGGATGCGCTGCTGGAGCTTAAGGAAAGAATAGCGTCACAGGTGGAGCTGCGTGCGGAAGAACGCAGCAAGTTTGCACGCGGACTGGCGCTTTTGCAGGCAAAATAAGGAGCGGGACGATGGCTGAATTAATACATTATCTGCATCAACAGAAGAAAGATAATCTTTCCGTTGTTAATCATTATGGCTATGAGCAGGCGGAGAAGGTGTGCCGGTTTCATAGCAGCTTTCCCGAATATACCGTTACGCCTTTAGTACGTCTGGCAAATCTGGCTAGGCTTTTCGGTGTTAAGGATATTTATGTTAAGGACGAAAGCTATCGCTTCGGGCTGAATGCCTTCAAGGTTTTGGGCGGCAGCTACGCTATTGCCTGCGAGCTTGCCAAGCGTCTGCAGCTTCCGGTGGAGGAGCTTACCTATGACAAGCTGATGGCGCCTGAGGTAAAACAAAAGCTGGGCGAGCTGACCTTTGTTACTGCTACCGATGGTAATCATGGCCGAGGTGTTGCCTGGACTGCCAGCCGTCTGCAGCAGAAGGCTATCGTGCTGATGCCTAAGGGAACAGAGCTTGCGCGTCTGGAGGCAATCAAGGCTTTCGGAGCCGAAGCCTATATTACAGATGTTAACTATGACGATACTGTGCGTATGGCAAGAAAAATTGCTGCCGACTGCGGCGGTATCATGGTGCAGGATACGTCTTGGGAAGGCTATGAGGAGGTGCCGCTGCATATTATGCAGGGCTACACTACCATGGGTTATGAAATCGTACAGCAGCTGCAGGGAGTGCGCCCGACGCATGTCTTTCTGCAGGCCGGAGTGGGCGCTATGGCCGGTGCTGTTGCAGCCTTTTTGGCCGACTATTATAAAGCAGATAAACCGATTATTACCATAGTAGAGCCGGAAAAGGCGGACTGCCTTTTCAAAACAGCTAAGGCTGATGACGGAAAGCTGCATAATGTAACGGGTGCTTTGGACTCGATTATGGCCGGTCTGTGCTGCGGTGAGCCCTGCAGTCTTGCCTGGGATATGCTCCGGCGCTATGCAGATAATTTTGTTTCGATGCCGGATGAATTTGCTGCTTACGGCATGCGCGTATTAGGCAATCCTTTAAGTGGTGATACAGCTGTTGTTTCCGGCGAAAGCGGTGCTGCTGGCCTGGGCTTTGCCTTATTGGGACGCAGTGACGCACAGGCTAACTCTCTTCTGCAGCTTGATGAAAGCTCTGTTGTGCTGTGTATTTCTACCGAAGGTGATACAGCGCCGGCGAAATACAGAAGCATTGTCTGGTCCGGAGAATATAGCCTGGATAAGCTTTCAGGTGTCGAAAAATAGCTTAGCGATGCGGCTTACATCTGTTTTTAAAAATAATGCAAATAAATTTATGAAAAGCTGTTGACAAACGGGCCTAAATCCTGTATAATTCTTTTTGTCGCAAACGGATGGGTTCCCGAGTGGTTAAAGGGAGCAGACTGTAAATCTGCCGCGTTTCGCT
>CAVKUS010000023.1:0-36141 GCA_963659725.1 Bacteroides sp. CAG:545 | reverse complement strand
ATTTTACTATAGTAGATAGCTTAGCGCTCAGACAATGCAACACTTCGATGATTCCGGACACTCATTCGCTAAAATTGCTATTCCCTACACGATATACCTCTCGCTCAATTTACTTGCCATCTTGGCAATCAGCGTTGTTCTGCAGATTTGCTTTGACAAAAAAGAGATTGATAAAACTATCTACACTCAAAAAACTTCACCCTAACTTAAAACGCGCCCCGATTCATATTTCTATGAATCAGAGCGCTTTTTATATCCTGACGAATGAAGTTCTGACTAAATCCTTACTTTAAATATTTTTGGATTAACTCTATATCAGGTGTTGTGTAATAAGTATTTTGGTTTGTAAAAATAACAAAGCCGGGCTTGCTGCCTGCAGGTTTCTTTACATAGCGTCTTTGTACGCAGTCAACAGGAACATTGCTGCCGTCGCGCGCTTTGCTGAAATATGCTGCCAGCTGCACAGCAAGATTAATATCCTCTTGACGTGCTTCCGGCAGTGACGTTTTCAAAATAACGTGCGAGCCGGGGATATCCTTGGTGTGGAACCATAAATCCTTGGGATTGCCCAAGGTAAAGGTAACATAATCGTTCTGTTTGTTGTTTTTGCCGATATACAAATCTGCTTCAGAATTTAAACGGATATGCAGAGGCTGAGATTTTTGCAGCCCTGCATTTTTCTTCTTTTTATTCGTGTCCTTAAGCAGACCGCTGCTCAGCATTTCCTGATTAATCTCTTCGATTTCTTCTTTCGTCGTAGCGGTAAGCAGCGAAGCGTCCAGGCTTTCCAGATAAGCAAGCATTTCTTCCGTAGATTCCTGCTGGATACGCACCTCGGTTTGAGCGCGTTTGTACTTATTGTAGCGCTTGTAGTAGGCCTGCGCGTTTTCCGTAGGCGAAAGGATGGGAGAAAGGCTGACTGTAACCGGCTCGCCGTCATAAATATTAATCAGCGCGGCGCTGGTCTGGCCTTTTTTTATCTGATAGATATTGGCCATGATAGTATCTGCCAGCATACGCTGTTCTTCTGCATTGGCTGCATTAGCCAAATCTTCTTGCAGAGCCTGCAGCTTTTTCTTGAGTTTGGCAGTTTCGCTGTTCACCAGCTTTTGCAGCTGTTCATGGCGCGGCAATTGGATAGGCTTCAAGCTGACAGCGAAATTGAGCGCACTGTTGATATCAGCAAATTCTTTAACCTGCATGCCTTCCTGCACATTTTGCGGAGGCAATACCAGCAAGGTTTTTACCTGATTGGTACGGCTGATGAGCGCATAGACAGGATGCTTGGCTGCCTGCGTCTGCATATTTGTCTGCAGCTTGCCGATAACCTGCGCCAGTGACTGACAGGCGGAGCTTTCCAGACGTACCTCCTGCGGCAGGATATCCGCAGCAGCTAAAAGCTCTAGCGTTGTCATTTTGCCGACACCGGTGGTAGCGCTGATAAAGGCCTTAGCGAAGTTGGCTGCCGGCAGACTGTTGGCGGCCTGCACAATTTTTGCCGGGTCATCTGTCAAAAGGTTAAGTCCTTCCTGCGGCGGGGGTGCGATGTAGGCTTTGCCAGGCAGGATAGTGCGATAGCTGCTTTGTGCTGCACTTACATGCTTCAGAGAGTCGATAATAACATCATCCTGCGTAAGAATGATATTGCTGTTTTTACCGGTAAGCTCAAAAATCAGCTTTTTGGTAATAATTTTACTGGAAGCGCCTAAAAGATCAATCTCCAGCGTAATAATGCGGTCCAGGCCGCTTTGGCTGATTTTTGTGATGCGTCCTTCCTCCAGATGCTTGCGCAGAAGCATGCAGAAGGTGGGCGGAGTTTCCGGGTTTTCCGGCAGCTGCTGCGGCAGATAAAGCACACAGCTGCCGTTGTGCATATCGGCCAGCAGGCTGCTGGTATCGCGTGTTCTGCGGACGAGCAGCAGAAGTGACTGCGGATTAGGCATATATACCTTATATATTTTGCTGCCCAGCAGCTCTTCATTCAATGTATCTGTAAGCAGCTTTAAAGTTAAGCCTTCAATGTTCATAGGGACTCCTTTCGGTGCAGGCTCGGCAAAGTTTTTTGAACCTGCGGGAATACAATGCAATTTATTAATTTATCATATTATACTCCATTACCTGCAACAAGTATAGCAAAACAAAAATAGGCCATTTCTTTATCTAAGCGACGAAAAACGAAGAAAAATGCTGAAATCATTAGAGAAATATGGTATAATAGATTTTCAAGATAAGATTGAAGCAAAAAATACTTATCTTTTAAGCTGAAATAACATCACCTTTGCTGGTGAAGATGAAGGAGGAAGCCTGTGTTAAAAAGTATGACCGGTTTCGGCCGTGGTTCCTACGAGGATGCAGATTTTTCTGTTAACATTGAAATGAAAACCGTGAACCACCGGTATAACGAGGTTGCTATCCGTTTACCGCGTTTTTTGAATCCTTTGGAGGATAAAATCCGTAAAACTATTTTAAAAACCGTTAGCCGTGGACGTATTGATGTGTTTATTACTGCTGATTATAATGTCAGCGGCAACTGCACACTGAAGGTTGATAAAAACCTTGCTGCTGCCTATCATAAGGCATTGCAGGAGGTAGGCGTTGCTATCGGGGCTGACGCTGCAGGCATTAACGCTGCTGCAGAAATTCTCTATTTATCAAAATGCCCTGACGTGATTAACGTTAAGGAAGGCTTTTTTGATGTAGAAAGCGTTTGGCCCAAGGTTGAGCAGGCTGTTGAGCAGGCTGTTGCTAATCTGGTAGCTATGCGTGAAACAGAGGGTGGCAATATCTACGGTGATTTCATTTACCGTGCAGATCTGATTGCCGAAAAGCTGGCACAGATTGAGGAGCGTTCTCCCTTAGTTGTGGAAGAATACCAGGCTAAGCTGCAGGAACGTCTGACCAATCTCCTGGCAGATAACAATATTAAGGTTGAGCCGGAGCGCTTGCTGCAGGAGGTAGCAATTTTTGCTGACCGCACCAGCATTACGGAAGAAATTGTCCGCTTGAAGAGCCATATCAAGCAATTTAAGACTATCATTGCTTCCGACCAGCCGGTAGGACGTAAGCTGGACTTCCTTATCCAGGAATTCAACCGTGAAGCCAATACTATTGCTTCCAAAGCAAATGATTATACTATGGCGCAGATTGTTGTAGAAATTAAGGCGGAAATAGAAAAAATCCGTGAGCAGATTCAGAACATCGAATAAAACTGGAGGAAGTTATGGATATAAAGCTAGTTAATATCGGCTTTGGCAACATCGTTGCAGCCAATCGCATTATTTCTATTATCAGTCCGGAATCGGCACCGATTAAACGTATTATCCAGGAAGCCCGTGACAAGGGCATGCTGGTTGATGCAACCTACGGACGTCGTACTCGTGCTGTAGTTGTTGTGGACAGCGGTCATATCATCCTGTCTGCAGTACAGCCGGAAACTGTAGCTAACCGTCTGGTAGCACAAACTGCTGATTCTGAAGAAGAGGAGTAATTGGATCATGAGCAACGATATTGATAATGTTACTCCCAAGGGAGTACTTCTTGTAGTATCCGGTCCGTCGGGAGCAGGCAAAGGAACTATTTGCCAGATGCTGAGAGACCAGCTGCCGGATTTAGGTTATTCTACTTCTGTTACTACACGTGCACCGCGCACGGGTGAGGTTGACGGAGAGAGCTATTTCTTCAAAACAATTCCCGAAGTTAAGCAGATGATTGACAAGGGCGAGCTGCTGGAATATGCCGAGGTATACGGCAACTATTACGGCACACCGCGCAAATACGTGGAGGAGCAGCTGGAATCCGGTCGCGATGTGCTGCTGGAGATTGATATCCAGGGAGCTTTGCAGATTAAAAAGCGCTTCCCTGAGGGCGTATTTGTTTTCATCGTACCTCCTTCCTTAGATGAGCTTTCCGCACGCATCTATAAGCGTGGCACTGACAGCGAGGATGTTATCAAGCGCCGTATGGCTTCCGCAGCCAGCGAGCTGACCTACGCAGCAGAATATGATTATATCATCGTTAACGATATTGCGGAAAAGGCAGCGCAAAAGGTGCTGACAATTATGGAGGCTGAGCGTTATCGCGTAGCCAGAACATATTTTATTGTTGATAAGATTTGTAAAGCAAAAAAATAAATTTACATTATGCAGCATTCTGCTGTGTGAACCATGAAATACTTAAAGGAGTGATTCTATAATGTCTATGGTAGATCCGTCTATTGACTATTTGGCAGAAAAAGTAGATAGCAAATACACTTTGGTTATTTTGGCAGCAAAAAGAGCACGTGAGCTCACTATTCCCGGTGTAAATTCTGCGGAAAAAGAAGTAAGCACTGCGCTGAAGGAAATTGCTAACAATACTATTACCTACGAGCGTACTAAAAACGTATAACAGCGGGAGGGTAAAACCTTGTTAAAGGGCAAAAAAATTGTTTTGGGAGTAACCGGCGGTATTGCCGTTTATAAGGCTGTAGATCTTGTAAGCCGTCTGCGTAAGCAGGGCTGCGAGGTGCGTGTGGTCATGACCGAGCATGCGCAGCAGTTTGTTACTCCGTTAACCTTCAAGGAAATCAGCGGTAATGCTGTTGCAACCAGCATGTGGAACAGCAACCAGGAATTTAATGTCGAGCATATTGCTTTGGCAAATTGGGCTGACGCTTTCTTGGTTGCGCCTGCTACCGCTAATATTCTGGCTAAAATGACCTATGGCATTGCGGACGACCTGCTGAGCACTACGCTTTTGGCAGCTCAGGCACCAATCGTTGTCTGCCCCGCAATGAATACCGGCATGTATCTTAATGCTGCAACCCAGAAAAATATCGCTAAGCTGCAAAGCCGTGGTATCACTGTAATGCCGCCTGCTTCCGGACATCTTGCCTGTGGCACTAGTGGTCCCGGCCGTCTGCCTGAACCGCAGCAGATTGTGGAGTTCATGAGCAGCTTTTTTGCCGCTCGTGAGGGCGATTTGCGTGGCCTGAAGGTACTTGTTACTGCAGCAGGCACACGTGAACCGATTGACCCCGTCCGCTTTGTCGGCAACCGTTCCAGCGGTAAGATGGGCTACGCTGTAGCTCAGATGGCTGCCGAGCGCGGCGCTGAGGTACTGCTTATCAGCGGTCCGTCTGCGCTTGCCGTACCGCCTAATGTGAAGGCAGTGCAGGTTGAATCAACCAATGAAATGCTGGAGGCCTGCCTCGCAGCCTACGATGCAGTTGATATCGTTATCAAGGCAGCGGCAGTTGCCGATTACCGTCCGCGTGATGTGGCAGACCAAAAGATTAAGAAGAAAACAGATGATGCTCTGACTGTAGTTATGGATAAAAATCCGGATATCCTCAAAACCCTGGGTGCCAAGAAAACGCATCAGGTTTTAGTTGGCTTTGCTGCAGAAACGCAAAATCTGTTGGCTAATGCCCGCGAAAAGGTAGTTAAAAAGAATCTTGATATGATTGTAGCCAACGATGTTACAGCAGTCGGTGCCGGTTTTAATTCCGATACCAATATCGTCAAGTTCCTTTATGCTAACGGCGATGTCTGCGAGCTGGAGCAGATGCCGAAGGTTGATGTGGCGAATCGTATTTTGGACGAGGCTTTGCGTATCCGTAGCGAGCGCGCTTAGAAGAGCGCGTATAAGGCCGCATCTGCGTCATGACCGCTCCTCGACGTACTAGCAAGTACGCAGTCGTCGCAATCATATAGCATCTGCAGCCTTCTCCGCGCTCTTTGAAGTAAGGGATGTAAGGCCGCATCTGCGTCATGATTATTTATATAATAGAATTAAATTCTATTTAGTAGCGGCCGTTGCGGGCAAAGACGTTTTCACAAATTTTTCGTAAAAAAAGTACTTGTCATTATCTTGATTTTGTTATATAATGGCATCTGTAAACAATTTAACACAACTCATCAAGAGCGATGGAGGGAATGGCCCTGTGAAGTCGCAGCAACCATTGCAGCGTGATAGCTGTAAAACGGTGCTAAGTCCTGCAGTTTATCTGTAAGATGAGAATGCTAAGAGTAATAATTTAAGGCGTTCTCATAATGAGAACGCCTTTTCTTATACCATCTAAACACTCTCAACAACGTTTTTTATTTATGAAAGGAGCTACCAATGAGAAAATTATTTACTTCCGAATCCGTTACCGAAGGTCATCCCGATAAAATAGCAGACCAAATTTCCGATGCTGTGCTTGATGCCATCTTGGCTCAGGATCCTAAAGGCCGTGTTGCTTGCGAAACTATCGTTACTACCGGTCAGGTTCACATTTTTGGTGAAATTTCTACCCAATGCTATGTTGATATCGCACACATTGCTCGCGAAACTATCAACAATATCGGTTACAACCGTGCAAAATTCGGTTTTGACGGCAACACCTGCGGTGTACTGATTTCCATCGACGAGCAGTCCCCTGATATCGCTATGGGCGTTGACAAAGCGCTGGAAGCTAAGGAAGGCCAGGCTGCCGAGGAAGAAACCGGTGCCGGCGACCAAGGCATGATGTTCGGTTATGCAACCAACGAGACCGAAAGCTACATGCCGATGCCTGCATATCTGGCTAACAAGCTGGCTCTGCAGCTGACCAAGGTTCGTAAGGAAGGCGTGCTGCCTTACCTGCGTCCGGACGGCAAAACTCAGGTTACCGTTGAATATGACGACGGCAAACCTGTTCGTGTAGATACTATCGTTATTTCTTCCCAACATGCACCGGAAGTTTCCAACGAGCAGATTCGCAAAGATATTATCGAAAAGGTTATTGCACCGATTGTTCCCGCAGAAATGCTGGATGCGGAAACTAAATACTACATCAACCCGACCGGCCGTTTCGTTATCGGCGGTCCTCAGGGTGACGCTGGTCTGACCGGCCGTAAAATCATCGTTGATACCTATGGCGGCATGGCTCGTCATGGCGGCGGTGCTTTCAGCGGCAAGGACCCCTCTAAGGTTGACCGCAGTGCTGCTTATGCTGCACGTCACGTTGCTAAAAACATCGTTGCCGCAGGTCTGGCAGATAAATGCGAAATCCAGCTGGCATACGCTATCGGCGTAGCACATCCGGTTTCCGTTCTGGTTGAAACCTTCGGCACCGGCAAAATCAGCGATGACAAGATTGCTGAGCTGGTTCGCAAAAACTTCGCTTTGAGCCCGACCGGCATTATCCGTGAGCTGGATTTGCTGCGTCCTATCTACAAGCAGACTGCTGCTTATGGTCATTTCGGCCGTACCGATGTAGATCTGCCTTGGGAGCATACCGAAAAGGCTGCTGCACTGCGCGAGCAGGCAGGCCTGTAAGCTTAATTTAAAACTGTCGAAAGCACGCTGTCCGCAGCGTGCTTTTTCTATGCCTGCCATTGGCTATGCACTTGCTAACTTATCTTGATAAGAGGTATAATATTATTATCTATCACTATAATTACTCCGTAATAAACTCAGTTAAAATTAAACTTACCCCATTATAATTTACCCCGGAGAGAATGGTGCAGGGAGGAAAGAAAGTGAATTTACAGAATCGCAAGGTTAAGATAGCACTTGGCCTGATGCTGGCGGTATGCGTAATTATCGGCTACCGTATTTACAGCAATATTCAGGCTGATAAGGCGCGTGCTGCCAGACTGTCGCAGGTACGCAATGTGGCGGTTGTTACTGCTCACCCGGTAAGGCAGACGATTGTTCCAAGTCTGAGCTTTTCCGGCAGCCTGGACCCGGAATGGCAGGCGGAGGTTGCCGCTAAGGTGGATGGACGCCTGGAAAAGGTTTATGTCCATGAAGGCGACCGTGTGAGCCGCGGGCAGGTGCTGGCAATTTTGGAGCAGGCTGATACCGATGCCAATCTTTTAAGTGCCAAGGGCAGCTTTTTGGATGCACAGACAAGCCTGCGCAAGGCGGAAACGGATTTGCAGCGCTATGAAAAGCTATATGCTACGGGTGCTGTTTCGCAGCAGGTGGTGGATGATTACCGTTTTGCGCGTGATAACGCTGCCGCTAAGCTGGAGGCTGCCAGAGGCAGTCTGCGGGCGATGGAGTCTAAGTCTGAGGGCACGGTGCTGACAGCGCCTGCTGATGGCATTATTTCTAAGCGTTATTATCAGGAGGGCTATTACGCAAAGGCAGGTACGCCTATTTTTGCCGTTGCTGATATTTCTATGCTGAAAACTACGATTCATATTCCCGAAGGCCAGATTGCCGGTGTACATGTCGGCAATGAAGCAAGCATTACTCTGCCTGCGTATCCCGGTAAAAAGCTGATAGGTAAAATTACCCGCATTGCTCCGGTTGCGGATTTGCCGGCGCATACCTTTGCGGCAGAGGTGAGCGTGGATAACAGTGAAGGTCTTTTGGCTGGTGTCTATGCCAACGTTACGCTTACCGCTTCGCCTAAAGCTGATGTGCTGACTATTCCGGTGCAGGCTATTGTAATGCGTGATGACCAGCAGACGGTGTTTGTTGTTGATGACAAGGGCGTTGTGCAGCGCCGTGTGCTGAATGTCGGCTATACGAATGATAAGCTGGCGGAAATAGTGAGCGGACTGGATGAAAAGGATACTATTGTTACCGAAGGACATAACAAGCTGCGTGAAGGCAGCAAGATAGATTTGAAAAAGGCTGGTAAATAACGATGATTGGAACATTTATCAAGCGGCCGGTCTTTACTACCATGTTTATTTTGCTGTTGGTAGTGTTCGGCATCCGCTGCTATCCGGCAATCGGTGTCGATTTGAATCCTGATGTTGATTTGCCTATTGTCAGCGTGCGTGTTACCTACAGCGGTGCCTCGCCGCAGGAAATGGAAACGCTGGTTACCAAGCCGATTGAGAACCGTGTCAGCCAGGTTTCCGGTATCAAGACGCTGTCCTCAACTGTGCTGGAAGGCTACAGTGAAACGGTTCTGGAATTTAATATCGGTGTAGACCCGCAGGTGAAGGCCAGTGAGGTGCGTGAAAAGGTTGCCAGTGTGCGCAAGGCTCTGCCTGATGATATCGACGAACCGGTAACGCAGACAGTTGACATCAACTCCCGCGCGATTGTGGCCTATACCTTTGCTTCGCCTTCGCGCAGCCGTGGCGAAATCCGTCGCATTGTGGAGGATAATATCAAGGATGAGCTGCAGATGGTGGAGGGCGTATCCGAGGTTACTGTTGTCGGTGCCAGCCAGCGTGCTATCCGCATTGTGTTGAAGCCGGAAAAGCTGGCGGAATACGGTATTGCCTACCAGACAGTGCGCAGCAAGCTGAACGCCAACAACTATAATACTCCCGGCGGTAAGGCAAAAAATGACGCTATGGAAATTACTGTGCGCACCTTGGGCAAGTATAACAATATTAATGATATCAAGCAGGTGGTAGTTGCCAACCATAACGGCCGTCCTGTTTATATCAGCGAGATTGCTGATGTTCTTGACTCCTGGGAGGATGAGGATACCTTTGCCAGTGCCAACAGCGTTCCTTGCGTTATGACCTTTGTGCGCAAGCAGTCCAAAACCAACACGGTTGATGTTACCGATAATGTCAATGCTAAGATGGAGGAGCTGAAGCACAGTAATCTGCCTCCGGATATCATCGTTGATAAGGTACGCGACCAATCCAACTATATCCGCGATAACATTGCGGATGTCTGGAATGCGATTCTTTTCGGTGGTTTTCTGGCGCTTTTGATAACATATCTTTTCCTGCGTAATTTCCGTGCGACTATTATCGGCGGTCTGTGTATTCCTACGTCGATTATCGCCACCTTCTTTATGATGAAGGTTATGGGCTTTACGCTGAATAATATGTCGCTGATGGCTTTGAGCCTAGCAGTCGGCATTTTGATTGATGATGCGATTGTAGTAATTGAAAATATTTTCCGTCATATCGAGATGGGACAGACACCGTTTGTGGCAGCCAGGGAAGCGACGGAGGAGCTGACGCTGGCGATTTTGGCAACGTCCCTGAGCTTAATGGCTGTATTTGTACCTATCGGCAATATGGGTGAAACCATCGGTCAGTTCTTCAAGCAGTTCGGCTTGACGGTTGCTTTTGCGGTAGCGTTCTCCACTATCGTAGCCTTTTCGCTTACGCCAATGGTTTCGGCGTATTGGATTAAGGTGGAGACCGAGGAGCAGAGCAGCAAGGAACGCACGCATTTTGTGCAGAGGGCTCTCGATAAATTTGAAGCAGGCTTTCAGTCTGTGCGTGAAATGTATGACAGCTTGATGGCCTGGGCTTTAGAAAGGCCGAAGAAGGTTGTTGCCGTAGGCATTATTTCTTTGCTGCTGAATTTGCTGCTCTTGCCTTTTGTGGGCACGGAATTCCAGCCTACATATGATTCGGGTGAATTCAGTGTTAATGTTAAGGCGCCCATCGGTACCAGTCTGCAGAAAACTGTAGAGCTGGCCAAGCCGCTGCAGCAGGAGATTTCGCAGCTGCCGGAGGTTGAAATCGTGGCGCTTAACGTCGGCAACGGCCGTAATCCCGTTAACCAGGGCTCGCTTGATATTCGCCTGAAGCCAAGCAATGAGCGTGAGCGCAGCATGCAGCAGATTATGGATGATTTGCGCGGACGCTTCCAAAATGTTGAAGGCCTGAAGGTTACCGTTGTATCCAACCAGGGCGGCGGCCGCGGTGACAGCCGTCCGGTGCAGATCGGTCTGCGCGGCAGCAATATCAAGGAGCTGAAAAATTACGCCCAGCAGCTGGCAGACATGATACGCCGGACTGAGGGTGCAACCGACGTTGATATCTCCGATTCGGAAGAGCAGCCGGAAATCGTGGTCAAGCTGGACCACGCCAAGGCCAGCGAATTCGGTCTTGATGCTACGGAAGTAGGTAAAGTTATCGAAATGGCTATTATGGGCAAAAGCACCAGCAACAGCTATACCATCGGTGACAATGACTATGATATTATTCTGCAGCTGGAGCAAAGTCAGCGCACTAATATAAATGATGTTATGAACCTGCGCATTTCTTCTTCCGCAGGCCAGTTTATCCGCCTGGGTGATATTGCCGATGTGCGTTACGGCAGCGGTCCTACACGCATTGAGCGTGAGGATAAGCAGCGCCAAATCGTTGTTTATGCCAACACAGTCGGTATCTCGCCCGGTGATTTAATCAGCAAGGTGCGCGATGAATATATTCCCGAGCTGAATTTGCCGCCGGGATATAACTATAAAATGATTGGTCAGGCCGATAATATGGCACGCTCCTTTAAAGAGGTTTACAAGGCAGTTATTCTGGCAATAGTTGTGGTGTACATGGTACTGGCGGCGCAGTTCGAAAGCTTTTCGCAGCCACTGATTATTATGGTATCACTGCCGTTTGCGATTATCGGCGCTGTTCTGGGACTGCTTGTTGCGGGACAGACTGCGAATATGATGAGCATGATTGGCTTTACTATGCTTTTGGGCCTTGTTACCAAAAATGCTATTCTGCTGATTGACTATGCCAATCAGGAGCGGGAAAAGGGCATGTCTATTCGTGAAGCAGTGCTCTTGGCCTGCTCGCTGCGTTTGCGTCCTATTCTGATGACAACATTGTCTACGATACTCGGTATGCTGCCGATTGCTCTGGGTATCGGCGAGGGTGCGGAGCTGCGTCAGTCTATGGGCGTGGTGCTTATCGGCGGCTTAACAACCTCCACCTTACTGACGTTGGTGGTTGTTCCGTTGATTTATCTGCTCTTTGAGGAGTGGAAGGCGAAAAACTATGTGCAAAGAGGAGAATAGGAGTGAAACAGTTGACACCTAAGGCCTTTGCCGATTATCTGGCAGAGGCTGCAGAAAAAATCCGTCAGGATGGTTTCAGTATTGTTAAGGATAAGCCGATAAATTATGGCCAGCAGATTGCAGTGCAGTTTTGCGAGGCCAAGGCATCTGTGAATATATATAACGGCAAAAAGGGACTGACACATGTTTATAACGGTGACAGTGCTTTAAAGCAAAGATTAATGCTGGTGCTGGAGGGAGTGCAGCCCGAAGCTGATGAGCTGCAGCCTGCAGCTGCAGGAGCAACGGTAAGCAACGGTCTGTGGGCAGGCAGTGATGAATCCGGCAAGGGTGATTTCTTCGGCAGCCTGGTTGTGGCAGCCACGGTAGTTGACAACACAACGGCAGCGAAACTGCAGGCTGCGGGCGTTAAGGACTGCAAGCTGCTGACTGATAAAAAAATCCTGGAGCTGGAGGATGTTATTAAGGCTACGGTTGTTGATTACAGCGTGTTGGAGCTGAAGCCGAAGATTTATAATCTGCGCTATGAGCAGGTAGTTGCAGCCGGCGGCAAGCTTAATCAGCTTTTAGGCTACGGACATGTTGCGGCGCTCAGTCAGGTGCTGGAGCGTCAAAAGGATTGCCACAGCGCATTGATTGACCAGTTCACCCAGTCTACGGTAAATTTAAAGGCTTTGCAGCAGCGTTTCCCCGGCTGCAGTGTGCGCCAACAGCCTAAGGCAGAAAGCAATCTGGCGGTTGCTGCTGCCTCGGTTCTGGCCCGTGCCCGTTTTTTACGGACGATGGACGAGCTGGCGCAGCAGGCCGGCGTAGGCGAGCTGCCGAAGGGCGGCGGCGAGCAGGCAACGGCCTGCGCCCGCCGCTTAGCAGAAAAATACGGCAAGGATGCTTTGCGTGAATATGTAAAGCAGCACTTTGCCAATTACAAAAGAGTGTAGAGATTATGAAAAAACTAATTGTTAATGCAGATGATTTTGGTCTGCATCCTTTGATTAACGCAGGTATTATCAAGGGCTATAAGGAGGGCTTTATTACCAGCACCTCGCTGATGCCCAGCGCTCCCTGCTGGCAGGAGGCGGTGCAGCTGGCGCAGGAAAATCCTCAGCTCGGTATAGGTGTGCATCTGACGCTTGTCGGTAGCGTGGCGCCGGTGCTGCCTGCAGGCAAGGTCAGCAGCCTTTTGGATGAGCAGGGATTGTTTTTGCCTGATTACGTTGCCTTTGCCAAACGCTTTTACAGCGGCAGCATTAAGCGCAGCGAGCTGGAAGCGGAGCTGCGCGCGCAAATCGAAAGAGCGTTGGAAGCTAAAATAAATATTACGCATATCGACAGTCATCAGCATACGCATGTGCTGCCAGGAATTAATGCACTTGTATTAAAGCTCTGTAATGAGTATAATATTATAAGGGTACGTATACCTAAGGAGGCCTATACCTTTACCGGCGGCTTTCATACAGGTATCGGCAGAATGATCGGACGCAGCGGGCTCAGCTTTTGTGCTCAGATGGCGGCGCAGCGCGCCGACAGCCTTGGCCTAAAGCATCCGCAGCATTTCTTCGGGATGCTGGCGGGAGGTCATCTGAATGCGGAGCTGGTAGGCAATATCCTGCGTCAGCTTCCGGATGGCGTCAGCGAGCTGATGACACATCCCGGTCTTGATTCTGTTGCCTTGGGCAAAATATTTCCCTGGCAATATCATTGGCAGGAGGAAATGCAGGCGTATCTTGACAGCAGCAATAAAAAGCTGCTGGAGCAGGAGCAGATTCAGCCTGTTAATTTTACGGCCTGCTAAAGCTCTTGTACTAAAAAATAAGCTCATTTGGAGTCTGCTAGATGAATAAGAAATTATTGTTCCGCCTAGGTCTGCTTTTTGGCTTTGTGCTATTGATTTCGGTGGCGGTTATTTATTTTACATTTGATATACGGACCTTGGAATACCTGACGATGTTTGAGCCTCGCTGTATTCTGCTGGCTTTGTCATGCCTTGCGATAGGCTTGATTTTTGACGGCCTGCGTCTGATAACCCTGGCTTCGGTGACGGACGAGAAGCTGACCTTTCATCAGATAGTGAATGTAGTTCTGAGCAACTACTTTTTGGCGCTGGTAACGCCGGGTGCCAGCGGTGGCGCTATTGCTCAGGTTATGTTTATGCGTAAGGCCGGGGTTCCTGTAGCCAAATCTACGGTAGTAGTTTTGGTGCGCACCGTTATGTCCATTATCTTTCTTATTCTGCTGGTTTCGGTGGTGCTGCACAGCGATGAGGATATAGTAAAATGGATGCCTGCATCGGTACTGACGCTTCTTTCGGTGCTGTTTATATCACTGCCGATAATCGTAATTTCCTTGCTGCAAACACGTTATCCTGAGAAGGCAATAATGTGGTTTACCCGCAAGCTTTCGTTTACTACGCAGCGCAACTGCTTTATCTGGTACAACGAATTTAAAAACGCTGTTGTAGTTATGGGCAAGCATCCGAAGATGGTTTTCCGTGCTTTTATCGAATCCGGTGTGAGCCTGCTCTTTATCTATGCCACCGTGCCTGCTTATTTCACCGGTCTGAATATTGATTTTGATTTGCAGCAGGTTATGGGACGCATGGTACTGCTGAATTTAATACTGTATTTTTCGCCGACACCCGGTGGTAGCGGTGTAGCGGAGGCAGGCTTCTTGGTGCTGTTTTCCAATATTCTGCCTAATGGTGTGGAAGGCATTATGGCAGTTCTCTGGCGCTTTACGGCAGAATATCTGCCCTTTATGCTGGGAGCGGTAGTAACAATCAGAGCTTTTGGCAGCGATGTTCTGAATATGGCTTCGATTAAGAGCAAAACTACCGAAGGCAAGAAAAATGAGTAGCTATAAGATAAAATTTGAAGTTATTTTGAGGGATGGAAACTGATGAATCAGATTGAAAAAAACAGCCTGCTGATTGTAGCAGGCACTGCGTTATTTATGATTATGTTCGGTATCGGCAGCATTCCGCTGCTGGATCCGGATGAACCGGTATATGCGGAAACAGCTAGAGAAATGTTGGCTGCCGGTGATTTTTTGTCACCGAGAATTTTTGGCAATTTTTGGTATGATAAGCCGCCTATGTATTATTGGTTGGTTGCTATTGCTCAGTTTATTTTCGGTGACAGCGAATTTGCGGCTCGCTTTCCTGCGGCTTTAATGGCCTGCGGCACTTCCGTTATGATGTATGTAGGTATCACAAGGCTGTTTAATGAACGTGCAGGCTTTTGGTCTGCGATGATTCTTACAAGCTGTGTAGAATTTTTCTATATGGGTAAGGCGGCGGTGACAGACACAACGCTGCTCTTTTTTATGACAGGTGCACTGCTGAGCTTTATCCATAAGCGTTATTGGCTGATGTATGTATGCATGGCTCTGGCTACTGTTACTAAAGGTCCCATCGGTATCGTCTTCCCGGGAGCGATTATTTTTCTGTATCTGGTGGCTATGGGCCAGCTGCGTGAGATTTTGCGTATGCATGTTATCCGTGGTTTGCTGCTGTATTTTCTCATCGCATCACCCTGGTATTACGCTATGTATACTGTGCATGGCATGGAATTTATCAATACCTTCCTGGGCTTTCACAATATAACGCGCTTTACGACGGCAGAGCATGCCAACCGCGTTACCTTCTGGTATTATTTTCCTGTAATAATCTTAGGCTTGTTCCCCTGGACCGGTATGCTGTGGCAGGCTGTGAAGGCGTCTGTCAGCGAAAGCCGTATAGACGATATGCGCAAGCTGCTTTTCTTCCACGTTTGGTGGATTTTTGTGCTGCTGTTCTTTACTATCTGCAAAACGAAGCTCGTATCCTATATTCTGCCGTTGTTCCCCGCTATGGCGGTAATTATCGGCTGGAATATAGCGAGAATGCAAAGCAGACTGCGTCATAATACAACCTTTTACGGTTGGGCAGCAGGCAGCGGTATTATGTTTGTTTTGCTTGGCGTTGGTTGGATTATTGGTGCGCAGTATCTTCCGGAGGCTGACTTCAGCCTGGTAATGCTGGGCGTGCTTACCATGCTTTTGGGTGCAGCGGCAGTTTTTGCTCTGCTGTATTATCGCGATATCGAGCTGGCATCCTGGCTGCATGTGATGATTGGTGCTGTGACGATGTGCGTGGCCTTCGCTTTTGTTATGCCTGTAATTGCTGACCGCTTCAGTGTAAAAACTATGAGCAGCGTGTATAAGGAGCAATGTGAGCAGCAGACGCCTATTTATGTCGATAAGTTCCTGCGTCCCGGCTTCATGTATTATGCAGGCAAGCCCGGTATCGAAATGATTCCGCAGACAGGTGCTTTGACAGATGCGTTGCGTGACGGCAGCAAAAAATATCTGCTGGTGCGCGGTTTGGAATACCGTCGCGTGCAGAAGGCAGGCCCGTTGCCGAATAATGTGCGCACAGTAAAGGAAATCAGCGATATTTATCTGCTGGAGCAAAATTGAGTATTAATAATCAATTGTTGAACCGTTGTGTCTGTTGGCACAGCGGTTTTTTGCCTAAAGGCTCTTTGTTCGATTTGTTGGACTACTAAAACAGGCAATTGATTAATGCATATATAAGTTAAACGCGTATCATTGAAAAAACGCACAGAAGGATAGTGGCTTACATCTTGTATTTGGGCATTATGCAAACGGCCTGATGTTACAATGCGTGATAGATAAAAGCATTTCATATTCATTTGTAGTTTTACAAGAACGTTGCTATAATTGGAATATGATTTATAGTGAGAATACAGAAGAGAGGGGTAAATCTTATGGGAAATACAGCAGACTATATTGAAGTGAAATCATATGGTGATATTCTGCCAAAGAAGGGGACAAATTCCAGAACTCCCTATGAACATCAAAAGATGGCAATGGAAGCCTTGGATAAAATGAATCGGGAGGCAGCGTTTAGTACACTGGTAGTGATTCCGACAGGTGGTGGCAAAACCTATACGGCATCTATGTGGTTGCTTAAAAATGCTATTGATAAGAAAAAGAAGATTTTATGGATTGCTCATCGTCAGATGCTTTTAGATCAGGCAGCAGAGTCTTTTCAGAAATTTGCTTATACAGAGGTTATTCCTCATGTGTCATCATTCTGCTTCCGGATTGTTTCCGGTGCCTCCAGTCATGACCGTACCAGTGATATTCGTCCGGATGACAATCTGTTAATTGTCAGCAAAGATAGTATCGGAAGAAATATGGACAGGCTTGAGAAGTGGATTCATGGTGAAAAAGAACTTTTTTTGATTGTAGATGAAGCGCATCACGCTACTGCAAAGACATATAGAAAAATTATTGATTATGTGAAATCCCAAGTACCCAATTTGAAGATGATTGGCTTAACGGCAACGCCATTTCGTACAGCTGAAAACGAACAAGGCTTATTAGCAAAGATTTTTACAGACGGTATTAAAAATGGACAGACAGTTCATGGAGATGTTGGTATTACCTATCAGATTGGCTTGAAGGAATTGATTAAGCGTCAAATATTATCGAAACCAATTTTTGAAAGCTATTATACTGACGAAGAATACGGCGCCTCTATGGGAGCAGATGCATGGAATAGTATCCAAAACTTTGATGCGTTACCGGATGAGATAGCTTCTCAGATGGCGGACAGTGCTGCCCGTAACCAGTTGATTTTGGAGACATATAAAAATAAGCGTCATGAGTATGGACAAACAATTTTGTTTGCAGTAAATGTAGTACATGCAATTCAGCTAACTGCTCTTTTCAGAAAGGCTGGCATAAAAGCTGATTATATTGTTTCCGCGATTCGTGACTCGATTACCGGTGTAACAATCAGTCGTGAAGATAATCAGAGAAATATCGAAGCGTATCGCAATGGTGAATTGCAGGTGCTTATCAACGTAAATATTTTGACAGAAGGAATTGATTTGCCGCAGACAAAAACAGTTTTTCTTGCAAGACCTACGGTATCTTCTATTCTGATGACTCAAATGGTAGGTCGTGCTCTGCGAGGTCCGGAAGCAGGTGGCACAGCCAGCGCATATATTGTTTCGTTTGTCGATCACTGGAATGAGCATATTGCCTGGGTAAATCCGGAAAGTATTTTTGAAGGAAATAATGATTTCCAGGATAATGATCCGGAGCGTATAAAACGAGAGTTGCGTATGATTGCGATTTCCAAGATAGAAGAATTTGCCTCTATTCTGGATGATTCTGTTGATACGTCAGCATTGGAGAAGGTGCCGTTTGAGCAAAGAATACCGGTAGGAATGTATGCGTTTACCTATCTTGAAGAAAGTGGCATGGACCATGCTTATCAGGTTATGGTTTATGACAGTACACAGACTGCCTATCAAGATTTGATGGAAGCACTTCCAGCCTTATTTGATAGCTTCGCCATTTCGGAAGAGTATCTGACTGAATCTCAGCTTGCGGAGATGGAAGCACAATGCAGAGATACTTTCTTCTGCGGCGAAATGGTTCCACCATATGAAGAAAGAGATGTGCGAAATATTCTCAAGTATTATGCACAGTATGAAACCGCTCCTCAATTTTATACGTTTGCTGATGTAGACCGCAGTAAGCTGGATGTAGGGAAAATTGCCCAATATATTTGGGACGAGGATATGGGGCAGAGAAAAAAGACAGAATATGTTGATTCTATTTGGGATTCTAACGATGATAATATGCTCCGTCTTTTCTTTGGAAGAAAGCTGTATTTCTTACGCCAGCTTGATATTGAATTGATGAAGATATCACACTCTAAAGATATTTTTGATGAAGGCAATAATGTGAAGTTTGGAACAAAAGCATTGGAAGATCTTCCGCTTAACGAGATTAGAAAGTATAACCCTGAATTAGAAAAAACTCTTCGTGAAAAGGCCTTTGAGAAAGCAAAGGATGCAGATGGATTTTACTGCTGTGCAGAATGTGGTAAAAAAGATTGTTCAAAGGTATATTTCCAGGTTGACCACATTATCCCTATGAATGCCGGCGGAAAGAGTGTTGCAGAAAACTTACAGATTCTTTGCAGACAGTGCAATGGAGTAAAGGGAGACAGATAATGCGAGAATTATTTTATAACGCATTAGATGTTGCTGTAATCATCAGCGCTATGGAGTTGAATTGCAGAGATGAAACTCACATGATTGATTCTATTTGGGATGGGGAAAAGGTTTTTCTCTATCCGGAATATCGTCGGAATCAGAAAAAATTTATTTTGGATGTCAGGTATTGGCTTAATTACTTTTATGAAAAACCAATTCTGGACAAAGAATTTCCAGCAATACAGAAGGATACCGCAGACACAAAAAGTTCTTTTGACGAAGAAAATTATGTGAGCGACTTTTCAAATTTGGATTTGTTTTTCAAAAATATTCGTCTACGTATTTTGTACAGTACGGAGAAGGATTATGTCCGCTTAAAGCTTCGAACGCTTTTGAAAGAATACGGTTATAAGCGACGGTCTAAATTATTATTAGAGCATATCAACAGATGCATGCTGTTTTATCATTTGGAAGCTACTCTGCGAGGTGGTGTGTCTTGCTGTATTGAAGAGGTAGGATTGGATAAGATGCTGACATTCAGAGTACTTTGAGGAAAATAGAAATAATAAAGGCTTTGGTTAAATTTTGTGTTTGCTCTATAACATAAGTTTTTGCGATTGGCGCTAGTCTCACAACTTAATCTTATATTATAAAAATTATCTGCATTAGCTAGTATATGCAAAAACTCCCCATCTGTCTTACCTTGCGGTAAGACAGATGGGGAGTTGCTTTTTAGCTTATATATTTATTTTAGTCCTGACCGGGAACCTTCAGCACAGCGCCGGTAGCAGCGGAGGTAACCAAAGCAGCATAGCGTGCCAGGTAACCGCTCTTAACCTTCGGCGGCGGGCAAACCCAGTTCTTACGACGTTCAGCCAGCTCTTCGTCGCTCAGCTTAACGTTCAGGGTACGGTTCGGAATATCAATTTCAATGATATCGCCGTTTTCAATCAGTGCGATGTTACCGCCCTCGCGTGCTTCCGGAGAAATATGACCGATGCAGGCACCGCGGGTAGCACCGCTGAAGCGTCCGTCGGTAAGCAACGCAACGTCTTTGTCGTGGCCCATGCCTGCCAGTACGGAGGTTGGGTTCAGCATCTCGCGCATGCCGGGGCCGCCCTTCGGGCCTTCGTAACGGATAACGACAACGTCACCGGAAACAACCTGTTGTGCGCAAATTGCAGCAATAGCTTCATCCTCGGAATTATAAACCTTAGCCGGACCGCTGAATACCTTCATGGAAGGATCAACAGCACTTTCCTTGACAACGCTACATTCAGGAGCGATATTGCCCTTCAGAACAGCGATGCCGCCGGTTTTGTTGTACGGATTTTCTACGCTGTGAATAACCTCAGGACGCAGGATTTCCGCATTTTTGATAATCTGGCCGACAGTTTTGCCGCTGACGGTCTGGCAGGATTTTTTAATCAGCTTCAGACGGTCAAGCTCGTGCATAACGGCAGGGATGCCGCCGGCTTCGTTCAAATCAACGATGTGGTGGCTGCCGCCAGGGCTCATCTTGGTGAGGTACGGAGTTTTCTTGGAGATTTTATCAAACAGCTCCAGCGGCAGGTCGATGCCTGCTTCGTGAGCGATAGCCGGCAGATGCAGCGCGGTGTTGGAGCTGCCGCCGATGGCCATATCAACAGTAATAGCGTTCTTGAAGGCATTAAGCGTCATAATGTCGCGAGGCAGAACGTTTTCCTCCAGCAGACGCATAACAGCCATGCCTGCGTGCTTAGCTAAAGCAATACGCTTGCCGTTGTAAGCAGCGGGGATAGTGCCGTTGCCTGGCAGGCCCATGCCTAAAACCTCAGTCAGGCAGTTCATGGTATTTGCAGTGAACAGACCGGAGCAACTGCCGCAGCCGGGGCATGCACAATGCTCGATTTCTCTGAGCTCTGCTTTATCAATCTGACCGGACTCAAAACGGCCGGCAGCTTCAAATACAGTAGATACGCTGATATCTCTGCCCTGATAACGACCGGGCAGCATCGGACCGCCGCTGACAACAACGGTCGGGATATTCAGACGGGCTGCTGCCATCAGCATACCAGGAACGATTTTATCACAGTTCGGAATCAGGATTAAGCCGTCAAACGCATGGCCGTTAGCAACAGCTTCTATGCTGTCTGCAACCAGCTCACGGCTTGCCAGCGGATATTTCATACCGTCATGGCCCATGGCGATGCCATCGCAGATGCCGATAGCCGGGAACTCAATCGGAGTACCGCCAGCTTCTAGCACGCCGTATTTGGCTGCCTTAGCGATGGTATCCAGATGCATGTGCCCCGGAATGATTTCGTTAGCGGCACAGCAGATGCCGATTAACGGTTTCTTTAATTCTTCTTCAGTATAACCCATTGCATAGAACAGAGAGCGATGGGCTGCGCGGGTTGAACCTTTTTTTACTTGTGTACTGCGCATATTTCTTTGACCTCTTTCCCTTAAGTAAATAGTACTACCGTACGGGCTGCTGATAAAGCACCGTATACTTCATCAGGTTTCCTCGACGTACAGAATGTACGCCATCGTCAACCTTCTTCGTCTCCGGTACTTTCTGAACAGCCTGCGTGGAATTAACGTAGCAAGCTGCTGATAAAGCACTGTATACTTCATCAGGTTTCCTCGACGTACAGAATATACGCTATCGGCGATCTTCTTCGTCTCCGGCACTTTCTGAGCAGCCTGCGTGAAATGAACTTAGCAAGCTGCTGATAAAGCACCATATAGATCATCAGGCCGCCTCGACGCACTAGGAGTACGCCATCGACGACCTTCTTCGTCTCCGGCACTTTCTGAGCAGCCTGCGTGGAATGAACTTAGCAAGCTGCTGATAAAGCACCGTATACATCAAGTCGCCTCGACCTTAATGCTTTTTATTGCAGCCAATACGGTTAAAATAAAAAACAACAGTCCTGAAGTCTTTCAGGATACTCATAAAATTTTACAATTTTTATAGCCTGATGTCAAATTTTATGGACAAAAAACTACAATTAAGTGTAAGTTTGCACCTTAAAACTGCATCTTAGTTACATTCTTTACAAACTTGGTAAAGTTTAAAAATAATTCACGATTACTGCGTGGAGAATAGTATATAATAGGCGTGTAAAATTGTTGCGAGGTGATTATCATGAAAACTAAATTAACTGAGCTCTTAGGTATAAAATATCCTGTTATCCAGGGTGGTATGGCGTGGACGAGTGACGCTGTGCTGGCTGCAGCAGTTTCCAACGCCGGTGGTGCCGGTATCATCGGCAGCGGCGGCCGTACTGTGGAATGGACACGTGACGAGGTGCGCAAGGCAAAATCTCTGACCGACAAGCCCTTCGGCGTTAACGTTATGCTGATGGCTCCTAACATTGCGGAAATCATTGCTATGCTGTGCGAAGAAAAGGTAGCCTTTGTTACCTTGGGTGCAGGCAACCCGGTACCGCATATTCCTGCTTTTCATGCTGCAGGCATCAAGGTTATTCCGGTGGTGCCTAATGTTAAGCTGGCAAAGCGTATTGAAGCTGCAGGCGCTGACGCTATGGTTATTGAAGGTATGGAGGCCGGTGGTCACATCGGCAAGCAGACTACTATGGCGCTGATGGAAAACGTACTGCCGCAGATTAAATCTGTTCCGGTGCTTGTTGCAGGCGGTATCAGCGACGGTCGTGCGCTGGCTGCAGCTTTGCTGATGGGCGCTGCAGGTGTGCAGATGGGCAGCCGTTTCCTGCTGACTGAGGAATGCCCGGCAAATCCTGTTGCTAAGGAGGCTATTGTCAAGGCAACCGATACTGACAGCGTAGCAACCGGCTACAGCCGTAATCTTGGTGTACGCTGCCTTTCCAATGCCTTTACCGATGCTTATACCGCGCGTGAAATTGCCGGTGCTCCCAAAGAGGAGCTGATGGCGATGGGTACAGGCACCAACCGCAGAGGTCTTGTGGAAGGTGATGTTACCAACGGTACCGTTATGTGCGGTCAGAGTCTGAACGTGCTGAATGATATCCTGCCCTGCAAGGATGTTATGGAGCGTATTATTGCTGAAGCCAAAGAGGCTATTGCCAACGTACAGAAAATCGAGCTGTAAAAATTAAAGCAAAAAGCATGCATTGCTGTAAGAAGCTGTGCATGCTTTTTTAGTATATGTCATCTGGTCTGTAATTATTCAGCTTATCTGGTTGCATTCGGGGAACAGGCTGCTTAATCTTTCTATTACCGCGGCGATTTTATCTGCTTCGATGGCGGCGTAATTGATAACAAGCGTGCAGCCGTTATTTTCTTCGGTGTTATGGCTGTAATCGGAATAGAAGGAAAGGCACATGTCTGCTGCCCGTGCTGCCTTGCGTACTTCTGCTTCCGTCAGTCTGGTGTTGATATGCAGGACAAAATGCGTGCCGGCGTTGCGTTCGGTAATCTGCGAAACAACGGCCAGCGGTGAGGCGTGGATGGCTGCCAGAATTTTGTGGCGCTGCTCGCGGTAGTAGTTTTTCATTTTGTTGATATGGCGTTCAAAATAGCCTTCGGAGATAAAGCGTGCCAGCGTATACTGCTCAAAGCTGGATACGGTACAGCTGTAAAAGCTCATGGTCTGTTCGTAGCGCTCCAAAAGACGCGGCGGCAGCACCATGTAGCTGATGCGCAGCGAGGGTACCAGGCTTTTGGAGAAGGTGTTCATGTAGATGACACGGCTTTGCGTATCCTGCGCGTACAGCGGCAGGATGAAGCGCCCGGTGTAACGGAATTCGCTGTCGTAATCATCTTCAATGATGTAGCGCTTGCGGATGCGGTTGACCCATTCAAACAGCTCCAGTCTGCGTGTTACGGGCATGACGATGCCGGTGGGGAAGTGGTTGGCGGGGGAAAGATGTACGACGTCGGCACCGCTTTCCTCCAGCTTATCAATCATCAGGCCGTTGTCATCAATGGGGATGTACTTCCAGGGATTGCCAAAGCTGGCGGAGATGGAGGCGAATTTTTTATAGCCCGGTTCTTCGATGGCGAAGGTGCAGGCGTGACCGAACATCTGCAGCAGACGGCCGTAAAGATATTCCGTACCGGCGCCGATGATAATCTGCGAAGGATCAACCTGCATAGCACGGTTGTGTGCCAGATAGTCGGCAATAGCCTTGCGCAGCTCGTAGACGCCCTTGTAGGGAACGGTTTTGAGCAGCTCTTCGTTGTGCACGGAAAGCGTTTCGCGCATCAGGCGTGTCCAGGTAGCGAGCGGAAAGTTTTGCAGGCTGATGCGGTTGGCCTTGAAGTCGGCAAAGTATTCGCGCTCCGCTGCCTCCGGCAGCATTGCTGCTGCAGCCTTGCGGCGCACGCGGTAGCTGCTGACGTCTTCTACGAAGTAGCCTTTCTTTTCGCGCGAGGTGATGTAGCCTTCTACCGCCAGTTGGGCGTAAGCGTTGGCCACGGTGATGATGCCAACGCTCAGATGCTGTGCCAACGTGCGCTTGGATGGCAATCGTTCGCCTGCCTGCAGCCTGCCGCTGATAATGTCCTGACGGATGCATTGGTATAAGTAATCATAAAGCGGTGTGCTGCCGCGTTTATCTAAATCATATGTTAACATGAGTGATATTTCTCCTTGGTTCTAAAACATTTTTGCTTTTTGATTCTTTTAATAGAACCATTTTGATTATACAATAGTGACATCGCAAAAACAAGTCCCGTCACAATGGCGTGAAGGGCAAGAGCCAAATGAGGAGGATTATCATTATTATGGAAAAAGTAAAATTACAAGCACAATATGGTTTATACATTAACGGACAGTGGCGCGACGCATCCGATGGCGCAACTTATAATGCAGAAAGTCCTGCCGATGGCAGCCATCTGGCAGTCTGCGCTCAAGGCAGCAGTGAGGATGTAGAGGCAGCCTCCGCAGCAGCCTGGGAAGCCTTCAAAACCTGGAAAAAGACTACTCCGTCTCAGCGTGCCGCTCTGTTGAATAAAATTGCTGATATTATTGACGCCAACAAGGAGCATCTGGCTATGGTAGAAAGCATGGATAACGGCAAGCCGATTCGTGAAACCATGAATGTGGATATTCCGATGGCAGCAGAGCATTTCCGTTATTTCGCCGGCTGCATCCTGGCAGAGGAAGGTCAGGCATCCGTACTTAACGAGCAGTTCCTGTCTATCATTCTGCGTGAGCCTATCGGCGTAGTCGGTCAGATTATTCCATGGAACTTCCCGTTCCTGATGGCAGCGTGGAAGCTGGCGCCGGTGCTGACAGCAGGCGACTGCACCGTACTGAAGCCTTCTAAGGAAGCAAGCCTTTCCATTCTGGAATTTGCCCGTCTGATTGACGGCGTACTGCCTGCGGGCGTTTTCAATGTTATTACCGGCGCGGGCAGCAAAACCGGTCAATATATGCTGGAGCATAAGAACTTTGCCAAGCTGGCCTTCACCGGCAGCACCGAAGTTGGCCGTAATGTAGGTTTGGCGGCGGCAGAACGCATTATCCCGGCGACATTGGAGCTGGGCGGCAAGAGTGCCAACATTTATTTTGATGACTGCGATTTTGATCAGGCTATCGACGGCGCTCAACTGGGTATTCTCTTTAACCAAGGTCAGGTTTGCTGCGCAGGCAGCCGTATCTTCGTGCAGGATACCATTTATGATAAATTCGTACCGGCTTTAGTTAAAGCCTTCAATAAGGTTAAGGTTGGCCTGCCGTGGAATGATGATACTCAAATGGGTTCCCAAATTAACGAAACTCAGATTAAGAAAATCCTGAGCTATGTGGAAATTGCTAAGCAGGAGGGCGCTACTATTGCCTGCGGCGGTGAGCGCTTTACCGAGGGCGAGCTGGCCCAGGGTGCTTTCATGAAGCCTACTTTGATTACCGGCGTAACCAACGATATGCGTGTGGCGCAGGAGGAAATCTTCGGACCTGTTGCCGTAGTTATCAAATTCCACGATGAGGATGAGGTTGTGGCTATGGCTAATGACAGCGAATACGGCCTCGGCGGTGCTGTCTGGACTAAGGATATCAACAAGGCTATTCGTGTAGCACGCAACGTGGAAACCGGTCGTATGTGGGTAAACACCTACAATCAGATTCCGGAACATTCTCCCTTCGGCGGCTACAAAACCTCTGGTATCGGCCGTGAAACTCACAAGATGATTTTAAACCACTATACACAAGTGAAAAATATTATGATTAATCTCAGTTATGCTCCTTCTGGGTTTTATCCTCAGGACTGACGATTAATAAACAGGATTATTCCTGAATAGTTGCGCAAAAAAAGCTCCGGCGGTTGCCGGAGCTTTTTTGCTGAGTGGGTTATATTTATTTATCCAATTTTGCATTATCCAAAAATGCTGTGCCGAATTGCGTGTAGTTCATTTCCGCACCGCGCAGGTCGGCGTATTCCAAAAATGCTTTATCCAGCAGCGCCTTATCCAGCTTGCTGTTGTTCAGGCTGCTGTGGCCCAGCTTGCTGCTGCGCAGGTCTGCTTCCGTCAGGTCGCTGCGCTCCAGATGAGCGCTGTACAGATTAGCGCCATGAAAAACTGCGTTTTTCAGGCTGGCACGGCGCAGCCAGCTGTAGGGCAGGTTGGCGAAGCTGAAGTCGGCGTAATCAGCCTGCGCGCCATCCATAGAAGCCTCCTGTGCCTTGACCTGCTGCAGATTTGCGTTCAGCAGGTGTGCGCCACGCAGCTGGCAGCGGTTGAGATATGCTCCCTGCAGGCTGGCGTTAGTAAAATCGCTGCCGGAGGCATTGGCATAGCGGAAGTTGGCATATGCCAGGTTGGCACCGCGCAGACTGGCGTTGGGCAACAGCGCGCTCTGGAAGCAGGCATCCTGCAGCTTGGCTTTGTCCAGCTTGGTAGCATCAAGGCGTGCTTCGGTAAAATCGGTGTTGGTAAAATCGCGTCCCGATAAATCCATTCCCGATAAATCGGCACCGGAAAGATCACCGCCGGGGCAGCTTGCTCCGTTCAGTACCGCGTTTAAATCACCGTTACTGTAGGCAAGGCTTGTGCTGCTTATGCCGATAGCCAGAATGGTAAGCACAGTCTTGAAAATATTCTTACGCATTTTGGCCTCCTGCATAGCTTTCTGCTTCATCAAGCAAAAGCTCCAGCTGCTTGGGATCATCTGGCAGACAGTCGATAATCTTCCAGGGCTTAACCTCAGCAAAATCCTCTGGCTTATAGCCGGAGCCTTCCAAAATAATCAGGCAGGGTGCGCCGATGGCATTGGCACAGCGCACGTCGTTAGGCGTATCGCCGATGAAAATCAGCTCGTTGGGCTTGGCCTGTTCGTTTTGCATATACAGGCGGTGGAAAGCGACCTTAGCCAGCATTTCACGGTTTTCGCTGATTTCGCCGAAGACGCTGTGTTCGTGGTTAAAATAATGGTCCAGACCGAAATGCTGCAGCTTGAGATGAGCGCCGGTGCTGGTGTTGCCGGTGAGCAGGCAGTTGCAGTAACGGCTATCCGGTCGGCAGAAGTATTGCAGTGTTTTCTCTACGTTTTTCAAAACACGGCCCTTGTGCAGCGGCAGCTGTTTGGGCAGCTCCATATGGTAGCGGATAAGCAGGCCTGCTGCTTCCGCACTGTTGCAGCGTCCGCGCAGACGGGTGACAACACTTTTAATAATATCCGAGTCAGTGCGTCCTGCCAGTGACTTGTTGAAATCGAAGGCATCCAGAAAATAATAGTCCTTGATAACCTTAATCATGGCATCCTTGCCGGCACCGCCGGACAGAATGAGGGTGCCGTCTACATCCCACATTAAATACTTCATGTGAAAAATCTCCTTTGGTTTAAGAAAAAACAGGGGCTGTTCATACAACCCCTGGAAAAGTTTATCTTATAGTCCCGTTTAGATGCCACGGGGCTTGAGCATCATTTTTTTCAGTTGAGCGCCGACGTTTTTGGTAACGTTCTGAGTACGGCGGATGAACTTGATGTTGGAGCGGTGGTTGGGCTTCATATCGTATTTGCTGCCGAAATCGCCACGGTCCAGCAGGGTGATTTTAGCTTTGTCGCAGTCAAAGGCGCTGCGCAGATAACGTGCCATGCCCGCCGGGTCCGCATCGTCGTAGCAGCTGAAGATGTCCGCAGCAATAAAGCCGAGCTTAGGATATATATGCAGAGTTACATGACCTTGCTTGCAAAGTGCAGAGATAGAATATTCGTTCTGGCCTTCCTCCTGACAAACAAGCAGCTCGCGGCTGTTCATCTGGTGTTTGTCGCAGCCTTCCTGCAGCAGAGCTTTAGCCTTTTCGGCATCATTAATTTCATTTACGCCGCAGTTGTACATATCTATGGCTATCAATTTTCCTGTAAATTTTTTAGGTTGCATGTGTCAAACTCCTCATGATAATAATTATAATAATACAAAGCCGGTTCAGGCACAGGGCACTGATTTGCCGGAAACAATATATAGTGCATATCTTATTCAATTATAGCGAAAATTATAATACTTGTAAAGTCAAATTGCTATCCTAATTGAGAAAACTATGTTATAATAATAGCTATAGTTAAAACATTTGTTTTGTGTGGCGGTGAGAAAATGGAAAAGCTGGAAGCGATAGTTGATGATATAGTGTTTCAAAGCGATGACGGCATGTTCAGCGTGCTGCGTATGGAAAGCAAGGCGCAGGGACGCTTTACTGCTGTTTATCATGGCAATGCGCCGTACATGGGCGAAAATGTGGCTATGGAAGGCAGCTGGATTGAGCATGCCAGATTCGGCAGACAATTTGATATACAGTCACTGCAGGTTTTGCAGCCTACTTCGGTAGCAGGCATGGAACGCTTTCTGGCTTCCGGCGCGGTGAAGGGTGTAGGTCCGGTGACGGCGGCAAGAATTGTGGAGGCCTTCGGAACGGATACGCTGGAAATTTTGGGAAGCTATCCTGAGCGTTTGGCACAGGTACGCGGCATCAGCGCCAAAAAGGCTGCCGCTATCGGTGAATCATACAGCCAGCTTTCCGGTCTGCGCGAGCTGATGGTGTTCTTGGAAGCGCACGGCGTGAGCAGCGGTTACGCAGCACGTCTGCAGGCAACCTACGGCGCTACGGCGATTACCCGCATTAAGGAAAATCCCTACAGCCTGGCGGAGGATATTACCGGCATCGGGTTTAAAACTGCGGACAGAATTGCTATGGCTATGGGCATGGAGCATGACTGCGAGGAACGCTTGCGCGCAGGCATTGCTTATGCGCTGACGCAGGCCGCAGGCGTGGGGCACACCTGTGTGCCGGAGGAGCTTTTGGTGCGTGAAACGGCGAGAGCGCTGGCGGTAGACTCTTCCATGGTGCAGGATGTTTTCAGCAGCCTGCTGGAGCAGGATTTGCTGCGCACGGAGGAAATGGGCGGTATACGCCTGATATATCCGGAATATCTTTATACGGCGGAGGTGCAGACCGCACGCCGTCTGCTGAAGCTGCGCGACCAGGCAAAGCCGGTGACGCGTGTGAATGCGGATGAGGTTATTGCCAAGTGGGAGCGTGATGCGGGTATTACGCTGGCGGAGGCACAGCGGCAGGCGATTTATGCTTCGCTGGAGCATGGCGTTTTCGTTCTCACCGGCGGTCCCGGTACAGGTAAAACGACCGTCGTTAAGGGTATTTTGAACGTTCTGGAGCAGGCAGGCTGTCGCATTCTGCTGGCTGCGCCTACCGGGCGCGCCGCACGCAGGCTGGCTGATTCCGCCGGTCATCCGGCAGCAACGGTGCATCGTCTGCTGGAATATCAGCCTACGGGTGACGGCCTGTGCTTCGGCAAGGATGACAGCGATCCTCTGGATGCGGAAGCGATTATTATCGACGAGGCTTCGATGCTCGATATCAGCCTGACCTATCATCTGCTTAAGGCAATTCCCGGCGGCTGCCGGCTGATTTTCGTCGGTGACGTGGACCAGCTGCCGTCCGTGGGAGCTGGCTCGGTGCTTAAGGATATGATCCGTTCGGGGAGAATGCCTGTTGTTCGTCTGGAAAATGTTTTCCGTCAGGCAGAGGTCAGTCCGATTGTCCGCAATGCGCATAAGATTAACCGTGGGCAGATGCCGGAGTTTCTTGCCGGTGCCGACAGCGAGTTTGCGCTGGAGGAGTTTGCCAATGAGCAGGATGCTGCGGAATTTGTGGCGCGTACCTATGCGCAGCTTACGTCCGGCGGTGACTGGCGCAGGGTGCAGGTGCTGACACCGATGCACAAGAATCCCTGCGGCGTGCAGAATCTGAATAAGCTGCTGCAAAAATATCTTAATCCGCCGTCTGCGGCTAAGCCTGAGGTGAACATACCGGGTAATGTGTTGCGCGTAGGCGACAAGGTTATGCAGATTCGCAATAACTATGAAAAGGATGTTTTCAACGGCGACATCGGCCGTGTAATTAAAATAGACGGAAAAAATGTTACGGTAGCCTTTCCGGAGCGTCCTGAGGGCGATTATGTTACCTACGCTCAGGGTGAGGTGGAGGAGCTGCAGCTGGCCTACGCTATGAGTGTGCATAAGTCGCAGGGCAGCGAATATCCCTACGTTATTTTGCTCATGGTGCAGAGCCATTACATCATGCTGCAGCGCAATCTGCTGTATACGGCTGTGACCAGAGCTAAGGAAAAGGTGCTGATTGTCGGCAGCAAAAACGCGGTGCGTACCGCTGTGGAAAACGACAAGACGAAAAGGCGTTACAGCTTGCTGGCTGAGCGTCTGCAGGAAAGCAGCGAGGTGTTCTGATGCATCGTTTGTTAAGAGATTTTTCTTATTACGGGCGTGTGGCGAAGGAGCTTATCTTTCCCAGACGCTGCGCTGTGTGTGCGACTAATATTGATAACGGCTACGTTTGTGAGCAGTGCCGCAGGGAATATCTGCTGCAGCGTCAGCTGCCCTGCTGTCCGCGTGAGGAATATTTGGCGGGACAGGCAGCACCGTTGCCGACGGATGTTCTGTACAGTGCGTTGCTGCTTTATAAATATGAGGGCGTGTTTAAGGATGCGCTGCACAAAATTAAATTTGAGGGTGAGGCAGGCTGGCTGCCGTTGTTGCGTGAGGAAGCGGAGCTTGCGTTGCCCGCAGCCAAAATGCGCTGGCTGCAGCAGTTTGACCTTATTACTTGCGTACCGACTGCTCTCGAGCGACGCAGGCAGCGTGGCTTTGACGTGCCTCAGGAGCTGTTTGCGGGCCTCTTGGAGGGACGCAGCGTGGGCATGGAGGTTTTGTTGGAGCGGGTGCGCCATACGGAGCCTTTGTACGAGCTGAAGCCGGAAGAAAGAAAGCAGGAGCTGGCAGGCTGCTTTGCCCTGCTGCCGCATGCCAAGGTGCGCGGCAAGCATGTACTGCTCTGCGACGATATTTATACTACGGGCAGCACCTTTGCGGAAGCAGCACAGGTGCTGCTTGACGCAGGGGCGGCGCGCGTATCAGCGCTGGCGCTGTGCGCGGCGCAGGCTAACTGGGAGTGACTTTTTCTTGATGCAGAAATTGAAGAATTATTGGCGGCGTGAGCCTGTTTTGTGCATAGCGGTTATTTTGGCTGCTGTCAGCAGCCTTTACAGCAGGCCGCAGCTTGCCTATATAGATTTTGACGTGTTGGCGATACTGCTTTCACTCATGCTGGTGGTAGCGGAGCTGAAGGAGATACGCTTTCTGGACTGGCTGGCGGTGGAGCTGCTGAACAAATGCCGCAGCAAGCGTCAGCTGGAGCTGGTGCTGTTGGCAGTGACCTATGTCAGCTCAATGTTCGTGACGAATGACGTGGCCTTGCTGACCTTTGTGCCGTTGGCGCTGGTTATCGGCAAAACCTTAAAAATGGACATGGAGCGGATTATTATCCTGCAGACGCTGGCTGCTAATCTCGGCAGTATGCTGACGCCACCCGGTAATCCGCAGAATTTGTTTTTATATGCGCATTATGCTTATACCGCCGGCAGCTTTTTCGCCGTAATGGCTGTGCCGGGAATAATTTCGCTGGCGTATCTGCTATTGTTATTATTCCATGGCAAGGACAGCGTGCTGAAGCTGGAGCTGCCTAAGCTGCAGCAGCCTCCCAAGGGAATATTGCTGCTCTTTTTGGGATTATTGCTGTTAAACATCGGTGCTGTGCTGCATTGGTTCGACAAGCTGTGGGCCTTGCTGCTGACGGCAGGTGTAGTGGCCCTGTGCGACTGGCGTCGCCTGCGTGAGGTTGATTACAGCCTGCTGGTGACCTTCGCCGGCTTCTTTGTATTCATCGGCAACATCAGCCATAGTCCTGCGGTAAGCTATTTGCAGCAATCGCTGATGGGCAGTGCGGCAGGCACGTATCTGACCGGGCTGCTGGCCAGCCAGTTTCTCAGCAATGTGCCCGCGGCTATGCTGCTGGCAGGCTTGACTAAGGAAGCAGACGCGCTGCTTTTAGGTGTTAATATCGGCGGTCTGGGTACGATGATTGCTTCGATGGCGAGCGTTATTTCCTATAAACTTTATGCTGCAGAGCATCCTTCGCAGGCAGGAAAATATGTAAGAACTTTTTTGTACTACAATTTTCTGGGCCTGCTGCTGATAGGAGGAGCGGTTTACTTCCTTCTGTGAGCGGGGAAATGCTTTGCGGCATTTCTTTTGACACAATGGTAAACCAATGCTGTATAATAAGTTGACTATTTACATCACTTGCATTATAATAAAGCACGTGAAGCAGATAACAATAAGCTGCTCAGATGAAAGGAAAATGCAAAAATGTTAGAGCTTGCACATAAGCTGGCGGACAGCGATGCCAAATTCTTCGGCGGCTGGGTGCTGGCAGGAGCAGAAGCGCATATTCATCAGCCTGCTGAGGCTATGGATAATCAGGTGCTGTTGGCGAAGGAACGCAAATCAATCATCCGTGTAGCGGGAACTGCGGCAGACGGCAGTTTGGCTAAGGAGCTGCGGGTATTTTTGGTACTGCCTAAGCATAAATTAGGCACGAAGCCGCTGGAGCCCGAGGCGATTAAGGGCGATTTGCTGACAAAGCACACCTTTACAACACAGGAAATAGCGGACTATGTTACCTATACCGGTGACGAAAACGTCATCCATAAGGGTGAACATCCCATCGTGCCGGGGCTGTGCATGGCTGCCTGGCTGCAGAAGGAACTGGCGCTGACAGAGCTGGACTGGCGCATTACCTTTGTCGCTCCTGTTTACGCAGGCGACGAGCTGTGCATCTACAGGACAGAAGGTCAGCTTGCTGCTTATGTGAGAGCAATAAATGTTTTTGTGATTAAAGAATTATAGTAAGGCTGGTGTATGAAAATGACAACTTCTGGTACAGAAATTAATAAGAATCATAGAGGAGCAAGCGTCAACAAGACTGCGGAAATGACCAAGATGGCGCTGATGGTAGCAATGAACTGCGTATCTGCGTATATTATTATTCCGTTGCCGTTTTCTCTTTCTCCGCTTGCATTGCAAACTTTGATTGTAAATCTTACAGGCTATGTGCTGAACGCTAAGCAGGCTTTTATGACCATGTTGGTTTATCTTTTGGTAGGCTTGGCAGGTGTGCCGGTATTTACCGGCGGCAGTGCGGGACCGGGCAAGCTGTTCGGACCTACCGGCGGTTATATTATCGGCTTCTTGGTTACCGCTGTTTTCCTGGCATATTTCAAAGGAGAAAAATACAACTTCAAGCGTTACGCTCTGCTTGGCTGTGTTATCGGCATTCCGCTGATTTATGTGTTCGGCGTTGTACAGCTGAAGCTGATTACCGGTATGCCTTGGGACAAGGCGATTCTGACAGGCGCGCTGCCCTTCATTCCGCTGGATATTGTTAAATGCTTGGCTGCCGCAGTTATCGCAGGACCGATTAACCGTATCTTTACTGATAACAGATAAATAAGGTATAATTTAAGAGCTGTCAGCTATTTGCCGGAAGGCAGGTGGCAGGCAGCTTTTTTCGGATATAGAGGTGTTAAGATGGAAAATGCATATATTTTAGGTGGCCTGCGCAGCTACGTAGGCGTAGTCAACGGTATCTATCGTCATATTCCGGCTGATGTGCTGGGGGCGGAGGTGCTTAAGCAGGTGATGGAAAAATATCAGCTGCGTGAGCCCGATTATATTATTGCCGGCAACGGCGTAGGTGCCGGCGGCAATATTGCGCGCCTGATGGCATTGACCGCAGGCGTAGATATTTCGGTGCCGGCCTTTACGGTAGATGTGCAATGCGGCAGCGGCCTGGAAAGCATTGCCATTGCTGCGGCCAAGATTAACAGCGGCGAAGCGGATGTAATTATTGCTGGCGGCTTTGAAAGCAGCTCTACGCAGCCAAGACGCGGCTATAATCCCAATCACCCGGATTATGCAGGCGATACTTGGTACAGCGTAGCTAAGTTTATGCCGGGCATTCATCGCGAAACGGTAATGCTGGAGGGCGCGGAGCTTGCAGCGAAGCGCGAGGGTATTACCAAGGAAGAAATGGATAGCTGGGTGCTGCGCAGCCATGCGCTTGCAACGCAGGCGCGCGAGCAGGGACTGCTGCAGAATATTATCGCTCCGGTTTGCGGTGCCGTTAAGGATGAAGGCATCAGGCCGCGGATGAGCCAGCGCCTGCTCGACAGAATGCCCAAGGTGCTGGAGGGCGGCGAATTTATTACGGCGGCCAATTCCTGCCTGATTAACGACGGCGCGGCCTTTGTAGTGCTGTGCTCGCAAAAATATCTGCAGGAGCACGGCTTAAAGGCGCAGGCCAGAGTACTTGGCAGCACAGCCTGCGGCGGTGATCCTTTGGTAAGTCCGCGTACTGCAATTACCGCGCTGCAAAAGCTGTTGGCAAAGCATGGACTGCAGGAGCAGGATATCGCAGACTTTGAGCTGAACGAAGCCTTCGCTGTAATTGATGTGCTGTTTGCCCGCAGCTTTCCGCATAGCACTGATAAATATAATGTGTTCGGCGGGGCGCTGGCCTACGGTCATCCCTATGGTGCCAGCGGCGGCATAATTACGCTGCACCTGCTGGAGGCACTGAGGCAGAAGGGCGGACGCTACGGCACCGCAAGCGTAGCAGCCGCAGGCGGCGTAGGAACGTCGCTGCTGTTGGAAAGAGTGGAGTGAAGCAAATGGATTACTTAACCTTAATCGCACAACAAAAACAGGATAAGCTCGCTCTTATAGAGGACGAAGAAGAATATACTTATGCCGGACTGGCGCAGGCAGCACGTGAGCTGCGCAGTCAGGCGGATTTTAGCGCTCCGGCGGTTTTTATCCATGAAAGCAGTATCGCCCGTCAGTTAATCAGCTTTCTGGCATATAGCGGTACAAAAACTGTGCCGGTTATCGCTACCGAGGTGAGCAAAAATCAGCAGTTCAGCTGCGAGGCTATTCCCGAAGCGGCCTGCATGGGCGTTATGACCAGCGGCAGCACCGGCAAAAGCAAGCTGTTGTGGCGCAGCTATCATAGCTGGGCGGACTTTTTCCCGGAGCAGAACCGTGTTTTCGGCGTTGATGAGCAGACAGTAATTTTTTGTCAGGGAAGCCTTGCTTTTACCGGCAATCTCAATATTTATATGGGCGTGCTGGCGGCAGGCGGTACGCTAGTAGTGACGGAACGCTTCCGCCCGCGCCATTGGCTGCAGCTGATGCAGCGCTATGCGGTGAACGCAATCTACCTGATTCCGTCTAAGCTACTCTTGTTGCCCAAGTTTTTGCGTGAGCCCGATTTGCTTGTGCGCAGTATCATCAGCGGCTCGCAGAGCATGGGCAGGCAGGAGGCGTACAAGCTGCTTCAGGTATTCCCCAATGCGGATATCACGCTGTACTACGGCGCCAGCGAGCTGAATTATATTACCTACATCAAGGCCGAGGAAATGACGGATGACCGCACACTTATCGGCCGTCCTTTCAAGGGCGTGCGGGTGAGCGTTTGTAATGAAGAAATTTTCATTGATACGCCTTATCATGTGGAGGAAATCTCGCTGCCGTTTTCCCTGAAGGACAGGGGACATCTGGATGCGGAAGGACGATTGCACTTTTTGGGGCGCACGGATGATATTGTGAGCGTTAACGGACGCAAGGTTTCTGCAGTCAAGGTGTGTGCTGCTTTGACCGAGCTTGAGAGCGTTGAGGAGGCTGCGGTAATCTGCCGTCATGTGGACGATGCCGATGTGCTTATTGCTTTTGTGGGGGCGGCGCGCGAATACGGCAAGCAGGAGCTGGTTAAGTTGCTGCGGCAAAATTTGTCTGATTATGAGCTGCCCAAGCAGTTTGTTTTTATGGAGCAGCTGCCGCATAATGAAAGCGGTAAGGTGGATAAGCAGGCGCTGAAGAGAAGGTATTAGTAGTTGTTTGAGATATAAAAATAAACCGTCGTCGGACTGTGCTTGATGTGCATGGCCTGACGGCGGTTTTTGTGTTAAAGAATAATAAAAAGATAAAAAATACTGGGCAAATATACCTTAAAAAGTTTTTATAAATGTAAGCAAAGCTTGCAAGATAGACAAAAACTGTCATTTGCATATGGTATAAT
>CAVKUS010000022.1:0-38254 GCA_963659725.1 Bacteroides sp. CAG:545 | reverse complement strand
TGGTATAATAAAAATAGAAAGACAACCGCCCACAAGGTGGGTTGCCGATTCATAGTGTCAGAAAATCCGCCTCAGTGAACGGCAAATTACAGAGGCGGTTTTTCTATGTGCATTTTACTTTTTGTTCTTAAAAATGAACGTCAGCAATGCCAGTATAAACATACCGAAAATCATAAGATCCTGGAATGTAAAATATACCATAGACATCACCTCCATTCTTAAGTGAATGAAGGCAATCCACCCTGTAAAACGGTTGTCATAAAGATTTTAACACATAAACATATTTTTAGCAAGAATGCTTAATGCTTATCATTCTGAACTATGCTATAATATAGATAATTATAATATTTCTAGAGGTAACTGATGGACAAGAATATTTTAGAATATGTCGGTAAAAGCTTATATCAGACACATATTTTGAAGGAAATGAAGCGTTACGTTGTATTCCGCACGCGTTGCGCTATGCATAGCGGCAAGGTTGACGAACTGCTGCAGTTTTTTGCTGCAAATAGCAAGCGTCAGGCTTGGCTGCAGGGAGCACCTGCGCTTTTGGAACAGACTACCAGAGCATTTTTTTACAAAGGCTCAACTTGGGACGAACGCATAGAACTGGTGCAAAATCATCTGCTGATTATGGAAGAGCTGTTCAAGCCGGAGCTGATGGATAAATTGTACAGCAAGGGTGAAATGGTGCAGCTGTGGGAGGATTCCTACGATGACAGACCTTTGACGCTGCAGCTGTGGTTTCATGCCGGCCAACGCAAAGAAGGCTGCATGTCCTTGGCTTTATTCTATGAAGGCGAGCCTTTATACCAGATCATGTTCTGGCTGGCAAAAAATAAAACAGACGGCAAGAATGTTATTTATATAGGTGCCCTGCAGGGACCGCAGAACGGTAATGAACTGATTAAGGGTATGACGAAGGCATTCTTTGGCTACCGTACTAAAAACCTGATGTTTTATGGCCTGCGCTGCTTTGCTAAGGCTATAGGCGTTGAAAATATTTTCGCTGTTACTAACGACGGTTATTACGCTATGAATCATGTACGTGTAGACCGTAAGCTGAAGACTGATTTCGGTGCCTTCTGGCAGGAGTGCGAAGGAGTTATCTGCTCAGATCGCCGTTTCTACATTATGCCGACTGCGGAACACCGCAAATCCATGGAAGAGCTGAAGCCGTCCAAAAGAGCACAGCATCGTCGTCGTTTTGCCAAAATGGATGAAATGAAGGCCGCTGTTAAGGTTGCTGTTGACAGCTACAAAAAATAAAAATTGCTTGCTTGGTTTGTAATACAGGCGCAAAAGCTGTCTGTAATATTATTTTTAGTAACAAACTGTACAAATTTTACATTGGGTAAAGCAGAGGTTCAGAAGAGAACCTCTGTTTTTTTTAGGTAAAACATGCTATAATGAAAATATATAGCTTTGATTGGAGGTAAGAAAATTGAAAAAACAGCTTGCAACTTTATTGTTGACCTTTATCTTTTGCTTTACTACAGTAATTCCCGGCTTTGCTGCTGATTCTGCTATACCGATGGCAGATAAAATCGGTGCTATGGAAAAAATGCTCTATGGCACAGAGCAGAGCGGTTCCTTGCTGCAGCGTATGGATAGTTTAGAAGATGATGTTTATGGGACTATTACCAGTGATGCTATTATAACCCGTGTCGATAATATGTATGATTATCTGGAGGGTATTCCCGATAACGGTGAAGCTTCCTTTGCTACCAAGCTTAACGTGGTAGAATGGAAGATGAACGAAAGCATGTCCGGCGGCGCTGCCAAAAACCGTATTGAAGCTACGGAAAAGCTGCTTTATGGTCAGAACCAGACCGGTTCTTTGAGCGGTCGTCTGGAAAGTCTGCTGAAGCTTGCTTCTTATACCGATGGCAATGTGCCTGTACAGCAGGTTGTATTGCCTAAGGATTCTGTATTTAAAATTGTTTTTACCTCTGAGCTGAGTACTAAAATGAGCCGTCAGGGTGATACAGTACATTTTAAAGCAGCGGATAACCTGTATGTAAACGACGTCCTGGTGCTACCGAAGGGTGCCACCGGCATCGGCGAGGTAAAAAAAGTTGTTCAACCTGGTATCTTCGGTAAGGATGGACGCATTGACATCAACTTTACCTGTATCTATGGTGTGGATGGCACTAAGATTCCTGTTACCGTAGGCGAGCTGGCTAAACAAAAGGCCGAAAGCATTGCCGGTGCAGCCGGAGCTGCGATTGGCGGTATGATTATCCTTGGACCTGTGGGCCTGGTTGGCGGTGCTTTTGTCAAGGGCAACAGCGTAACTATTCCTGTTGGCTGTGAAACCTTTGTACAGACTGCTGAGGATGCTTCTCTGCAGGGCGTTGTATATCAGGAATAAAATCGAAAATTATACGTGAAAAGCTCACTCTTTCGAGTGAGCTTTTGCTTTTTTTATGGTATAATGTTAAGTGGATTATTATGAAATTTTTTTCTTCATCAATATAGACAAAGGAGTTTTTTATATGCATAAGACTTTTATAGCCACTGCTTTGGCGCTTGGTATGTGCCTGCCTGTTTATGCGGAACAGTTCAGCAACAGCAACAGCGAAAGCATGTTAAGCCCAATATCTGTTGAGGAACCTAATGCAGCGGTACCGCATCGCGAAAAGCTGGATACAGAAAAGCAGCAGGGAATGCCAATTCGTCTGACCGGTGAACATGCCGAATATGATACTGTCAGCGGTGATTTTCATGCGGAAGGCAATATCAAGGTATCGCAGAACGGTCAGGATATTTATACAACGCAGGTCAAGGGTAATATGAAAACCGGCGATATCTGGCTGCTGGAGGGTGGCAAGCTGGTAGAAGGTGCCAGCGAAACACAGGCTGCCTGGGGCCATTATAACTTTAACAATAAAACCGGTGAAATGAAAAAATTGACCGGTAAGAACGGCAAGGATTTCTTTGCTGCACCTCATGCCGATATTTATCCCGATAAGATGATTCTTGATGAGGGCGGTTCTACAAGCCGTTGTCCGGCAGTAAAGCATCCTAAATGTCTGGAAATTAAGGCTAAGACATTTGAAATATACCCTAATGATAAAATGGTAGCGCGTGATGTACAGGTTTTTGTACGTGGCAAGCATATTTATTCCCGTGATTATTGGGAAAACAGCCTGACAGAAAAATCCAAGGAACGTATTCTGCCGCATATCGGATTCAAGGACAGCGATAAGGGCACGTATGTAAATCTTTCCTACGAGCGTCCGTTAGGAGATAAGGATACAATTTATGCTGATTTGAATTATTACAGCAAGGCCGGCTATAAGCCTGTTTACGGCTTGGAGCATAACGAGCGCAATTTTAAGGTTACCTATGAAAACGGCTGGTATGAGGATGATGATGAATGGGTAGAAAAGCAGAATAATATACGCTTTGATTATAAAAACCATCATATTGCACCCGGTCTGCCCTTATCTTACAGTGCTTACTTTGAACGAGGTTTGTGGAAGAATGATGATAGCGGACGTAAGAGCTGGCATACAGAATATGGTGCCTTCCTTAACCATGACCGCATTTATCTGTTCAACAGCAAAAACACCTCTCTGGATTTGACAATCGGCAAGAAATGGACACGTGAGAGTGCAGAGGATACTTTACAGTCTACCAATGTTTATTATGCAACCCTAGGTCAGAAAATCAGTCCGCATTGGAATACCTGGGTTGGCTATTATCGTGAAGATTTTACGACAGATATATTTACCTATGATCAGCCTGATATGGCCAAAGAGCTACGCAATGGTCTGCAATACATTATGGATGACAAGAACAGCTTTACCATTGTCAACCGTTATGATTTAGACCAAAAGGAAAACTATGAAACAAGATACAGCTGGACGCATAAGTTCTGCTGCTGGCAGCTTTCCTTGATTTACAAGCATAGAGATACTAATGATAAAGACAGTGCATTTGAAGCTAAGTTTGATTTTGTAAACTGGTAATGAGGTAGAAAATGAAAGAGATTATTAAGCAACGCTTTCTGGACCATCTGCAGGTGGCAAATGCTGTAATGAACAGCGATATCCTGGCACAGATTGAGCGCATTGCTGTAGAAGTAAAAAAGGCGTTGGCCAATGGCAACAAGGTTTTGTTCTGCGGCAACGGCGGCAGTGCCGCTGACAGCCAGCATCTGGCTGCCGAGTTTGTAGGCCGCTTTCAAAAGGAACGCGCCGGTCTGCCTGCTATCGCACTGACGGTTGATACCTCCATTCTGACTGCTGTCGGCAACGATTACGGCTATGATAAGGTTTTCGTGCGTCAGGTGCAGGCGCTCGCACGTCCCGGAGATGTGCTGGTAGGCATTTCCACAAGCGGCAACAGCGCTAATGTTGTGGAAGCTGTCGAGTTGGCTAAGAGCATGGGTGTGTTCTGCGTAGGCATGACGGCTGAGGGCGGCGGTAAAATGAAGCTGCTGTGCGACGAGTGCATCGCTGTGCCGGCGAAGGTTACTGCCCGTGCGCAGGAAATGCATATTTTGATAGGCCACATTTTATGTGAGCTGGTGGATGGTGAATAATTTGGCTGATTTAGCTGTAACAACTTTTTTAGCGGAACAGATTAAAAATGTACGCATTGCTGTTATCGGCGATGTGATGCTGGACAGATATTTTCACGGAGAAGTAAAACGCATTTCTCCGGAAGCACCTGTACCGGTAACACGTATTACAAAGATAAATTCCGTGCTGGGCGGTGCGGCAAACGTTGCTGCCAATCTGGCGCATCTGGAATGTCAGGTTTTTATGGGCGGTGTGACAGGTGATGATGAAAACCGTCTGCTGCTGGAAAAGCTGATGGATGATGCAGGCATCAATCATCAGGGACTGGTGAAAAGCAAGCGCCGCAAGACTATTACCAAGCTGCGTGTTTTGGGCGGCAATCAGCAAATGCTGCGACTTGATTTTGAAGAAACCGGCGATTTGTTCCCCGAAGAAATCATAGAGCTGCGTCATTGGTTGGCAGGTTTGCTTGATGAAGGCTTGGATGGAATTATTGTTTCTGATTATGCCAAGGGTGTCTGCTCGGATGATTTTTGCCAATGGGTGATTGCTCAGGGCAAGGCCTATGATATACCGGTGTTGATTGATCCTAAGGGAGCAGACTGGTCTAAGTATGACGGCTGTGATTTTATTACGCCTAATTTAAAGGAAATGTGTGAGGCTGCCGGCTGTCAGCGTGAAAACTCTGATGAAGCCGTTGTCAGCATGGCGCAGGCTGCACGCGAAAAATTCCATATTAAGAATGTTGTTGTTACCCGCAGTGAGCGCGGCATGAGCCTGGTTAATGCTGAGCAGGTGCTGCACAGCCCTGCTACCGCCATTGAGGTGTTTGATGTTTCCGGTGCCGGTGATACGGTGGCGGCTACACTTCTGGCCGGCGTTGCCGGCAAGCTGGCGTTGGCTGATGCTGTTTATATGGCGAACCGTGCTGCAGGCATTGTTGTAGCGAAGGTTGGCACTTATCCGGTGCACCGTGACGAGCTTTTGAAAGACCTGCTCACGGAGGAACGCAAGCAGGGCCGTGGCTACCGCACGCTGAGCTGGCAGGAGATTGCTTCTCTAGCAGCAACCTGGAGAGCCTGCGGCGAAAAGATTGTTTTCACCAACGGTTGCTTCGATATTCTGCATGTAGGCCATGTAACGTATCTGGAGAAGGCGCGCAACCTTGGCAAGCACCTGATTGTAGGCCTGAACACAGACGCTTCTGTGCGTCGCTTGAAGGGTGAAACAAGACCTTTGGTGCATGAGCTGGACCGTGCGCGTGTACTTGCAGCGCTGGCCTGTGTAGATGCGGTGGTGCTGTTTGACCAGGATACGCCTACCGAGCTGATTGAAAAAATTCGTCCCGATATTCTTGTCAAGGGCGGTGATTACAAGCCTGAGGAAGTAGCAGGACGTGAATATGCCGGCGAGGTGCGCATTATAGAATTTGAGGATGGTTATTCCACAACCGGTGTGGTGGAAAAAATTGCCAAAATGGTTAAGGAGGGCAAATTATGATTATCGTAACTGGTGGTGCCGGCTTTATCGGCAGTAATATTGTTAAAGGCTTAAATGACCGTGGTATTGATGACATTCTTGTTGTTGATAACCTGACCAACATGGTTAAATTTAAAAATATCCAAGGCCTGAAGGTTAAGGATTATATGGATAAGTATGCTTTCATGGATGCACTGAAGGCAGGCAAATTCAACCATGAGAAAATCGACGTTATCTTCCATGAGGGCGCTTGCTCCGATACTATGGAATATAACGGCAAATATATGATGGAAAACAACTTTGAGTATACTAAAAACGTGTTGCATTTTTGCCTCGACAGAAAGATTCAGATGATGTATGCTTCCTCTGCTTCCACTTATGGCAGTGGTGCTCATGGCTTCCGTGAAGAGCCTGCCTGCGAGGAAGCACTGAATGTTTATGCTTTCTCTAAGCTGTTCTTCGACAACTATCTGCGCCGTCTGCTGCCGCAGGCACAAAGTCAGGTAGTAGGTCTGCGTTATTTCAACGTATATGGCCCTCAGGAGAACCATAAGGGCAAAATGGCTTCCATGATTTACCAAATGTATAACCAATGGAAGGCAGAACACAAGGTTCGCCTGTTCGGCGAGTACGCAGGCTATGGCCCGGGCGAGCATACCCGTGACTTTGTGTATGTAAAGGACGTTGTTAAGGTAAACTTCTATTTCTGGGAGCATCCGGAAATCAGCGGTATTTTTAACTGCGGTACCGGTCATGCGCATCAGTTCAATACTCTGGCTAAGGCTGTGCTGAACCACTTTGGCAGCGGCGAGCTGGAATATGTACCGTTCCCTGAGGTACTGAAGGGCAAATATCAGAGCTTTACCGAAGCAGATGACACCAACCTTTTGGCAGCAGGCTATGATGGAGGCTTCACTCCAATTGAAGAGGCTGCCGAGGAATATTGCCAGCTGCTAGACAAGACCGATGGTTACTACGTTTATGAAGGCTAAGGCGGTATTTTTCGATAGGGATGGCGTACTCAATGTTGATGTAGCCTATCTCTATAAAAAAGAAGACCTGCGCTGGATTGACGGTGCCCGCGAGGCTGTGGCGTATCTGACGCAGCTTGGCTATAAGATTTTTATTGTAACGAACCAGAGCGGTATTGCGCGTGGTTATTATACAGTAGAGCAGATGGATGAGCTGCACGAGTATATGCAGCAGGAAATTATTGCGGCAGGCGGTAAAATAGAAAAAGTCTACTACTGCCCGCATCATCCTGAGGGCAGCGTGCCGGAATATGCCGGTGTGTGCGATTGTCGCAAGCCCAAACCGGGAATGCTGCTGCAGGCGCTGGCTGAATATGAAATCGACAAGGAGCAGAGCTTCTTAGTAGGTGACAGTAAGCGCGATGTGGAAGCAGCGGAGGCTGCCGGTGTAGAAGGTTATCTTTACACGGGCGGCAATCTGCTGGATTTCGTAAAAAATATTGTAAGCGAGAGATGATAATGGAGTATCGGAATATATTACTAATCAAAATGAGTGCTTTGGGTGATGTGATGCATGCTTTGCCATGTGCAGCTGCTTTAAGAGAATTATATCCTAAAGCTAAGATTACCTGGATAGTGCATCCACAGTTCAGTACATTTATTCCAGAGCCTCCAATTGTGGATGAAGTCATTTGTTTTGATAAAAAAGCTTTTTCAAAAATGACTTTAAGATATAAATTGCGCGAAATTCTACGTATGCGTAATCTGCTTAGAGAGAAAAAGTTTGATCTGGTTCTTGATTTGCAAGGGCTGTTCAAAAGTGCTGTTATTGCCTGGTTGACTGGCTGTCCTAACCGTTATGGTTATAATGATATGCGAGAAGGAAGCTGGTTGGTAAGTAAACCTGTGCATGGTGAGAATGATCATGCGCATATTGTACAGCAATACTTAGATGTTATTCGCTTTTTAGGGAGTAAGGTTGAAGAACCAGATTTTCCTATGCCTGCTCTTACTGAGGAAAAGAAAAGGGTACAAGAAATTTTATTATCTTCATTTGGTGATATAGATAAAGAAAAGCTGGTAGCTATAGTTCCGGGAGCTGGTTGGATAACTAAAGAATGGCCAATAGAATCTTATATTGATTTGTCTGAGAGATTGATAAAAAAAGATAGGAATATCGTCTTAATTGGTGGTACAGCCGAGCTTGATAAAGGAGAAAAAATTGTTGCTGCTTTACCTAAGGAAAAAGTATTGAACTTAATTAATAAAACGAATTTAAAAGAGTTGGCTGCTTTGATGGGAAATGTAGGCTTGTGTATTGGTGGAGATACGGGCCCAGTACATATTGCGGCAGCTATGGGTACGCGAATAATTGCATTATTTGGGGCTTCAAGTGGTCACAGAGCAGGACCATATGGCAAATATGTTACTATTATTAGTACAGATGAAAAGTGTGCTCCTTGCTTTAAACGGAAATGTCCTTTGCACAAAAATTGCATGGAGAAAATTCAAGTTGCACAGATAATGCAATATATTTAGGAGATGTAATCATGATAGAACTGAATGGCAAAAAAATATTGGTAACATTTTTGATGCATCTGGGAGACCTGACGCTGACCACGCCCTTTATCCATGCGCTGCGTAAGGCAGCGCCGGATGCACATATTACCTTTCTGGCGGATGAGAAGCTGAAGGATGTAGTGCTGCACAATCCGTATCTGGATGAGGTTATTACGATTGACAAGAAGGGCAAGGACAACAGCCTGCTGGCGCTGATGGCCTGTGCCCGCCGTCTGAGCAAGATGGATTTTGATGTGCTGATTAACCTGCATCCGAATGAGCGTTGTAGCTTTATTGATGCTTTTACCAAAGTGAAATTGCGTTGCGGTACAACTCATACGCTGTTTAAACCGCTTTGGGATGTGTTTACACCGCTCAACCGCAAAATTCATGCGGCAGATATGTATCTTGATGTGCTGACGCAGCTTGGTGTACCAAAGCTGGAGCATAATGGTCTGGAGATTTTCCCGAGTGAAGAATATCAGCAGCATGCAGAAGAATTCTGGCGCGAGCATGGTGTGTTCACTACCGATAAGCTGGTAGGCTTTAATATCGGCAGTGCTGTTGTTACCAAGCGTTGGGCGCCGGAGCGCTTTGCCAAGGTAGCTGATATTCTTGCGGAAAAGGGATATAAGCCTGTATTCTTCGGCGGTACGATGGACGAAGAAATGGTGCAGGAGGCAGTCAGCTTCATGAAGACGACTCCTGTTGTAGCAACCGGCTGCTTCCGTATTGGCGAGCTGGCAGCGGCAATGCGCCGTTGCAGCCTGATTATCACGAACGACAGCGGCCCGATGCATGTTGCTATCAGCCAGAAGGTGCCTATCGTAGCAATGTATGGTCCGTCCAGTCCGAAGCTGTACGGTCCTTATACTAAGGATGCAACGATTGTGACGGCGCTTCCGCCTTGTCCCGGCTGTGCGGATGGCATGAAGCATAAATGTGACGATATGCAATGTATGACACGTCTGACGGTGGAGCAGGTAGTGCAGGCTGCCGAGCAGATGTTGGAACAAAAGGAGAAATAAATTGAGTAAGCAAAGCATTATTACCGGTGAGGTTTTATTGCTGTGTGAAAGATTGGAGATGGCGCAGTTTATGTATGCCTATCTCCGGCATTTATTTAAGCAGGGTATCAGCTTGCCTAATATGCAGATTGTAAATTATCAGAGTATCGATAAGTTAGACTTGCTGACTAAACGCCTTATACAGCTGGAAGGCAGAGAAATAGTGCGCAAAGCAGTATTCTTTGCCGACGCGGCTGATGAGCGCGAACGCCGAATGCAGAAATTTTTTGCAGTGCGTGACAATACTTTCTTTAGAGAAGTGGAGTATTGCACGCACTTTTTCTTTCCCGGCAAAAAAGCTACCAAACGTTGGCAAAAAGGCTATCTTGAGGACATGTTGCTGCAATCGCTGCGGCAGGAAAGCTCAGAGTGCAGCGATTACTATAATCTTTATAATGTGAGTGCGGAATATCTGCAGACGGTAAATTGCTGCCGTGGGCGTGAAAATGGATTGCTGAACTACAGCAGACATTTATTGTATACATATTTCGCAGGCACCGACCGATATGTCGGCATGCGTCTTGGCGAGGCGGCCTTGGCCGGAGCCTTTGATCTGGAGCATCCCTGTTATAACAGTCTGAAGGAATGCCTAGAGAGCTTAAACTAAAATTGCAGAAAGCAAAGTTATCAAAATCACTTAATCGATTTATTATATTGCATAAAAGTGTTAGCTTTGCGGTCTGTCGTCCTTTCTGAATTTTGGAAAAGCAAATAAATATGTTATAATTAACCAACAAACTAAAAAAGGGGGAGCAACATTTATGTTCGGAGAAATCATTGGAGCTATCAGCAATTTTATGTATAGTTATTTGCTGATTATCATGCTCATCGGTGTAGGCTTGTACTACACTTTGCGTACTCGTCTGGTGCAGGTACGCATGTTTAAGGAAACTATTAGTGTTATTTTGGAGAAGCCTGTTGAATCCGGTGCGGTATCATCCTTCCAGGCTTTGATGGTATCTACTGCGTCCCGTGTAGGTACCGGTAATATTATCGGCATTTCCACAGCTATCTGCCTCGGTGGTTATGGTGCTGTGTTCTGGATGTGGGTTATTGCTGTTGTCGGCGGCGCTTCTGCTTTTATTGAAAGCACCTTGGCACAGATTTACAAGAAACGTGGTCCGCACGGCAGCTATGGTGGCCCGGCTTATTACATCGAAGCTGCTTTAGGTAGCCGCGGTCTGGCAGTTCTTTTTGCTGTGGCCCTGATTGTAACCTATGGCTGCGGCTTTAACATGCTGTGCTCCTACAATCTGCAATCAACCTTTGCTGCCTTGAGCTTCTATAATCCGGATACAACTCCCTGGATTATCGGTGCTGTAGAGGCTGTGCTCGTAGGCTATTGCCTGCTGGGCGGTGGCAAGCGCGTTATCAAAGCAACCTCTACTTTAGTTCCTTTGATGGGTGTTATCTACATTTCTGTAGCATTTATCCTGACCATTATGCATATCAACCTGGTTCCCGGTGTTGTAGGAAGAATTTTTGCTGAAGCATTTGACTTCACTGCAATTTTCGGTGGCTTTGCTGGCAGCTGCATGATGTTCGGTATCAAACGCGGTCTGTACAGCAACGAAGCAGGTGTTGGTTCTGCACCTAACGCTGCAGCAGCAGCTGACGTTTCTCACCCGGTTAAGCAAGGTCTGGTACAGATGCTGTCCGTATTTATTGATACTCTGCTGATCTGCACCGCTACCGCTTTTATGTGCCTGAGCTCCGGCATCGAGCCGACTAAAGAGCTTGCCGGTGCGCCTTATGTACAGGCAGCTCTGGCAGCAAGCATGGGCGATTATGCTAAGCTGTTTATTACTGTATCTATGGTACTGTTTGCTTTCACTACTCTGTTGGGCAACCTGTATTATGTAGATAATGCTTTTGCTTATGTTCTGAAGCATGTTCCGGGCAAAACCTTTACTCTGTGCTACCGCATTCTGGCCTGCGTGCTGATTTTCATCGGTGCCGGCTCCAGCATGGGTACAATGTGGGATTTGGCAGATGTTACCATGGGCTTCATGGCAATTATCAACTTGCCGGTTATCTGCATTCTGGGCGGTCCTGCTCTGCGTGCGCTGGATGATTACACCGAGCAGCGCGATGCCGGTAAGAATCCTGAGTTTAAGGCCAGCAAGATTGGTCTGACTCAAAAGCTGGATTACTGGCAGGATTAATATTTGTTCGTTTGAGCTGTTACGAGCTTTCGTAGCAGCTCTTTTTTGTTTATGATAAAAAAGAGATTATATATGATTCGCAATTCACATTCCGTTTTGTTCAGAGAAAAATTTTCCCGTGTCCGCAGGACATGACGCAACCGAGAAAATTTTTCTTTGCTACTAGCAGTATTTTCAGAATTAATGTAGAATAGATACGTAATAAAGCAATTTTTTGGTCAAGGTTGTTTTATGTCCTTTGCGAAGGAGGGAAAGACGATGATTTATAATTATTATCCTGGCTGCACGCTGTCAACGAAGGCGAAGCAGCTGGATATGGCAGCACGACGCTGTGCTGAGGTGCTGGGCTTTCCGCTGGTGGAGCTGCCGGAATGGCAGTGCTGCGGTGCGGTTTACCCGATGGCGCCTGATGCTATTGCCGAGCGTCTGAGTGCGGTGCGTGCGCTTGTGGCGGCGCGTGAAAACGGCGGCGTATTAGTGACGCTGTGCAGTGCGTGCTACCATGTCATCAAACGTGTGAATCACGATATGGCGACGAATGTGGAGATTCGCCAAAAGGTGAATAATTATCTGCAATTGGAGGAGCCTTATGCCGGTGAAACACGGGTTTTGCATTACATGGAGGTTTTGCGTAATGAAATCGGTTGGGAAAAGCTGGCGCAGCTGGTGAGCTATCCTTTAAAGGAACGTAGGGTTGGCGCTTATTATGGTTGTTTGTTGCTTAGACCGGGAGCAGTTTTGGCCCTTGATGACGTAGAGAGTCCAACTGTTATGGAAGCATTTATTAAAGCGCTTGGTGCAGAGCCTGTTATTTACAGCATGCGCAATGAATGCTGCGGCGGTTATCTGGCGCTGAAGGATAAGGCGCAGTGCGAGCAGCTTGTCAGCGAAATTAAAAATAATGCTGCAAGCTGTGGTGCGCAGGAGCTGGTCACTGCCTGCCCGCTGTGCGCGTATAACCTGACGGCCAATGGTGCCGCAGGCAGCCTGCCGACACGCTACTTTACGGAGCTTCTTGCTGAAGCGCTTGGTGTTGCGGAGAGCGAAGGAGGTGCAGAATAATGGCTGTTGATGAAAAGCAATTGACAGAAGATATTTTGCGCCTTGCTGCTACCGACGTGCAGCGCTGCATGCAATGCGGCCGCTGCAGTGCGAACTGTCCTGCGGGCTTTAAAATGGACCTTTTGCCTCACCGCGTAGTTTGGGATTTAAACAGCGGTCATGCGTCCGAGCTGCTGGAGGCTGACGCACCGTGGCAATGTCTGTCGTGCATGGCGTGCGAGGAGCGCTGTCCGCGCGGTGTGAGTCCTGCACGCGTTATGGAGGCGCTGCGTTTGCTGCAGATTCGTCAGCAGGGAAACAACAAGCTGCCTGCCGAAAGTGTGGAGCATTATCCGAGTGATATGCCGCAGCAGCTTTTGGTTGCAGCCTTTAGAAAATACAATAAATAGGGGGAAGCTACGTGCAAAAGATTGGTGTTTTTGTTTGTTGGTGTGGCAGCAACATCGCCGGCACGGTAGATGTTGCCCAGGTGGTAGAGGAAGTGCGCCAAATTCCGGACGTTGCTTATGCCATTGATTATAAATATATGTGCTCCGAGCAGGGCCAGGAGCTGATTCGCAAGGCTGTGGCAGATTATAAGCTGGACAGAATTGTTGTCTGCAGCTGTTCGCCGCGTATGCACGAGGCAACCTTCCGCAAATGTGCGGAGGGCGTTGGCATCAATCCTTATATGGTAGAGATTGCCAACATACGTGAGCAATGCTCCTGGGTGCTGAAGGATAAGGCCGAAGCGACAGCGAAGGCGATTAAATTAGCCAAGGCAGCAATTGCCAAGGTGCGCTTTAACGGAGCGCTGAAGCCCGGCGAAAGCCAGGTAGTGAAGCGCGCACTGGTTATCGGCGGCGGTATCGCCGGTATTCAGACGGCGCTGGATATTGCGGAAGCAGGCTACAAGGTAGATATTGTGGAGAAGGAACCGACAATCGGCGGTCGTATGGCGCAGCTCGACAAAACCTTCCCGACACTTGACTGCTCTGCCTGCATCCTGACACCGAAGATGGTGGATGCAGCAAACCATGAAAATATTACGCTTTATACTTATAGCGAGGTAGACAGTGTAAGCGGCTTTGTGGGCAATTTCGATGTGACCATCCGCAAAAAGGCACGCAGCGTGAAGGCTGATATGTGCAGCGGTTGCGGCATCTGTACCGAAAAATGTCCTTCCCGCAAAACTCCGAGCAAATTCGATATGGGACTGAAAAATCGCGGCGCAATCTATATTCCCTTTGCGCAGGCCATTCCTAAGGTGCCTGTTATCGACCGTGAGGCCTGCATCAAGTTCAAGACCGGTAAATGCGGTATCTGCTCTAAGCTCTGTCCGGCAGGAGCCATTGATTACACGCAGACCGATGAGCTGATTACGGAAAAATACGGCGCGATTGTATTGGCAACAGGCTTTAAAACGCTGCCTCTCGACAAGTTCGGTGAATATGGCTACGGTGCCAGCAAGGATGTTATCACCTCGCTGGAGCTGGAGCGTCTGACGAACGCAGCAGGTCCGACCGAAGGTCATCTTGTTTGTCCGTCTACCGGCAAGGAGCCGAAGAAGGTTATTATCGTTTCCTGCGTAGGCTCGCGTGATGTGAGCGGTCGCGGCAAGAGCTACTGCAGCAAAATCTGCTGCATGTATAATGCCAAGCATGCGATGTATATCCGCGAAAAATATCCTGATGTGGATGTAACTGTATTTTATATAGATGTACGTACTCCGGGCAAAGGCTTTGACGAGTTCCAACGCCGTGCAGTGGAAGAATACGGCGTGCATTATGTACGCGGTCAGGTAGGCAAGGTTGTTGTTGACGGTGATGGCAAGCTGACGGTTTTTGCCAGCGATTTGAACAGCGGTCACAAACTGCTGCTGAATCCTGATTTAGTAGTATTGGCGACGGCTGTGCAGCCTTCTCCTGATGCACGTAAGCTGGCAACGATGCTGACTGCCAGCATTGATAACGATGACTTTTATGTAGAGGCGCACCCGAAGCTGCGTCCGGTTGAAAGTCCGACGGCAGGCATTTTCCTGAGCGGCATGTGCCAGGGACCGAAGGATATTCCGGAAACTGTTTCGCAGGCCGGTGCGGCAGCTGTCAAGGTTGTCGGCCTGCTGGCGAAGGATAAGCTGCTGACGAACCCCTGTACTGCGCAGTGCGATACGAGCATTTGCAGCGGCTGCCTGGCTTGCACGCATGTCTGCCCCTATGGTGCGATTACCGGCGAGAGCAAGCAGGTTATCACGAAGCTGGGCGTGTGCGAAACACGCACCGTTGCGGTGGTAAACAATGCGCTGTGCCAGGGCTGCGGTGCCTGCACGGTAGCCTGTCCCTGCGGTGCTATGGATTTGCAGGGCTTTACTAATCAACAAATTCTGGCAGAGGTGGATGCATTATGCTAGAGAAGAAAAATTTTGAACCGAAAATCGTGGCCTTCTGCTGCAACTGGTGCAGCTATGCCGGTGCTGACGGTGCCGGAACAGCCCGCAAGCATTATCCTGCTAATATCAAAATTATCAAGGTTCCCTGCTCCTGCAGAGTGAATCCGCTCTTTATCCTGCGCGCTTTTCAGCGTGGTGCGGACGGTGTAATCATGTGCGGCTGTCACCCCGGTGACTGCCATTATTCTACCGGCAACTATTATGCACGCCGTCGTATGACGCTGCTGCTCAGTATGCTTGATTATCTGGGCGTAGCCGGTGAACGCTTCCGTGTGGAATGGGTTAGTGCGGCCGAAGGCGCACGCTTTGCACAGGTGATGAACGATTTTGCCGAGCATATTGCGGCATTGGGTGAGAATGTAAAGTTGAGGGATTTGCGATGCAAAAAATAGAAAAGCTGCTGCAGAAGCGTGCAGCTGAGCTGTTGGCAGAGGGCACAGTAGAGCGTGTGCTGGCCTGGCAGGCAGGCGAATTCTTTTACGATAACGCACCTGCAGCCGTAAGCAGTGCGGACGAGTGCGACAAGCTTGTCTATAATGAGTTCTGCCCTGCCAATCTCTGCAAATATTTAATCGAAGCAAGCCATGCAGGCAAGAAGACGGCAGTTTTCTTAAAGCCTTGTGATACATATGGCGTGAACCAGCTGCTGAAGGATAACCGCATTAAGCGTGAGCTTGTTTACGCCATCGGCACACCCTGCAGCGGTATGCTGGATATCAAAAAGATTAAGGCTGTCGGCGCTAAGGGCATCATCAGCGTGAGCGTAGACGGTGACGAGGTTGTTGTCAACACTGCTTACGGAGAAAAGCGTTTGGCGAAGGCTGACGTGCTGCTGAACAAATGCCTGATGTGCAAGGGCGCTGCTTATAAAATTGCGGATGAGGAGCTGGCTGAGCCGTTGCCTGTACCGCAGTTTACCGGTGATAAATTCGCCAAGGTCAAGGAGATTGAAGCGATGAGCGCGGAAGAGCGTTTTGCCTTCTGGCAAAGTGAGCTTTCCAAGTGCATCCGCTGCAATGCCTGCCGTGATATCTGCCCGGCGTGCAGCTGCGAGCAATGCATTTTTGATAAGCCTGATACTCCGGTAGCAGGCAAGGCGTATGCTGACGAGGTCGAGGAGCAGATGTATCATATTATCCGCGCCTTCCATGTTGCCGGTCGCTGCACCGGTTGCGGCGAATGTGCGCGCGTTTGCCCGCAGGGAATTCATTTAGAGCTGCTGAACATGAAGTTTATGAAGGATATCAACAGCTTCTTCGGTCAGTATCAGGCCGGAGCGGACAGCGAAACGCCTGCACCGCAGGTAAGCTTCAAGCAGAATGATCCCGAGGCCAACAGTGCGGTAGAAGGGAGGGAGCAGCATGTATAAGATAGCAAAGGATAAGCTGCCAAAGTTATATGCAGCTCTGCAAAATATCGGTACGCTGCTGCTGCCCTGCAAGAACAAGGCAGGTCATGCGGATTTTGCTCCCTATCGCGAGGATGCGGAGATTGCGCTGGATGCACCGCTGACAAACCGCAGCGCGAAGGATGTGTTCTTCCCACAGGTAGAAAATCTGCTGACCTTTAAGACGAGCGGCAAGGAGCTGGCGCTGGAGCAGAATGTTCCGCCTGCCGGCATGACGATTGTCATGGGTGTGCGTGCCTGCGATGCGCGCAGCTTTAAGATTTTAGATAAGGTGTTTTTAAAAGCGCCTGTTGATACATATTACAAGACCAGACGCGAGCAATGCGTGCTCATCGGCTTAGGCTGCAGTGCTCCCGAAGAAACCTGCTTCTGCCATGCCTTTGGCATTGACGCAGGCGCTCCGGAGACGGATGTGCAGACCTGGCTGGCAGGCGAGGAGCTTTGCTGGCAGGCTGTGACAGCCAAGGGCGAGGAGCTGACAGCGAAGCTTGTCGATGGCGGTGTGCTGGCTGAGGCAGCTGCGGATGCTGCGGTAGCGGTCAGCGAGCAGCAGGAGCAGACGCAGAAAATTTTGAGCGTACTGCCCTTGCATGATTTTAAGGTAAACGACGAGCTGACGAAGGATGAGCTGAAGGCTTTCCACAGTAAAATCTGGGAGCAGCTGGCTGCAGGCTGCCTGTCCTGCTGCACCTGCACCTATGTGTGCCCGACCTGTCATTGCTATGATATCCGTGATTATCAGGAGACAGAGGAGCGCACGCAGCGCTATCGCTGTTGGGACAGCTGCATGGCGAAGGATTTTACGTTGATGGCGCATGGCAGCCCGCGTAAGACGAAGGTGGAGCGCTTCCGCCAGCGTTATATGCATAAGCTGGTGTATTTCCCGGAGAACAACGAGGGTGAATATGCTTGCGTCGGCTGCGGACGCTGCCTGCAAAAGTGTCCGGTACAGCTGAATATTGTCAAGGTTGCCAAGGCCTTGGAAAAAGCGGAGGTGAAGCAGGATGTGTAATTGTCAGGATACCTTGATTCCGCAGATTGGTGTGGTGACGGATATCTGCACGGAAACAGCCGATGTAAAAACCTTCCGCGTGGAGAAAATCGGCGGCGGTAAGCTGTTTGAGCATATGCCGGGACAATGTGCTATTCTTTCTGTTCCTGGTAAGGGTGAGGCGATTTTTTCCATTACCTCCTCTCCGACGAACGAAAAATATATGGAGTTCAGCATTAAACGCTGCGGCTCGATTACGAACTTTTTGCATTTTGATATTGAACCGGGCCAGCAGATTGCGGTGCGCGGACCTTACGGCAATCATTTCCCTGTTGAGGATAAATTGAAGGGCAAGGATTTGCTGTTTATTGCCGGCGGTATCGGTTTGGCGCCGCTGCGCAGTGTAATCAATTATATGCTGGATAAGCGTGAGGATTACGGCAGCATTGATGTTGTTTATGGCGCTCGCAGCAAGGAAGATTTTGTGCGTTACGATGAGCTGACGAATGTGTGGCCGGCGCAAAAGGATACGCGCGTGCATCTGACGATTGACCGTGCGCAGGAGGGTTGGACGGGTAATGTAGGCTTTGTGCCTAATTTCCTGAAGGACCTGAAGTTTACGCCGGATAAGACGGTGCTGCTGTGCGGTCCGCCGATTATGATTAAGCTGTGCCTGGCGGCGTTGATTGAGATGGGCTTTGAGAAGAAGCAGGTTTATACGACGCTGGAGCTGCGTATGAAGTGTGGCGTGGGCAAGTGCGGTCGTTGTAATATCGGCAAGAAGTATGTGTGCAAGGATGGGCCGGTGTTTACCTGCGACGAGCTGGACGAGATGCCGGATGAGTATTGATTCTTCGCAATTAAATATCGTTTAGCTCAGGAAAAATTTCTTAACGCAAATTTCGTGTGGATTCAAGACGAAGTGACGCAAAACTCGCGCTATGCTTACATATTTTTCTATATTAGTTTGCTTATCGCTCAAACAGTTGCGACACTTCTGTGAATCCGGACACTCATTTACTAAAATTTTTATTCGCACCACGATATTATAATTGCTTATGTTGTGAGTCCTCTAGAGTTCTATTGCCTCATGAAATGAGGCCGGCATCGCCGCAGGCGATGACTGGGGGTGCCTGGTAGGCACTTCGCTTGTAGTTCTACAGACTTCAATTTATACATATACATTTTTTGGAGAAGAAAATATAAGGAGCAAAAATATGGAAGAAATGGTAACTGTTTACCTGCTGGGCAAAAAGTACAGTGTCCCGGCAACCCTGACCATTATGGATGCCATGGAATATGCAGGCTTTAAGCTGGTGCGCGGCTGCGGCTGCCGCAGTGGTTTTTGCGGAGCCTGCGCAGTAATTTATCGCCTGAAGGGCAGCACGGAGCTGAAGGTTGTGCTTTCCTGCCAGACGAAGGTTGAGGAAGGAATGTGCGTTGGCAAGATTGATTCCTTCCCGCTTAACAAGCGCACCTTTAATATCGATGAGATTAAGGCAAGTGATAATATTGTCGGTCAGCTGTATCCGGAAATTTTCAGCTGCATCGGTTGTAACGCCTGCACCAAGGGCTGTCCGCAGGGACTGAATGTTATGCAGTATATTGCTTATGCTCAGCGCGGCGAATATGAGAAGGCAGCGCACGCTTCCTTTGACTGCGTTGGCTGCAATATCTGCGCCTCCCGCTGTCCGGCGCAAATCAGCCACAGCGCTGTCGGCTTGCTGTGCCGTCGCCTGACGGGCAAATATATTGCACCAAAGTGCGAGCATCTGGCTAAGCGTGTTGCCGAAATTGAAAACGGCGATTATGTAACGCTGTTGGAAAAGCTCAAAAATATGCCTTTGGACGAAATCAAAGACCTGTATAACAAGCGTGAGATTGAAAAATAAGGAGGTGCGGCAAGGTGAGTGCGTTTACTGAAGATATGTTAAAATCTATGGCTAAGGTTGAAGCTACCCGTGCCCAACGTCTGCACGCTTCTATCGAACGCTTTACGGCAGAGGAGAAGGACGAGCTGCTGAAGGAGTTCCATCCGGACTACAGCTCCAAGGGCTTCAAGGTGCTGGAGGTTGGGCCCAACAAGGGACAGAAGGTGCCGGTAGAATTGGCACAGCTGCTGGAGGGCAAAAGCCGCCTGCAGGATGTAGAGCTTGATTTGGGAAAAGTGGACTATGACGTTGATGTGCTGGTTATCGGTGGCGGCGGCGCCGGTGCTTCCGCTGCGTTGGAAGCGCATAACGGTGGTGCAAACGTCCTCGTAGTTACCAAGCTGCGTATGGGCGATGCCAACACTATGATGGCCGAGGGCGGTATTCAGGCTGCGGATAAGGGCAACGATTCCCCGGCGCAGCATTATCTGGATGCTTTTGGCGGCGGTCACTACAAAAATATTCCCGAGCTACTGGAAGAGCTGGTAACCAACGGACCATTGGCGATTGACTGGCTGAGCAAGCTGGGCGTTATGTTCGATAAGGAGCAGGACGGCACTATGGTGACGACGCATGGCGGCGGCACAAGCCGTAAGCGTATGCATGCCTGCGCTGATTACACCGGTGCGGAGATTATGCGCGTACTGCGTGACGAAGTGCAGAACCGCGGCATTCCGGTGCTGGAGTTTTCACCCGCAGTCGAGCTGCTGCTTGACGAGGAGGGCAAAACTGCCGGTGCGGTGCTGTGGGACTTTGATGCGCAGGAGTACAAGGTTGTACGCGCAAAATGCGTAATCATGGCAACCGGTGGTGCAGGACGCTTGCATTATCAGGGCTTCCCGACCTCCAACCATTACGGCGCGACTGCGGATGGCCTGGTTATGGCTTACCGTGCCGGTGCGCCGCTGATTTATGCTGATGCAATTCAGTATCATCCGACGGGTGTTGCTTACCCGGCGCAGATTTACGGCGCGCTGGTTACTGAAAAGGTGCGCTCGATTGGTGCGCAGCTGGTAAACAGCGAGGGCGAAATCTTTATGCATCCGCTGGAAACTCGTGATGTGGCGGCTGCGTCCATCATCCGCGAATGTACTGCCCGTGGTAAGGGCGTGAAGGCACTCGATGGCGTGGCGCTGTGGCTCGATACGCCGCTGATTGAAATGCTGCATGGCGAAGGCACGATTGCTAAACGCATTCCTGGTATGCTGCGCATGTATGCTAAGTTCGGCATTGATCTGCGCAAGGAGCCGATTTTGATCTATCCGACGCTGCATTACCAAAACGGCGGTATCCTGATTGATAAGGATGCGGAAACCAAGCTGCCGGGACTGTTTGTTGCCGGTGAAGCTGTTGGCGGCATTCACGGCACCAACCGTCTGATGGGCAACAGCCTGCTGGATATCATTGTCTTTGGCCGCATTGCCGGTACTAAGGCTGCCGAAGCAGCGAAGTCTGTTAAGCTGGGCAAGCTGAGCCTGGAGCATGTACGTCGCTACGCTGAGGAAGAAAAGGCTGCTGGCGTGCAGGGCGAGCTGTCGCCGAAGCTGCTGCCGGTTTATACTCATGGCAGAGATGTAAGGTAAAAACAAGATATAAATAAAAAACATACAACGGCAAACTTCACAGCTTGTTCGTTGTATGTTTTTGTTTTATATGCTAAAATATGTTTTAAGACAACCGTTTACGGGGTGGCATTGCCGAAATTCTCTAAGAGAATCGAGGTGATGTCTATGAGGAACTATGATTTCAAAGACCTGATGGCTTTTGGCATGTTCATTCTGGCATTGCTGACTTTTATCTTTCAGTACAGCAGATAGTCTAGACATAGAAAAACCGCCTCTGTAATTTGCTGCTACAAGGCGGTTTTTCAAACCCAATTAAAACGGCAACCCACCTTGTGGGCGGTTGTCTTCTTACTCATAATATAACATAAAGCAGAGTTTTTTTCAAGGAATTACTTGTGAACTTTTGCTTGCGCGGCGTATCATGATATGGTGCGCCGATTTTTTGTATATGATATAATGAGAAGAAAACGAAAGGAGCATTCTTATGCAAAAACTTTTAGCGTTCTTCCTGGCGATGATGCTCAGCGTCAGCGTAATTGCCGGCTGCGGCAGTAACAGCCCCAAGACCAACGATAAGCAGACAACTCAGACAACAACTGTTAATACAACCAAAAGCAACAATGGCCAGAATACTGCGGCCAACGTCAAGGCCAATAGCGGCAAAATCAAAATTAGCGAAAGCGCTGCTTACACCGACAAGGAACACGTTGCTGCCTATATCAACGAATATAAGCGATTGCCGCACAATTATATCACGAAAAACGAAGCCAAAAAGCTAGGCTGGCAGACAAAAGGCACCCTCGACAAGGTTGCACCCGGCAAATCTATCGGTGGCGACCGCTACGGCAATTATGAAGGCAAGCTGCCGAAGAAAAACGGCCGTAACTGGAAGGAATGCGACATTGATTATGTGAAGGGCAATCGTAACGCGAAGCGCATCGTCTTTTCCAACGATGGCCTGATTTACTACACCGGTGATCATTACAAGTCCTTCAGTAAGCTTTACGGAAAATAAGGAGATTATCATGAGAACAATCACATTAGACCTTGAGCGCATGACTTCCGTGCCTGCGCTGCATAAATATCTGCGCAGCGCGCTGGCATTGCCTGTGTACTACGGCGCCAATTTAGACGCTCTGTATGATTGCCTGACGGAAATTGCCGAGCCGACGCAGATTATTGTGCCTGCTGATATTACCGATAATGAAAAGCTGGGCTGGTATGGCGAGCAGCTGCTGCAGGTTTTGCAGGACGCAGCGGAAGAAAACGAAAATTTACAGGTAACGGTGAAATAGCAATACGAAGGACGGGCCTTGGCGGTTCGTCCTTTTTACTTTTAACCGCAGGCGTGATATAATTTTAGAGTGTAAATTTTTCACAGGGAGATAAGAAAAATGATTTTAAGTGCAGAGGATTTGTCGTACAGCTATGGCGACAGATTGTTGTTTGAAAATATTACATTTAACGTAGAAGAGGGCGACAAGTACGGTATTATCGGTGTCAACGGCACCGGTAAAAGTACCTTGCTGCGCATGATTGCCAATCACGAGGCCGGTGACGGCAAGCTGACGATTCCCGGTGGCGTAGTTATGGAATATCTGCCGCAGGACCCGCCGTTTGAGGCAGACGCAACTGTATTGGAGCAGGTTTTTAAAGGCGATTCGCCGCTGATGGTGCTGTTGCGCGATTACGAAACTGCGGTGGAGCAGGCTGCAGCGGAGCCTGATAACAAAAAGCTGCAGAAGCATTTGCTGGATTTGCAGCAGCAGATGGATGATAAGTATGCCTGGCAGTTGGAAAGTGAAGCTAAGGCAGTGCTCACGCAGCTTGGTATTACTAATCTGCAGCAGCAGATGGGCGAGCTGAGCGGCGGCCAGCGCAAGCGCGTGGCCCTGGCCGGCGTGCTGGTGCGTCCGTCGGACCTGCTGATTTTGGACGAGCCTACCAACCATATGGATAACGCTACTGTTGCCTGGCTGGAGCAAAAGCTGTTGGCGCGCAAGGGCGCTCTGCTGATGGTAACCCATGACCGTTATTTCTTTGATCGAGTTGTTAACCGCACTTTGGAGATAGATGGCGGCAAGGGTTATGTTTATGTCGGCAACTACAGCCTGTTCCTGCAAAAGCGTGAGGAACGCCGCATTGCGGAGGCCTCTGCTGCGCAAAAGCTGCGTAACATCTACCGCCGCGAGCTGGCGTGGATCAGCCGTGGTGCGGAAGCACGCCGCACCAAAAAGAAGGACCGCGTGGATCGCTTTGCTCAGATTGAAGCGGAAGTGAAGAACGTGAAGACGGAAGCAAATCTGGAAATGTCCTCCGTCAGCAGTCGTCTTGGCAAAACTATTATCGAGCTGGAAGACATCGGCATGGTGTGGGACGGCAAGGATTATATCAAGGATTTCAGCTATATCCTGCTGCGTAATGACCGTATCGGTATCGTCGGTCCTAACGGCGCAGGCAAATCAACGCTGATGGATATCATCGCAGGCAAGCTGCAGCCTACGAGCGGTGAAATGCGCGTAGGCCAGACTGTTAAGATTGGCTATTTTGCACAGCACAGCGAGTTTCCCGACAGCAATATGCGTGTGCTGGAATATATCAAGGAAGCGAATAATTATATTGAAACGGCAGATGGTCAGCGCATCAGCGCAGCGCAGATGCTGGAGCGCTTCCTCTTTCCGCCGGAGCTGCAATGGGTGCCGGTGTCCAAGCTCAGTGGCGGTGAAAAACGCCGTCTGTATCTGTTGCGTGTGCTGATGACGGCACCGAACGTGCTGCTGTTGGACGAACCGACAAATGACTTGGATATTCCGACGCTTTCTGTTTTGGAGGATTATCTGGACAGCTTTGCCGGTGCGGTTATCGCAGTTTCCCATGACCGTTACTTCCTCGACCGCTTTGCGCAAAAGATTTTCGCTTTGGAGCAGGATGGCAGCATCAAGCCTTATATCGGCGGCTACAGCGATTATGTAGAAGCTCTGCAGGAGGAAAGCGCGCAGCAGGCGCAGCCTGTCAAGGCTAAGCCGGTGGCTGCGGCGAAGTCTGCCGAAGAGCCTGCGAAGAAGAAAATGACCTACGGCGAGCGCCTGGAGTTGGAGCGTTTGGACCAGGAGATTGCGCGCAGCGAGGCTGAGCTGAAAATGCTGGGTGCGGAAATTAACCAATGCGGCAGTGACTTTACCCGTCTGGCAGATTTAACCAAGCAGCAGGAGGCTGTGCAGCAAAAGCTGGATGAGATGGTGGACCGTTGGGCTTATCTTTCAGAATTGGCAGAAGCAGAAGGCTGAGCTTGACAAGCAGGCTGCTTATTGTTAAAATTAAATCTGAAAAATTGTTGTGGATTTTTTCTGATTCAATAGTCATCTTTTCGCCACACGACTGTGTTTGCAGCCGTGTGGCTTTTGCTATATTAGGCTAAATGGGAGTAATGATATGCTAAAAATTTTACACAAGGATTATAAGGATAAGGTCAATCGTCTGCTGAGCGTTATGCTGCCGATTATCGGTACGCAGATTGCGATTATGGGCATGAACTTTTTTGATGCCAGTATGTCCGGTCAGGCAGGCGATGCGGATCTGGCGGGCGCTGCTATAGGAGGTAACATCTGGATGCCGGTGCAGACCTGCTTTGCTGGCATCTTGCTGGCGGCGATGCCTTTGATTGCCAACCTTTTGGGTGCGGGCGAAAAAGAAAAAATTTCTACGGTAGTACGCCACGGCATGCTGTTGGCCGTAGCCTTTTCCGTGCTGATAATTGTCGGCGGTGTTATTTTTTTGCCGCCGTTTTTGCAGGGCATGGGCCTGGCACCGGAGGTTTATCACATTGCGCTGTGGTATATGGCAGGCTTGGGCGTAGGCGTGCTGCCGTTCTTCCTCATTACGCCGTTGCGTAGTCTTGTTGATACGCTAGGTTATACGAAGCTTTCGATGAAAATATATCTTTTTGCGCTGCCTGTCAACGCCTGCCTGAACTATGTGCTGATTTTCGGCAAGTTGGGACTGCCGCGTTTGGGCGGCATTGGCGCCGGTGTTGCGACGGGCATCACTTTTTGGCTGCTTTTAGTGATGTTCGCGGTGGTGGTGACGAAGCTAGCACCGTTCAAACAGTACGATGTGCTGGGCTTTGTGCGCCCTGTTGAGCATCTGGTGGCGGAATATCTGCGCATAGGCGTGCCCATGGGTGTTGCGATTTTTATGGAAACGAGCATCTTTGGCGTTGTAGCGCTGTTCATTGCCAAATTCGGCACGGAGGTTATTGCTGCGCATCAGGCGGCACTCAACTTCTCCTCGCTCATTTACATGTTCCCCATGAGCTTCTCGTTGGCGCTGACGATTGTGGTTGGCGTTGAATATGGTGCCAAAAACTATCAGGGAGCGCGTGATTACACGGCACTGGGCCTGGAGATGAGCCTTTTTATCGCTATGATTTACATGATGCTGGAGCTGGTAGCGCGCGAGTATATCGCGCTCATTTATACAACGAATCCGCACGTTATAGAGCTGGTAAAGGTGTTTATTATTTACGCTATTATGTGGCAGGGAGGCGACGCCATAGCGGCGCCGATACAGGGTATTTTGCGTGGCTATAAGGACGTTAATGCTACGTTTTGGTGCAGCATGCTGGCCTATTGGGCAATCTGTCTGCCGGTGGGCTTATTGCTTGATTACAAGTTTGATAACGGTGCCTTTGCTTATTGGCAGAGCTTGGATATCGGTGTAATCTGCAGTGCTGTTGTTTTGTCGCTGCGTCTTGTTTTGCTGCAGCGCAGAATAAAAGAAGCTGAAGAATAGGTAGGGAGCGGCGTAAGCTGCTCCTTATTTTGCATTCAAAGCGTAGTTGTATAATAGAATAATGTACGTGTATAATATTCGTTAGAAAAAATGTCAAAAATTGCATTTTTTCGTAGGAAAAAGTGCAATAAATTACATTTTTCTTGACGAATGGGTGCTTCTGGTCTAGAATGAAGAATATAGAAAGAGGGTGAAGTGATGCGACGTAAAATTATGGAACGCTTAAAAAAATGGCAGACATCGAAAAATAGATTGCCATTGCTGTTGTATGGAGCAAGGCAGGTAGGTAAAACATATATTCTTCGTGAATTTGGCCGAAGCTACTTTGAAAATATGGTGTATGTTAATTTTGAAGAGGATAAAGCATTAGCCGGATATTTGGAAGTGAAGCTGACACCTGCCTATATTATTAAGGTTATTGAAGAACAGTACGGTGTTAAAATTTTTCCGCAGAAGACGCTGATTATTTTTGATGAAATACAGAGCTGCGAGCATGCCTTGACTTCCTTAAAGTATTTTGCGGAGCAGGCTCCGGAATATTGTGTAGTTGCGGCAGGCAGCTTGCTTGGCGTAGCAATTAATCGTCAGCAATTTTCGTTCCCTGTGGGCAAGGTGCAGTTAGAAAACTTGTATCCATTAGATTTAGAGGAATATCTTTGGGCAAGGGATAAGGATATGTTGGTAGATTTAATTCGTCAATGCTATGCTACTAATAAGCCTTTGCCGGAAGCCTTGCATAAGGAAGCCTTGAATTTATATGAAGATTATTTGCTTACCGGTGGTATGCCTGCTGTTGTAGCTGCAGTCTTGAATGATGGCGATGCAGATGAGCTGAAACGCCTTATTTATAATTCTTATGTAGCGGATATGGCAAAATATGCAGGCAAGGGAGATAGCGTAAAAATTGCAGAAGCCTATGATTCTTTATCGGTGCAGCTTGCCAGAGAAAATAATAAGTTCCAATATAAGCTTATTCGCACTGGTGCGCGATCTTCGCTTTACGGAGCATCTATTGATTGGCTGATTCAGTCAGGCATAGTCTTAAAATGTACTAAGTGTGAACAGGGGTTAATGCCTTTGGCTGCTTATGAGGATTTAAGCTCGTTTAAGTTGTACTTTAGTGATACCGGTCTTTTTAATAGCCGTCTGCAGCTTACAAAGCAAAGCTTGGCGGCAGCTCGGCAATATATGGGTGCTTTAACAGAGAATTATGTGGCAATCCAGTTAAAGGCGAACGGGTATAAGTTGAATTATTGGACCAGCACAGCAACTGCGGAGGTTGATTTTGTTATTGTGCAAAACGGAGAGGTTGTGCCTATAGAGTGTAAGGCGAATATTCATGTAAAATCCAAAAGCTTGGATTCGTTTGTGAAGCGATATGATATTAAGCAGAGTATACGTCTTTCGATGCGTAATTTTGGCTTTGAGAATAATATTAAGTCTGTACCGCTTTATGCTGCGTTTTGTGTGTAGAGGTGGAATGTCGTTGTGGTTTGCATATAAAAAAGAAAAGTCTTTTTGATGTGCAAATGGTAATAAATTGGTAAAAATGTAATAAAAAGGATATTAATTATGAAAAAATATATATTTTGGTTAGGTGCTTGTATTATTATACCTATTATAATACAAATGATTTTAGCGGATAATATGTCGTTTAAATGGGTTGCTTGTCGTAGGTATTTAATTATAGCAAGCTTAATAAGCTATATTTTATCTAAAGTGGAATTAAGCAAAAAAATAATGGTGAATTTTTTTGCTATGTATTTTATTATGGGTACATCAGTGGCTTTTGTGTATAAGTATATTAAGCATAGTCAAGTAAATGGTGAATTTCTTTGGGATGAATTTACTGTATCTATAGGAATAACTAGTGTTTTTTATGTGATTATGTTTTTGCTTAGACATATTAATATAAATATACCAAAGTTATTTGCGAGTGTACAGTTTATATTATTACTGCCCTATTTATTAAATTTAGGTTATGCATTCATAGAAAAAGATAGTTTTACAGTAGATTCGTTAATAGCTGTTTATCAAACTAATATTAATGAAATTGGCGAATTTTTCAAAAGTACAGCGCCGATACATGTATATATCGCAATTATATTTGCTGTATTGTTGATAATTATTTTTTTAAATTACACTTTACGTGGGGGGGGTAAAAGACAACTTCGATTCCATGAAAGTAGTTGTAAGTGTTGTTTTAGTTTTAGGATTAATAAGCTTTTTCTGCAATAAAAAACTAAATGATGCTTACTTTCTCAGAATTATGCATGAGAGCAAAGAGTACCTAAAAAGTGTGCAGCTTTATAATACTTACAGATTTGATGAAAAAGGAAAACCCAAATATATTGAAGCTATAAGCAATGATTCCAGTGAAGAAAATTTTTTGGTTATTATAGGGGAATCACAAAATAGAAAACATATGTCGGCTTATGGTTATCGCAGAGACACTACTCCTTGGTTGGATATACAGAGAAAAAAAGAGAATTTTGTTATTATGAAAAATGGCTATGCATGCAATACGTTGACAATGTTAGCCTTATCTCAGGCTTTGACAGAAAAAAGTCAATATAATCATAAAACTTTAGATAAATCTTATTCATTAATAGATATAGCTAAAGCTGCAGGCTTTAAAACATATTGGATTAGTAATCAAGCTCAATATGGTTCTTATAATACGCCTATAACATTAATTGCTAATAGTGCTGATGAGAAAATTTGGTTGAATAGTGATAGTTCTGCTAGTAGCTCTTATGATGAAAAAATATTACCAGCATTATCGATGGTCAAAGGAAAAGGTAAAAAAGTAATTTTTATCCATTTGTATGGTAATCATTGGGAATATAACAATAGATATCCACAGGAAAAATATGGGATATTTGATAACAGCAAGTATAATGGAAAAGTTGTTGATTTACAAAAGCTAAATGCTTATGATAACAGTATGTACTATAATGACTGTATTACAAAAAAGATTTTTCAATATGCTCAACAGAATTGGCATGTTTCTAGTATCGCTTATTTTTCTGACCATGGTGAATCTGTTTTAAACGATAATAAGCATATTCCTGGTAAGTATGATGATGATATGGGAACTGTACCTGTATATTTTTATTTTTCTGATGAGTATATCAAAGCTCATCCAGATATAGTGGAACGTACTAAGAATAATGAGGGTGTTTATTTTACCAATGATATGATGTATAATGCGTTAATAGATTTATGGGGAATTAAAACTCCTCACTATGATGTTAAAGAGAATTTTCTATCTAATGAATATGGTTATGGCGTTGGTAAGTTGTTGATTCTTGATAAAATAAAAATATAAAAAGTTAAAATCAGCTAGAGGGAAGAACGTTAATACTCTTTTCTCTAGCTGACTTTTTTGATAATGTTTTAATAAGATATTTAACGTAAGAGCTTAATCAATTTTGCAGTTTTGGAATCAGGTTTTCGTCTGTCAGACTATCTGACTCGTGGGATGTAACCGATTTTGCTTCGTTAGCAGATAAGCGCAGTATGCTGTCAGCGTCCTTTAGCAGAATGTACATCATCATATAGGCACCGAATTCAGCTAGTTCTTCCGCTACCTGACCATGAAAGCCGGTGAAGCTTGTACGCTCCCCCACCCAGGAAAAGAAAATAAAGAGCAACAGAAGTGCAAACGATTTTACCGGTATTTTTACTATTTTAAGCATACGCCAGATGCGTGCCTGGTAGAGCAGTATCAGCATACTTACGATTAAAATACCTATTATTGGATGAACAAGCTTACCATATAATCCCATTTGGCTATATTGGATCATACCGCCATCTGGATTAGTAAAAAATACGCGGCCCCAGCTTATTTCACGCATGATGAGCAAGAAAAAGTAAATTGTACCTGCTTTCCAAAGAGCTTTGGAGCTTCCGCCCCAGTCGGAGTATTTGCAGCTGTGAGCTTTAATGCAGTAAAACATGCCGCTAATCAGCCATAGCAGCTGCAGGTTTTCGATGATACCGTTTTCATCGCCAACCCATTCGGGCAGCATCGCTTCTAAGATAAACATTAAGATGAAATAACTCCAGCCGAGCTTAAAAATAGAATCATTACGGAACAAAATAAACACTTTCTTTTCTGACTGACCAGTCAGTTTATGCCGATAGTGATATTTTACCATAATTTTACAATTGATGTAAGGCTAATTAAGATAAAATTAAGGTTATCATGGAATTCTAGATGAATGTTAAGCCTATGATTGTTTTTGTCTGAACAAGGCATTATAGGCTGTAATAACATTGATACTTTGCGCTAAGAATGCAATTTTAGTATTCATAAGAAAGAGGTTACGCATAATTTTATGCAGTATAAGCTTACATATGGTATAATTATTGCTAAGCACAGGTTATTTTGAAGATAATAATGTATGTGTCTGATTAGAATACAATGAGCGTTCTATAAAATATATGCTTGAAAGGTGCCGGGGACAGATGAATAATAATCTTACTGTAGTTATTTTAACTAAAAACGAAGAAAAAAATATAGCTGCTGTTGTGCAGAATGCCAAGAAAGTAGCAGCAGAGGTACTGATTGTTGATTCCGGCAGTACTGATAAAACAGTTCAATTAGCAGATGAGAATGGCGCAAGAGTTGTTTACCGTGCCTGGGATAATGATTTCTCTGCGCAGCGCAATTTTGCTCTGCAGCATGTAAAGACCGAGTGGGTACTCTATCTGGATGCAGATGAGATAATGAATGATGAGCTGTTGGTTTCCGTAAAGAGCGTTGTTGAGCAAGATAAAATATGCCAGTATTCGTTCAAACGCAAATCTGTAGCTTTCGGACAAGAATTGAATTATGGATCCTTGAAGCCGGATTTTGTGCCACGCTTATTCAAAACAAAAAATGTGCATTGGGTTAATAAAGTGCATGAAAAGCCGGTGTGTGATGATGAATTAAAGGTACTTAATGGTTATGTTAGACATTATACATACAATAGTTGGGAACAATGGCTTGCGAAATTTAATCAATATACTACTATATGGGCTGAAGATGCTTTTAAAAACAAGAAAAAAAGCACTTATTTAACTGCCTTTTTACATGCTTTTTTTGGCTTTTGGCAGATGTTAATAATGAAAAAGGGTATTTGTGATGGCGCTTTAGGAATTATATTGTGTTTTATGCATTTTTTCTATACATTAACCAAGTACCTGAAGCTTATTGAGCTTTACAGAACTAATACAAAACATGGAGTATAGTGTTATGATAAAACTTATAATTAAACACATGATGAGATTAAAAAATACATTGCGTCGCAGATGGCATATGATAGGTTGGAATCTGTATTATGGAAAACAGTTTAAAGCAGAGAAATTCCATTTCAGGGATAATTTTCGTATTTATATTGAAGAAAATGGTCAACTGACAATAGGGAGAAATTGTTTTTTTAACAACAATTGTTCCGTTACAGTCAGAAAGAAAGTTATGATAGGTGCAAATTGTATATTTGGAGAAAATGTCAGTATATACGATCATAATCATTGCTATTCTGAAACGGATCAATTAATTTCAAAACAGGGATTTAAATCAGATGAAGTAGTTATCGAAGATGATTGTTGGATTGCAACTAATGTGACGATACTCAAAGGGGTTCGTATTGGCAGACATAGCGTGATTGGGACCGGAGTTATTGTGTATAAGGATGTTCCGGCAAATTCTGTAATTGTGTGTAAACAAGAATTAATTCATAAATAAAAAACATGGCATACAGTTTGTATGCCATGTTTTTTATTTGTCATCTTTTATCCAAAGCTCACCTAGATTGGTTTTCAACATTGCTTGAGTATATTTATATTGTGTGGATGCTAAGCTGTTTGCTTCGTCATAATGATTTGATTTGATATCCAAAATACCGCAAATCAGTTCATAAGCCAAATCATTAGTCCAATATTTATCGCGGTTAGCTTTAAGCGCTGAATATACATGAGGGTGATTAGAAATATATTCATCTGCAAAATATGTGAATAGTGGGATACGGACATTGGCAAAGCCGCCGAAATTTGGTGAACGACGTTTGTCCGGAATTGTAGCATGATCTGAGAAGTATACCATAGCTTGTAAATTTAAATGCTTAGCAGCGTATTCCTGAATCTGCTGCAAAACATAGTCGGTATAGGCAATTGAATCAATATAGTTTGGAATCAAATCGTAGGTATCAGGCTTGCTGAATTTAGCAAAATCCTGTGGATAGCGGTTAATGAAATTAAAATGACTGCCTTTGAGGTGAAAAACAATAAAGTTATTTTCATTAGCGTCAATCTGTTTTAAATAACCCAACAGGCTTTCGTCGTATTGTACCTGATTGAGATGCAGCTTAGTCCATTCCGCAGTATCGGCAGTATTTGCTACCAGCGTTACCGCAGTATCGGCAGCACCGATATGGCTTTGATTACTGAACCATGAAATCTTAAAGCCGGCTTTACGGGCTATATCGACAAAGGAGCAGGATTCGTAAAACTTCTTATCATTATATTGGTTAACTTCGGTAAAAGCACGTTCTAATGCGGGAACGGTTTGGTCTTTGCAGGCATAGGCGTTTTTATAGAGAAGGAAGTTTTCCGAGGTTTGCTTTGATTTCAGCCACGGCGTGGTATCCTGCGGATAATCACAGAAGGAACTCATGTAGTCACGGGATTCTGATTCACCTATTACCAAAATGAACGTAGCCGGTTTTTCGCAGAACGGTGTAGTTTTTGTTACATTGAGATTAGCTACGCGTTTGGCAAGGTTTGTTTTATATGATTTGGTTTGCTCAAGATAGTCTTTAACATCCAAGACTAATTCAATAAGACCGGTACGGATGAAAACACCTTTTTTAGTGTTCCATAAATAATAGGTTAAAAATAGAGTTACGGCAATGATTATTGCCAAATTCGGCAACAGCGGAGCGGTGATTGATACTTCCGCTGTCAGATTGAAATACAAGAAGCCTGCCAACAGCGCTATGTTAAGTATCGGTGTTCCGATGCGTACAGCTAACGGCATAGATTTAAAATATTCGATAACCTCATTAATATAGGTTTCAAAAATCATAGTTACTGCACCAGTGCTTACACAGGTTCCGTAAAGGAGATAATAGGAGGCCTGAAATAATGGCAGTGCCAGCAATACGTATTCCATAATAGAGATAAGTGACAAGGTAATTGCCGGGAAAATGTTAAAGGCTTGTACAAGCAGTTTTAAGGAAATAAGCCAGCCGATAATGTATAAGCCGAATACGGTGTCCAGATGAAAGCCAAAATCCGAGGATATTTTGTGGTAGGTAAGATAATAAAACAGCGGATATGCTGTTATCCAGGCAACACCTACCAAAAAACTGAGCAGATACTGGGGCGAGAGTAAAGACTCATTTACCAGATACATAGGTAACACAGCTAAAATGGCGCAGGGAATAAATCTGCGCAGCTGCAGGTATTCTGCTTTGTGGCCAAGGCCATGAGAAAATGTAACATAAAACGCATAAGAAGCGATGTAAAGACAGATGCCTGCTATAATATAAATAGACATGTATTCTGTTACTTCCTTTCTGTTTATAAAATCATCTAAAAATTATTATAATATAGTCTGGCCGGCAATGCAAATAAGTTGTGGCTTAGTGATTGAGAAAAAGTCAGCACAATGATGCTGTTTATAGTATAATAAATAAAAAACCACGAGGAGATTCGTTATGAAAACGATAAATATTGCATTAGCAGCAGATAATAATTATGCGCAGCATGTAGCTGTAGTCATGGAGTCAATCTTAGAGAATACTGAAGAAACAAACAAAGTGCGTTTTTTCTTGCTGAGTGACGGTATTACTGCTGAAAAAATTACAGGTTTACAACAGACAATTGATGGTAAGAACGCAGAACTGGTCGTTTGCGATTTGTCGGCATACAAGGGCTTTGAAAAGCTGTATACAAGCGGACATATCAGTAAGGCTGCATATTTTAGATTAGATATGGCCAATATATTGCCTGAGGATGTGCCAAAGGTAATTTATCTGGATGTAGATTTGCTGGTTCTGCAGGATATAGCTGTTTTGTGGAACATTGATATGCAGGGAAAAGCTATAGCTGCTGTGCCGGATTATGGCATTATGGCTTCCAAACGGCTGATGCAGCAGAAGCATAAGGTTATTGGCTTGCCTTTAGATAAAAAGTACTTTAATTCCGGCGTTGTTATAATGGATTTACAGCAGTGGCGTGCCAATGATTATTCCGGTAAAGTAATTGAGCTTGCTGCAACAGGCAATTTCCCGCATCATGATCAGGATGCTTTGAACAAGCTCTTTATGTATAACTGGAAGGAATTGCCGTTGTCTTGGAATGTAATTCCGCCTATTTTTGATTTATTACCGAAGGTTTTGTTTAATAATAGGTTTAGAGCTTCAGCTATTAAAGCAAGAAACAATATTGCTATTTTACATTACGCGGGACGCTATAAGCCTTGGGAATTTGTCTTAAAGCAGGGCTTTAACGAAAAGTATTACAAATATCTCAAAAATACTGCCTTTGCTGATGTAGATATGCCTCAGCCGGGAAAAAATATGCATGGAAAATCGCTTAGCAGGCAGATGCTCAGAATACATATTGCTGATTTTATCAGTCATTTTTAATGTTGTGAAGGGTGAAATATCACAAAATACGCAGATGAAGCTTGTAATAAAGCAGATACTGAGATTGCAAGCATAAAATATTTTACTAGGAATGATGCATAATATCGCTTGCATATGAGATTAGCTAAGGAAGGGAAAGCCTTAATTATATTAAAATTTCTAGAATTCAAATAAGCGGGAGAAGTACAATATGAAGCAACCATTGATTTCTGTGATTATACCTGTATACGGTGTAGAAAAATATATAGCGCAGTGCCTTGAAACCATTATTAATCAGACATATAAAAATTTGGAGATTATTGTCGTTAATGATGGCACCAAGGATAGAAGTGCAGAGATTGCTAAGGAATATGCTGCTAAAGACAGTAGAATCAAAGTATATGACTTTCAAAATGGAGGTCTTAGCGTAGCAAGAAATAGAGGATTGGAAATAGCTACGGGTGATTACATTTCTTATATTGACAGTGATGATTGGCTTGATACAAAAATGTATGAAACTTTACTGGAAGCAGCAATGAAAAATGATGCTGATATGGTGAAGTGTGGGATAATCGAAACCAATGGCGTCACAGAAGATAAGATTACTTTTAGCGACAAAAAAATAATAAATAATGAGCAAAATAAGGCGTTTGAAAATTATTTCAATGGAATGTTATGGACGTTAGCTTGGAACGGATTATATAAAAAGGAATTAGCTAAAAAAGTAAAGTTTCCTGATAATGTAGTACATGAGGACAATTACAGTTCAGGCATGTATTTGTATTTGGCTAAAAAAGTATTAGTGATACCATTTTGCGGAAACTACTATAGATTTAATGATTCAGGTATAAGCAAGGGTGGAGTGAAAAAACCTCTTGATAAGATATTGGCAATAAGCAAATTGAAGAAGGATTTGCTTGCGTTAGGTTTTTCCGATAAAAAGCTTGATTGGAAATTGAGCGTTGAGTTGTATCATTTTGTACGTGGTTGGAATGATAATATGTATAGAGTAGTTGCAATGCATAAGGATTTGTTTGATTATGTTATGAGTAATCTTGATGCCAGAAGGAAAATTTTATTCTGGTGGATGTGTAAGAAGAAGAAAGTTAGATTGATAAAATAATTTGAGTAATTGAAAATTGTTGCTGAAGAAAATTTTGCGTGCTGAGTTTAATGGATATTGAATATTTTAAGCATATGATTCGTAATCAGCAGGTTGTGAGTTGGAATTAATGAACATTATCGTAACCGGCGGTGCCGGATTTATTGGAAGTAACTTTATATTTTATATGTTGGCAAAGCATTCTGACTACCGCATTATTTGTCTTGATAAGCTGACCTATGCAGGCAATCTTTCTGCGTTAGCGTTTGCAATGAAGAAATCAAACTTTCGCTTTGTGCAGGCAGATATCTGCGACAGAGAAGCGGTAGACAAGCTTTTTGAGGAAGAACATCCTGATATTGTGGTGAACTTTGCTGCAGAATCACATGTTGACCGCAGCATTGAAACTCCCGGCATTTTCTTGCAGACTAACATTATGGGTACGGCAACCTTGATGGATACCTGCCGTAAATACGGCATCAGGCGTTATCATCAGATATCTACAGACGAAGTATACGGTGATTTAACATTTGCTGATGATGCCAAGCCTTTTTCCGAAGGCGCTTTAATCAGGCCCAGTTCTCCATACAGCAGTTCCAAGGCAAGCGCAGATTTGCTTGTTATGGCCTATCACAGAACATATGGTTTGCCGGTTTCGATTTCGCGCTGCAGCAACAATTATGGTCCGTATCAGTTCCCGGAAAAGCTGATACCGCTGATGATTGCTAACGCTTTGGCAGATAAACCATTGCCTGTTTACGGCAAAGGCTTGAATGTACGCGATTGGCTGTATGTCGAGGATCATTGCAAGGCTATTGATTTGATTATTCATAAGGGCAGAGTAGGCGAGGTATATAATATCGGCGGTCATAATGAGATGCGCAATATTGATATTGTAAAACTGATTTGTAAGGAGCTTGGCAAACCGGAGAGCCTGATTACGCATGTAACTAACCGCAAAGGTCACGATATGCGCTATGCGATTGATCCGACTAAGATTCGCAATGAGCTTGGCTGGCTGCCGGAAACGAAGTTTGTTGATGGCATCAAAAAGACCATTAAATGGTATTTGGAAAATCAAAAATGGTGGAAAGATATCATTAATGGCGAGTATCAGAAGTATTATGAGAAGATGTATGGGAACAGATAAGAAAAACGAGGTCAGCATTGCTGACCTCGTTTGCACTATGTAGACATAAGATTTTTAATGTATTTAGCTTTTCCTTCAGATCTTCCGTCGTTAATGCCGGCTTCTAAATTTGCTTGCTGAAATTATCCATAGTTGTAAGTCTCTACCTGCTAATATTACATTAGCAAAATTAAGTATCAGCTTAAATAACCTGCAAAGGAAAGCTGCACTCGTATAAATATTCTGGTGCAATATCAATTTCATCGCTCCAGGCTACGGAACCACAATCAGCCTTAGCTGTCAGGAAAAAACTGAGATTGTTCAATGGTTTGTATATTGCTTTGGCAAGAAGTGGGCGAGCATCAAAAAGCTTTTTTTCGCCGCTGGCAAAGGTTAAAATCAGCGTATAATCTTTTTGCGGTTGTACGTTGGTAACTACCCATACTGGCGTTTTCATAATCGTGGTCACTCCTTTTAACGTAATGGTTCGATTTTGTACAATGGTTCTTCGTTAATAGCCAGTTCCCAATTGGCTATTAGCTCATCTTTGTGAATTTCTGTCCAGGCTGCTATAAATTTAAGCTGTCTTTTTGGCATATCTCCTTCAATTAGCTCACCATCAAGATTGAAGGTAGCATAATATCCTTGATATGATGCATGGAAATGAGGCGGATTGTGTTCACCGTTGTTGTACATCTTAATAATAATACCATAAAACATTGAAATAGCTGGCATACTGATTTCTCTCCTTTAATTATAATATTTGCTCCTACAAAATACAACATAAGCTACCAAACAAAAAAGCAGTACACATAGCATCCGAAAGTCCGGATACCATAGGTACTGCTAAATTACTACCGACATGAGCTGGTAGGTCCTGCTTATTTTGTTGTCAATGTGAAGCTAAGATAAGTATAAATAGAAGGGCAGTAAAAGTCAAGCAAAGATTCTGAATAATCGCACAAAATATGACGATGTTGCGTAAGCCTTCGCTATAAAAAAAGACTTGAAAGATAGAATGTAGTTTGTTCAACAGAACAGCTGTCACTGAGCATGGTGTTCTTTATAAAATGAATCGTTGCTTCTGAAAAGCCTTTAACGTCTTTGGTAAAAAAGGCTGATTTTCCAAAAGACAACTGAAATCTTGCGAATTGATGTACATACCGTAGAAAGAAGATATTAACGGCATACTGATTTCTCTCCTTTAATTATAATGTCTGCTTCAACAAAATACATTTCGACCAAGGCTTCTTCTACAGAGCATTTACGTCTTTGGTAGCGTTGAATAATAGCAGACTCAAAAGTAAAACCTTTTAATTTAGGCACTTTTAAAGTAACGTCACTAGTTTGAGTAGAGAATGATCTTTCGTAATGTTTGGCACGATAACCTTTTGTTATTTGGTCGCGTGCGTAGCGTTCAGCTTGTACAAGTTTGTCAGCCTCAGCGTCCAA
>CAVKUS010000021.1:0-42624 GCA_963659725.1 Bacteroides sp. CAG:545 | reverse complement strand
ACCGGTAATGAGGGCCGTCATCAATAAACCCTTGGAAAAATTACTCTTCATGTTTTTCATACTCCTATCAAAAAATATTTATTGAAAAGCCCTTGCATATCCAGTCTTTCATGGTCATATGCTACAAGCTTCACAATCGGCAAATAGTATCTGTATGTTAACTCATCTAGATAATATTATATCTTATTTTAAACTATATAGCTACTTTATAGGCAAATTTTTTTCGTAAAAATTTTGCAAACAAAAATCACCGCCAGATTCATCTTCAATCGTAGCGGTGATTAATGTTTTTATCAGTTTGTATCCCTAGGCACTCATTTTAGCAGCCAGCGCACGCACTTCCTTCACCGAAAGCTTAGAGTACTTAACAATCTTATCTATGCTTTCATTATTGGCAAGCATCTCTTTGGCAAAGCTAATACGAGCTTCCTTTTGCGCTTTAGCAGCTTTAGCTTCATATTTCTTTGCCATTTTTTCTAAGGCTTCTTTTTCACGCTTCGCTATAAGCTTTTCCATTACATCGCCCATTTTATCCAAGCCCTCCTTATCTTCTTTAAAGTATCTAATTTTTTCGGCAAGCTTTTTATAATGCATATCATCAGGGTTCTTACAGCAAAAGTCATGCATCAGCATTCCTAACGGAGTGTCATTATGAATTTTGGCATTAACGTAGATAATATGCGAGCCATCTGCAAAACTGTGACCGTTCTCATCTATCGTTCTATGAATATGATAGATTGGCAACAGCCCTTTAAGAACATCTTCCTTCGTAATGAAAATAACATAGTTCTCAGGGATTTTGTCAAAATACTCACCCTTAGGCAAGCTTTTGGCATCCAACAGGCTCATATGATAGCGTGCTCTTTGAGGAATGGCGCCACTGCTTTCATTCTGTACTTCGACATTAAACTTGGTGCCATCAGCTTTTTCAGCTAAAATATCAAGCTGTAAGTCCCTTCCCTGAAGATTTTTAAGACGTTTTTGTGTAGATGCTTTCTTTACTTTGATTGTATCATTTTCTAAAATAATCCGCAATATTAATTGCGTGCGCTCTATATCATCTTCAAAAACCTTGGTCATGAACGGGTCATCCATAAGCGTAAATTCTTTAATGGAATTCAATAAATCTTGCTTTATTTTTACCATTTATTATTCATAGCCTTTCTTCTGATTTTTCTGACTAGTCTTTGTGCTTATTATATTAGCAGAGAAGGTTACGATAGTCAAGCGATTTTTCTGAAAATTCACTTTTATTTTTGCAGTATATTAAAAGGCGGCGCTTACGCACCGCCTCAGCTGTTTTATTAAATTAGAAGGTATAGTTATAGGTCAGCATCCAGTTAAACGGCATACCCCAGTTTTCATACTTGTTGATAGTATCATCTCTGTCAAGGAGATTATTCAAGGTCAGGGATGCGGAATGATGCTCATCAGCTTTATAGGTGAAGTTAGCATTCAACAGACTTCTGTGCGGAATGCTGTGATCGCTGCCTTTAGAGCCTAAGCTGTTATAATAGGAGCTTTCACGTTTACCCAAATACAGGAAGTTCAAGTTGCTGGACAGTTTACCGACAGTATAATCAATACCTGCAGTCAATTGCAGCTTAGCATCAGATTGCTTGTAGAAATCCTTGCCCTCTTCTTTAGTTTTAGGATTGGAGAAAGCAGCGCCTAAATTATAGCTGAACTGATCGCTGAGATGCTTTTTATACTCAATTTCCAAACCATCATTTTTGAATTTGCCGACATTCTTCAGAACCTTATTCGGCAGGCCGATATCAACCCAATCAAACTTAGCATCTATATCCATATGATATACGCCGGCCTTTACGGATGCTGTGTCAGTGATGTGCTTGATACCGGTTTCATAGGTCCAGCCCTCTTGCGGTTTTAAATCACCAACACTATCTCCCTTATGAGAGAAGAATTGGTTCAGAGGCGGCAGCTGATAGGATTTGGCAGCATTAGCATACCAGGAAATATTATCGCTGAGCTTATACAATGCCTGAATTTGAGGAACAAATTCGTTATGGCTCTTAGTCTTATCCTGACCTTTGATATAATCCTCGCTAATATGCTGACCGCGAATACCGGCAGTTACATCAAATTTATCGGAAAATGCATATTTATAGGATGCATATAAGCCATAATTCTTACGTTCGCCCTGCATATGCTCGTATCTGTCTTCTGCTTCTTCTTTAGAAATAGTCATACCAAGAACCAAGGTATCCTTATCATCGCGTAAGTTCCATGCTTTCTGGGTATCCCAAGTTAAAGTATTCAGATTCCAGTCAGAGGATTTAGCACGTTTATTAGGTCCATATACAAAGCCTTTAAGAGTTGCCTGGTAAGGAGAAACTACACGTTTATTATAAGAAACAATTGTCTTGAACTGATTATCCTTATCATTATAGATTGCGCTTACATTATCACGTCTGTCTTTGTAATAATAAGCTGTGCCGGCACCGGTTTCTACACCGTTTTTCACGGTATAGGAATCTCTGTAATAATTGCCCTCGGTATGAGCAAAGTTAAAGCTCAATTTATCGGTAGGAGATAAGCTTACAAAAGCGTTATCCTTGCTGCTGTCGCGATATTTCCATTTTCTGCTAGATTTTTCAAAAACCTTATTAGTCTGGTCTACATCACCAAGATAATCCTTGCTGACAGCAACTGTATAGCCTTTACCGGAGCTGAATAAACCCCATTTTTTATCATAGTTGCCGGCACCTACGGAAATAGTAGTGCGATTACCGTCTTTCTTGGTAATAATATTAATTACACCGCCGGTTGCTTCCGCACCGTAAAGTACAGACTGAGCACCACGGACAATTTCGATTTTCTCAACAGCCTCTACAGGAATACCCTCCATGCTGTTGTAGTTCATCATGTTAATCGGAGCGCCGTTAACCATTACCAAGGTGCCCTTATCAAGGCCACGCAGAACAGTTCTGGTAGAGCTGCCACCGAATTCACGACCGCCGGGGCCATAAGCATTGTTGGTAAAGCCAACCTGACGTTCAATAACCTCATAAGCAGTTTTGGCGCCGCTGTTCTCGATTTCTTTAGCATTGATAACACTGACAGCAGCAGGAACTTCTAATTCTCTTGCTTCGGTTCTCGTCGCCGTTACAACCATCTGGTCCAGCGTATACTCCTGCAACTCTTCGGCAAAAGCACCTGTACTTGCGCACATCAAAGTACCGGTAATCAATGCAGTCATTAACAATCCTTTTTTCATTTTACTCATACTCCTATGAAAATATATTTATCGAAAAGTCCCTGCATATCCAGTCTTTCATGGTCATATGCCGGCGGCTTCACAATAGACGAAATAATGTCTGTATATCAACTCATCTAGTTAACATTATATATCATTTCAAACCATTTATCCACTTAATCTTCATATTTTTTTCATAGAAAATCACAAGAAAAAAAGCGGCACTAACGCACCGCTTTTTCAGTTAATATTTAAGGCTGTAAATGTAATCAATTTTGATGTTTTTATAATTAACTGCTAAAACCCTTTCAAAAACTCCTCCGGCTCTAAAACAACACAGTCACCATAAACCAAATGTGCCAGCTTCTGCACCGACCATACGCAATTCTGATGACCGATAAAAATGTATTTTTCATCAAGCAGAGCTACATTCCCGTTTTTTACCGCCCGCAAATTTTCTAAGCTCTTATCAGCTAAAAACTCACCCAGCAATTTCTTATCCTTAGCCTTATTATCCTTCCATGGCTTTGCAAGAAAGAAGAAATCCGGATTTATCTCTATCATGACCTCTTTATTGACTGTCTGTCCGGTATTCATTCCCAAATCTGCAATACCGTTTCTTATCTTGGCATGCTTGCAGATATCATCATACATGCAACCCTTGCCTCCGTAGGACGCGTAATTGGCTGATACAAGAACAGTACTTTTACTGTAATGAAGCTCTTGTGGTATATTGCGTTCAATCCTCTCCAGTTTATTGTTCATTTTTTGGACTAAAATCTTACCACGTTGCTCTTCACCTACTAGCCGGGAAAGCTTGATAATTTCATTTTTGACTTCTTCTATATTTGTAGACAACCTTACAACATAAACAGGTATACCCATATCACGATAAGACTGAATTTTATCTGCACCAATTACCTCATTAACAATGAATATATCCGGCTTTAAAGCCAGAACTGCTTCCAATCCCGGATTTGTAATCTTATTTTCGACCAATGAACTTACCATATTGCCAAACGATTTTGCCGAGTTATCCATATTTTTAGATACAGACAGCATTTTTTCAGGCTCCACTAATCCCAAAAGGATGTTATCAAGATAAATATTGTTGGTCATAATTTTTTCCGGCTTCTTCTTTAGTTTTACCTGATAACCGGTATCGTCCGTTACAACGATTGCGTTATCTTTGCCTGCAAGCTTCACAGATTGGCCAAAGTTTTCTGTTGCGCATCCGGAAAGAATACAGGCTATAACAAGCATAAGGATTAAGCGATACATATTTTCCCTTTCAAATTTAAACGAATATTACTTTACCAATAGTATTACCTATGTTTAAAGCAAGCTTTTTAAAAAAGGTGACGCATTTTGCGCCACCTTGGGGAGAATCAAGTAATTAGAAGCGATATTCGTAGGACAAAGTCCAGTTGAACGGTTTGTCCAGATTTTCACTGACGTTGATAGAATTATCTCTGTCTAAGAGGTTGTAAAGATTTAAGGTAATACTGTTATTTTTGTCAGGATCATAGTTAATAACAGAATTCAACTTAATAATGTTTTTCAGCTTATGCAGGCTGCCGTAGGATGCATCCTCTCTATCACCCAAATAATAAAGGTTTACACCGACGCCAAGCTTGCTGTAATTGTACTTAGCGCCTGCAGTAAATTGGTATCTGGAGGATTGCTGAGTCCACTTGCCGGCATCTTTAGCCAAAGGATCCTGATAGGTTGCACCTAAATTGTATCTCCAATGTTCTCCGATTACTTTATCATATTCGAATTCAACACCGGTGTTTTTAAATTCGCCAAGATTTACCTGAATATATGTATCGGGATCAATTCCCGCAGGCGGAGTAATGCCTAATTGATTATATTTTTTCCAGGCAAACTTATCATCCATTCTCATTGTGAACACAGCTAATTTGCTGGAGGATGTATCGGTAATCTTTTTCAAGCCGGTTTCATAGGTCCAGCCCTCCTGAGGCTTCAACGCACCATTAGAACCCGTTTTGCTTCTGGAGTATCTGGAATTGATTGCCGGCATTTCAAATGCCTTGCCAACGTTAATATACCAGCTGGTATTTTCATCCAGTTTATATAAGGTCTGTAATTGCGGCAGATATACATTGTGTGCGCCGTCAAAGCCGTTATTTTTTACATAATGTGCTCTTACGCCGATATTAGTAGAGAACTTATCATCATATTTTTGATTCCAGGATAAATAAGCTGCCAGGCTGTCTCTGGAAATAGCATTGCTTCTGTTGGCAATTTCTTCATAATGCTCTTTGTTGGCAGTCACGCCGGTCAGCAATGTTGCTTTATCGGATAAAGTCCAGTTCTTGTTAATATCGTAGTTAATGGTATACAGAACAATATTGCTGCTGGAACCGCTTCTTGAAACCTGTCCGTTAGGTTTATATTGCTTACCGTCTATTCTTCTTCTGTTAAAGGATAAATTAGATTTGAGCTTGTCCTGTTCGTTATTATAGAGTAAAGCTACATTATCTCTTTCATCATTATAGCTGTAAGAAGTTTTATTCATACTTCCGTCGGGATTGAGATATGTCATGCCGGTATTTTTAGTTTCGGTATGCATATAATTAAGCGTAAAATCTTTAGCCAAATTTACGCTTGCGAACAGATTATTTTTGGTATAAGCGCGTCTGTCTGTGTCGAATCCTTTGTAATTAATAGAAGAGTTCTCAAATTTTTTATAATAGTCACGGCTGAAGCTCAAAATATATTTATCACCACTGGAAGCAACCTCATAACCCTTTTTATAGTTACCTGCTACAGTTTTAATGCTGTTATTGATTTTGCCGGCTTTTTTGGTGATGATGTTGATAACGCCGCCCATAGCTTCACTGCCATATAGAACAGAGTTGGAGCCTTTTACAACCTCAATTTTTTCTACGGCACTGATAGGAATGCCTGCAGTTGAATTGTAATTGTTCAGATTGATAGGTGCTCCGTTCAACAAAATCAAGGTACCTTTGTCTAAACCGCGGATATAGGTACGGCCGGTAGAGCTGCCGTTATCGCCTTCACCACCGGTATATGAATAGCTTTGAATGCCAACAGTCTGCTCCAACGCATCAAATACACTTACATAGCCGCGATTTTTAATTTCCTGTTCTGTAATAACGTTAGTTGTTGCAGGAACCTCAACATCACGCTTTTCTGTTCTTGTGGCTGTTACAACCATCTGGTCTAAAGAATACTCCTGCAGCTCTTCGGCAAAAGCAGCTGCACTGCTGCACAAAACAGTACCGGTAACGAGGGCTGTCATCAGCATGCCCTTGGAAAAATTAGACTTCATGTTTTACTCATACTCCTTAAAAATATTTATTGAAAAGACTTGCATATCCAATCTTCCATGGTAATATACAAAGTACTCAGCAATAGACGAAATAAATTGTCTGCATATAATCGTTTGTATTGCAATATATTATTTCACACTTATAATTTTTTGTATTATTTTTAGCATAATTAAAAGCGTCGGTGTGAACAAAGCACCACCTTAATGCTTTATGTTAGAAAGTGTAGGTATAAGTCAGTCTGATATTTCTCGGCAAAGAATAATATCTGGTTGAATTAGCATTGGACCAGTTGCCTACAAGATCTTCTCTATTTAAAATATTCTCACATACTAAATCAATTCTATGGTCTTTAGATAATTGATAGCTAGTATAAAGGTTCAGAGGCAATCTATCTTTCCAACCACCAGCTCTATCGGCAGTCATACTACCAGTTAACGAAGCAGTAAAATCGCGATTATTATACTTCAAGCTAGCTGTATATTGTTCCCTGGCAAATTTTCTTGTCCATTTTCCAGCATCTTTAGATTTAGGATTAGAAATATCAGTTCCCAAAGAATAGGAGAAATGCTCTCCTACATTCTTTTCATAATTAACTTCCAAGCCTAAATTTTCAAAAGGACTGTTAATAGCTTGGTTAACACCATTACTATCTGCTTTATAACTCCATGCATCCATATCAATGTAATAGAGTGCTGTTTTAAACATGCTGGAGTTACTTGCTTTTTTATAACCTAACTCATAAGTCCAGCCCTCTTCAGGTTTTAATTCTGGATTTGGCTTAAATTCCACTGAACCGCTACCATACAAAGATGTGAAGTTCGGCATTTTAAATGCTTTAGCTGCATTCACATAAACGCTGCTATTTTGATCTAATTTTTTTATCAATGAGAATTCAGGGGTAAATGCATTGTAATCATCATTTGCTTTTAAGAATTGTTCTCTGGCACCAATTGTAGCAGTAAAATCATTACCTAAATCTCTAGTAGCCTGAACAAACAAAGCATAAGTTTTTGCATCTTTATCTAACTTTTGATTAACGAGCTTTCCACCGCTGTACGGATTATCGCATTTATAAGTCTGTTGTTCTAATGTAGTACCGACAATGATATTTGCTACTTTTGTATTAAACTCTTTCTGTAAGTCTAAGCCAAGCGTATCAAAAGTAATGTGTTCAATTTTCCATTCAGAAGCTGTACCTTTTTTAATCTTATAGGTATTATTATGTCTGTCACTTCTATTGTAATATAAATTACCTTTTAAAGAACCATCATTATATTGTATTCTGGCAAAGTCCTCTTTATATTTAAAACTAGAGTCCTCTTTTAATGTCTTCCATGTAGCAGTATCATATTGGTTAAATTGGTAATCGTTATCTGTATGCTGATGACTTACAGTCCATTTATCATCAAATTTATACTTCCACATAACCGAGGATTTTTTCCCATCGTTCATAGCTCTACCATTGCTAGCATAACCTTTTAATTCGTCACCTTGTTCCAAGTTTGCCACAATGCCTAATTTGCCTAAGCCTAAGGAAACACCCTCTCTAGTCTTGCCATACTCAGCTTTGCTTAAAGATATACTATTATGCATTTGCTTTTTCGTAATGATATTAATTACACCAGAAGATGCCTCACTGCCATACAAAACAGAAGACGCACCTTTTACAATTTCAATTCTTTCAACAGCTTCTACAGGTAACGTATTCAAAAAATAAACATTATTCATATTGATAGGAGCACCATCAATCATTACTAATGTACCTTTATCATTACCACGAATCAATATTTTCGCAGACATGCCGCCCCAAGCCTGCCCATTAGCACCATATCCATAAGATGTAATACCATTTGCTAATTTTAATCCATCATATAAGTTAGTTGCTCCAGATTGAGTAAGATCTTTTTCAGTTATAACCTTTACTGATGCAGGTGTATCTACGTCATCTTTTTGAGTTCTTTGCGCTGTTACAACCATCTGGTCTAAAGAATACTCCTGCAGCTCTTCGGCAAAAGCAGCTGCACTGCTGCACAAAACAGTACCGGTAACGAGGGCTGTCATCAGCATGCCCTTGGAAAAATTAGACTTCATGTTTTACTCATACTCCTTAAAAATATTTATTTTGACCACCCTTCCCCCGCCCAGTCTTGCATGGTCACAGGCTACTAAGCGCATCAAGCAGATCAATAGGCTATACGACAATATAGCTATAAAAAAAGCGCCCTTGCTTTTATAATCAGCAAAGGCGCAAGTTGCTCTTCTGATAGTATACAGGAAAAGCTCTAGTAAAATTATAATCGTTTAGAACTTTTTCTTACTTGCAAATAGTATACTATATAATCTCTTTTAGCGCAATACATGTTCCTATTTATTATTATATGCGATTAGGAAATTTTTCTTTCAACCACAAAAACAGTATCGGCAAAACCAAAAGCGTAAACACTGTCGACGTTATCATACCGCCGATGATAACCCACGCCATGCTCACGCGCGTTTCCGAGCCTGCGCTCAGCGACAGCGCCGTCGGCAGCATGCCCACCACCATCGTCAGAGCTGTCATAAAGATAGGCTTCAGACGCGTTTTGCCTGCTTCGATTACCGCAGCCTTCGCCGTCATGCCTTCATGCATCAGCGTCAGCGTATAGTCCAAAAGCAACGTGCCGTTTTTCGCTACTAAACCATCCATAACCAAAATGCCGATGAGCGAATACAAATTTATCGTATTATGCGTCAGCAGCAAACAGAAGATGGCGCCGATAATGCCCAACGGCAGTGAAAACATACGAATAAACGGCGTGAATACCGATTCATAGAGCACTGCCAAAAGCAGATAAATCAAAAGCAGTGACAGTGACAATGCCATAGCCATTTCAGCAAAGGAATCATTCATCGTCATAGCCTGACCGGAAAAAGCATAGCTGCTCTTAAGCCCTGCGGCATTGAGCTTTTGCGTCAGCTCCTTGACCACCTCGTTCAGCGGCCTGTCCGTCAGGTTGCACTGAATGTTGATGATACGCTCCTTGTTCACACGACGGATTGTAATTGGGCCTACACCCTCTTCTACGTCGGCAAGGTCGCCAAGAAAGACGCTTCCTCTGCCTGTCTGCACGGGAATAGCGCGTACATCTTCGATATTATAACCGCTGCCACCGGCAAAGCGTACTGCTATATCCGTATCATTGCCATGGTTTTGCACATCGTTCGCCAGCACGCCGGCACTGCGTCCGCCGATAGCAGCGTTAAAGGACTGCGCCACATCATTGACTGTCGCATGATAATATTTCAGCTTGTCGCGGTCTACCGTCACCTTCAGCTCCGGCATGCCCTTGACATAGGAGTTTTTGATATCCTTCAGGCCTGCGGTCGAAGCAAAAATCTGCTCCACCTTGGCAGAATCAGCCACAAGCTGGTCCATATCACTGCCCTTAAGCTCCACCTGCACTGGTGAACGCACAAGATTACGTCCTCCGGAAACACCGGTAACGGACGACTGGATTTCGTTGACACGCACCTTGATTTCGCCCAAATTCTGTTTGGCGAAGCTACGGATGCCCTGTGCTACCTGCCAAACGTCCTTGCTGCGTTCATCGCTGCTTTTCAGCGCGATGACCAGCTTGCCCATGCTCTGCGTAGTCGTCACATTCGTCATATAATGCTCGATTTCCGGCACCTTGGCCAGATAATCTTCGAATAAAAGCAACGCCTCGTTGGTTTGGTCGGCGTTATAGCCCGTCGGCAGCTCGATATTCACCTGAATCGCACTTTCGTCGGTACGCGGCATGTACTCCGAGCCGACGATACCGAGCGGCACCAGCGCCACTGCCACCGCGAAGGCTGCCAGTACCCCCAGCACCAGCCTCTTCGGCTTTTCGATACATTTGCGCAAAAGAACGTCATATTTTGCAATCGTCTGCTCTTCAAAGTTATCCAGTCGGCTCCACAGCTTGCCCTTAGGCTCCTCCACGCCGTTTTTATAGAAGCGTGAAGCCAGCATCGGCGTCAGCGTGAAGGATACAACAAGTGACATCAGCGTAGCAAAAACAATCGTCATGCCAAACTGCTTGAAGAACTGTCCTGTCGCACTCTGCATAAAGGCAATCGGCAAAAATACCACCACGTCACACAATGTCATAGCAACTGCTGCCATGCCAATCTCATTACGTCCTTCCTCCGCTGCCACGTCGGCGCTTTTGCCCATCGCCAGAAAGCGATGGATATTTTCCAGCACTACAATCGAATCGTCAACAAGAATACCGATGCACAATGCCATACCCATAAGTGACATCATATTGAAGGTAAAGCCTGCCAGATACATCAGAAAAAAGGTTGCTATCAGCGAGGTAGGAATAGCAATCATAACCGCCATAGAGGACTTCCAGCCACGCAGGAAAAGGTACAAAACCAGTCCTGTGGTAACAAGGCCTTCCAGCAGCGTTTTAAGCGTGTTGCTTAAGGAATCGCGCACGAAATGCGACTGGTCATAAACCACAGTAAACACGTAGTCCGGGTAATCCTTGCGCAGCGTTTCCAGCTGCTGCAGAACGCCATCTGCTGTGTCAACTATATTAGCACCGCTAGCCTTATACACCTCCAACGACACCGCCTCGTTGCCGTCGACGCGGCTATAGGCCACAGCACGCTTATCCTTGGCCTGCACGTTGGCCACCTGTCCCAGCTCAACGTATTTGCCGCCTGCTCCCTTAAGCTGCAGATGCTGCAGCTCCTCCGCAGTCTTATACTGCGCCTGCAGGCGCACGGTTTTTTCCAGCGCGTCAGTATAGACGGAGCCGGAAGAAATAATAACGTTCTCCTTGCGCACCGCCGTAATAATATCCTGCAGCGTCAAGCCGTAATAATTAAGCTTATCCTTATCAACCTCGATAGCAACTTCCTTGGTGCGTCCGCCGGTAACATCAACATCGGCTACGCCGGCTGCCTGTTGCAGGCGTTCCTTAAAGCTGCTATCTGCCATAGCAAAAATATCGTCCAGGTTATCCTTAGACGTTGCGGCAATCTGAATAATAGGAAATTCCTCGGAGGAACGCTTGAGCACTGCAGGCTCATCAATATCCTCCGGCAGATTTTTGCGGATACGGCTGACCTTTTTCGTCGCCTCAATCGCTACCATATCAGCGTCAGCCTGACTATCCAGCTCGACAAAAATTTCCGCACGCCCGGGACGGGTAGCAGAACGCACCTGCTTAAAGTGCGAAATTGAGGACAGCTCGTCCTCAATCGGCTTCGTCACCTGCTGCTCTACGGATTCCGTACTGGCGCCGGGATAGTTGACAATAACGCTGATAAATTTAGAGTCCACGTCTGGCAGCAGCTCCACGCCAATGCGAAAGAAGCTGATAAGACCGAGGACGCAGACTAATATGTAAATCATGCAGATACCGATAGGACGTTTGATGGAAAAGCGTGTAATATTCATTACTTCTTCTCCTCCTTGGCTACCTCAACCACCATGCCGTCGCGCAGACGCGCAAGATTATCAAGGATAACCGTCTCGCCTACCTTCACACCCTGCACTATTTCAATGCTTTCGTTATTGCTTGCACCGGTAGTAACAGGCTTCTTCAGCGCCTTGTTACCCTTGCCCAGCACATAGACAAAGTATTTGCCATCCCGTTCCAAGACGGCATTTTTAGGTAAATATATTGTGGATGGCTTTTGCAGAAAACGCAATTCACCCTTGGCAAATAAGCCTGCCTTTACGTTGGAGCCAGGCTCATCCAGCCTGATGCGGAGGGTAAATTTGTTTGTTTCCCTGCTTCTTACAGGGCTCACATAAACAACAGTACCCCGGCATATTTCGCCAATCGCCTCCAGCTTCAGCTCGACCTGCGTGCCAATGGTCACAGAAGCAGCCTCGGCCTCTGTAATATCGCAGTCCACTGTAAAACCGCTGTCATCTAAAAGGGTAAGCAGCCTGCTACCTGCAGGCGCATAGCCACCCACTTCTGCATCGCGGTAGGTAATAATACCTGCGCGTGGTGCCTTAAAAATCAAATCGTGATACTTGTTCTGCGCAATAATGTACTCCTGCTCACGTCTGGCAGTAATCTGCTCCTGACGGTAGACCTGCGAAGGTGTGCCGTCATAGTTCACCTGCTGCGCCAAAGCATCGTACTGCGCCTTTTTATTCGCCAGCGTCTGCTCCATGCTGTCCAGCTCGGACTTGGAAACAGCGCCCTGCGCATAAAGCTTGCGGTAACGCTCCGCGTTAACCTGCGCCAGCTTATAATCCGCCTCATAGCGGGTAAGGCTAGTGCTGTAGCTCACATCCGTAGTTGCCGCATTGGCTCCGGCCTCGGCATAGCGTGCCTGGGCCTTGAGCATTTCGGCTCGGGCATCGTCAAGATGCTGCACCAGAAGAATATCCCCGGCCTGCACCTTGCTGCCCAAATCCACATTAACCTTGTCGACGATACCGGCATACTTGTTGACGATATCAATCTGTGCCTTGGCCTTGAGTTGTCCAAAAAGATTAATGCTTTTATACAATGGTCGTCTGCTTACTGCCTGCGTGTGCACAATAGGTTTCATTACTGCTTTTTTTGACGGAGACTGGTTGGAGAGATGCCTGAGGCCCAGTGTCAAGGTAATGCCTATCACACAGATAGCAAGCAGACTAAGGAGTTTGTGTTGTAATATATAATTTTTTGCCTGAGTAAAATCCGGGCGCAGCATTATTTCGTTGCTGCTTGCGCATCAGCAGCTACTGCCTGCTGGCAGATTTCCCACATAGCCTCAGCAAAGCTACCTACTGGAATCGGAACAAACTTCAGCTCTTTCGCCTGATGGCTCAGCAGAGTTTTCTTGCTGCCATATACGTCCATGCTCTCTACACCGTAGGTTTTATCATGCAGGTTAAAGGTCATGATAATTTCGCAGTACTGCACCTTCTCTTTTTTAGTCAGAGAAGCCTTGTATTTTTCATTGAGCTTTTTCAGCATATCTTTATCAGTGAAAACTGTTTTGGTAAGCACAGAAATAATATTTTTATCGGGCAGGCCGTTAGTAACCTTGCTGAAGGTCAAAGAATCCATATCGTAAGCGTAAATGCCGACATTGTTTTCCACTACGATGGACCAGCGTGCCTGCTCCTGCTCTTCTGCGCTCGGTTTAGGCATCATGCTGATTTCCCAGTTCATACCCTCCTGAGTTGCAGGCTTCTTATCTGCATCCGCAGCAAAAGCAGTTGCACAGCAAAATAAGGTCATCAATAAAATAAGCAGTTTTTTCATGAAAACTCCACTCCTTTATATTTTAGTATACCTATTAGTATACTATACTCTTATCTTTAATTCAAATTTCTTACGATATGAATGATATTTTCCTTAGAGAGCTTCTGCAGCGTATAATAATTGGCCTGCATAGCGGCGGCAACCTTCTTTGCCAGGCCCAGCTTAATAAAATCGCTTTCCGTATCAATTACCACGGAGGTAATTTTTGCCTTGGCGATTTTTTCGGCAATACTGATTGCTGCAGCAACAGGATCCTTTTCGCCCTCGTGTACGGCATTCGCGCGTCCGTCGGTAACAACAATCAGAATAGGCTCCAGCTCGCTGTCACGCTTGTTCATCATTGCCAACGTCTGCAGTGACAGCGCCAGGCCGTCTGCCAGCGGCGTTTTGCCACCGGTCGGCATTTCTGCCAGTCGCTTCTGCGCCAGGTCTACGCTGCGGGTAATCGGCAGCAGCATGTCCGCCTTATCACGACGGAAGGCAATCATGCCTACGCGGTCACGCTTCTGATATGCTTCCTGCAGCATATAGAAGATAGCGCCTTTGACGGCACGCATACGCTCGCGTGCACCCATAGAGCCACTGGCATCCACCGCAAAGAGGAAGGTGTTGCCAATGCGTTTTTCGCGCACCTTCTGGCGCAAATCCTCTTCCTTGATGTTCAGCGCACAGCCATTGTCCTCACGCATTCGTTGGTAAGGCGCTGCGGCACGGATAGTTGCGTCAAAGGCCAGGTCCGTAACCTTACTCTTCGGCTGCTCAGCACGCACGTAACGTCCCTGCTTCAGGTCAGTCTTGGTCACGCTGCGTTTACCGCTACCGCGGCGCACATTGCGGTCCTTGCCCAAATCCAACAGCATCTTCGGCAGGCGGAAGTTTTTGTCGATATCGGCAAGCTGCTCCTCCGGTGCCAGATTACTGCTATTTTGCTCCTGCTGCTCGTCCTCGTCGCTTTCATCGTCCTCATCTTCGTCATCGTCGTCAGAGGCATCGTCATCTTCGTCATCATCGCCGTTATCTAAGGGCGGTGGTGGTGGCGGCAGCTGGTTATCTTCGTTATCCTCGTCGTTATTGTCATCGTCAGGATTATCTTCGTTATCTTGCTCGTTTTCTTCTTCGTTTTGGTTATCGTCCTGCTGCTCCTGCTCTTCAGGCTGCTGCTCGGGCGGCTTGCGCATCCGGTGCGGCAGCACAAACTGTGCTGCCTCCTCCACATCCTTCGGCAGCACGTAAGCGCGCCCCGCCAGGGCGGCAATAGCGCGTGCAGCCTCCAGCAGATAAATCTCTGCACGATGGCCGGCACAGAAGGCCTGCGAGCACAGTTGGGCGGCAAGCATCAGCATAGCTTCGCTCACCTCTACCTGCGGCAGCAGCTCACGCGCTGCCTGCAGCTTCGCTGCCAAGGCAGCGGTTTCTTCTGCATATTGCTCGCAAAACGCAAGGGTATTGCTACTATATGCTAAGGCACGTCGGATAACCTCCACACGTTGGCCGATATCCTGCAGTGCCTGCATATCGGTGTACATACCGAAGCGGTCCAGAATATGTCCGGGCAAAGTGCCTTCCTCCGGATTCATCGTAGCAATGACGGTCGTGCGCACCTCATGGCTGCAGCTGATGCCATCGCGCTCCACATTGTTGATGCCTGCGCTGTTGGCATCCAATGCCGCAGTCAGCAGCTCCTGCCGTAGCAGGTTAGCTTCATCAATATAAAGAATGTTATCTGTCGCACGCGCCAGAATGCCCGGTGAAAAGCGTTTTTCGCCCAGGCTGACGGCAGCCTCCAGGTCGATGCTGCCAAAAAGCATATCCTCGGTTACGTTCAGCGGCAGCGTCAGCAGCTTTTGCGCACCAATCAGGCTCTGCACACTGCGCGCCAGTACGGATTTTGCCGTACCCTTGGCACCGCCTATGAGCAGACCGCCTGCTCTGCGGTTGACCAGAGCAATCAGCAAGGCCTTTTTAGCCTCCTCCTGCCCCACAACCGCAGTAAAGGGATAGAGATTATTTTTCAGCATAGTCAACGCTCCTTAGGCTTCAACAGCCAAAAAGCTCTCTACCTTATTCCAATCCAGCTCGCCCTCTTCAAACGGACGGCGGCGCATACGGTGCGGCAGCACCAGCTTAGCTGCTTGCTTCAGGTCGTCCAAATTAGCCTGCTTGCGGCCGTTGAAGGCAGCCAGTGTCAGCGCTGTCTTGATAACAGTAATATCTGCACGGTGACCGTCAACGCCCAGTTCAACAGAAAGCTTAGCTACGGTTTCCAGCAGCTTGTCATCAATAGTTACCTCCGGCAGCAGCTTGCCGGCAGCAATAATTTTTTCTGCCAGCTCCTCCTGTGCTTCTTTATAGCCGGCAATAAAGCTTTCCGCATCGTTTTCGTAAGCAAGGCGGCGTTTGATTACCTCTACGCGCTGCAGCGGGTCATGCTCGCCGGTTACGACAACGCTCAGACCAAAGCGGTCCAAAAGCTGCGGGCGGATATCACCCTCTTCAGGGTTCATGGTGCCAACCAGCACAAAACGTGCGGGGTGGGAATAGGAAACGCCCTCGCGTTCAACGGTGTTTACGCCCATAGCAGCAGCGTCCAGCAGTACGTCGACAACATGGTCATCAAGCAGATTGATTTCGTCTACATATAAAATATTGCGGTTAGCCTGCGCTAGAATACCGGGTTCAAACTTTTTTTCACCATGCTTAATCGCATGCTCAATATCCAAGGTGCCGACAACGCGGTCCTCGGTCGCACTTACAGGCAGCTCCACTACGCGCATGTTGATGGTTTCTTCCGGCAAGCTGCCTTCTGCCTGCAGCTTAGCAGTGCAGTCATCGCACAGCTGACTGCTGTGCGGGTTACAGTGGAAGCGACAGCCGTGCACGGCCGCCATCGGCGGCAGCAGCTCGGCGAGAGCGCGCACAGCGGTGGACTTTGCCGTGCCCTTTTCACCTTTAATCAAAACACCGCCCAAAGCAGGGTTAATAACATTTAAAATCAGGGACAGCTTCATTTCCTCCTGTCCAACAATCGCAGTAAAAGGATATACAGCAGTACGTTTCATTTATATTCCTCCGTTTATTAAAAAGAGCTATCAATAAAATATGTATCTAATTATACAGTGTCTACTAGGTATACACGCAAGCGATTTAGGGAAATTTTTTATTCATCGCCGCGTTCTTCAATTTCGCCTTCGATATTCAGCAGCAGCTCCTGCAGCGACTGCTTAGTCTGTGGCTTAGCGTTCCACAGCTCGCGCTGCTCTGCCTCCAGCAAAACCTCCGTCAGTCGGCGCAGCGCCCAAGGATTAACCTCGGCAAACCATTTTTGCATATCCACATCCAAGGCATATTTTTCCGCAAACTTTTCGTACATCCAGTCCTCCATAACGGCGCTGGTAGCATCCCATTGGAAGCAGTTGTCAACATAAGTTGCCAAATCACCTGCTCCCTTATAGCCAAACTCCTTCATGCCCTGGATATATTTGGGGTTAATCGCTTCGCCGCGGAACAGGCGCTTAACCTCCTCCGCCAACGTGCGAATCACAACATGCTGACGGTCGGAGCTGTCACTGCAATAGTTCTTCGGCATCTTGCCGCTGAAATTGCGCACTGCGGCAATCATGCCGCCGCGATAAGCATTGTAATCATCGGAATTCAGCAAATTAGACTCGCGGTTATCAATATTGCTGACAGTAACCTCCAGCTTAGCCATCCTGTTGGTAAACAGCTGCGGCCTGTACTGACCTTTTTCACCCTCGCCGTAAACATGCGCACCCCAGCGCACATATACGTCGGCAATATCGCCCAGGTCATCCCAATTGCGGGAAGCCAAAAGTGCGCTCACGCCTGCGCCATGCGCACCCGGCGGGTCACCGAAAATACGGTAGGATGCCTGCCTCCAGGCCTGCTCCTTATCTACGCCCTCGCTTTCCAGTCGCTGCGATTCCTCCACCACATGCTTGCGCACGAAGTTGTCTTCAAAGCTTTCGTCAAGCGCTGCCACCTGCTGTACTGCTTTATCCAGCCAGCAAACCGCTCCAGGCAGTGTATCACGGAACAGACTGCTGATGCGTCCGGTAACGTCAACACGCGGACGCTTCAGCTCATCAAGCGGAATAATCTCAATGCCTGTCACCTTCAGCGTTCCCTTCTGCCAAACGGGACGCACGCCCATCAGGCGCATAAATTCCGCCATGCACTGACCGTTAGAGCGCATGTTATAGGTTGCCCACAGCAAAATGCCCACGCTTTCGGGATAACGTCCTTCCTCCGCCACAAACTTGTTGATTACGTCCTCCGCCATCTGCGAACCGATTTTCCACGCTACGGGAGTAGGCAACAGCTGCGGGTCAACACCATAAAAATTGCGTCCGGTAGGTAAAATCTCGGCACCGCCGCTCGTAGGCGCACCGCCGGCGCTGGGCTCAATATATTCGGACTGCAGCGCACGGATGCAGTTGCTGCGCTCCCAGGTAGTGTGCGCCAAACTGGGATACAGCTTGTCGCAGATGAAGCCGGCGATTTTGATAATATCCTGTTGCACAGCCTCGTCCCAACACTTTACGCACTCCAGCGCCCGCAATTTAGCTTCATGAACAACAAAATCGTCATTTTGCAGCAGACGGATAATCTCCAGACATTGGCCGTTGATTTTATCAAGCAGCATACCATAGCTCAAAATTCCATCCGACAACAGCTTACTGCTGTTGTCAATCAGCTCGTAATAATCATAGCCATAGGCCTGTGCCAAGGTTTTAGGCAGTGACGGCATATCGGGATTTTCCAAGCGCACCAACGCATAAAGATATTCCGTAAGCTTTTCACCCTGCGGCGGATTGCCCATGATGTGCAGGCCGGTAGTCATCTGCATATTCTTCAAATCCGTCAGATACGTATGCAGATGGCTGACGTAATCATCAAAATCGGCAGCCTCCTCCTCACGCACCTCGTCCGTAAGGTCGGCAGCAGCAGCCTTCTCCCTGATTTGCGCCATCGGCTCGCTCAAATCGGCATCCTTATCAGCCTTAAAGTGCACATATTCCTCCAAAGCCTTTTCCAGCTCCGCCAGCTCATCATACACGCCGCTGATGCTAAGCGGTGCAGAAAGATAGCTGATAAGGCAGGCAGCACTGCGGCGTTTGGCCTGTATGCCTTCACCAGTGTCAACAACCCAATATGGATAGACGTTTGGCAAATCACCGGTACAGATATCGGGATAGCATTCATTGCCCATCGCAACGCCTTTGCCAGGTAGCCATTCCAGGCTGCCATGCGTACCGATATGCATCATCGCATCTGCGCCCCAAATATCGCGTAGCCAATGATAAAAGCCTAAATAATGATGTGTCGGTGCGCAGTCTGGCGAATGGTAAATTTTGTCAGGATCCTCGCCAAAACCGCGCGGCGGTTGCATAGTAATAAAAATGTTGCCGTTCAGCGTGCCGGGAATCAGCAGAAAATCATCATAAAAGAAAACCTCACCCGGCGCTTCGCCCCAATCGTGCGCCAGGCGCTGCTGTACCCTTTCCGGCATCGTCCTGTAATAATCGCGGTAGGCACTGACGAGCAGCTTGGCATCGGCATTATCAATTTGCTTTTCGCTCATGTAATCCCTGTCATTCGTCGCGCCGGCAATCAGCTCGTCAATAAACTCCTGCCTGTCCGCCGGAATATGGTCAACAACATAGCCTGCCTCCTGCAAATCCTTTAGCAGCAGGCGCACGCTTTCAATGCTGTCTATCGCCGCACAGCTGCCAATGTTGGAATTAGTTGACGGATGGTTGTGAAAAACAATAGCGATTTTCTTTTCCGCATTCGGCTTGATACGCAGCAGCGCCAGCTTTTTTGCCTTGCGCACCAGCATATTCATGCGCTCAGCAATCTCCTGCGTAACCTGCTTGCCTTCGGCATCACGCTCCACTGTCGTCACCGGGCAGCTATGGATAATGCTGTCAAACTCCGGCAGGCTCACGCTGTATGCCACCTCTACCGCACTCATGCCGTCAAAATTTTCGTACCATTCCTGATACGAGCGGTACAAGGTATAGGCCTGCAGCACTGTAATATTCAGCTTCGTCAAATCATCCAGTGCGCAGGCCCGGATGCTGAACAGCGAAAACTTGATAGTGTTGATGAAAACATCAGCATAGCATTTGCCTTCTGTGCAAACGTACTTGCTCAAGGCTTCTTTAAAGCCGCCGCAGCCGCTGGCGGCGTCCGGCGAGCTTGTGGAGAAGAAGCATAAGGCATTGCACCCCTGCGCTTCAATTTCCCTGACTATCGCATCGGCAAAAACAGTGTTGCCCCACAGCCAGTCACTGCGGAAGAAAACAACTGCCAGCGTAGGTCTGTCTGCCTTGCAAAAATCACGGCAATATTCCTTCACATCATCATAAACCTTGGCTGCATGCGGATGGTAAATGCCATCCCACGGTAAAAGCTCGGGAGCAGGCGCATCGCACGCTACCTGCAAAAACTGCTGCGCCAGCCACAGCCACAAATTCGTCCAGTTCTGCAGGCCGCCGAATTTGTAGTAATCATTTATCTGCTTCAGCTCCTCCTCAGACAGACCGCCATGCAGTACATCCTCCGGATTACCTGTCATCAGATAAACGTGCTTCTTTTTATTTGCCAGCAGATAGGATGAGGATTCCGACAAAAACTTGGTGCTCAAGCCTGTGCCCATCCAAGGGAAGATTACTACCTCTGCCTGCTGCAGCTGCTTTTCCATCTCCTTCGTCCACTCTGTATCACTTGGGACATAAAGCACCTGTCCGGCGACAGCATTGTGCGCCTGCTGCGCCAGCTTCAATGCGTCCTGCAGATAGGCTGCAGTCTGCTCCATATTGGTGAGAAATAAAATTTGTTGCATCATTTCACCTCCAAAAATTTATCAATACGTATTTGCTTGCATAAAAACGAGGACGAAAAACATCGCCCTCACATTAAAACAATCTTACGCTATATAGTCCTCATACAGTCAAGCACTATTGCCTTATTTGCTAATATCCTTTAAGAAAAACTTCCTCTTCATCAGGGAATAGATCTCCATAAACAAGATTGGCAATCTTTCTGATGGCCCATACGCAGTTTTGATTAGAGGCATACAGGTACTTGTCCTTTAAATAACAGACGTGATTATTCTTGACCGCCTCCAAATCAGCCAACGCCGGATCATCCAAAAATTCTTTTTTATAACCATCCTTGTTATCATGCTTAAGCTCCCAGGACAGTGAAAGCAGGAAGTAATCAGGAGCGGCGCGCAACATTACTTCTTTATCCATTAATTGACCATTAAGCACGCCTATCTCCGCAGGTGCATTTTTCACACCGGCATAATGGCACATCTCATCAAAAAAAGAGCCCTTGCCACCATAATTATGATTCATTTTAGAAACAAGCATCACACTTTTTGGCTGCACGCCAGCGCTATCTACCTTGCTTTTAATATATTCGAGCTGTTTTTGCATTTTTTGCAGCAGCTTATCTGCATGCTCCTTTTCTCCGACAGCCTGCCCAATCTCCTGAATCTGCTTTTTTATCTCTTCCACATTATTTGCATTGCTCACCACGTATACAGGTATGCCCATGCCGCGATAAGTCTGAATGCGGTCTTCACCTGTGCTCTCTCGGGCGATGATTAAATCCGGCTTGAGCGCCAAAACCTGCTCCGAAGAAAAATCATAGCGTAATTTAGTTGGCTTTTTAATTTTCTCCGGGCTGATATAAGATACTGCAGCATCATCCATTGTTGTCGAAAGTGCCACCACACGCTCTTCATCAACAAGTCCCATTAAAATATTATCCAGATTAAAATGCGTCGTCATGATGCGCTGGGGCTTGTGCGCAAATTTTATAACAGTCCCCTGCGAATCAACTACCTGATAGGCTGCTCCGCTTGTTTTTTCAACGTCCTGCTTTTGACAGCCTGCTGTGCAAAATGCCAAAAGCAGCAAAAGCAGCAGCAATTTCTTCCACATTGTTTCACCTCATTTCCTGTTATATGAAAAAGCAGGACGGAATACATCCGCCCCACTTTTTCGGGAGTGTGAGTTATGAGAAAAGTTAAGTTTTATAAAATATGCTTAGAATGCATATTCCATGCCTACCAGGAAGGAACGTCCGGGAGCACGCCACCATTGTCCGTCAGGATCTGAACTCCAGTTATAACGAGCATTGGAATGCTCTGCATAGAATTTATCAAAAATGTTATTTACTTTGAAATAAATCTTCGCATTCTTATTGACATTGTAGTTCATAGATGCATCCCAAACAAAATAGGTTGTTGCCGGGAAGAAAGCATCAACGGCATCTGCAGATTGAGGTCCCATGCGGTCAATAACGCCCTTACCAATCAGGCTGGCATTAAAGTCCTTGTTGTCATAATCAAGACCGATATCCCAAGCGCCTTTCGGTACATAGCCGTCAACATTTTTTGCACGTTGTGCTGTTGCATCAACATTTGTATGTGTATAGCCAACATAAGTAGAGAATTGCGGTGTAAATTGTTTCTTCAGCTGTACATCCCAGCCGCGTGCTCTTTCATCACCTACATTAGTATATTTAGGAGCTACATAACCGATTCTGTCTTCAGAATAACGTTTAAAAGCATGAGCAGATAATACAAAGGTATCATCAAATTTATGATTAATACCTATTTCCTTAGTATTGCCTGTTTCTGGTTTAATGTTCGGGTTACCATATTTAGCACTATACAGATTTGTAGGAGAAGGCGGAATAAAATACTCGCTGTAGCTTACATAGACATTGGTTCTGTCTTTATTAAAGGTATAGCCCAGGTTAGCACTGGGAGTAGTGTGCTTGCCAAAGCCGGAGTTATTATCATGACGCACGCCGGCAGTCAGCTTCAGCTGGTCAGTAATATCAAACTGATCCTGCAGGAAGAAGGCTCTGTTCATCAGCTTCTTGCCATTAAAGGTGATAACCTTATCGTGGCTGAACTCAAAGCCTGCAGTCAGTAAATGATTGCCTAACTGCGTAGACAGCTGGTCAGTAATACGTTTGGTATTGGTTTTGGTCTTATAACCATTAAAATCAGTATCATTATCCAGATTTACGAAAGACAAAACATTTGTAGTATTGCCATCAAAATCACTATTCAAAATAAATTTATAGTTTTGATTGTCTACTTTACCATTTTTCAGAGCAGGCTCCCACAAAGCAGTATATTTATAATCTGCTTTATAGGAATCATAAGTAGCTGTCAACTCATGCTTATCACTCAGCTTTTTAGTAACTTTAAAATTAGTGCTTGTAGACTTAGAAGAAGACGGAGTGGTTACACCATCACCATCCTTGAAATCGCCACTAAGGTTTCTGCTTACGTTAGCATCCCATGACCAGTCTTTTTCTCTGCCGGACTGACCCATATAGTAGTTTGTTACGCTATTGCTGCCGCCATCTACACGGAAATAAGTAGAAATTTTTTCCGGTTTTTTGGTGATAATATTGATAACGCCGCCCTTAGCATCAGAACCGTACAAAGTGGAAGCAGAACCCTTCAGCACTTCAATACGTTCAACATTCTCCATATTTTTAAGCATTACAGCAGAAACACGATTACTTACATTATTAATCTTAACGCCATCTACCAAAACAACAATTTCATCAGCGCCGTTGATTTTCAAAGCATTGCTGTTATCATAACCAGCAGGAGCGTAGTTACCGATATAAACACCGGGAACCATGCGCAGTGCTTCAGACAAATCACTATAATGTCTTGCTTTGATTTCCTTACTTGTGATAACACTTACATTTGCATTAGTTTTAAATGCTTCTACCGGAGTTCTTGTTGCAGTAACAACCATAGTATCCAAAAAATATTCCGGAGTGTTTTCAGCAGCAAACGCTGTTGTACCCCATACTACACTTGTACTCATAAGTGCAGACATCAATACCGCGTTACTCAATACCTTGTTACTCAATACCTTGACTTTGTTCATTGTTGATTTTCAATCCTTTCATAATCATCGGTTTAGTTTTTGTTCACGTACAAACACAGCTAGTCTTTCATAGTCCTGTCCTGCCCATTGAAACCTGAATCAGTATAAACTATAAAGCACTCATATAGTCAAGTGTTTTTATTTTATTATTTTTCTTTCTGAAAGTTATTCCGCTTTTGTATTAAAAGGCAGGACAGAATAAATCCGCCCTGCTCAGCATAACATATATTATTTTCTCACATATCTCTGCTTAGAGCTTTTAGGCTTATCCGGCAGCGTCAAAGCAATTTTGCCACCATCAATCAACGGCTGCACAATCTTGGACATAGAATAGTAGCGCGAAAAACCCAGAAAATCAATAATCTCCTGTCTGGAGCGCGGCACTGCGCAAAACTCCAGCAGGCGTTTTTCTACGCTGTCCGCCTGATAGCTATTATATTGCCCCTGCTCCTCATGTACAGCGCCAACGCCAGCAGCAGGCGCATCATAAACCTGCGCTATTTTGCTCTTAAAGGTAACTACAAATTCCCCATGGCGTACAGCAAAAACCGGCGGTGGCAGCTGTGCCTTTTCCAGCTCGTGATAAATGGTCGGAATGCCGCTGTAACGATTTTCGGTAACATGCAGCAGCTCCAAAATATTCGCCAACGCACTGTTGCGCGTATCCGGGCGCACCTTGCCCAAAGCATCAAGCGTCAGCTTGCCATATAGGCCACCGCTGGAAATAATCTCCAGGCGATTACGATATATTTCCAGACGCACAGGCACGTTTTCCGAATGAATACTATAATCCCGGTGTACCAACGCATTAAGAATCGCCTCACGCACCGCCTTTAAGGGATATTCATCCCTGTCGGCACGCTTGCCCCTGTCATCTATAATCGTGCTATGGCGACTGTTGCGGTTCACAAAATCAACCGCCTCGTCCACCATTTCATCTATCGTTCCGGTGATCCGCTCATTATCAATAAAACGCTCGCCTTGCAAACCAGGCTCGCCCATTTCATTCCCCGGCAAAGCAACTGCCGTAATACACAGCTGCGGAAAAGCACCCTGCGGATATTTGGAAAAGCACAGCTCGCCGGCCAATGTAGGCTGTCCGTTTACCGTAACCCCCATCAGCTCCAGGATTTCTTCATCACTGACATGCTTAGCCAGGTTTTTGCGGTCCTTTTTGACTGCCTGCAAAAATACTGCCAGCTTTTCTTCAGCAAAAAAGCTTCTGCGTGCACACGATGCTTCGCGAATATCGTCGCGAATGCGTTTGCGAAAGGCATCATAGCTGTAAATCTCATATTCACTCATTGGCTCATCAGCATCGCCAACACGGATATAAGCACCCTTCAATCTGCCTGTACCACGATAAAAACACGGCCTTTCCGCAACGTCAATCCCCGGAATCTCTGCCGAAACTACAACCTTGTCATCTATTTCGCAAACGGTAAATAAAGCACGCACACTGGGAGACATCTGATTGCATTGTTCTGTTACCTTCTTTTGCAAATCCTGCGCATCATAAACACCGACAATATCAAAGCCTTTGCTTTCATCAATCCCGAACACGATAACGCCGCCCTCGTCCTGATTGGCAAAGCCCGATAAGGTATCGTATAAACGTGTGGGACAGCCTTTGTTGGCAGCCTTCAGCTCTACTGTTTGCATTTCACATTGCAGACGTTGTATTTTGTCAATAAGCTTGCGTAAATCATCAGTTTGCATACTTTTTCTTCCTTTCTGTTGCTATTTATCTATAGTTTAGCAACTTTTTGGCAACTAGTCAACAAGTCAGTTGTCAAAAAAAGCAGGACGGAATAATTCCGCCCTGCACAGTAAAAGCTTATTAAAGCAAGCTACTCCGCTCTTTCTTCCATTTCTCCTTCCATATCCAACAGCAAGCGCTGCAAATCCTCCTTTGTTTGCTTTCCTGCCTGCCACATCTGCCGCTGTTCCGCTTCCAGCAAAACCTCAGCAATACGATGTAATGCCCAGGGGTTTACATCCTGCATCCAGGCGCGCACCTTCGAGTCCAAAGCATACTTTTGCGCCAGGTCCTCATACATCCAGTCCTCCATCACATCGCTGGTTGCATCCCACTGGTAGCAGTGGGCAACATAATTGCCCATGTCAGCAGCTCCCTTATATCCATGCTCCATCATACCATCAATAAACTTGGGGTTCATTATTTCACCACGAAAAACCCGCTTCACCTCTTGGGCAATAGTACGGATAACCGTATGACTCTGATCTGTACTGTCTGCACAATAGGTGCGTGGCATTTTCCCGCTAAAGCTGCGCACACCGGCAATCAGGCCTCCGTGATAAGAATTAAAATCATCAGCGCTCAGCAGATTTATCTCACGGTTGTCAACACCCATCACGGTTGCGTCAATGCTGCTCAAACGGCGCTTGAACAGCTCAGGCATATAGGCACCGTTTTCACCGTCACCATAGACGTGTGCTCCCCAACGCACATAAACGTTGGCCAAATCATCCAGATTCTCCCAGTTCTTTTCCTCCAGCAGGTTGGCAACACCTGCGCCATACCCGCCGGGAGGACAGCCAAACAGTCGGTGCATCGCCTGCTTGGCAGCCTCCAATGGCTCTATGCCCTGTTCTTCAAGATATTCCTTGTCTTCCTGTAAATGCTTTTTGATATAATTATCCTCATTGCTTTCGTCAAGTTCGGCTGCCAGCTTCGCCGCCTTATCCAGCAGCACAACTACGCAGGGCATACTATCGCGCATCATGCCGGTAATTCTTGCCGTCGCATCGATACGCGGTCGTTTCAGCTCGCTCAAAGGCATTGCTTCCAGTCCGATTATCCTGCCGCTTCCCTGCTGCCACACAGGACGAATACCCAAAAGATACATAAACTGAGCGAAGCAAACACCATGTGTGCGCATATCAGAACCCATTACCATACCTATAGTTTCAGGATATCTGCCCTCATCGGCAATATATTGCGCCACAATGCCCTCCGCACGGTCACGCCCTACCTCCCAGGCTGCTTTGGTAGGCAAGGTTTGCGGGTCTACGCCATAAAAATTACGGCCTGTCGGCAGCACGTCCGCCCTGCCGTTGGTGGGTGCACCTGCTACCGAAGGTTCAATAAACTCTCCCTGCAACGCACGCAAGGTATTCGTCATTTCCTGTACAGTTTTCTCCAGATTAGGCGCCAAATAATTACAAATATAACCGCACGCAGCAAGCAGCTTCTCCTGCCAGGCCTCATTTTGTGCCGCATAGTCCTGCAACTGCAGAATCTCGCGGATAACCTGAGCGTCAAAGCCACGCTGCTCTAAATAGTGGATAATCTCCATGCTTTCTGCACGCAGCCTGTCGGCCAGACGCCCATACGTCAGGTGCAGGGCAGGAATTTTCTGCGCACTGTTTTCCAAAAGCTCGTAATAATCAAAGCCGTATTTTTCTGCCAAAGTTTTTACTAACGATGGATGCTTGCCGTTTTCCAAACGGCTCATAGCAAAAAGGTATTCATCCAGATGCTTTTCACGCGGAGGCTCACCCAAAACATGCAGGCCAACACGAATCTGCATATTTTTTATATCCGTAAGGTAATTATGCAGCTTGCCGACATATTCTGCAAAATCCTCGCCCTCAGCAATCTCCTTATCCAAATTACATTGTGCTGCCTTTTCCCGGATAAGCTGCATCACATTATCCAGCTTATCCTGCTCATTATCCTTAAAATCCAGATATTCATCCAACAGCGCTTCCAGCTCTGCCATACTGTCATATAAGCCGGAAACTCCCATTGGCGGTGTCAGATAATCTATCAGGCAGGCGGCACTGCGACGTTTGGCCTGAATGCCCTCGCCGATTACCGTAACCACGTAATGATAGATATTCGGCAAATCGTTCATGCAAATATCAGGATAACAGCCTTCGGAAAGGCCTGCTGCCTTACCTGGGAGCCATTCAACCGAACCATGAGTGCCTACATGGATTACGGCATCTGCCTGCCAAATTGCGCGCAGCCAGTAATAATAAGCCAGATAATGATGTGTCGGCGGAGCAACAGGATCATGGTAGATTTTGCCGCTATCCTCGCCAAAGCCACGCGGAGGCTGCACGGTAATCAGCACGTTACCGTTCAGCATTCCCGGTATCAGAAGCGTATCATCATAATTAAAAACTTCCCCCAACGGCTCGCCCCAGGCAGCTGTCATCCGTTGCTGTACAGCAGCAGGCAGGCTGTCAAAAAGCTTTTTATATTCCGCCAACGTTACTCTGCCGACAGCATTTTCTATCTGTTTTTCCGATAGAAAACGTCTGTCATTCGTTGCGCAGGCAATAACCTCTTCCATAAAGCTTTTGCTGTCTGACGGAATGTGGTCTACTGTATAACCGGCCTCCTGCATTGCTGCCAAAAGCAGGCGCACGCTTTCCGGCGAATCCATGCCTAGGGCTGTACCAATGTTGGAATTCTTAGGTGGATAATTGTGGAAAATAATAGCAATACGCTTTTGAGCATTAGGCTTGTGGCGCAGAACCGCCCACTTTTTCGCTTTATGCAGCAAGCGCTCTATACGACTTTGCATAGGCACAAAGTAAACAATATTATCCTTATCGCGATATTTGCCTGCAATAGGAACGCTGTGCACTGCACCGTCAAACTCCGGCATTGTCACACTGATTGCCACTTCTACCGCACTTAAGCCCTGAATATTTTCCTGCCATTCCTCAGTAGTACGCATCATGGTATAGGCCTGCAGCAGGGGGACGTTCAATCTTGTCAAAACGTTCAGCGGCATCGAGCCTGAAGCTGTGAGCGAAAACTTAATCGTGTTGATTAAAGCATCTATTACAGGCTTGCCTGCGCGCATAAAGTAACGCTCTACGGCGTCCTCCAGTCCGGGAGCGCCCATTTCTGGATTGCGCACACCATGGCTGAATACAGCGATAACATTCATCTTCTGCCTGCGGCATTCTTCAATAAGCGCTCTTTGGTAACCAAGATTATCAGCCAGCCATTCGTTACGGTAAAAGAGCAGGCCAACCGTAGGATAGCTGTCATCGCAGTGTAGCTGCCAATATTCGTTCAAATCAGTATAAGGCTTTGCCTGCGTCGGCTCATAGATACCGTTCCAAAGCATTTCCTCCGCTTCTGCGTAACTGAAGGGCAAGCCACAAAAGCGATTTAAAAGCCACAGCCACATATTTTTAAAGTTTTCTATGCCTCCATACACCGTATAACGCGCCAGGCGCACATGGTCTGCTGCTTCCCAGCCCTTGCTGGCATTGCCGGCTGCTTCATCACCTGCATGGATTTTATAAGCAATGCCCTTGCGCTCCAACGCAGCCAACGCTCCCTGTAAAAACGGCACCTCCAGGCTTACTCCCATCCATTCAATAATAACCAGCTCACTGCCTTGAATGCAATTGTCCCAAAAGCCATCCCAAACGCTTTCGCTGCCGGCGACATAGGCCGCAGCCTCGTCATGCAATACTTCTTCCGCACATAAATTATTTAATGCCTTTTTAACAAGAGCAAAATACCCATCTGTATTGGTAATAATCACAACCTTGGACACATCATTTTCCTCCTTTAGCCTTTGCAGGCATTTTACACTATATAGTGTTCATAGTGTCAATGACGGTTTTACACGTAAAAAAAGCAGGACAGTCATTAATTCTGTCCTGCCAATATGCGTCCAATCGATTGTTTTGCACAGCAACAGCGGCATTGCCCGCTCCGTTAATTTGCCTTACTGCTTATATCCGTGTTATTTACCATATACAGCGTTCGCCAAATCCTCCACAGCGTTGACAATATACTGCGATACACTCAGCACATGCTTGGCCGGCACTGTATAAACCCTTTTGTTTTTCACGGCATCCGTAGTCAGATAACCGGGATTGTTCAACAGCTCCTTCTCCATCTGCTTCGGATCATGCTGACCATCGTAATTCCATCCCGCCAGCAAAAACACATCCGGGTTCAGCTGAACCACTGCCTCCTGATTGACAAAGCCTGCCTTATCATAATGCAGCTCATCTAAGGCATTGCGTACCTGGGCATATTTGCAGACATCGTTAAACGAAGCCTGCGGACTATAATAAGCGCCATTGCTGCGGATGAAAACCAGGCGCTTCTGATTTTCCTTCGGAATGGTACCTATCTTTTCCTGCACCTTCTTCAAATGCTCATCCATAGCAGTAACCATCATTTCGCCACGTTCCTTTTCGCCCACAGCCTCAGCTAAAAAGCGTATGCACTGGCGCACATCTTCCATACTTTTGGGTGTTCTGTAAACATAAATCTGCAGATTCATGTCGCGCAGCGACTGAATTACCTCCGGCTTAACGAAATCAGGAATCAGAACCAAATCCGGGTGCAGCGCCATAATGGCCTCCGAGCTTTGGCCATCCACTCTGCTGCCCACACTCTGCGCCCGCTCCACAACATTTGATATCCCCGGGTCATCCACCAGCCGCGAAAAGGCAGTAATGCGACTGGCTGGTACAAGGTCAATAAGAATTTCATCTGTACTGATGGACATCGATATTATGCGCTGTGGTTTTTCTTTAAAATACAGCTTGTGCCCCTGTGAATCTGTAACCGTATAGGCAGTAGCACTGTCCGATTTTTGTGCATCATCACTGCTGCAGCCTGCAACTATTAAAAGCAGACTCAGGCACAGCAGCAGCGCTGTTATTAGCTTTTGGTATTTTTGTTTTAGCATATTTTCCTCATCCTTTGTGTTTTCCTCAGTATAGCTATTATAGCACGCTCGGCGGACTTAAACACTAGCAAATTATAGCAGTTTGGCATATGAAAAAGGCAGAACAGATTTTGCTCTGATCTGCCTTTTTCAATGGAGTTAAGTGTATATGAATAAGGTGGGGCTAATTAGAAGGTGTATTCTACACCAACTTCAAAGTTTCTGCCCGGTGCAGAATACCAGGAAGTACCTGTTTCAGGCAGCAGGCAAGCTCTTTGCTCAGTATAAAGTCTGTCAAAAAGGTTATTGCACTTTGCGTAAATATTGATAACCTTCGACGGTTTATAGTTCATGCCAAGGTCAAATACCCAATATGTATGATAGGAGCTTGCTTCTGCAGAGGTGTTGTCGCCATAAGTCTTGGCAAAGCCGCCTTGCTTTGCGATAGTGCCACGAGCAGCAAGATTTGCACTAAATTTTTCCAGATCATAGCCTACACCAATGTTCCATGCACTACGCGGAACCCTGCCATCACTGTTCGGGTTTTTATTAGGAGCAGTCGGTTTAATATATGTATAGGTATAGCCAACATTAGCAGACAAGTGACTGTCAAAGGCTTTGCGTACCTGAATATCAAATCCAGTAGCAGTTTCTTCACCGGAGTTCAAATATTTCTTAGTACCGGAATCATAGTTAATGGTATCCTTCATATCGCGTCTGAAAACGTGCATGCTACTTACGAAGGTCGGATCAAAACGATAGTTTAAACCACCCTCAAACGCAGAACCTGTTTCAGGATTCAAGTCCGGAGTACCATATTGGCCATATAATTGAGACGGATAAGGAGCTACAAAGAATTTTTTAAAGCCCAGATAATAGTTCAGCTTATCATTAGGAGTATTGCCTAAAACAATGCTCGGCAACCATTTAGAGCCATAGTTGGAATCATCATTATAACGCACGCCATAGGATAAGCTCCATGTATCAGTTAAAGCAAACTCGTCATTAATATAGATCGCTTTATTTGTAGTACTCTTATCGCTGTATTTACTGGAAGCACTAGTCATGTAATCATCAACTTTATCTTTATACCATTCAAAGCCACCAACAATCGTATGCTTATCATTAGCCTTTACAGTAAGCTGATCACTTAAGCCCATAGCGGTGTAATGATAAATGTACGGCTGAATTGCAGCAGTTGGCTTACCCGGATTCTTCCAGGTAATTTCATCAGCAGCGTGTTTATTTCTGTATAACGCCAGTTGATTAGTAACCTTGTCACTCATCTTTTGTGTATAAACAATATTCAGTTTGCTATTATTTTTAGTGCCGGTATTATACTGATTATTTGCTTTGTTCATCGCTACTGTATTCCAGCCACCGGTAGGACGCAGATAATCAGCATCATAAGTCTGATAGGTTACACTAATATCCGCATTGTCATTGAATTTCTTGCCAATCTTATACATATTGGTTTCAGAATTCAAATGTTCAGGGATTTCTCTGCCCCAACCATCCTTAAAGTTGCCGGAAATCTTTTTTTGTAAGGACAAATCCCAATAGAAGCCATTAGCATTGCCTCTATGAGTCAAATTATAGCGCTCCTTGCCAAAACTGCCGGTTGCTGCTGCCAATTTGGTAGATACGCCATTTTCAGGAGCTTTTCTTGTAATAATATTAATAACGCCGCCAGCTGCGTCAGCACCATATAAGGTAGAAGCGGAGCTTTTTAAAACCTCTATACGCTCAATAGAATCCATATTGGATAACTCAGATGTAGCCATTTTACCGTAGGTACTGGAGCTGCCGTTGATATTTGCACGTACACCATCAATCAAAACTACAACCTTATCACTGCCATTTAAGATTAAGCTGTTCGAGCTATATACTTCACCGGTATTACCATAACCGGCAATAGTAACGCCCGGAATATCTCTTAATGCATCTTGAACATTAGAATAATGATTTTTTTCAATAGTATCTCTGGTAACTACGCTAATATTTGCATTAGCCTTGAACTCCTCTACCGGTGTTCTGGTCGCAGTTACAACCAATTCGCCAAGCAAATATTCCGGTGTTTCATCAGCAGCTAACGCAGTCCCCCCCCAGAGCACGCTTGTACTCATGAGCATTGACATCAAAATAGCGTTACTCAAAACTTTTGCATTTTTCATTTACTCATACATCCTTTCTGAAAAACAGTTAGTTTTAAAACAGCTAATCTTTCATAGTCCTGTTCTATTACCAAACTCGTACCATTTTAAACTATATACTGTTCATACAGTCAAGAAAAAATTTTACTCTCCCCGTTCTTCCAGCTCTCCCTCCATCGATAAAAACAGCTCCTGCAAGGCCTGCTTCGTTTCCGGCTTAGCCTGCCACATACCACGCTGCTCCGCCTCCAGCAAAACTTCTGTAATACGGTGCAACGCCCACGGATTTACCTCCTGCATCCATTGCTGCATCTCCTTATCTAAGGCATATTTCGCCGCATACTTTTCATACATCCAGTCTTCCATAATATCGCTGGTTGCATCCCACTGATAGCTTACGGCAACATACGTTGCCAAATCGCCGGCACCCTTATAGCCATGCTTTTTCATGCCGGCAATATATTTAGGATTCATCGCCTCGCCGCGAAAGCAACGCTTCAGCTCTTCCGTAAGGCTACGCAGCTGCACCTTGCTCCGGTCCGAGCTGTCGCTGACGTAATTGCGTGGCATGCTTCCCTTATAGCTTCGCACCGCTGCAATCATGCCGCCGCGATAATTATTATAATCATCGCCGCTGAGCATGGAAGATTCCCTGTGATCAACATTCTGCACCGTAATATCTATCTGCGCCATCCGCCTTTTAAAGACCTCCGGCATATAGGTGCCTTCACTACCCTCACCGTAGGCATGCGCTCCCCATCTGGTATACACTGCGGCAATATCATCAATCGTTTCCCAATTTTTCGCTTCTAAAACAGCACCTGTACCGGCGCCATGTGCTCCCGGAGGGTCGCCGAACACGCGATACGAAGCCTGTCGCCAGGCCGCCTGCTTATCCAAGCCTGATTTTTCCAGCTCGCCTGCCTCCTCCAGTACATGCTTGCGCACAAAGTTCAGCTCCGTCGGCTCATCCAACGACGCTATCCTTTGCGCAGCATCATCCAGCCAGATAACGCTTCCGGGCATACTGTCCCTAAAGAGACCGCTAATGCGTCCTGTTACGTCCACGCGCGGACGCTGCAGCTCCTCCAGAGGAATTACCTCCAAATCTACAACACGTTGGCTTCCCGGCTGCCATACAGGGCGCAAGCCCATCAGATATAAAAATTCAGCAACGCATTGTCCGTGGTTACGCAAATTGCTTGTAGCCCACAAAATTATGCCGACGCTTTCCGGATAACGTCCTTCTTCTTCAATAAATCTGCCGATAACATCATCGGCCATCTGCTTGCCGATTTCCCAGGCGGGCTTCGTCGGCAGGCAGCGCGGGTCAATACTGTAAAAGTTGCGTCCCGTAGGCAGCAAATCAGCGCCGCCGCTTGTAGGCGCACCACTGGGACAAGGGTCAATATATTGGCCGTTTAATGCGTTTAAGGTATTTTCCTGCTCCAAGGTTGTCAACAGTAAACTTGGTGCAATATGCTCGCAGATATACGTCAGAGATTGCAGCAGCTTAGCCCGCATTTCCCCCTGTAAAGCGTTCGCCCAGGATAAGCTGAATACTTCTTTAATTTTAGCAGCATCAAAATTATTCTTCTGCAAAATCAAAATAGCATCTCTGGCCTGCTCGCGTATTTTATCCAAAAGCATACCATAGGTCATGCTGCCATCAGCCAGCATCTGCTCGCTGTGCTCCATCAGCTCATAGTAATCATGCCCATGCATTGCAGCAAGGTTTTTCATCAGCGACGGCACCTTGCCGTTATCCAGCTTCGTCAACGCCAGCAAATACTCTACCAGCTCATCCCCCTCCGGAGGCACGCCCAAAACATGCAAACCTGTACTAATCTGCATATTCTTTAAATCCGTAATAAAGTTATGCAGCTTGCCGATATAATCATCAAAATCCACTGCTTCGCTTTCCGGAACATCCTCATCAAGATTACACTCTGCTGCTTTACTGCGAATCATTTCCTTAATGCTGTCCATGCCTGCGGCAGCAGCATCATCATTTTTAAAGTGACAATATTCCTCCAACAGATTTTCCAAATCTGCTAATTCTTCGTAAGTACCGGAAACACTCATCGGCGCAGACAAATAGCTTATCAGGCAGGCAGCACTGCGGCGCTTGGCCTGAATGCCTTCACCGGTACAGGTAATCCAATAGGGATAGATGTTAGGGATATCACCGGTGCAGATATCGGGATAGCAGGCATTGCTCATAGCATTACCCTTTCCCGGCAGCCACTCCAGATTACCGTGCGTCCCCACATGAATCATAGCATCCGCGCCCCAAATATCACGCAGCCAATGGTAAAAGCCAAGATAATGATGTGTCGGTGCGCAATCCGGCGAATGGTAAATTTTGCCCGGGTCATAGCCAAAACCGCGCGGAGGCTGAACCGTAATAAAAACATTGCCATTTAGCATACCGGGGACAATCAGCACATCGCCGTAGCGGAAAACCTCTCCCGGCGCTTCGCCCCAGTCACGCGAAAGCTGCTCCTGTGTTTTTGCCGGAAGCTGCTCATAAAAGCTTGCATAATCCAGCTTTGCCAGCTTACCGTCAGCCGTTTCCAATAATGCTTCCGAAATAAAGCGTCTGTCATTGGTAGCATGCGCCGTAATATCATTAACAAAGGCCTGACTGTCTGTCGGTATATTATCCAGCCTGTAGCCCTGCTTTTGCATTTCTTCCAGCAGCAGGCGTACACTTTCAATCGAATCCAGACTCGCGGCACTTCCTATATTGGAATTTGTCGGCGGATAATTATGAAAAACTATCGCTATTTTTTTATCACAAGGCTTTTTATAACGCAGTGAGGCAAGTTTGCGTGCCTTTCTTGCCAGCATATCAATGCGGTCTGCCAGCGGCATGCGGTAATGCGTACCGTCCTCACGTTCTTCATTTGTTGAAACTGGCACAGAATGCAAGGCTCCGTCAAATTCAGGCATGCACACAGCATAGGAAACCTCATTCGGCGTCAGGCCGACCATGCTCTGCTGCCACCATTGATAAGGCATATAGGTATTTACTACCTGCAGCACAGGCACTCCCAGCTGCTGCAAATCCTGCAGCTTTAAAAAGCCTGTTACGGTCAACGAAAACACAAACGGATTTATCAGCACATCAATACAAGGCCGGCCATTTTTATAGAAAAACCTTTCCAACGCTGTCGCCAAACTTACCGCACCGGTCTTTTCGTTCGGCATCGTAGTGCTGAACACAGTAATAACATTACAGTTTTGTGCTTCCACTGCCTTAATAATTTCATTTTGATAAGCAAGACGTTGCCAAAGCCAATCCTCGCGTGAAAAGATAAAGCCCACAGTAGGCTTGCTGCTGTCATAATGCTTGGCCAGATAAGCATCAAGCTCAATAAACTCATGCTTATATTCAGGGTGATAAATTCCGCACCACGGCAGCTGCTCCGGCAGCTTATAGGCTACATTTTCCGTTGTAAAAGTATTAACAAGATACAAGCACAGGTTCTGATAATTCTTCAGCCCGCCGCAGGCCAGATATTGCTTCAGCAGGCTTTTTTGCTCCTCCTGCAGGCCGTAATCCATCTTATCGTCACCGGGGTCAATGATATCAAAAAGATGGCATTGCTTTCGCTGCTGTAAAAAGGCAGAGGCTTTTTTCAGATAATCGCAGCTCAGGCCTGTTCCCATCCAAGTGCAAAAGAAAATATTGGCACCCTCAAGCTTTTGCTGCCAATAGCCGTTCCACTGCTCACTGTCATTGATTTGTATTACTTCGACAGCAGCGCTGATTTTTTTGTCATCTATGCTATTTAACGCATCACGCATACCAACATAATGGGATTCCATGTTGGTCACAAAAAGGATTTCTGCCATCTCCTGCTCCTCTCAGCTTACTTAAAATATTCAGGATATACCAGCTTATCAATTGCCAAAACACTGTCGGCAACATATTGGCTCACGCAATACATATCCTGACCGGGCAGCGTTACCAGATTTTTATTTTGAATTGCTTTTACGGTTTGCAAGGACTTGTCATTGAGCAATTCATTTTCCGTTTCCAATGTATGCGTAGGCGCACCGTTCCATCCCGGCATAATAATGACATCAGGATTACATTGAACGATAAATTCTTTGGAAACCGTGGTATTCTGCCCTGTCTGCAATTGCTCCATACAGTTATCAACCTGCGCATATTTGCAGATATCGGCAAAAAGCGAGCCTTTAGTGCCAATCACACCATGACCTGACATCACAACAACCTTTTTCTGCTGTTTGATATTGGCAGCCTTGATAACAGCTTGCGCCTTGGCGATTTTGGCATCATATTCCTTAATCATCGCTTCTCCCTGCTGCTTAGCATCAACAACATCGGCAATCTCACGAATCGCTTTTTTTATATCCTCTACCGTATATGGTGTTTTATAAACATAGACGCTGATACCCATATCGCGGATAGTCTGAATGCTGTCCGGCGTCCACCAATCTCCCAAAATGACCAGGTCAGGCTTTAAGGCCATGATACGCTCTACGCTTGGCGTTCCCTTGATACGCTCCTTAACAGCCTTGCTTTTTTCCACAACATGCGAAATCCCGGCATCATCACAAAGATAGCTTACAGAAGCTATGCGCTCCGGCTCCACAAGGCCGAGCAGAATTTCATCGCAGCTGATGGAAAAGGAAACAATGCGCATCGGATGCGCAGGCACCTTGACCTCATAGCCCTTGGCATCCTTAACAACTCTCGTTCCGTTGCCCTCCGGCTTATCATTGCCACAGCCCAGGCACGAGCAACAGGCAATTACTACGCACAAAAATAATACTACTAATTTTTTCACTGTCATTCACCTTAAATATCTGTCAAATTTATTGTTGCAAATTCTGTAGACAAAACCTGTTTCTTTTCTTCATCAAAATCTATTATCAGCACTGCCTCGCGTCCTTCATAGGTAAAAAGCACTTCGCCGTTACAAAGAACAGCACTTTGCGCACGACTGCAGTCCATTCCTTCCGTCCCCGTCTGATTGCAGATAAGCACCGGTATACCATTGGCCGAACGGCTCAAACGCTTCCATGCCTCCTCCGGCGGTCCTGCATGTCCTCCCGGCGGCCAGGCAGCAACAACTACAGCAAGCTCTGCTCCCTGCTCGGCAATTTTTTCTCCGTGCTCGGCAAAATATGCATCTGCACACACCATAACAGCGGTGTTGATGCCTTCCAAATTCCAAACCTCAAATTTTTCTCCGGGATGTGCCCAGTTTTCTGTTATCCACGGCACAACCTTTGTTTTATCGTGACGATTGTAATATGTTCCGTCTTTTGAAATAACAACACAGCTGTTACGCGGCGTTTTTTCATCAACAAAGCCGCAGCCCAAAAACAACCTTTGCCTGTATTGCCCGCAAGCCTCCATAAACTCCTGCAAAAGCTTATTCTGCAGCGACGCAAGCTGAAACTGCTTATCGCTGCGCATCATATAATAACCCTGCAACGCCATTTCCGGCGTCAACACCCAGCTTGCGCCCTGCTGCGCCGCCAGCTTCATTCCCTGTAAAATTTTCTGTGCATTAGCTGCCTGCGGTCCGCAGCAATATGCAAAATGCAAAAAGGCTATTTTCAAAATTCAGCACCCCGCTCCGAAAATGTCTGTATATAGGTGTGGTGGCATAAGCGTTATAGGCCTATGCCACCACTGATGTATGAGAAAAAGATTAAGCTATTAGAAGGTGTATTCTACGCCTGCAACAAAGTTGCGGCCCGGTTGAGAATACCAGCCATCGCCGCCAGGATTACGCATATCATAAGTCATATCCGTATACATGCGGTCAAAGATGTTATTCAGCTTGAAGAAGACGTTCATGCCTTTTACAGGCTTGTAGTTCAAAGCAAGGTTTGCAGTCCAGATGCTCTTATATGTATCTAAAACCTGTGCCTCATTAGATTTACTGCCGGGACGGTCTACAATACCTTTAATATTCAGGCTGCCGTTAAATTTAACATCATCATAGTTAAATGTCAGATCATATTGACCTTTAGGAATATAGCCATTACGGTTAGGATTAACAGCTGCAGAGGTTGCAGGAATATATGTATGTGTATACGCAGCAGTTGCGCTGAAGTGATCGTCAAAGGCTTTGGTCAGCTGAACATCCCAGCCCTTAATGGTTTCTGCACCTGCATTGTAATACTTCCAGGTAGCACTATTGAAGCCGATAAGATTATCGGAATCTGTACGGAAGTAATGTGCGGAGAAGGTAGTCTTGTCATCAATACGTGTGTTAAGACCGATTTCCTTGGTTTCGCCTTCTTCCGGATTCAGCTTTTCACTGCCATAGAACGGATTGTACAGCTCATACATGTACGGAGCGCGGAAAAATTCCTTGTAAGATACGTACATGTTGGTCAAATCGTTAAATTTATAGGAAAGCACACCGCTGCCTGTGGTCTTGTTGCCATATTCGGAATGCTTGGAGAAGCGCACACCGGGAGTAAAGCCCCAAGCACCAAACTGCATCTGGTCCTGAATAAAGAAGGCCTTATTATCTACGGTACCGGTCATGTTAGGCGTATACTGATCATGATATTTATTCATGGCATCCTTATAGTAATCATAACCGCCAACGATAGTATGATTGCCGTTTGCGTAAGTCAGCTCTTCTGAGAAGCCCCAGGTTTTTTCACGCATCAGCCACAGGGTTGCAGGATTTCTGGTATCATCATCTAAATCTGACGTACGGGAGAAATAGGTCAGTCTGTTGCTCAGCTTATCATTGAATTTATAATCAAAAGCAACTGCATACTTAGTATTATCTTTGATACCATAAGTCATACCACCGGTAAAAATAGTCGGTCCCATCATGGAGGCACCTGTTTCCGGTCTGCCGTAATCCAGCTTGTAGCGGGAATAGGAAACATTGATATCAGCTTTATCATCAAATTTTTGTCCCAGCTTTACACCATAGCTCTTGCTGTCTATTTTATTGGGAGTGGAATTGCCATGACCATCCTTATAGTCACCCATTTTATCGGTCTGACCGTTAACAGTCCAATAGAAGCCACCTTTAGTCATGCCTTCGTTATAAACATTATAGGTTTTCTTGCCATAGCTGCCCCAAGCACCGGAAATTTTGGTAGTAGCGCCACCTGCTTTAGGCTTACGGGTAATAATATTGATTACACCACCGACAGCATCACTGCCGTAAAGAGTAGAAGCGGAGCCCTTCAGTACCTCAATACGTTCAATATTATCCATATTGCTTACTTCGGAAGGCTGGAATACACTAGAAACAGAACCATTGGTGTTAGCTCTCTGTCCGTCAACTAAAACAAGAACATGGCTGGTGCCATTAACATATAAATAATCTGCAGAATAGTTAGCACCGGTAGCACTATAGTTTTGGATAGCAACGCCGGGAACAGCACGCAGTGCGTCACTTACTGTCTGATAATGCTTTTCTTCAATATCCTTACGAGTAACGACATTTACGTTAGCATTCGCTTCAAAATTACTTTCTTCCAATCTGCTGGCAGTAACAACCATCTGGTCAAGGTTGAATTCGCTGATTTTTTCTTCAGCAAATGCACCTTGAGCACTGCCGGCACAAATACCGGTTATCAGCATACACATCAATAAACCTTTAGAACTTTTCTTCACAAATAACACCTCATTTTCAAATTCAACAGAAGCTCTTTTGTTAATGGCAACGATAAGTATTTTACAATACATAGAACCTTAATCTTAATTGCTTCTATTATTATTAGGTTGTATTGTAAAGTATCTACCTATAATACAGTCAAGCATTTTTTGCATAAAAAGTAGATTTTGTATCTAAACACTATTTCTCTTCTTCTCTAACTTCACTATCTGACTAATAAATGTTATAATAAGCATAACTATTACGCAATATATTGCGTTAAATACCTAAGGTGATACATCATGAGCAAAAATCCTAAGCTTTACTATACAGCCGGCGAGCTGGCAGATCTTTTTGAGCTGCCGAAGCAAACCTTACTTTACTATGATAAAATGGGCGTCTTGTCACCGGAATTCATTTCCGAAAACAACTACCGCCATTACTCCCTCAAGCAATATTTAATTTTAGAGGTTATCATAAATATGCGCAAGCTGGGAATCCCCATCTCCAAAATCAAGGAATACCTTGCTGAGCGCAGCATTGACCGTTTGCAGGCGCTTTTGCAGTCCAAGGACCGCGAATGCGAAGAAATTATCGCGCACAATGAAAAAATCCGTAATAATATTCACGTTGTCTTTCAACAGCTCGACAAAATCCGTGAAAGCCAGCTTGACCAGATAACTGTTACCTTCAGGCGTGCTAAACTGTTTCTGCTCAGCCCTGTACCGCCGGAATGCAGCGGTGACGAAAGCATTAAAATTCTTGCCAAGCACAATATGAAGGTTTTTTCCAAAGAGCACTTCAAGGAAAAGGCTGTCGGCTGGCTGATAGACAAGGATGTTTTTTTAGCAGGCAAACACAGCCGCCCGCTGGCCTACTTTTCCAGCGTTAACCCCGATTATCACGGCAAAATGGAATGCTACACCCGCCCCGCCGGACTTTATATGACGCAACGCTTTCGGGGCACCTTTCGCGAGCATGTACAGGAGCTGGCAGAGCTGTTTAACGCTTACATGCAGCGCAATAAGCTACATGCCGTTGACAATCTTTATATTATGCCGCTGAAAAATCATTGGATGACACCGGAGCCTGAAGAATATATTTACCAAATTTCCCTGCAGGTAGAGCCTGATGAAAATTAAAAACTGCACCAGCCTGTATCGTATAAGATAACAAACGGTGCAGTTTTTTGATTTTACGCTATTTACTTTACCCTTAAATGCTGCACACCCTGCATAGCGAAAGCTTCGCCGTAGGCAGCATGAGCGATTTCCTGCACGCCAAAGACAACATCCTGCGAGCAGTTGTAAATATAACCCTCGTTAGGATAAAATAGCTGCTTATTTTTAATTGCACGCATAGTCTGCAGCGACTTGTCCTCCAAAAATTCCTGGTTATATTTTTTGATATCAAAATTGCCATGGTCGTTGTACACCGGCATAATAAGTAAATCAGGATTAATCTTCACCAGCATTTCCTTGGTAATCTGCTGGCCATTTTTAATGCCTGCGGCAGAAACGCCATTGATAACGCCTGCTTCCTTACACATATCGTCAAAGATACAGCCCTCGCCGCCGTAAGAGCTCATCAGCGAAACAAGGACGATTTTTTTCGGCTGCTGCAGCTTGAGCGCCGCTATCTGCTGCTTTACCTGCGCCAGTCTGCTGTCCATCAGCTTAACCAGCTCTTCTCCCTTAGCATCGGCGTGCATAGCTTTGGCAATAGTGCGCACGTTCTGCCTGATATCATTAATAGTCGCCGGTCCTTTAAGGACGATGACGTTCATGCCCAGGTTACGTAAATTTTCGACACGGTTCATGTCGCTCCAGTCATAAACAAAGACTACGTCCGGCTTCAGCGCCAACACCTCTTCTGCCGAAGGATTTTTGATTTTGTGCTGAATTTTTTTAGCCTGCTCTACAAGGTTAGAGCTTACAGGATCATCGGCCAGATAATTGACGGCAACCAATTTATCCTCCATGCCCAGGCCCATGATTATGCCATCACTGCTGAGCGCCAGCGTCAGCACCTTTTGCGGTGCCTGCTTGAACGTGGTTACGGTTCCATGCTCATCAGTTACTGTGTAGCTGCCGCCTGCGGCAGCGTCTTTATCGCCGCTGCCTTGTCCGCAGCCTGTAACTAAAAGCAGCAGCAACATCAATAAACAAAAAATTTTCTTCATGCTTTATGCCTCTATTCTCACCATTTTACTTTAGCAGTATTGAATTATATGCAGTAATGCTCACAATAGAGCAATATATATTATAAAGTATATAGCGCTATGATAGTCAAGAGAATATCAATATTATTAACACTAATACTTGGTTTTATTCAAAAATTATGTTAGAATTACCTAAAGTCTACAAAGGAGGGCAAGGCCGCCATGTGTGAATTTACTGAAAGAATTTTTAGCGAGGGTA
>CAVKUS010000020.1:0-42871 GCA_963659725.1 Bacteroides sp. CAG:545 | reverse complement strand
GATGGTGCCGATATTCAGATGCGGTTTAGTTCTTTCATATTTAGCTTTTGCCATTGTGAATTTCCTCCTTAAGGTTGTTTGTTAAAACTAGGCTTAGTTGGTGCCTTTGTTTTTAGCAATAATTGCCTCAGCAATGTTTCTGGGAACGTCTTCGTAGTGGTCTACTTCCATGGAGTAGTTACCACGGCCTTGGGTTTTGCTGCGCAGGTCGGTAGCATAACCGAACATCTCAGCCAGCGGAACGAATGCATTGATTACTTGTGCACCGTTACGAGCTTCCATGCCTTCGATGCGGCCACGGCGGGAGTTAACGTCGCCGATTACGTCGCCCATGTATTCTTCAGGAACAGTAATTTCTACTTTCATATACGGCTCAAGGATAACCGGGTTAGCTTTTTCAGCACCGGACTTGAAGCCCATAGAACCGGCAATCTTAAATGCCATTTCAGAAGAGTCGACTTCATGGTAAGAACCATCATAAACAGTAACTGCGATATCAACCATCGGATAACCAGCAACTACGCCGTTTTCCATAGCTTCTTTAACGCCTGCTTCGATAGGAGCGATGTATTCCTTAGGAATAGCGCCGCCAACAACTTTGTTTTCAAACAGGAAGCCTTCGCCAGGTTTACGCGGAGTGATTTCCAGCCAGCAATGACCATATTGGCCTTTACCACCGGACTGACGAACAAATTTACCTTCGGATTTAACAGCTTTGCGAATGGTTTCGCGATAAGCAACCTGCGGGTTACCAACAGTGCAGCCTACTTTGAATTCGCGCAGCAGACGGTCAACAATGATGTCCAGGTGAAGCTCGCCCATACCGGAAATAATGGTTTGGGAGGTTTCGGGATCAGTGTGAACACGGAAGGTCGGATCTTCTTCTGCCAGTTTTTGCAGGGCGATGCCCATTTTTTCCTGGTCAGCTTTAGTTTTAGGTTCAACTGCAACGGAGATTACAGGATCAGGGAATACCATAGATTCGAGGATGATCTCGTTTTTCTCATCGCAGAGAGTATCACCGGTAGTGGTGTCTTTCAGACCTACAGCAGCTGCGATATCACCGGAGTAAACTTGTTCAATTTCTTCGCGGTGGTTAGCATGCATTTGCAGGATACGACCGATACGCTCGCGTTTACCTTTAGTGGAGTTATATACATAAGAACCAGCAGTCAAGGTACCGGAGTATACACGGAAGAATGCCAGCTTACCAACAAACGGGTCGGTAGCAATCTTGAATGCCAGTGCGGAGAACGGAGCTTCGTCGCTGGACGGACGCTCATCTTCTTCGCCGGTTTCAGGGTTTACACCTTTGATGTTAGGAACATCTGTCGGTGCAGGCATGAATTGGATTACAGCGTCCAGCATCGGTTGAACGCCTTTGTTTTTGTAGGAAGAACCGCAGCAAACCGGAGTCATTTTGCAAGCGATAGTTGCTTTACGGATACCAGCCAGGATTTCTTCTTCGGTCAGCTCTTCGCCTTCCAGATATTTCATCATCAGCTCGTCATCGGATTCAGCAACAGCTTCAACCAATGCTGCACGGTATTCGTCAGCTTTCTCTTTCATGTCAGCCGGGATTTCTACGAACTCTTCTTCTTTACCGAGTGCATCATCATAAACGATTGCTCTCATTTTGATCAGGTCGATCATGCCTTGGAAAGTATCTTCAAAGCCGATAGGCAGTTGAATAGGTACTGCATTGGCATTCAGACGAGTCTTCATCATGTCAATTACACGATAGAAGTCTGCACCGGTAATATCCATTTTATTTACATATGCCATACGGGGTACATGGTATTTGTCAGCCTGACGCCATACGGTTTCGGACTGAGGCTCAACACCGCCCTTAGCACAGAAAACTGCAACGGAACCATCAAGTACACGCAGGGAACGTTCAACTTCTACAGTGAAGTCAACGTGGCCCGGGGTATCAATGATGTTGATACGATGTTTATCGAATTGGTGCTCGGAACCTTCCCAGTAGCAGGTGGTTGCAGCAGAGGTGATGGTAATACCACGCTCTTGTTCCTGAACCATCCAGTCCATGGTAGCAGCACCTTCATGGGTTTCACCAATCTTATGTACTCTGCCGGTATAGAACAGAATACGTTCGGTGGTGGTGGTTTTACCAGCATCGATGTGAGCCATGATGCCGATATTTCTAGTTCTCTCAAGCGGAATTAATCTGCCCACTTCTTTATCCTCCTCAAATTAACTGAGACAGGTCATTACCAGCGGTAATGAGCAAATGCTTTGTTTGCTTCTGCCATCTTGTGGGTATCTTCGCGTTTCTTAACAGCTGCGCCAGTGCCATTGGAAGCGTCCATGATCTCACCAGCTACACGCTCGTACATGGTGCGCTCACCACGCAGACGAGAGTAGTTTACCAGCCAACGGATACCCAGGGTGGTTTTGCGGTCAGCACGTACTTCAACAGGTACTTGGTAGTTTGCACCACCAACACGACGGGCACGAACTTCCAGCAGCGGCATTACGTTCTGCATAGCAGCATCGAACACTTCCAAAGGATCTTTGCCAGTCTTTGCACGAACCAGGTCGAATGCATCGTACACAATACGTTCTGCAACGCCTTTTTTGCCGTCGAGCATAATTTTATTGATAAATCTTGTTAAAAGCTTAGAACCGTACACCGGATCCGGCAGTACGTCTCTTTTAGTTACAGGGCCTTTTCTCGGCATGTGTTTCCCTCCTTAGGATTAAATCATTCTTAATGTTTTCTTGAAATTATTTCTTTGCTTTAGCACGTTTTGCACCGTACTTGGAGCGAGATTGGTTGCGGTTAGCAACGCCTGCAGTATCAAGAGCACCACGAATGATATGGTAACGCACACCAGGAAGGTCCTTGACTCTTCCGCCTCTGATCAGAACAACACTGTGTTCCTGAAGATTATGGCCGATACCCGGGATATAAGCAGTAACTTCGATGCCGTTGGTCAAACGTACACGAGCTACTTTACGAAGTGCAGAGTTAGGTTTCTTCGGGGTAGTGGTGTAAACACGAGTGCAGACGCCACGTTTTTGCGGGCATTCTTTCAATGCCGGTGCAGTAGATTTGCTTTTCAGAACCTCTCTACCTTTGCGAACCAATTGGTTAATTGTAGGCATATCGGCACCTCCTTTCCAAACAATTAGATTTTAATGATTATAAAAACTCGGCTCACGCCAAGCCCTTATCGGCTTTAAGTATCGCAGCCGCTGCTGCTTTGACGTTTATGCCGCAGGCTCTGCCGATTTCCAGCATCGTTTCTGTGTTTTCAACCGGTACTGAATTTTCCCGACACAGTTGCATCAGCCTGCCGGTAACTCTCTCGTCCGCATCACTTGCGATATAGACGACAGCGGCAACTTGTCTTGCTACAGCTTTTTCTGTCTGCTTAACGCCTACAGTATGCTTTTCAGCTTGCTTTAAAGCTTCAAGTGCCATCATGTTACCTCCTTCATCGAGCGCATAGCTCTCCCGCGATACTTGTATATTGTAACATCTCATGCACAAGCTGTCAACACTTTTTAGCAACTTTTTTAAAAAAATTAGCAGCGCTTTCTGCCGTGTTAATGCGCTTCTTTCTTTACACGTAGCCAAGTGTTTCATTGACTGTTTCTTCATACATAAAGTACACCCAAGGAGTACTTTTTCAACAGAGCATTCACCTTAAATATCGCATAAAAAAAGAGCTGCCAACACTTCTGACAGCTCATATGTATATTATTTTGCCACGCCCGGGAAGGAAGAAACGTATTTGATTTTTATATCCGGAAAACTATCAACAAACTGAACTCTGAAATCTTCACCGTACTCAACAAATTGCCACTCGCCTATATTATTGGGAAAGCTTTGGACAACCTTTACCTTAAGATCCGGGAAGCTGTCGACAACCTTTACCTTAATATCGGGAAAGCTGTCAACAATTTTCACTTTACCGCACAGCTTGATATTTTTATAATAGCCTGCGCTGTTGATAGGAGTGGCAGCTCCTGCGATACAGGGAAATGCAGCAACCAGCAGCAGCCCTAAGCAAAGAGCAGTTTTTTTCAGCATTTTTCTTCCCCCTTTCGTTAAGGACGTTTTTATTTTACGTAAAATACACGGTTTGCTTTACGCGGAGCAGCCTGAGGAACCGTTCCGTCAGTATAACCGAGGATGCAGTGGCCTACACCTTCATACTCTCCCTCAATGCCCCATTCCTTCAGCAGCTGTTTGCCTTCTTCGGAGGCAAACTCTTCCTTGGCGCGGTTAATCCAGCAGCTGCCAAGACCAACGGCATGAGCCGCCTGCATCATGTTACCCATAATAAGGCTTGCGTCATAAATAGCATTCTTGTTGCTCTTCGGCGCCAGCACAATCAAAACAACCGGCGCACCATAAAACGTATCACTCTTCGTACCCATGATAGCACGGTTCATCTTCGACAGCTTGTCGCGCACCTCTTTATTCGTAACCGCAACAATAATCGAATCCTGCTCGCCATGACCGCTGGCAGCATAAAGACCGGCTTCAATAACCTGGTCAATCAGCTCCTGCGGCACCATGTCTGCCTTATATTTGCGAACGCTTCTGCGTTCCTTTAATGCCTGTAACTCTGCATTCATTATATGTCAGCTCCTTATCGTTAATAAAATAAAATTTTACGCTGTTACGCTATATTATTTCTATTCTTGCCTGTAGCGTTATTATCCTGCCGGAGAATGCAACAAAAATGTTAATTTCTCTGCAGCTTTACTTATACAGCAGATAAGGCTGCACCTGCTGTGCAAAAGCAGCACATTCCTTATGCCAACGTGCGAACGCTGTTTCTGCTGCTTCACCTTCACGCAGACTGCTTTCTCCCAATGCTATATCCAGCTTATAGCCCTTGTTGCCATAACCGCGCTCCGGCGTTTTTACCTGCTCCGGATATAATGCTTTAAATGTAGTAAACAAAATATAATCCAGTTCAGGCAGATTAACCTTGCGTACATCCGCAAGATAAATTTCTACACCCTGCACCAGCTCGCCGCTGTAGGTGCCGTAACGTGGCGTAAAACGCGCTGCTCTAAAGCTTACGCCTGCGAGCTGCTTTGCATCTAAAGCTGCCTTTACGGCATCCGCATCAGCAAACGGTGCTCCCAGAAAATAAAACGGTTTGGCTGTCCCGACACCCACGGAAAGATTACTGTCCCCGCTTACACCGGTAACGCCATACATAAATGCTGTTGCCGCCGTAGGAATCAGCGGAGATGTCTGCACCCAGGGCAGGCCTGTATCCTGCCACAGCTCTCTGCGTGACCATCCCTTCATCGGCACCACCGCCAGCTCACAGCCGATATGCTGCGTAGCGTTGATATAGCTTGCAAATTCACCTATAGTCAGGCCATGGCGCAGCGGCAGCTCATAAAGGCCGATAAAGCTTTTATATTCTGGTTTAAGCACCGGTCCCTGCACAGCACCGCCTAAAGGATTGGGGCGGTCCAAAACAACAACCTGCTTTTTAGCTTTGGCGCATTCTTCCATTATATAAGCAAGCGAAGAAAAATATGTATAATGACGAATGCCGACATCCTGAATATCAACCACCATGGTGTCAATCTCATCCAGCATTTTTGCCGTAGGCCTGCGATTCTCTCCATACAGGCTGTGTACAGGTATATCCTTGTAGGTGTTACTCTCAAAGGTTTCGCCTGCCGCCACGGCGCCGAACAGTCCATGCTCAGGCACGAACAGTGCCGTCAGATTATAGCTCTTCTGCAGCAGCTCCGTGCTGCTGCGAAGCTTGCTGTCTACACCGGACTGATTAGTAAACAGCCCCAGTCTTTTCCCGGCAAGTAGCTGCTTAGCAAAAGGCTCATCAATGCATTCAATACCTAATACAACTCTTTTTTCCCCGGCTGCCGCAAAGCCTGTTGCCGCAAACAGCACTATCAATAAGCTGCATAATATGCATATACATAATAACTTCTTCATTAAACTCCTCCCAAAAAATAATTCTAAATATATTTTAGCACATTTGCCGTTTTCGTGACGGTAAAGTAACTGTACTTCCAAAACAGAAAAAACAGACAGACCTGTCGCATAAGTTCTGCCTGTTCTTCCAAAGTTATTTTTTAATTAATATATCAGAGCTTCTCGTCATATTCAGCCTGCTTAAAGCCAACCAGCACGCCACCGTCATAAATTACCAGCGGACGTTTGACAAGCATACCATCGCTTGAAAGCAGCTCCAGCTGCTCGTCCTCACTCATTGTCGGCAGCTTATCCTTCAGTCCCAGCTGCTTATACAGATTACCGCTGGTATTGAAGAAGCGTTTCAGCGGCAAACCGCTGGCTGCATACCAGGTACGCAGTTCGTCAGCTGTCGGATTATCAGTCTTGATATCACGCACAGTAAAGCTCAGGCCTTTAGCCTGCAGATACTGCTCTGCCTTTTTGCAGGTAGAGCATTTCGGGTAACAGATAAATAACATTTTCGTACCTCCTTACTGCAGCTGCTGCAGCAGATAGTCCTCCGCTGCCTTCAGCTGAACATCGACAGTAGCATCCTCCGGCAGCTCTAACTTCACATCAGGCTCAATACCTACATTATGAATAGAAACACCGGACGGAGTATAATATTTCGCCACTGTAATTTTTACTGCCGTATTGCTGTCCAGGCGATATACCGATTGCACGCTGCCCTTACCGAAGGTTTTGGTGCCGAAAAGCTTACCGCTTTTGGTATCCTTAATCGCACCGGCAACAATTTCCGCAGCGCTGGCACTGCCATGGTCAACAAGCACGGCCAAAGGATATTTTACCTTCTCCAAGCTGGAGGTTTCTTCATACTTATTGCCATTTTTATCTACAACAGAAACAATCGGTCCCTTAGGCACCAGCATCCCGGCAACAGCAACGCCTGCATCAAAAACACCGCCGGGATTGCCGCGCAGATCAAGCACCAGGGCCTGCATGCCCTGCTTTTCCAGCTCTGCATATTTTTTGGCAAAGTCATCGCCGGTATTTTCATTAAATACGGCTATTCTGATATAACCGATTTTTGTATCAGGCAAAAGCTGGCCTCCGACAGACGGATTTTTGATTTCGCCACGCTCAACGCTCACAGTACGCAGCTTGCCATCCTTGCCCTTGAGCTCCAGCTTGACGACAGTGCCATGCTTGCCGCGGATTTTGTTGGCTACCTGCTCCATGTTCATATCACGCGTCGGTTTGCCGTCAATCGCAGTAATAATATCGCCGCTCTTAATACCAGCCTTCGCGCCGGGATTATCCTCCAAAGCAGAAATAACTACATAGTCGTTACCGCGTTTGCCAAAAACAATACCGATACCGCCAAAGCTGCCCCCTGTCATTTCACTCAGCTGCTGAAAATCCTTACTGTTAAGATAGACTGTGTAAGGATCGCCTGCAGCTTCTACCATACCTTTTATTGCGCCGTCAAACAGCTGGTGATTATCTATCTCACCATTATAGTTACGCTTCAAAAGGTTCATAGTGCGCAAAAACCGCACCGATTCAGAGGCACTGCCTGTCAACCTGTTTAACAGCACAGCTTCTGTTCCCACTACCGCCGCAGTAGTCAGCAACGCTGTAAGCAGGCAGCAGGCTGCAAGCTGCCATCTTCTTTTTCTAAACACTTTTCCTGCCTCCGTTTATATCTGTCACGGTAAATAATTTAACGGCTCCGTAAGCTCGCCATGCAGACGCACCTCAAAGTGACAGTGCGGTCCGGTAGAATAACCGGTACTGCCGGCATAGGCAACTACCGTGCCCTTGCTTACATATTGCCCCTCACCAACATTTAATGCCGAATTATGTGCATACAAAGTTACCAGACCGCCGCCATGGTCAATCATTACGCAGTTGCCGTAGCCGCCAAGCCAGCCGCTGTAAACAACAGTGCCGCTGTCAGCAGCATGAATCGGCGTTCCCGAATCGACTGCAATATCCATACCGCTATGGTACTTTGTCGTGCCGAAAATAGGATGCGTTCTCCAGCCATAGTAGGAGGTAATCGGACCATTGCAAGGCCACATAAACTGACCTGTACCGCCTTGTCCGGCAGGCGCACCACCGCCGCCAGCTTCCATATTACGCAGCATAGAGGCGATATTTTCCGAAATAGCCAGCAGACGCTCATATTCCTCCTGGCTGGACTGTTCCTCCTCCTGTGCCTTGTAAAGCATATAGGCACGCTGCTCGCGCAGCTTATTGACCTTGGCCTTCTTAGCCTCCAGCTCAGTCTGCGTAGCCTTAATTTCCTTCATTTCAGCTGCCAGCTGCTCCTTACGGCTGTTGATTTCCGCAGCATCCTGCTTCAGCTTTTCCAACAGCTCCAGATCGCGGCTGATGATTTTCTGCAGCAAATACATGCGCGAGGAAAAATCACTGAAATCCTTGGCACCCAAAAGCACATCCAGATAATTGATCTGGCCGTTGATATAAATATCACGCAGACGCTTGCGGTAAATCAGCATCCGCTCCTGCATCTCCTGCTGCTTTTTTTCCAGCTTAGCCTGGTTATCATTGATTTTTCCCTGCAGCGCATCGCTTTTTTTCTGCAGATTATTAGCCTGTGATTGCAGCTCGTTAAGATTGCCCATAACCTCACTCAGCTCCGCGCTGGCGCTTTCAGCCTTCCTGCGCGCCTGCTCCTTGCGCGTCTGCATACGCTCCATACGCTGGCGCACATCGTTCAGCTCCGCACGCTTATCGTCAGCAGTATCAGCAAAGCACAAAGCACCATAAATCGGCAGCACCGCCAGCCACAGAGCCAACAGCAAGCCACCAAGCTTCTTTTTCTCCATCACATCTTCCTCCCTTAAACGCGCAAAAACTTACGCAAGGAGATATAGCTGCCCAAGGCACCGATACCGGTACCGGCTGCCAGCAAAAACATTGTTACATAAAACAATAAGGGAGATGTCGGCAGCAATGGCAAAAAGGCCAATGTAGCATGGATTCTTTCCAATAGACCGGCATAAATACTGTTAATACAAAGAGAAGCAATTACCGCACCGAAAAAGCCTAAGGTCATACCCTCCAGCAAAAACGGCCAACGGATAAACCAGTCGGTAGCACCAACATATTTCATAATAACAACTTCCTTGCGGCGGGCAAATACCGTCAGACGGATAGTATTAGAAATGATAAACAAAGTTGCCATAGCTAAAAATATAACCAGCACAATGCCGCCGAAGCGCAATATTTTGGTCAGAGAAAACAGATGCTCCACAACCTCCTGACCGAATTTAGCTGTTTCTACCTTAGGAAGCTGTCCGATAGAAGGCGTGATAACCTTGATGCGCTCGGGACTATCCACCTGCACCTCAAAGGAACTGGGGAACGGATTGTCCTTGCCCAAGCTGTTGAGCAGCTGCTCCTGATCGCCAAGACGCTCCTTGAAGCGTGCCAGAGCCTGCTGCTTGCTTACCGGCGTTACTTTAACAACACCGGGCATCTTCTTCAGCTTCGCCTCTACTGCTTTCAGCTCCTCCGCAGAGGCATTATCCTGCATATAGACCGACACCTGTACCTGACTTTCCAGATACTGTGCCAAATTGTTGGTGTTGAGAAAAATCAGCAGAAACATTCCCAGCACTAACAGCGAAACCGCAACAGTCGAAATAGAAGCAAAGCTCATAAAGCCGTTACGCCTGATAGATTTATAGGTTTCCTTAACAAAATATTCTTTTGTACTAAAGCTCATAGCCATATACCCCGCTTGCTTCATCACGTACGATATGCCCGTCCTCTATGGCTATAACGCGCTTGCCCATGGCATCAACTATTTCTTTATCATGAGTTGCCATAACAATCGTAGTTCCTTCAGCATTAATTTCCTTAAAGATTTCCATAATATCCCAGCTTGTTTCCGGGTCCAGGTTACCTGTAGGTTCGTCGGCAATTACCATAATAGGATCGTTGACAATAGCACGGGCAATAGCGATACGCTGCTGCTCGCCGCCGCTCAGCTCATTAGGATAAGCATCGGCACGGTGACGCAAACCTACAAGATCCAATACGTTCAACACTCTGCGCTTAATCTTGCGGCGCGGTGTTTCTATTACCTCCATAGCAAAAGCTACGTTTTCATAAACAGTACGGTCCGGAAGCAGACGGTAATCCTGGAAAATTATGCCCAGCTGACGCCTCATATAAGGAATCTCGTTGGGTGTCAGCGATAAAATATCCACGCCATTAACAAAAATGCTGCCCGTGGACGGCAGAACCTCACGGAACAGCATTTTGATAAAGGTAGACTTACCAGCGCCGCTAGGTCCTACAACAAAGACGAATTCGCCTGGTTCAATATGAATATCGACGTTCTGCAAGGCAACAGACCCACCGGGATATACCTTGCTTACATCAGTCATTTTCAGCACTACCTTCAATCTCCTCTCAATTTAATAAATCAAAGGCTTCCTTTGCATTTAAAAAAGCTTTCGCTCTCAATGTATCCAAAAGTCCATGAGCAGCATTGGCAGAGGCCAGCGCCTTGCGCGCAGACGCAACTACCTGCGCAGCCTGCAATGTTTCCACAGCTCCTGCGCTGATGCCGTTAATGTCTTTGACAAAGCCGTCAATTTTGGGGTCATAGGATACAGCCACAAAAGGCAGCTCCATAACTGCGGCAAAAATCAATGCATGCAGACGCATACCGATAAGCAGATTAAAGTTACCCATCAGCGACAAAAACTGCTCGGTATCACAGCCGGTTTCCAAGACAGTACTGTCTGCTTTGCGCCTCATAAAGTGCTGTAATCTGTTGCAGGCAGCAACATCCACAGGATATTGCAGCGGCAGCAGCACAATATGTGCTTTATATTCCTTGGACAGAATATCCGCAACCTTAGCCAGCTCCAGCAGGTATTTGTCATCCTCCTGCCATTTACGTACGCTTATGGCTATCAGCATTTTATCTTGCGATATGCCAAACTGCTGCAGCAGCTCGAGTCCTTTTTCCTTACTCTCCTGCGGCAAGGTCAGTACAGAATCGGCTGTCAGCTGCACCTTTTCCGCCGGTACACCGATGCGACGCAGTTCATATAAAGAATCCTGGTCACGCACGGTTATTAAATCCACCCGGCTGCAGATAAATTTAGTCAGCCTGCGCATCAGTCTGTTATGGATAGGTCCTATTCCCTGGCCGAAAAGCATAACCTTTTTTTTGAGCAGCAGACCCAAAGCCAGGATAAACAGATAATATAACAGACTGCGCTTGCTGGTAACGTCCTGCAGCAGACTGCCACCGCCGCTGAGCAGCAGGTCGCAGTCCATGAGGGCAGCAAAAATTTTGCAAAAGCTGAAACGATGAAGAGAATTCACCTTGTGTCTTGCAGCAGTAGCGGACGGATTGCCCGAGATAACCGTAAGTTCTACGGTCTTTTCCGTACTGCGCAAAGCCTTAATGATCGCGGTCAGCATAGCTTCATCTCCGGCATTAGCAAATCCATAGTATCCGGAAATCACGATCTTACTCATTCTTCAAGGTATCTCCTTCTAAACTTAACAATTAAAGGCAACAGCATACCAAGCACCAGTACAGCGATTACACCGAATACTACGCCAACAGCATAGCCGTCGAGAGCACGCACAAAGCTCATTACAACCGGTGTACGCATATGACAGAAGGTCTGCACCAGACTTCCCTGTCCGATTACGGCAGCACAGGTCAGTACAAACTGCCACCAACGCGGTGCGCAACGGTAAACAGCAAGCACCGCCACGAAAAATGCCGGATGTCCGATCATAAATTCTTTTTCGCGCGGACGTGCATACATCAGCTGCTCTAAGAAAGCACGCATCTTCAATTCAATTGCCGGCACAGGCACACCGCCGGTATGACCGCTGCGACCGACAAAATAATAAGCGATAAACAGCAGCACAGCAAGCACTGCTACATGGCGGAAGGTAATCCCTGTATCCAGCAGACCGTTCAGTCGCTCCCACAGAGTTTTCAAACCCTTGCCCACAACCTGCAGCAGGTCATAGCGTTTCATAAAGAGAATAGCTGTCAGCATAACCGGCAGAATAAAGGTTAATTTTACGCCGCGGTAGATGTCAATCTCCAGCAGGAAGCGGCTGTCTGTCAAAATAGCGGACAGGAAGGCTGCACCCACCAAAGACAAAGCAATAGCCAGTGCCAGCTGCCAGATACCGTTCCAGCAGATAGCAAGCAGGCTGTGCTTATCACTCGTATTTTTATCCCAAATGTTAAAGATAACATTCATCGAAAGCACCGGGAAAACACTTGCTGCCGCCAAAGCCAGCAGCTGACGTGTAAACAGGCCGCGGCCGATAAACAACAGTGCCAGAGCTCCGGCAGAAAAAACAGCCCACAGTGCTATTTGCTGCTTACCTCCCAGGTTAAAGAGCAGCGCAAGATACAGCACTACACCTGCGGCAATCGCCAATACAATAGGAATAAAGCTTACCTTAGCGGGGAAGTACGGTGCAAAGCCATCTTTGTTTTCGGCGCTGAAAACACCTGCTTCGCCGATAGTATAACCACGCGCTTCAACGCTGGCCTTAATATCACGCACATATTTCAGGTTAGTCTTCATAATATCCTGACCACCTTCAGGCATCAGGAAAGGACGGATATAGTTCACGCGGATATTGCGCTCCTCGTCCGTCAGCGCCCAACGGCGCAAAGCCTCACCCACACTGATTTTCTTTTGCTCGGTCGGGTCGATAACATAGGAACGGGCAGCCTTGTAATCATTGAACTCAGCCAACGGCAAAAGACCGTCGATTTTAGCAAACTGCAGCTGGGTGTAATGCTCCAGCATTACCAGCGTCATGTTGTTTTCCTGCATGCGCTCGCCCAAATGCTTCATTTTATTAGGATAGCCAACAACCTCTGTACCGCAGGGCATCAGGGCATCAACCGGTACACCGGCTTCTTTAATGCGGGCAAAAATGCCGTCAATCTGCTCATCCGTTACATCCACATAATTTTGCGGACGTACGATAATTTTGAAGCCCAAAGCAGCAACCTTACGCATATCCTGCACCGGCAAGCCTAAAGGAGCCTGCAGTAATCCCTGAGGCTCATCGTATTTGCCCTCAGGCAGAGGCGTAGTGCTGCCCTTGATTTTGATAATACGCGGATTTTCGCTTACAACCTTCACACGGTCAGCACCGTAGCGCAGGCACAAATCCTGCTCTACATCATCTAAGACAGACTGCTTGTCGGTAGCAGCAACGTAAGCAGCATTTTCTTCAACATCGCTGATGCCAACATTAGCAAAAACACCCATGCCGGAACCAAGCGCAGCTGCCTGACGCAGCTCGCCGCCGGTTACCGTTTGGATTTCGCCGTTTTTAGTCAGGCGCTCCAGCGTAGTATCAAAAATCATCAGCGAGTTGATGCCTGCGTCCTTAAACTGACGCAGTACATCCTCCTCCGGCAGGCCCTGCAAAGCAGCCAGCTTACGTAAGCCCTCGTACTCCATAGCCATTTCTACAGTATTGTTTTTTTGTTCAACATCGTGACGGACAACGTTCAGCCATAAGGCACAAACCAGACCGATTACGATTACTGCCAAAAGCAAAGGATTATATCGGCTTTTCATAAAATTCACCTGTCCAGACCTCGCTTTATTAAACCTTCTTCTGCTGACTGCGCAGATATGCTTCTACGAACGGCATCAAATCGCCATCCATAACAGCCTGAATGTTACCGGTTTCGCAGCCTGTACGATGGTCCTTAACCATAGTATAGGGTTGGAATACGTAGGAACGGATCTGGCTGCCCCATTCGATATTCTGGTAGTCACCGGCAATATCGCTGACAAGAGCATCCTGCTTAGCCTTTTCGTATTCATATAATTTTGCACGCAGCATCTGCAGGCAGCGCTCACGGTTCTGAATCTGGGAACGCTCATTCTGACATTGAACAACGATACCTGTCGGTTCATGTGTCATACGTACAGCAGAGGACGTTTTATTGACGTGCTGACCGCCGGCACCGCTGGAACGGTAAACATCGACGCGCACCTCATCCATATTAATATTTACATCAACAGTATCATCCAGCTCCGGCATTACGTCTACCGCAGCAAAGGAGGTATGACGACGAGCGTTGGCATCAAACGGAGAAATGCGCACCAGACGGTGTACACCCTTTTCAGAGCGCAAGAAGCCATAAGCATTATGACCATTAACCTGAATGGTAGCACTTTTTACACCGGCCTCATCACCCGGCTGATAGTCAAGCATTTCCAGCGCAAAGCCGTTTTGCTCCGCAAAACGGGTAAACATACGCAGCAGCATGCTGGTCCAGTCCTGCGCTTCAGTGCCGCCGGCACCTGCATGCAGTGTCAGGATAGCATTATTGGCATCATATTCACCGCTGAGCAGCATACCCAGCTCCAGATGCTCTAACTCGCTACGGCATTTTGCCAGCAGCTCATCCATTTCGGGAAGCAGGCTTTCATCATTTTCTTCGGCAGCCATCTCCTGCAAAGCTTCCAAATCGTCAACGCCTGCGCTTAATTTATGGAAACCGTCAACCTCTTCCTTTAAGCTGTTAACATCCTGCGCAGTTTTTTGTGCCTTTTCCGGATCATCCCAAAAAGTAGGATCACCCATTTTATGTTCTAATTCTGCAATACGATCTTCTTTGACAGCGATGTCAAAGAGATCCCCTCATTTCCTCTAATTTTGCTTGCAGATTTGTAATTTCAGGCTTATATTCTTCAATCAACAAAATTCCTCACAACCTTTCGTGTAGCAAATATTAGTTATTTACGGCCTAAGCCGTTTTGCCGAGTTCTTGCAAACAAGGCGAAAGTAAGTCAGCAGCCAAGGCTGCTGACTTAAAAATTATTTCTTGGGTTCAGCTTTTAAGCTACCCTCGTCACCCTCGGGAGTCGGGTTATTGGTGGAAGCATTTTCCAGCGGGTCTTCAACCTGCGGCTGGGTAATAACATTGACGCGGTAAATGTAGCGGACAACGTCTTCCTTGATAGCCTCCATCATAGCTTCAAACATATCGTAGGCTTCAAATTTGTACTCAACTAACGGATCCTTCTGACCATATGCACGCAGGCCAACACCCTCACGCAGCATATCCATAGCATCCAGATGCTCCATCCAGTGGTTGTCTACAACCTTCAGCATAACCAGATTTTCCAGCTCGCGCATCAGCTCAGGACCGATTGCATCCTCACGTGCCTGGTAGTTGTCATCAGCAACCTTCTGCAAGTATTCAGCCAGCTCTTCACGGCTGAGGTTTTGCAGATAATCTACAGTCAGCAGACCACGCGGAGCATAGAAGTCCTCGGCGTAGTTAATCAGAGCCTGCAGATCCCAGTCCTCGGAATAAACCTCAGGCGGTGCGTACATAGTCATAGTACGGGCAACGGTTTCATCAACCATCTCTTTGATGGTATCCTTAAGATTTTCCTGATGCAGGATTTTATGACGCTGAGAGTAAATAACCTCACGCTGCTGGTTCATAACATCGTCATATTCCAGGACATGCTTACGAATGCTGAAGTTGCGTGCTTCAACCTTCTTCTGAGCATTTTCGATGGACTTGGTAACCAGGCTGTGTTCGATAGGCTCATCGTCCTCCATGCCCAGCTTATCCATGATGCCGGCAATATTATCACTGCCGAACAGACGCATCAAATCATCCTCCAGGCTCAAGAAGAACTTGGAAGAACCAGGGTCACCCTGACGGGCGCAACGACCGCGCAGCTGGTTATCGATACGGCGGCTTTCATGACGCTCGGTACCGATGATATGCAGACCGCCCAATTCAGGTACGCCTTCACCCAAGGTAATATCGGTACCACGGCCTGCCATATTGGTAGCAATGGTTACAGCGCCATATTGGCCTGCATGAGAAATAATCTCAGCCTCTTTTTCATGGTACTTCGCATTCAGCACGTTATGCGGAATGTTGCGGCGTTTGAGCATAGCGCTCAGCTCTTCGGACTGAGCAATGGAAGTAGTACCAACCAGTACCGGACGGCCGGACTTATGGCATTCTTCAATCTCGTTGACTGCTGCCTTGTATTTGGCAATACGTGTTTTATAGATAACATCAGGATAATCAACACGGATCATCGGCTTATTGGTAGGTACAACAACAACCGGCAGATTATAAATCTTCTGAAACTCCTGCTCCTCGGTCTTAGCGGTACCGGTCATGCCGGCAAGCTTTTTGTACATACGGAAGTAGTTCTGGAAGGTAATGGTTGCCAGTGTCTGGCTTTCGCGTTCTACCTTTACGCCTTCCTTAGCTTCAATAGCCTGATGCAGACCTTCGGAGAAACGACGGCCGAACATCAGACGGCCGGTAAACTCATCGACGATGATAACCTGACCATCCTTAACCACATAATCGCGGTCGCGGTGCATCAAAGCCTTAGCCTTCAGAGCGCACATAATCTGGTGGGAATAGTCCACACCGTGCTCATTGTCATACAGGTTGCCAATGCCCAGCATTTTTTCTGCCTTGGCAATACCCTTTTCGGTAGGTGCTACCTGTTTTTGTTTTTCATCAACAGTATAGTCCTCACCCTCTTCCATGTTGGCAACAACACGGGCCAGGACCTGATACAGCTCAGTGGATTTTTCACCGGGGCCGGAGATAATCAGCGGGGTACGCGCTTCGTCAATCAGGATACTGTCGACCTCATCGACAATACAGTAATTCAGCTCACGCTGAACCATCTGATTTTCATCAACTACCATGTTATCACGCAGGTAGTCAAAGCCAAATTCGTTATTGGTACCGTAAGTAATATCTGCAGCATAGGCAGCTTTACGATCGGGGAAGTCCATATCATGCACAATCAGACCAACAGACAGACCGAGGAACTTGTAAATACGGCCCATATCCTCGCTGTCGCGGCGTGCCAGATAATCATTGACAGTTACAACATGCACGCCCTTGCCGGTCAATGCGTTCAGATATACAGGCGCAGTAGCTACCAGAGTTTTACCTTCGCCGGTACGCATCTCGGCAATCTTACCGCGATGCAGCACTACGCCACCGATTAACTGTACATCAAAATGACGCATGCCGGTAACACGTCTGGACGCTTCACGGACAACGGCAAATGCTTCCGGAAGAATATCATCCAGGGTTTCACCCTTTTGCAAACGTACTTTAAATTCGCTGGTCTTGGCTGCCAGATTGGCAGAGCTAAGGCTTTCCATATCCTTTTCCAGACTATTAATCTTATCTACGATTACACGAATGTTCTTGATTTCTTTTTCGTTGGGGTCACCAAAAATTTTCTTTAAAATGCCTTCGAGCAACACGATCACTCCTTAAAATTATGGTGTCTAAAAAGACTATACACCTAATTTTAAATTATAACAGAATCTCTCTTAAAAAGCAAAAAGCACAGGCGGAATTCCTGTGCTTTTTTGTGAAGTTTAGGTTAAAATATTTACTTATTTCAGTTCCGGGCTCAGCAAGCCGTATTTGCCATCCTTACGGCGGTAAACCACATTGGTAGCACCCAGATCAGGATCGTAGAATACGAAGAAATCGTGGTTCAACAGGTTCATTTGCAGAATTGCTTCTTCCGGAGTCATAGGATGCATGATGAAGCGTTTATTCTTGATGATTTCGAATTCGCCTTCATCAGCAGCTTCTGCAGCCGGAGCAGGAGCAGGAACAGCAGTATCAGCCAAGTTGCCGTATTTTCTCTTCATCAGACGGGTTTTATATTTGTGAATCTGACGTTCAATTTTCTCTACAACCAAATCAATGGAGGAATACATATCTTTCGTGGTTTCCTGAGCTCTCAGCAGGATGCCGCTTGCAGGAACCGTAATTTCTACAATATGGTTACCTTTCTCAACCTTCAGTACTGCAGAAATGTCACCAACAGTCTTGAACTGCTTAGTAACCTTGGTAATTTTCTTCTCCACATACTCTTTCAGAGCCGGGGTTACATCAATGTTTCTGCCTTTTACGTTTACACTCATAATCAATGCCTCCTTTGGTATGTCGCCAAATCGCTTTGGTGCTACCATTTTTCTATCAAGGGCTCGGGCTTTATCCCTTTGCTTCTATATTTCGCTATAGAGATGAAAACTCCTGCTAAAGTTTGCAAAAATTATCTGATTTGCTTAGATTTATTATGATTGTGTTACATTACTTACAGCTTATCGCCGCTTATACCATCTTCATCTTATAAAAGCGCAGCAACCATACTTTTCGACTCTTTTTAAGCCAAGATATTCATAAAAAGCAATATTTTTTTCACTTGCTTCTGTAAGGAGCTGAAGCTGATAAACATCTGCGTACCTATCCATAACCTTACGCATAAGCTGTGAACCAATACCCTGCCGCTGATATTTCGGCAGCACTATTAAATCCTGCAGGAAAACTACAGAGGCACCATCACCGACAGCACGGAGTATCCCCACAAGCTTGTCATCGGCATAGGCCGCTAAAATATAAAGTGAGCTCTTATAGGCTTGCCTTAGCATTGCCGGATTATTGGTATAATTACTCCAGCCAACACTACTATATAACGTCATAATTTCGGCTTCATTGTAGGTGTCGTATTCTGCAAATCTAAGTCCATTCATCAGTGCGTTCCTTCCACAATCGTCAGTCCGGAAGCCTCCAGACGCTCGCAAATTTCCGCAATAGTTTTGCAGGTAACAACCTGCCCATCCTGCGTGTGCTGCTTGACGCAGGCACCAACATGTACAGCATCAGGCTTCAGGCTGATAATACGTTCCAGCTTTTCTTCGATACCCTCTTGGTATTTAAAGTGACAGTCACCGCAGCCGTTGCAGCTCCAATAAGCCTCCAGCTCCAGCGGTTCTTCACCATATCTGGCGAAAGCGCCGGTTTTTTTATTAAATGCCTTTAAACAAGCTGCACCTGTACAAACATTATTAGAACGCAAGCAGCGTAAAATTACAATATGTTTCATTCATGCCTCCCAAAGTCCTTACTGATTTTGTTCTTAACCTCCCGGCAATCTTCAACAGTCAGACCGATTTTCAGCGCCACGTCCTGCCAAGAATTTTTCGGCGTCTTCAAATCAATAACATCCTTAATATCCAGACCGGCCTTTTGTGCCAGCAGATAAGCACTGTTGATATGATGCATTGCGTAGCCCATATGCATATATTTTTTCGTTACCTTCTGCGGAATATCCATGCGCTCTGCCAAACGGCGCGCCTGATAATCCACGCAGCGGTCAAAATATACCTGCGGTGTCAATCCCAAGACATACTTCATACGCTCCCAGGAATATTTATCGCGCAGGTCAATGATTTCCTGCAGAGTTTTTTTGCTCATGTAGGCATGCAGGCAGATATCCTCCAAGCCTTCAAAGCCATATTTTTCGTACAGCGGCAACAGCTCTGCTTCATCAAAAAGATAATCAGCGTGGAAAATCTTTACAGCTCTTTCTGCTGTCATGTTACGTGTATGCAAGCCGGCAAAGCCTGCACCGCTGCGCTGACCGCGTCCTCTGAAGGTGAAAGGCTGGTCCTGTTTTTGTTCCTGCTGCAAGCCCAGCTTTTCCTTAACCTGCTCCCAGTCACAGGTAACAGTTCGCATAGGCAGCAACTGTGCCAAAGTTTTACCGCTTTCCTTGGCCAGCTTGGCAGCCTGCTGAATATCGCCCAACGGATAGCCCTGTCGCAGATATTTCAGCGCTGTTTCTCTGTCTACCAAGCTGTCGGCAGGCAGATAGCTTGCCTGATACTCCATATATTTTTCAGCATACAGCTTGGGAGTCAGCCCTAGCTGCGCACGCACCCTGCCCCAGGTTGCAGGCTGGCGCAGCTGCAGCACCTTTTCTACCGGCGCACCGGAAAGATATGCATACAAGCAGGCTGTGTTCATATCGCCATAGCTGTGGCCGATATTTAACAGTCGCAGCATATCAGAATAACGGTAGCCGTATGCGGACTGCAGTTTTTCCGCAGCCTCTGCATTGGAAAGCTGCGGCCGGCGCATGCGCGGCGGCATCGGCGGACGCTTGCCGTCCTTGGGCGGCGGCAGCATCATTTTGTTTTCCTGCGGCGGTGCAGGCTGAGCAGCGAAGGCAGCAGGAACTGCTACGCTGCCGGCGAAGAACAAAGCCATAAATGCCGGAATCAATAAAAGCTTTTTCATTTTAACCCTCCTTGAACAAAAAAATATTATAGTAGGTCAAAAAACTAAAAATCCTTCGAGTGGCTGTGAAGCCGCAGATGGCGCCTTATCCGCCGCCGTCCTACTACAACCCTTATTTTCACGCAAGGTGGCGTAGAAGGTGACAGATGTGGTTGAAGCGCGACGACGGCGTACTTTTAGTACGTCGAGGAGCGGTGAGGCCGCAGATGGCACCTTATCCATCACCGCACTACATCCAATGTTGTGGCAAATAAACAATGTTAATTCTGCCACTCGCATCCTCATCAACTCTGCAGCGCACCTCATACATATCATAAATAAACTTTTCCGTCAGCAGCTCACGCGGAGTTCCCATGCCCACAATCTGTCCATCCTTAATCGCAACCAGACGGTCGCAGTACATCGCTGCAATATTCAGATCATGCACTGCTGCTACAACAGTCAAATCCAGCGATTTTACAATATCCATAATCTGCAGCTGGTACTTGATATCCAGATGGTTCGTCGGTTCATCCAGCACCAGACATTCCGTCTGCTGCGTCAGCGCCCGCGCCAAAATTACACGCTGCTGCTCGCCGCCGCTCAAGGTAGCAAAGCTGCGTTCTTCAAAGTCCGCCAGACCAACAGTTGCCAACGCCTTGCGCGCAATCTGGTAATCCTTAAGATTATCACGCTCCAGCATTTTCTTATGCGGCGAACGTCCCATCAGCACAACCTCCAGCACCGAAAAATCGAAACTGTAAACATTATGCTGTGCTACTACTGCCAGCTGCAGCGCCGATTCACGGTAGGAAAGCTCGTCCAGCGGCGTTCCGTTGAAGGTAATTTTGCCATCTGTAGGCTTCTGCACACGGTAAACGCATTTCAGAAAGGTGCTCTTACCGCTGCCGTTAGGGCCGATAATGCCCACAAATTCCTTATTATGCAGGCTGAAATCTATTCCCTTAAGAATTTCCTTTGGTCCGAAGGCCATTTTTACTGCTTCTGCTAAAATCTCCATTATCAGTTACCTCCAAAGCCATAGGTTTTCTTAATCATCAAATATACAAAGCACGGAGCACCAATAAGCGAAATCAAAATACCGATTGGCAACTCGGTACGCGGAATAATTACACGGCAAAGGCCATCCGCAATTACCAAAAATACCGCACCGGTCAAAGCGGAAACAGGTATCAGTTTTTTGTGGTCGGTGCCTACCAGCATACGAATTACGTGCGGTACTACCAAGCCGACAAAGCCAACCATACCAGCGGCATATACTACAAAGCCGACGATAAGAGAGCTCACGAGCAGATAAATCTGTCTGTAAATATGTAAATCAGTTCCCAAGGTCAAAGCCGATTCATCACCTAAAAGCATCAGGTTGAGCATACGGCTCTGCGTCCAGAAGAACATTACTGCCAACACTACGATTGGTCCGATAACTGCCAGTGTTTCCCATTTGGCACCGGCAAAGCTGCCCATCATCCAGTAGGCAATAGTCTGCATGCCCTCTTTATTATTGGCAAAGTAAACGATAAAGCTGGAAAAAGCACCGCAGACTGCGCTCAGCGCCATGCCTGCCAAAAGCAGCTTAACAGAATTGCTGCGGCCGCCCAGGTTAGAAATAAACAGTACGCCCAGCGACATGGCAAAGGCGCCGATAAAGGCTGCAATGCCGACAAAGTTTTCGCCCAAGGCTACGCCGATGCCCAACAGAATTGCTGCCGTTGCACCCAAAGATGCACCGGAGGAAATACCCAAAATATACGGGTCCGCCAAGGGGTTCTTTACTACAGCCTGCATAATAACGCCGCAAACAGAAAGGCCCATGCCAACTAAGGCAGCCAGCACCAGGCGTGGCAAGCGCAAGAGCCAGATAATATCATGCACCGGTCCGCGGTCAACGCCTTCAATCGGCTGTCCGCTGCATAGCTGCTCTACAACAGTATTATAAATATTTACCAACGGCAGCTTTACTGTGCCAATCGACAACGCCCAAAACAAGGCAACTACCAACAAGGCAAGTAAGGCCAGACAGATGAACAGGTACCCCTGCTTCTTCAAAAATTCAACCATCATCATTTCTCCTTATACAAATCCGGGTACATTCCGGTAGCAATAATTTTAATACCATCATAGGTGCGCACGCCTGAGCTGTAAATACCATAAAATGGCAAAGGAAGCACATGTCCCTGCTGCACGCAGCGAAGATGCTTCAGCGCCTTGTGCTGGGTAACGCGGTCAAGCATATCCTGCTCACGCCCGTAGTTAAATTCTGTTATGACAACAAAAATAACATCCGGGTCAAGCTCTACAACCTGCTCCAGGCCAATGCTGCGCTGCTTTGCTGCCAACAGTTCACCGTGCAGCTCTTTGACAATATTGCCGGCCAAGGATTTTTCGCCGTATACCGTCGGCTCCTTGCCCATAAATTCCAACACCAAAACCCGCGGACGCTTTTGGTAGCCTGCAGTCTGACTGATGGCAAAATTAACCTCCTGCTGCATTTGCCCCACAAGCTGCTGTGCCCTTTCGTTTTTGTCAAAGATTTTGCCTAAGTCAAGAATATCCTTATATTCGTTTTGCAAAGTACGCGGTTTTCCATCACCTATAGATGAGCGTGCGATAAAGGTATTTACTCCGCGTTTATGCCAAAAATCAGTAGTACGCAGTACCTTGGGACCAAAGGTAGAATGCCAGCCGACAAGCAAATCCGGCTTCATCATCATCGTTGTTTCTACATCCAGCAGCTGCAGCCCGGTATAGGGTATTTTGCTGTACTGCTCCTGATATTCCTTGCGGAAAAACTTTTTGTCCGGCACGCCGTTGCCGGCAATAATGCGGTCACCCACACCCAAAGCCAGCAATGTTTCAATGCTGTTCTGCCAGACTGCCACCACGCGCTTTGGCGGCTTGGTGAAAGTCTGTTGTTCTGGTTCTCCCTGCGTATTAAAGTTTTCAATTGTGACGGGATAATGCGCAGGGTTATAGGCATATTCTACCGGTTGGTTAAAGCGCAGCAACGCTTCCGGGTTTTCCTTTACCGGCAGTGTAAAGATATTGCGTTCGCAGCCGGTGAGCAGAGTAGCAATGCTAAAAATTATAATACATAAAAGTTTTTTCATAATTCCCCCTATCGTTCCTCAAAAAAATCCAGGATCAGAATATAAATCAGGATACAACCCATGTGCTATTATTTTTATGCCATCCATAGTCCTGACTCCAGGCGTATAAATAGCATTCAACGGCAACGCGATTATCCGCTTATTCTTGGTACATGTCAGATGCTGAAACTCTCTTCGTTCATACACCTCTTTCATAATCTCATCCTTGTCTTTATATCGCATTTCGCCTATTAAATAAAAAATTACATCGGGATCATATTCGATTATCTGCTCCGCACTTATTGACTTTTGATCAGCTGCCAATAATTCACCATTTAATCTTTTTACCAAATCTCCGGCCAAAGAGTTTTCTCCGTAAATGCCTAACTGCTTACCCATACCGGCAAGTATTAATGCACGGGGACGTTTTTTTAATTTGCGAGTATTGTTCACAACATCATTAATTTCTTTTTTCATTGCATTAACAATCTCTTCAGCCTTCTCCGATTTATCAAAAACCTTCCCTAAGTTTAGAATATCATCAAATTCATTTTCTAATACCTGACCATTAGGTAACCAAGCGGAGGATACAGCAATATATGTCCCTGTTCCTCTCTTATGCCAAAAATCTGTGCTGCGTAAATATTTGGAAGTAAAAGTAGAATACCAGCCTATTATCATATCAGGCTGTAGCATCAAAATAGTTTCCTGATCTAAATTCTCTATGCCTTTTATAGGAATATTTTCATACTGCTTTCTGTACTCCTTCTTGATATATTGCGGGCTGAATACTCCCATTCCGGCAACAATTCTGTCGCCAACACCAAGCGCAATTGCTGTTTCAATAGAATTTTGCCAAACACAGACTATTCTTTGCGGAGGTTTCGAAAACGACTGCTTTTCAAAAGTCCTGCCTGTTTTCAGGTTTTCAATGCTCGCCGGATAATGTGCAGCATTATATGAATACTGTATAGGCTTATCAAAGCGTTTTAGTGCTTCAGGATTTTCCTGCACAGGTAATTTAAAGTAACTACTCGTACAACCGCTAAGCAGTAGCGAAATAATCACACTTAATCCTATCAATAACCTTTGCATAATATCACCGTTAATACTTAAGCATATGGCAAAGCCCTACTGCGCCAGCAGTAGTGCTTCACCTAAAAAGATGGAACACAATACATTAACATATATCAAATAATATTCATCAATACGAATTGTTCTTTATTTTAATTATTTATATAAAAATATCTCTATACTGATAAACATATCTTGGATCAGCAGTCCATGAATTCCATTCCTCATTAAACTCACCAAAATTATATGTTATAGTCTTGGAAGTTCCTGGTTTTATTGTGCAAAGAGGAAATTTTATAGGCTCATTAGTAAATTCAAAAGTGCTTCCATCTGCTTTTTTAAAAGTAATATTAGGATTAAAACTTTTTATTTTCACAATAAGTCTATCGCTTTTAGTATTGTAAAATGTTCCTGTAACACATAAATTGTTACCACTTTTCCAAACCTTAGATGGCGTGAAAACAAGTTCCTGTGTATTGTCTGAAAATTCATCAGCGCAAGCACTAATACAAAATCCCATAGTGCCAATCATTAAAATCAGCATACATAACATGAATTTAATTTTCTTCATAAACTTCTCGCCTCCTTAAAAATTATCTAATAAAACAGATGGTGAGAATATTTTATCCTAACACTTCAAAAAATTCACCATATTCATTGTCATAACATTCAGCAATATACTTCTGACTATTTTGCATAAACAATTCATATCCAATATTATGCATAAGCCTTCGATAATCCTGTTCTGAATAATCTTTCTTGAAAAACAGTTTTCTGGATGCTTTATGAGAATTGCGTGCAATTCTATCACATAAAAAACATTGATTACACTCTTTGCATTCGCAACTTAAAAGCTTATCAGGAAATTCATTCGCTAAAAAGCCCATATATATCCCCGGTCTGATGCCAAAAGTAATTTTTCCCATATTAACATCGTCTTTTTCATAAAAGTAAGCTTCGAAAACTTCTTTAAAAATTTTTAACGGAACTCTTCTTCCACTAATTTTATAAATATCTACATACGGATCTAATTGCTTCATCCATCTGGGCACAATGCTTACACCTCTAAAAAAATTTGAGGTAACATTATGATGACACTGTGCCATAAATTCGCAGTTATCAACAGCCCATGCCATCACATGGTTTTTGTTTTGGGGACACCCAAACAGGCAGCTTTCATTAACCAGATATTTTAGCTTATAACCAGTTTCCCGCATTTCTCGCAGCTTTTCCGGTCTTCTGATGAAATCTCGTGGCGGATTAAACACACTGATTCCTGCATACTCATGCCACATTTCCATTTCACGCGGAGTTTCAATGAAACAATTACAGGAAGTATGCAACTCCAATTCAGGTCTAAGCTCATGTAGTCTGCAGGCCATATTAAAATCAGTACATATTACACCGTCTACTGCATATTTATCAACAAATGGCACTAAAACATAATCTACATACTCAATAAGTCCGGGAAAAGAGTAATTATATACTCCTGCATTCATAGTAATAATGCGTTTGAAAATTCCCCGAGATTTTTCTAATAACTCTAAGCACTCTGAAGTATGCTTGCCTAAAGCCCTGCTTCTAACATCAATGGGGAAATATCTTGCATTAGGATTATGATAATTATTTCCTAGAAAGGGAACACCTAAAAATATATCATCAATAAAATTTTTATATTTAGCAATATAGGCTAAGAATTCATCAACTGTTTCGTTTTCATTCAATAAAGGAAATGGTATTGAATATTTTCTGTTATGCATAGCTTTATACTCCATCAAAAGTATATATTAATATTACCAAATGATTAGATAATATGTCAGTAAGGCATATATACACTAGTATATATGCCTTACTGCAAAAAGGAAAAATCAATACTCCATCATTAGAATTTATATCTCAAGCCAATCATAAAGTTTCTGCCTAATCCAGGATATGCGCCTTTGCCTGTGTGTGCATAATACTTAGTCTGATATGCCTCGTTGAATAAATTGTTTACAGCAAAATAAAGAGTCATGTCTTTTTTTACATCATAGTTCAAATTCAGGTTAGTAACCATAAATCTTTTATCAGTGAAAGTTTCTGTAGAACAACCAGAATAAATCAATTCGCTCAAATTAGCATTAAATTGTCTATTGTTGTAGTTCAATTCAACAGTATATTGGTTAGGCGGTACTATTTTATTCATCATTTGATCAATAGCACTAGATTTTACTTTATTAGTCCCAGCATTACTAAATATCTTATCAATATTTTGTTGGTACTTGCCTAAGTTTTTGCCTCTCGTCTTATCATGCACGTAGGAATAATTTACTGCGCCAGTCAAATGCTCATCAAACTGATGAGTTAAGCCAAGATTTAAGGCTTTCTTCTTTTGGGTTGCATTAAGAGTATAGTTGTCTTCCGTGCCATTATCAGGATTATACAAAGACAATGTAGCAATCTTGTTGGACATATCTGTATAGTTCAGATTTAAATTAACATTAGTTTTTTCACTTAAATCTTTTTTGATACCCCAGTTCAGAATATAACCTTTTTCATTGTCTAAAGGACCATTGATAGGTGTAGCAGTTGTATCACTTTGCTTAACCGGTCTAAATACTTTTGTCCAGCTAGCATAGGTGCTAAAAGTATCATCAAAAGCATATTGGGTAGAAAGAACCGGAGTAATATTTGTAGAATCACTATTACTATACTCTGTAACCTTTCCTGCAGGAGTTTGTTGGGTAATTCCTTTATAATGACTATAACGTAAAGCCGGAGTCAATTCCCATTTATCGGAAATATGAATTTTATCCTGAACATAGCCTGTGATACTATCACGCTTACTTACCGTAGTACCTGTCTGGTCGCCGGGACGCCAAGCTTTTAACTTAATATTATTGAATCTGGACTGGTCAAAAGTCCAGCTTGTAATAATATCATTTACACCAACACGTTTAGCGAATTGAACTTGAACACCCTTGTTCTTTTGCTGACTCCAGCTGGAAGGAGAAGTAGTATTTCTATAATTTTCAGCAATCCAATCAGGGTTAAAAATGCCACCCGGATACTTAGTTTCATCCGGCCATGTATTAGTGTAGGTGCTTTCGTAACCACCATATCTTCTTGTATTATAGTAAGCTCTTACAAAGCTTTCCATACCATTTTCTTTATTGAAGGTATATGTAAGGTCATAATCATTTGTATTGGACAAATGATAGTTGCCACCTGTTACAACGTAACTATAAAAAGTATTACGATAGCCAGGATCAAAGATATCTGTCATCTGTACGGGGTTATGACCAGGGTATTTAAATGCTTCTTTAAAAGGAACTGTATAATCCGGTGCCATATACGGATAACCGGAAATGCCCTTATTAAAGCTATGAGTAAAAGTCAGATTATGATTTTTGTCAAAATCATTTTCCAATTTTACATATGTGGACTCTTCTTTGTAATCTGTATTACCATATTCATAGTTTTTGCCCGTCTGACCATCTTTATAATGAGTATTGCCGCTCATTTCACGGGATGCATTTACTAAATATTTAAAGGAATGGTCCTTACCAGCAGAACCGGAATAACTCAAATTATAGTTGTGCTTTTTCCAAGAGCCTGTAGAAATATCAATAGTACCTCTGTTTTGCACCTTACCTTTTTTGGTAATAATGTTGATAGCACCACCAACAGCATCAGCGCCATAAACAGAAGCACTAGGTCCTTTGATAACTTCTATTTTTTCAATGGCATTGATATCCATTACCTTATCCAGCATAACATTATTAGTTGCATTGGCACTAGATGTACCGCTACCCATACTAGATACTGTATTATCTACACGTTTGCCATCTACTAATACAATTACTCTAGGATCACCATTAATCATAATTTGGTCACTATACGCATATCCACCGCCATAGTTGTTATTTCTATAACCGGTTTCAGAAACACGTACACCAGGAATCATTCTAACCGCATTGGTAATAGTTGTATAATGTTTTTTCTCAATTTCTGCAGAAGTTACAACATCAACATCACCGCCAGTACGATAATAGGATTGTTCTGTAACAACGTTTTGGAATTTATCTTTTACAACTTTATCAGCATAAATATTTACTCTTTCCAAACTGTATTCATTGATTTCTTCTTTTGCCAGCGCAGACGCACTAACACCTAAAGCTAATGCTATGCAGCCGACAATTCTTAATTTCTTATCACATTTCATCACTAAAACACCTCATACTCAAAATTAATCTTAATATTTTTGCACCTAACTAAAAAAGTGCAGCTCATTTTCTAATACTCAAATATACCTTAGCTCAATTCGGCAAATAACGGCTAAGTCTGAATACCAGAATAAATTTTACTTATCTTTCTATAATATAGCTCCTCCTTTTTCTCGTAATTCTTAAGTATACCAGGAAAAATTTATTTTCATAAAAGCACCCGGCCTCGCTATCCTTGTTCCGCTGGCCAGCTGCTGATATGCAAAACCGAACAAATACACATTGATTATAAAGAAAAAGCGCCCTGCCATACTGTGACGGCAAGACGCACTTATCCCTGGGTAAGCGCAATCCTGTACATCGCAGGTTGTTTGAAAGGCCCTATATCAGGCAGTTCTTCTGGCTCTGCTTCACCACCAGCCTTGTCTTCCCGGGTTCCCAGTGACATTATAAGGCCAGCTCCACATTACAGCTGCGGGACAGCACAGGTTTTGCACCTGTTTACCTATTAAGTATAAATACACCTGATACGTTTGTATTCTATTGTTTTACCGTTAGGTTTTTAACAGCTTATCTTCTAAACGCTACGATACATCCAATTCTTTATAAAAAAAGACAATTGTAGATAGAAATTCTCAAATCATTTATTATATGTATTTGCTTTTTCCATTATTTTATCTTCATTTCGATTACAAAATAGTTTACAGTTAGCATTATAGCACGTTGTTCACAAAAACGTCAAGAATAAGTGTACAAATTAATTGCTATGTACACAAGCAAAAGACTCTGTTCAATTAAAAGAAAGTCCTTAATGTTTAAAATATTATTATATTGTAATTACACGTCAACCAACAGACAACTATATTCTTATTCTAGCGTAATATACATCACCTGCTATCATACTGCTAGAAATTTTTTTCATATATTTAAATTCCCGTCAGCAACAAGTATTACAGTGTATATGACATTCTAAAAATTATAGTTTTATTATGAATACTGTATAGGCTTATCAAAGCGTTTTAGTGCTTTAGGATTTTCCTGCACAGGTAATTTAAAGTAATTACTCGTACAACCGCTAAGCAATATCGAAATAATCACACTTAATCCTATCCATAACTTTCGCATAATATCACCGTTAATACTTAAGAATATGGTAAAGCACCACTGCTATGATAGCAGTAGTGCTTTACCTGAGTGAGATAGAGTATGATAAACTTTAAATAGTGTTATTCAATTAAAAGGTGTATTTCATGCCAACCATGATGCAGCGTCCAGGCATAGAAGCTCCACCATAAGTAGTGCTATATGCAGTCTGATAAGCTTCATTTGTAAGGTTATTAACCAACAAATATGCTGCTAAATCTTTAGTAAACTCATAGTTCACATTCCAATCAAGTACAAGGAATTGCTTATCTGTAAAAGCTGTTCTAGAGCAACCAGTATACCAGTTAGTTAAAAGGCCAGTATACAATTTACCATTTTCATAAGAAAGATTCAAAGCGTATTGATTAGCAGGACGCAAACTGTTAATTGCAGTATTTACGTCCTGAGGATTCTTGTAACCCCAGCTCGGATCAAGGCTCCAACCATCCTTAGCCATCCACTTATCTTTCATATGAGAATAAGAAGCACTCAACGTAAAATGTTCATCAAATTGATGATCTAATGTTAAATTAATTGATTTTTTATCTTCTTTAGCATTAACAGGAGAGTAAACTAATGAACCTTCATGTACAACGGGCAATCTAGCAATAGAATTACTCATTTTAGTCCAATCGTAATGTACAGCCACCGTAGTCTTATCGGTAATATCTTTCTTTACGCCTAATGTAAATACATTACCTTTTTCATCATCTAAAGGCACAGATTGGTAGGTATTTGTATTAGTATAATCCCCTTGTTTAATAGGTCTCATGATTTTAGTCCAACCAAAATACATGCTACTGGTATCATCAAACATGTATTCTGTGTTTAAGGTAGGAGTAAATTCATTAGCAGCGCCTTTACCATCAATTTTATTACCGCCAGTAGATGTATTAAAAGACTTATAATGACTATATCTTAAAGCAGGAGTAATATCCCATTTATCACTAGCATGAATTTTATCCTGAATATATCCTGTAATTGTAGTACGGTCAGTATGGCTTACATTAGTCACACCATTTCTAATGCTCTTGCTATAAAGTTTTGATTTATCATAAGTTACACTAGCAATAATATCATTTTGACCAATAGTTTTAGCGTATTGAAGTTGTGCGCCTCTATTTTTTTCGATGCTCCATCTATTAGGTTCACCAACACCGCCATTCTCCTTTACCCATTCTTTCATTGCGTCTTCATCACCGGGGAATGGTACTACATGGTCTTTAATGAACTGTTGTAATTGTTCGGCAGTTGCACCATTAGGATACAGTTTATTATATTCGTCACGCAAAGCCATGGAGGTATTACTATAGAAATTTCCTTGGCTATCTTTTGCCCAAGTATACATATCACGTCCAGTGTATGTATGAGTTTGGTTGTATACACGGAAAAAGCTATCCATACCATTTTCTTTATTAAAAGTATATTGAATATCTAGGTCATTGTTTTTAAAGCTATTGTATGAACCAAAAGCGCCATCTACCTGGAACATATTAATATAACCTGGCAGGTTTCTACCATTCCACCATAAAGGATCACCAACAATTTTATTATTCTCGTCTAAAATACCAGTAGTAAGCTTAAAAGCAGTATCTGCCCAATCCTTTGCATTAAAATATCTCAGTCTAGGTGTACAAATAGGATAACCATCTTTACCATCTTTATAATTGTACCAAATCTTTAAATTTTGTTTATCATTGAAATCTTTATCAATGCGAACGTTAACGCCGTTTTCTTTATATCTGCCACCATACAAAGTTCCTGTTTTGCCAGTATCACCATCTTTAAACTTTGTATCACCAGACATATCCCTATTGGCAGAAACGAAATAGTGGAAAGAATTGTCATTGCCTGCGCTACCAGAATAACTAATAGCATATTTATGCTTATCCCAAGAACCGGTAGCTAAATCAATACTGCCTCTGTTAGTTTGACCACCCTTACGTGTGATAATATTAATTACACCACCAGTTGCATCAGCTCCATATACAGATGCACCAGGTCCTTTGATAACTTCAATTTTATCCACGTTTTCCATATTGGTTACCTGGTCAAGATTTACGCCAGTAGACTTGTTTCCAGTTGCACCACTAGAACCAAGTCTGGTACTTGCAGCATTATCAACACGACGTCCATCAACCAAAATAATGACGCGGTCATCACCATTAATAGAAACAGTATTGTTATAAGTGGCCCATCCATATTCGCCGCCACGATAACCAGGATTTCTGAAAACTACGCCAGGAATACGTTTAATTGCTTCAGTTACATCAGTATAATGACGTTTTTCAATTTCTTCACGAGTGATAACCTTAACGTCACCGCCGGTACGATAGTAGGACTGCTCAGTAATGGTATCGCCGAACTTGTTTTTAATAGCGTCAGCCTCTACTACCATTGCATCCAGAGTATAATCGTTCAGGTTTTCGTCAAATGCTGCGCTTGCGCTTGCGCACAGGCCCATTACCATCATCATAGCAGCCGCAGCTGTATATCTTCTCTTCATTTTACTCATACACTTCTTTCTTAGATTGTTGTGAATGTCGACAAACATTCAAGTATTCATCTTGCGAGCATAAAAAAAGCTCTACTCATCAAAAAATCAGAACCGTGCGCCGTTAATATACGTAAACGTATATGTTTGCGCCGTCACCCAGTTATTCGTTGCTTCTGCGTCAATCTTGCCAAAATTAAAGTTCATCTTGCGCGAGCTTGAAGCATTAATTTTACACAACGGCATCTTAACAGGCTTGCCTATGAACTGCTTAGTCGTGCCGTCCTTATCCGTATAGGTCACACGCATCACAAAGTCGTTCAGCTTTGTAATCGTCAGGTCGCTGCGTTTATTAACAAACGTACCTGTAACGCACAGCTCACCGCCATTTACCCAAACCTTTGACGTTGTCCAGTCCAAAATCATTCTGTCACTGGAAATTTCCGCAGCACCGGCAAGTGCTGGGCACATCAACGCCAAAATTAAGGTCAACAGCATAAATATCCTTTTCATAGCTCCTCCTTTCTCTCGTAATTTTTGAGTATACCAGGATAAATTTATTTTCATAAAAGCAACTGACCAAGCTATCCTTGTTCCGCTTGTCAGTTACTGATATGCTAAACTGGAAAAATAGACATTTGTTATATAAGAAAAAGCGCCTTGCCATACTGTGACGGCAAGACGCACTTATCCCTGAGAAAGCGCAATCCTGTACATCGCAGGTTGTTTAAAAGACCCTATATCAGGCAGTTCTTCTGGCTCTGCTTCACCGCCAGCCTTGTCTTCCCGGTTTCCCAGTGACCTTATAAGACCGGCTCCACATTACAGCTGCGGGACAGCACAGGTTTTGCACCTGTTTACCTATTAAGTATAAATACACCTGATACGCTTGTATTCTCTTGTTTAACATTTATGTTTCAATTTTCCCAACCAATAACTTCCTGTTCTTTTGCAGATGATGTTGCTTAGATATAAAGCTCTCTAAATTATTGATTGTATATATTGGCTTTTTTCCTTATTTTACAATAACTTTAATTACGTAATTATTCACAAGTAGAATTATAGCATGTAGTCCCCCCCAGTCAAGCAAAAGTACATCGAGTACTTTTGACTTGCAGGTGCCTACGGCACCCGATAAATCAAAAAGGACTCCGTAAATTTAAAACGAAGTCCTTAATGTTTAAAGCATTATTATATTGTAATTATATTTCAAGTAACTGACAACTATATTCTTAGTATAGCGTAATATACTTTCCCGGCTATCATACAGCTATAAATTTTTTATACAGCTAATTTTCCGTCAGTAAAAAGCGCTGCAGCGCCTGCTCCACAATTTTATTCAGGGAAATATTGTTCTGTAAAGCGCAAATCACCGCCAGCCTTACGGCCGACGGCGCTTGCTTCTTTCCCTTATTTTTAATTCTTTCCCTTGTTTTTCAAAAAAATCTTTCCCTTATTTTGGAGGTTATCTAAGCCGGCTTATCTATTTTTCTGGCGCCAGCCTTTAGCAAAATAATATATGCAGGAGCGCTTTTTTATATATTTTCTCCTCGCCCCGTACTGCCAACTGTTTACTAACCACTAAACACTATTCACTGATAACTATTAATCACTTCTCAGCGCGATTGATAGCGCAGATGATACCGCGCAGCGCTGCCACGTTGATGTTAGAGTGAATGCCTACACCGAAGATATGACCATTGTTTTTCTGCTTCAGCTCGATGTAGCAAATACCCTTCGCATCGGAACCCTTTGAAATTGCATGCTCATGATAGTTGACGAATTCGTAGCCATTAATTCCGACACCGGTAAGCGCCTGGAAGAAGGCATCGATAGGACCGTTGCCTACACCAACACCACTCTTATTTTCGCCTGCAACCGCAATTTCACCTTCAAAACGGCTGTGGATACTGCCATCAGCTTCGTTAAGCTCGGTGAAGCGATGACGCAGCAGCTGATATTTGCCGGCAAAGTCGATGTATTCCTTGCGGAAGAGCTGTACAATCTGCTCGCTGGAAAGCTCATCGCCGTATTCGTCAGCCGCAGCCTTCACGATATTGCCAAATTCCGGATGCATTTCCTTCGGCAGATTATAGCCAACGGTATGCTGCAGCACGAAGGCAGCGCCGCCCTTGCCGGACTGGCTGTTAATGCGGATAACAGGCTCATATTCACGATGGATATCCGCCGGGTTAATCGGCAGATACGGTACCTCCCAATATTCTGTACCGCTGTTTTTCATGTACTCATAGCCCTTGCGGATAGCATCCTGATGCGAACCGCTGAAGGCGGTGAAGGCCAGCTCGCCGGCGTACGGCTGACGCTCAGGAACATGCATTTTTGTGCATTCCTCATAAACCTTTTTGATGTCCAGAATATGCGAGAAATCCAACTTGGGATCAACATTTTGCGTAAACATGTTGAGGGCAACCGTTACGATATCCAGGTTACCGGTACGCTCGCCGTTACCGAACAAGGTACCTTCGATGCGGTCCGCACCGGCCAAAAGCGCCAGCTCGGCGCAGGCAACGCCGGTACCGCGGTCATTGTGCGGATGCACGCTGACAATTGCGGCCTCACGGTTTTTAATATGACGGCAGAAGTATTCAATCTGATCGGCATAGGTATTCGGCGTACACATTTCAACAGTCGAGGGCAGGTTGAGGATAATCGGGTTTTCTTTGGTAGAGCCCATTTCCTGCATTACTGCTTCGCAAATAGCAACTGAGAAATCAATTTCCGTACCGGAGAAGCTTTCCGGGGAATATTCATAGCGGATGTTCATACCGCTGCGGGCAACTTCTTCTTCCGTCAGCTGGCGAATAAGGCGTGCGCCCTGCACGGCGATATCGGTGATACCGTCCATATCCTTGCCAAAAACAATTTTACGCTGCAGTGTTGAAGTAGAGTTGTAAAAATGGATAATAACATTCTTGGCACCGCGTACTGCCTCAAAGGTTTTGCGGATAAGCTCTTCACGCGCCTGCACCAGAACCTGCACGGTTACGTCATCGGGAATATGTCCGCCTTCAATCAAGGTACGCAGAATTTCGTACTCTGTTTCCGAGGCGGAAGGAAAGCCAACTTCAATTTCTTTAAATCCGCAATCTACCAAGGTATGGAAAAAGCGGATTTTTTCCGGAATACCCATCGGTGTTACCAATGCCTGGTTGCCGTCGCGCAAATCAACACTGCACCATACAGGTGCTTTGGTAATTGTTTTATCAGGCCACTGACGGTCGGTAATTTTTATTTGTTCAAACGGAATATATTTTTTCTCCTGCTGCATGATTAATTTCCCCCTAGCTTTTCTTAGCGATTATAAACAAAAATCCCCGTCCCTAACCTGTGTTATTGATAACACAATTAGGGGCGGGGAACAATTCCACGCTGTACCACCCTATTTCAACAACGCTTCAGCAGCGCTGCCCTCTCAGCCTCCAACAAGGCCTTTGCCTGTAACGTGACCACACGTCCTTTCCTACATATCAGAAAGGCAACTCCGGGATCAGTATGCATATAACCATTGGCATCGCTTTACACCACCCAGCGACTCTCTTGGCCCATCCGGTCATATCTTCTTCCCTTCACCGTTTTTTTAGGGACGATATTTGATTCGTTGAATGCTATTATACGCACTCTGCTTTTAATTGTCAACACTATTTCTAAAATTATTTTTTTACCAATAATATTGTAAACAATGTAACAGCGTTTAGTGTGCTTCTATCCATAAAAACTTATCCACAGCTTATGTGTTTTACCCACAGATTATCAACAGACTTATCAACAACTGTGTATAACTTTACCTGCTGCTGATGAGCTTACGCAGTAAATCAACAACAATGATTGAAGCGCCAAACAGGATAACAACGCCCCATTCATGCGCATTCAGCGGTGTTGTACGCAATACACGCCCACCAACAAAGGTCAGCAGCACCTGAATTGCAACAATCAGTGCCATGACCTGCAAGAAGCCCTTGTTCAGGCTGATATTCTTCAAAAGATTCAAGCCATCGGTACGTACATTAAAGCCATTGGCAACTGCCATGAAAATGTAGGCGCAGAAGAAGCCAGTGTATGTATAAATATGGTTATCGGCATCACGGAACAGATGGTCAACCCACGCGCTCTTGTAAAAGGCAATGCCCACAATAGTCATATACAGACCGCTGATAATAACGCTCGTCAGCATCTTTTTGCTGACAATCGATGCACTGCGGCGCTTCGGCGCCTCGCGCAGATACTGCGCCAGCGCCGGCTCGCCGCCAAAAGCAAGCGCAGCAAGTGTATCCATTACCAGATTTATCCACAGAATCTGCGTAATCGTCAGCGGTTCATCAATATTGATAAAGGGGGCAATAAAGTTAATCGCCACTGCCGAAAAGTTAATCGTCAGCTGGAAAACAATAAATTTGCAGATAGAATTATAAATCGTTCTTCCGTAAAGAATTGCCTGCTTGATGCTCAGGAAATTATCGTCCATGATAACAATATCGCCTGCTTCCTTGGCAACCTCTGTACCGCTGCCCATAGCAAAGCCAACATCAGCCTTTTTCAACGCCGGCGAATCGTTCACACCATCACCGGTCATACCGGTTACAAGATTCAGCTCCTGTGCCAAACGCACCAAACGCGATTTATCCATCGGCAGAGCACGTGCCACAACGCGCAAATGCGTCAGCTTAGCCTTGACCTCATCATCACTCATCTGTGCCAGCTCATCGGAAGTCCAGACTACGTCCTCAGCATTTTGCAGCAGGCCTGCATCCTTAGCAATGGCAACCGCAGTTTCTTTACGGTCACCGGTAATCATTACAACCTGCACACCAGCCTGCTGTACAGCCTTAATAGCCTCCACCGCCTCAGGACGCACGTCGTCACGGATTGCAACAACGCCTGCAAGCGTCAGTCCCTTAGCAGGCAGGTTGTCATCAGGCACGCCCTCATAGGTACACAAGGCCAGCATTCTCATGGCCTGTCCTGCAAGCTCCAGCATTCTGTTATCCAGTTTGGTACGCAAATCATCGGTCAACGGCAAGCGCTGGCCATTATCAGACCAATACCAATCGGTAGCCTGCAGCAGCTTTTCCGGTGCGCCCTTAATCAGGCAATATGCTGCACCGCCATCAGCGGGAGCAACCTGCGCCCAGGAATATTTGTTGGCGCTGTTAAACGGAGTAAAGCGCTGGCGCTGCGGCAGCTGCGGTAAACGATAAGTACCTACATAATTGTTTAATGCTGCTTCCGTCATATTACCGCCGACAATTTTGCCGTCGGTAACGGTAGATGATGTATTGATCAGAACCTGCTGACAAGTCAGCTCCTTAAGACGTGCAGGCAATGAGGTAAAATCAGTAATTTCCTGTAAATCGCCGGTTAAGAAGCGTACTACCTCCAGCTGTCCTTTAGTAATAGTACCTGTTTTATCAGTAAACAGCAGGTTCAGGCTGCCTGCCGTTTCAATGCCGACAAGCTTGCGCACCAATACATGGTCATGCAGCATTTTGCGCATATTGAGCGAGGAAACTATGGCAATCATCAGCGGCAGGCCTTCAGGTACTGCCATAACGATAATAATAATCGCCAAAATTACAGCCTGCACCAAATCGGCAATTACTGTTGTCATGTCAGCGAAATAGGCCGTAAAGCTGCCTGCCAGATATATCTTATGCAGCATTACCGCAACTGCTATCAGCACACCGCCGGCATAACCGAATTTACTTATCTGCTCCGCAAGTCCTTTCAGCTTAAGCTTCAGCGGACTGTCACGCTCGTCATCCTTCAGCTCCTGCGTCAGCTGGCCGTAAACAGAATTATCGCCTATTTTCACAGCCTGCATCACCGCAGTACCTTCTACCACAACACTGCCGCGGAACAGCTTATGTTCATCAAGAAAGTCAATTTTACCGTTATCCCATTGAAAGTCAGCAGGTGCAGCAGTTTTTTTAGCTTCCTCGCTTTCACCGTTCAGCGCTGCCTGGTCCAGCTTCAGCGTTCCTTCCAGCAAAATGCCGTCTGCCGGTATTTTATCGCCGGCCTCCAGAATAATTGCATCACCTACTACAACATCATCAATAGCGATTTCCTGCGGTTCGCCGTCACGCCACACCTTGCAGCGGATGCGGCTGGCTTCCTCCTGCAGCTTTTGAAAGGCATTCTCATTGCTGTATTCGGACCAGGTAGAAACAAAGGTTGCCAAAATAATTGCCAGAAAAATACCTATTGTTTCAATCCAATCGCCGTGACCAAGATACACAAAAAATGCATTTACCAGAAGCGCTACTATCAGTATGCGGATAATAGGATCCTGAAAGTTACCCAGCAGCTTGCTCCAAAAGGTTTCCCGCGGCGGCTGCGTCAACGTGTTATCACCGTACTTGCGCCGAGACTCTTCAATCTGCTCTTTGCTTAAGCCATATTTACTCATTTCTTCCTCCTTTGACCTTACGTCTGCTACTTGTCGAAAATTACGGTAAATCGTGCAAGTACACTCTTCACCTTATATTATATATTAAAAAAGGGCGAGACAATGCTGCAAAATAAAAATATTTTACAACAAAGTCTCGCCACTTACTTACAAAGCCGGATTCTTCCGAATCGTACTGACGGCAGTGTAAACACCAGCCCTAAGGCTTGTGCCGGCTACTCCCCTTATTTAAGAAAGTACCATATTTTTTTATTCAGCTTATTCAGCCCAAACAGCTTTCATCAGCTTAGGATATTCAGAGTTGAGATGGTCAACGATAACATCAATTACTGCATGAATCATTTGCGGAACGAATTGATCGTCGGTAGAAGGAATGCAGCTTTCAATGATGATATTGCCTGCTTCATCAGCATAATATTTGAATACCTTGTAGTTTTCGTTCAGAGCGTTCAGATGTTCCAGAACTGCAGCCTTGTTAGCTTCTTTAACCAGGCCTGCGCCTACGCGAACCTGCAGCATTACATAAATGCTGTCATCAATTACCAGCATAGTCGGCAGGTTTTGACCTTGAATACCAATAGCGGAACGGAAAACAACAGGATGCATGAAGGATTCTTCAGGAACTTCGTCTGCCTTCGGAACTTCAAAAACATCGCCCCAGTTAATTTTGTTTTCTTCAAGGAATTTCTTGTAAACTTCAGCTTTCTTATTCATCATAAGACCTCGCTTTCATTGTTATACTACTATTATACACTATTATCGCTATTTGTGTACTTTTTTATTAGAAAAAATATTTTCTTTACACAAAATTCACAGCTCATTCAGCCTTTAATTTAAGCGCAAAATCGTAACCATATTTTTCCGCTGCTTCAAGCTCAGCCTGCTGCGGTGTCCACTTGCAATTAAAACCGGGCTCAACTGCATCGAAGCAGCTTTTTGCAAGCAGCTCTTCCATATCCTTCTGCGCACCGCCAGCCCAGCCGAAGGTACCGAAGGCTGCAGCCTTTTTGCCTTTAGCGCCTAAGCCTTTAAGATAAATAAGCAAAGAACCCATATTCGGCAGCATGCTGCAATTAAGCGTTGATGAGCCTGCCAAAAAACCGGAGGCAGTAAAGAGCTCTGCTGCTACCGTACTGTTGGGTGTAGCGCCCATTTTAAATACCTTAACGACAACACCGGCATTAGCAGCTCCGCGCGCAATAGCCCGCGCCAGCTTTTCCGTACCGCCCCACATGCTGTCATAGGCAATAACAAGGCTGCCGTCCTGTACACCGCTGCCCCATTCGCTGTAGCAGCGCAGGATATCGGCAATATGCTCGGTCCAGATTACACCATGGGAAGGCGCAATCATTTTAATATCAAGACCACCAAGCTTTTTCAGCGCATTGCCAATCAGCTTTGCATAAGGCCAGAGAATATTGGCAAAGTATTTTTTTGCTTCGTAGAATAGCTCCTCCTGATTTACTTCGGTGTCAAAGCGCTTGCTAGTAGCATAATGCTGACCAAAGGCGTCATTAGAGAAAAGGATTTTATCATATTCACTATAGGTTGCCATGCTGTCAGGCCAATGCAGCATCGCCATTGAAGCGAAGGTTAAGGTGCGCTTGCCGATATTTAAGGTTGCTCCGTCTTTAACGACTTCAAAATCGAAAATATCTCCGTAATGCTGAATAGCCTCATTCTTACCCTGCATCGTAATGTAAAACTTCGCTTTGGGACAAGCCTTAGCCAACGCAGGCATAGCACCGGAATGGTCAGGTTCAACATGGTTGATGACAATATAGTCAATGGAATCCAATGGTGTTACCTTGCTGATATTAGCAAGCAGCTCTTCGGTAAATGGCGCCTTAACCGTATCAATCAAGGTTATCTTTTCATCCATAATCAGATAAGAGTTATAAGTTGCACCTCTCTCTGTTTTATAGCCATGAAAATCACGCACAGCCCAATCCTGAACACCAACGTCATAAATATTTTCTGCAATTTGCAATGGCAGCATAAGAAAACCTCCTTATAATTTTTCAAGAGTAACCTGACGAGTTGATTTATTTAAGCGTAAAACAAGCTCGTGATATTTATTCAGCGTACTGCGATGACCGACACTTACAACAGTAGTCTGCTGTAAACGTTCCTGCAGCAGGCTATACATAGTAGCCTCTGTATCTTCGTCCAAAGCAGAGGTTGCTTCATCGAGGAAGAGCCATTGAGGCTGTTGGATGTGCGCACGCACAAAAGCCAGACGCTGCTGCTCACCGACAGAAAGTACATGGCTCCAATCGGCCTCCAAATCAAGCTTATCCTTAAGATAACCAATCTGGCACAAATCCATCAGATAAATCAACTCAGTATCATCTATCGGTTTATTTCCCGGGTAATTAAGCGCAGCACGCAGTGTGCCTAATGGTAAATAAGGCTTCTGCGGAATAAACATCAGCTTGTCGCGCTCAGGCAAAAAGATTTTGCCATCAACAAAGGGCCAGATACCGGAGATAGCACGCAGCAAGGTACTTTTACCGCTACCGCTGACACCCTTAATCAAAACATTATGCCCCGGATGCAGTGTAAAGCTGATGTTTTCCAGAAGCGGCTTTCCGTCCGGCAGATTAATCTGCATATTGTTGACCTCAACCACATCGGCAGCAGCAAAACGTTCCACATGGAAGCGTTCCGCCTGCTGCGAAACCTCATGCATATGACGGCCGAAGTAAGTTAAACGCATTACAACAGCCTGCCATTGAGCGATGCTGCTGTACATATCAACAAAGTATGAAAGCGAATCCTGCACACGACCGAAAGCACTGGCAACCTGCATCAGTCCGCCGAGTGTTACCTCCTTCGTCAGATAACGGTTCATTGCAACAACAAAGGGAAAAATTATAGCGATTTGCGAATAACCGGAATTTAAAAAGACAAGCTGCTTCTGTTTATTAACCAGCTTCCAGAAGTTATCCAAAAGCATTTTAAAGCGTTGTTTGAATACACTGCCTTCCTGTGCTTCACCACGGTAGAAGGCAACGCTTTCCGCACTTTCACGCAGACGAATCATGCTAAAACGGAAATCCGCCTCATATTTCTGTTGGATGAAGTTGATTTTTACCAGCTTGCGGCCGACAATATGGGTAATATATGTACCAATTACAGAATAAAGCAGCGACGCCCACAGCATGTAGCCATTTATGGTCCACGTTTTACCCATAAAGGTAAAGCTAAGACTGCCGGAAAGATTGTATAAAATAACAACAAAGGATGCAAACGTACAAAATGCTTTGAGGATACCTATGCCAAAGCTTAAAGTCATTTCGACAAACTGACGCACATCCTCACTGATACGTTGGTCAGGGTTATCAGTATCCTTACCGAACATCTGCAAATTATAATAGGTTTTGTTTTGCAGCCAGATGTCAATAAAGCGTGTCGTCAGCCAGCGACGCCAATTTAAAATAAGTGTCTGCTGCAAATAATATGAGTATACTGCCAATAAGATATAAATGGCAGCTAGCCACGAAAAATGAATAAGCTCGTCAAAAATCTTCTTTGCATCATAGTTTTGTAATGCACTGTAAAAACTGTTGTTCCATTGGTTAAGCAGAACAAGCATATAAACCACGCCAAGTGTCAGCGCTATAATACAGCCTAATAAAAAGAAAGCCTTTTTCTTCTCTTCGGATTGCCAATAGCTTTTCGTAAGGTACCAGACATCCCTAAAAAACTGCCTGGTTAAATTAAAACGTTGCATATACTCAAGACTCCTCTTGTATAGAAATGCTATTCAATTCTTGAACAGTTCTTTTTTATTATACTATAAATATTAGGCTTAGAGTATCGCCGACAATAAAATTTACATTTTAGATACAAAAAAGAGCTCACACTAATGTGTGAGCTCTTGAAGTTAGCTAATGATTATTTGCCAACAGGACCGATCATAGCCAGCATGGTACCTGCAGCAACTGCAGTACCGATAACGCCTGCTACGTTAGGACCCATAGCGTGCATCAGCAGGAAGTTAGCCGGGTTAGCTTTCTGACCAACTTTTTGAGATACACGAGCAGCCATAGGAACTGCAGAAACGCCAGCGGAACCAATCAACGGGTTGGTCTTGCCACCGTCTAACATGCACATCAGCTTACCGAAGATAACACCGGCAGCAGTACCAGCTACGAATGCAACCAGGCCCAGAACGATGATCAACAGAGTCTTAGCGTTCAGGAAAGACTCAGCGCTCATGGTCAGACCAGTACCGGTAGCCAGCATAATGGTTACGGTATTCATCAGAGCGTTTTGTGCGGTGTCGGACAGACGATCCAGGCAGCCAGCTTCTTTGAACAGGTTAC
>CAVKUS010000019.1:0-43290 GCA_963659725.1 Bacteroides sp. CAG:545 | reverse complement strand
TAGCAGCCATTTAAACTGCTACGCTTAAAAAGTCTAACTTTTTGGGGTCACCTCAGACCTTGGCTTTCCTTGCTTATGGTAATATTTTTATCGTCACTGCTAAAGTCAACATAACTTCCAGGTTGTACATTAGTTACATCTGTTGTTATTGTTTTATTAACAGTCAGATTCCAACCTTGGTTAGCCTCGTCCGTTTCCGGAGCAGCCATTGCCGGAGCCATGCTTGCACAGGTCATAACACCTGTAGCAATCAGCATTGTCAGCAGCTTTTTGGTAGAGTAGCTTTTACTGCCATGATTTTTTGCGATTTCGGAAACAACAACGTATGCGTTGCGTGCTTCGCTCCAAACTACTTTAAAGATTTTATTCATCAAAAATTCCTCCCACATAAATATATTTTATATAATGTACGCAGCACTTGCCGCGCGTGGAAACAAGTTAAACAACTATTGTATTAAATTGTTCTGCACCGATATTACTGTTTTTCAGTCCCCGCTGTCTTGCAGCGGTACTGGCAACAAGCCTTTGCGAAACAGCTTCAAGTACACTCGAGGCTATTTAATCTTCGGCTAACAATTCTAGTACATTATTCATTATAGCACTTCAAAATTCTTTTAGCAAGGTGATAACATGTACAAATAGTTTAAGTATGCTATTTTTTTAAATACTGTAAACCGCATCCATGCTGAGTTTCACGATTTTTAGCAGACTTTTTGCAAAAATTTTTCTAAAAAAATTTATTTTATTCCAAAATTAGCTTTAACAAACTATCACCCGACAATGGCGTTATAAAAAAAGATTATGTAACATATTGAACAAATCTCTCCTAACCTCACCTTTTACTACCTTTCATTCACCATCAACACTGTTTCTACAAGAGATTTTTGCAACATGTTGCACTTTTCTCTTCTAAATCCGCCTCACAGCGCCAAAGCACCCAAAAAAAACGCAAAGCCCCCGGAGCAGGGCAAGCCTGCTTCGAGGGCATTCAAACCGAAATACCAAAACGAACTGTTAAGCTAAGCTTTATTTTTCCAAGCTATCACTAGCCAGCAAAAAATCATATATGTTCACGGTAAGAATTCCGTATTCATCATAATAGGCTGGGACAATATCCTTGGTAATGATAATTTTTTTGAAGGTATCATCAATATTTTTCAAGGGGCGTACCTCCTGCGCACGTTTCATTTCATCCGGCAAGGAATATGCAGACTGAATATAATACCTGACTGAGCCCATATTGCAGACAAAATCAACCTCCAGCTGTTTTCTTACTACATTGCCGCTTTCATCTCTCACAGCAATAGGCACTACACCCACATCAACGCTGTAGCCACGCATGCAAAGCTCATTGTAGATTACATTTTCCATAGAATGAGTTTGTTCAAACTGCCGGAAGTTAATGCGCGCATTACGCAATCCCAGATCAGAAAAATAATATTTTTTCGGAGTATCAATATAAGCCTTGCCCTTTACATCATAGCGCGAAGCTGCTTCAATTAAAAAGGAATCTTCCAGGCAATCCAGATACTTTTTGATAGTGGTAGAAGTAATTTTGGATTTTTTGACACTTTTAAAGGTATTTTTCAGCTTTTCATAATTAGTTAAAGAGCCAATGGCCGAAGCCAGTATATTGAGCAAATCCTCCATTTCTCCCTTATTACGGATACGATTGCGTTTATAAATATCGCTCAGATAAATTTCACTCAACAAATTCTGCAAAGCGGCAGCCTTTTCAGCAGTCCCTTCACGCAGCACAACCACCGGAATTCCTCCGTAAAGCATATATTCCGCCAAGCCCATATACTTATCACCGTGATAAACACTCATAAATTCGGCAAAGCTAAGCGGATACATATGCATCTCATCACCGCGTCCGGCAAATTCCGTAATAATATCCTTGGAAAGAAATTTAGCATTACTGCCGGTAACATATACATCCATATTCGCCTTGCGCAGATACCCGTTAAGCACAGCTTCGAAGCAATCCATTTCCTGTACCTCATCGAGCAGCAGATAATACATACCCTCATCAGCAATCCGGCTGTTAACATAAGCCATAAACTTTTCCGGATTTACGCCACGCTTTTCCTTGCCCATGGCAATAAGGCTTTCGCCTATCTTTTGCAAATCATCGGCGGAGTCGAAAGCAAAACGGATAATATGCGCATCATCTATACCGCATGAAAGCAGATGCTGATAAAATATAGTGTTCAACAGATAGGATTTACCGCATCTGCGAATACCGGTAATAATTTTAATCAACCCGTTATGCTTGCGTTTTATCAGCTTATCCAAATAAAAATCTCTGCGTATTTCCATTAGCTCACCTTCTTTAAAAGAGATTTTTGCAACATGTTGCACTTTTCTCTTCTATTATAGCCTTTTTTCTCCCTGTATTCAATCTCAACACTATTTCTACAAGAGATTTTTGCAACATGTTGCACTTTTCTCTTCTAAATTCGCCTTGCAGCGCCAAAGCCCCCAAAAAAAACGCAAAGCCCCCGGAGCAGGGCAAGCCTGCTTCAGGGGCAATCATAGTAAATTTTATTTTGCTTTCGGTCCCAGGCCGTACTTCTTCAGATAACGGTACAGGGTTACACGGCTGACATCAAGCATTGTTGCCAGCTTACTGATATTGCCGCCGGCGGATTTCCAAGCTGCAATAAAGGCTTCCTTGTCATACTTCCAGGAGCGTTCCAGAGTTTTGTCACCGGGCAGCTTAATGTTTTCCGCTTCGATGATGCTGCCGGGAGTGTGGAAGAAGGCCTGCTCGATAACACCCTGCAGCTGCTTGATGTTACCCGGCCAGCTGCAGGACAGCAGCAGGGAAACAGCCTCGGGAGAAAGGCGTTTTTGCGGCAGGTTGTGCTGCGCGGACATTTCCACCAGAATATGCGAAGCGATTACCTCGATATCCTTCACGCGCTCGCGCAGAGGCGGTACGCGCATGGTGGTATCCAGCACCAGCTCATACAGATTACGGGAGAAAAGTCCCTTATCTGCCAAACGTTTAAGGTTGGAATCGCAGGCAGCGATTACGCGCACGTCGAACATACGCGGCTTGCCGCCCTTTTCCGTTGCGGGCAGGCCGTGCGTCAGTGCATCAGCCAGCTTATCGCCCATTTCCAGCGGCAGCTTTTCTACCTCATCAAGGAACAGCGTACCGCCGATAGCAAGCTCCAGCTTACCTGCGGACTGCTGTCCGTCCTCATTTGTGCCAAAGAATTCGGCCTCCAGCTCTGCCAATGATGCGTTGTGGCATTTTACCGCAATCAACGGAGCGGCAGCGCGGGGGCTGGCCTGATGAATGCCGTGTGCCAGGCGTTGCTTGCCGGTACCGGGCTCGCCCTGCAGCAGGATATTGTGGTCGGTGCGGGCAACACGGCTGGCCTTATGCTGCAGCGCCAAAAATTCACTGGTTTCGCCAACCATGCTGTACAGGCTGTAACGGCTGCTGTAACCGGTTGCATGGGCGATGGTAGTTTTCAAATCCTCGATGGACATAGACAGCACCAAAGCACTTTCTACCTCGCTGCCAACCTTAATCGGCATAACAGTGGTAATATCCTCAAAGGTTCTGTCCTGAGTAATCCAGGTAATTTCACGACGCTGTGTTGCTACGCCATGCAGCGCTTTTTTGATAGGAATATGCTCGTAGTTCAGGAACACGTCCTCCAGGCGCTCATGTCCCTCCAGACGCTTGCGGCCGTTTTCGTTGCAGTATTTTATGCTGCCGTCCTTGCCCAGCCAGTAAACGGTTACCGGCAGCTGTTCCATCATAATGCGGTTGATGCTCCAGGCCTCCAGCATGTTCAGGTGCTGCTCGATGGAATATTTCATCGTCATCAGCAGGCTCAAAAGCAAATCATAGGGCAAATCGTTCTGATCCAAGGAAAAGAAGGAAATAATATAGCGGATTTTGCCGTTGACGCAGATAGGCGCACTGCAGGCATCGCCGGAATGGCTGTCCTTAATCCACATTTCCGGACCGAACATCAGGAAGGGCACGTTATGCTCGCGCGCAATGCTGATGCTGGAGGTACCAACATCCTCCTCCAGAACGCGCATGCCCTGAATATCCTCGATAATGCGTTGGAAGAACGGCATAGCGTAGTTTTTGATTACATAGCCGTTTTCATCAATCAGCAGCATGCTCAGGTTGTGGATATTGAAATGCTGCTTGCTTTGCTCATAAAGACCGTCAACGTATTTGACGATGAACTCATGCGTCTTTTGGTGTGCGATAATCTCCTCGCGGCTCAGCTTGTTGATTTTGGGCATGGTTTCGTGCGGCAGATGCATAGCACGGCAACGCTGCCAGCTGTCTGCAACCCACGGATGCACGTTGGGGTCAACAATGCCCTCTTCCATAAACTTTCTGTAATAAGAAGCCAGCTTATCCTTATTTCTTCTCTCACGAATCATGTTTTATACCCTCCCCGGCTGTCCGGCAGTCGGCTGCCGTCAGCAGAACTTTTATTTATAAACCTCGCCGTTCGTAATCAACACCCGGCGTGCTCCATAATAGCGTTGTTTCCAGTAATCGTCCTTCAGCGACGAAAGGATTACACCCTTGGACGAGGATGCACTCCAAAACTTTCCGTCACCGGCATAAATGCCCACATGCGATGCGCCTGCGGCGTAGGTGGTAAAAAACACCAAATCGCCGGGCCGCAGCTGCTTTTGCGTTACAAAAATCCCCTGTAACGCCTGCTCGTCTGCCAGTCGCGGCAGCTTGGCCTTGCAGTCCTTAAACACATACTGCACATAGCCGGAGCAGTCAAAGCCCTTGGTCGTGGTTCCGCCGAACACATAGGGAACACCCTTGTATTTGGCGGCACGGCTGACGATTTCCTTGCCCTTAACCTTGGGGATACCCTCCTTAGCGAAGGCCTCCCAGGTCAGCTTATGATAGGTAGCATCATTCAGCTCACCGTCTGCCTTCAGCTTGTGCTGCTTCTGGAAGCTTTTCAGCGCGCTGCTGGTAGCCTCCGTCATGCGTCCGCTGGGACGTTCGTCACTGAAGCCCAGCACCTGCAGCTTTTGCTGTGCCACCTTCAGGCGCCAGTTGCTTTGCTGCACCTGTACCTTGGACTGCTGTTTGTCCTTAGTTTTTTTAGACTTTTTAGCAGCGGTTTTCTTCGCCTTTTTCTCAGGCTGCGCCTGCTTGGGCGCCTTCACTTCGGCAGCAGGCTTAGCTGCGGTATCGGCTTTGACGGCAGCAGGCTCCGGCACCGCCTTCACAGGCTGCGCCTCGCTTACGGCCGGCGGCGTTGCCACCGGTGCCTTATGCGGTTTGTTGCTGACAATAGGCGCTGCAGCCTGTGCCTGCCAAGGCAGGCTGCAGGCCAGCATGATTACGGTCAGCACAGAAGCCAGCTTCTTTTTCATCTTCATCAGCCCCGCTCAAATGCAAAATTAAAAATTAATTGTAGTTATATACGTCCCAGCTTTTCAGCTTGCTGAGCTGAGCAATACTGTAATCAATATCGCGCAGCAGTCTTTGCTTGTCATGCGGCAGTGTTGCTGCCAGCTGAACGTAGTTCGATACATGGTTGCTGCGGAAGAGGCAGTGCCTGTCCGCAGGTAAATCTATATTTTCTATTATCAGCTTCAGCTCGCGCATCAGTCCTGCCGGTGAAAGCGGATTGAACTTGCCTGCCTCGTACTGGTCCAGCAGCTCGCTGCCGCGGTACAGCATCAGGCAAAGCGCGCTCAAATGCGTCGGCTTGATAATATTAATCGCCTTAGCAGTTGCCAGTGCGTGACGTTCGCTGCCCTCCGCACCTGCCAAGCCCAGAATAATCATCATGGAAAGCTTCATGCCGCTGGCGGTAACTCTGCCTCCCGCTTCTACCGCCTGTTCGCCGTCAACACCCTTGTTGACAGCCTTCAGCGTAGCATCGTCGCCTGTTTCCATGCCGTAATACAAAAGCTTCAGGCCTGCTTCCTTCAGCTGGCGCAGCTCCTCCTCGCTCTTGCGCAGGATATCCTTAGGCGCAGCATAGCTGGCAACGCGCTGCAGATGCGGAAACTGCTCGCGCAGTACCTGCAGAATCTTCAACAGCTTAGCCGTTGGCAGCACCAAAGCATCGCCGTCCGCCAAAAAGACGCGGCGCACCTTGTTCTTGCCGTAATGGGCCGCCAGCGCTATCTGACGGGAAATTTCTTCATCCTTTAAAATCTGAAAGGGAACACCTCTGTACATGTTGCAGTAGGTGCATTTATTATGTGCGCAGCCGCGCGTAACGCGCAAAATAAAGCTGCGTGCCTCACTTGGAGGTCTGAAGACTGGTGTCTCGTAAGAATCAAAAAACATTTCTACTATTCTACCTCATTTTACTTTGATTGATTTGGCGCCAGTTTGAGATCTCAGAGATTTTGTAAAGTATAGTACACTTTAATAATATTATACTAGATTTTTCGCCATTTGTAACGTCCAACTGAAAACTTTTTGTTACTTTTTTTACAGAGATTTTGTGAAACATTGCCAGAGTGTAAAATAACTGTGATTTTCCGCGCCTGCAGGCAAGAGCAAAGGCGCTTGGGCAGGCAAAAACGGACGTAACAGCATATACCCGCACACAAAAAAATACGCCTGCGGGCACAAACAACAGCATCGCCGCAGGCGCACAAAGGAGGCTGGCACAGCTCAGCCTCCGATGCTTCATATTATTTTTTCGGTAAGCATAACGCTTTACAGCATCAGCTTATCATTTGCGTTTTCTGCGCAGGAAGAAGAAGGCAGCTCCACCGATGATAATTACGCCGCCGATAATCGTCAGCAGACCAAAACCGTCATCGTCATCCTCATTTTCTTCCTCATCTTCGGCAGCAGGCAGCTCTGCCGTGCCCACAGCCACCGGCCATTGGCTCTTCATCTCGCCGTGTACTGCCGTAACGGTAACCACGCCGTCAGCCTTACCGATCAGCTTGCCATCTTCGATAACGGCAATCTTTTCATCGCTCACGCTCCACTCCGGTGTCACGCCGTCAGCCTCGCCCACAACGTAGGCCTCCAGCTTCAGCGCTTCGTCTATCGCCAGATGCGCCGGCAGATTCGGAGCCTCCAGCTTCGGCTCATAGGCAGTAATCTGCGTCACAAAGGCCTTTTCGCCCTTTTCCAGCAGCAGCTTGCCGCTAATCGTCGCAGTTCCCGGCTTCACAGCCAAAAGCTGCACATCGCCGTCCACCTTCACTATATCACTGTTAGAGGAACGCAGATCCGTTACGTTATAGCCTACGCATCCCGGCAGCGAAGCAACTATGCGTGTACGCTCGCCCACCTTCAGGCTTGCCTCCTCCGGAGCCACCGTCACCAACGGGCTAAGCTCGGAGGCTGCGGTTGCAGGCAGGTCGGGCGCATCCTCGTCGCCCTCCAGCTCGCCGCTTTCGATTGCAGGGCCTTCCAGCTCCTCTTCCTCTACGAGCGGTGCTCTTTTGGCAGCCAGCATATTGATCGGGTCACCGTAAATAAGGCTTACCTCATCCTCCTTATCGTTGCGGTACACTGCGCTCAAATCGGCAGCTACCAAAAATTTGGCAATAACCTTGCCCTCATCATCAAGCGCCGTCAGCTGATAGAACCAGCCATCCACAGGCTCCTCCGCATAGAGCAGCTTATAATCGTCAGCGTCCTCCGGCAAGCCTGTCTGCTTTTCCGGCAGGCCTGCAAGCAGCGCGGCGGCAGCAGCCTCGGATACATCAAAGCTGTCCTCGTTGAATCTGTATTCACCCTGCACATCCAGTGGCAGCGGTCCGTCCTGATAGGCGGTAATGCTCTTGTCCTTCAGCACGAAGCGCAGCTCTACCGTATCATTATTTTTGTAATCCACCTCGGCAATACCGTCGCCATCCTCGTTGATTTCAAAAACGCCGGCAGTAACGAAATCCTCCGCACTGTCCTCTTCCTCGCTACCGCGCAGAACCTTCAGCTCGTAAAGATATTTGTCGTCGCCTAAGGGCTTGATATTCAGCACGCCGTTATTATACTGGCTGCTTTCGGTCCACACGTAGCAGCCTGCCGTATTCTTCCAGTCATTTTTGGAGGCGGCGCCTGCCAGCAGCGTCAGACTGCACAACAGCAGGGTAAGCATAACAGCTACGATAATACGCATCATTTTTTCTTTCATTATGCTCACCTCCTCAAATGCTCAGACGGAACTTGGCAGTTTTGGGATTCACGCCATCCATCCAATACTTCACGGTATATACGCCCTTAGCACATTTTTTGCCGCTGTTGCCGCTTGCCCAGCCGTTCCAGCTGAAGGCAAAATCCTGATTGGCATTTCTTGCCTTATATTTCGTGCTGTAGACCAGCTTGTTGTTTTTATTGAAAATCTGGGCATAGCAGGTCTTGCCCGTGGAATTGTTCTTTTTAAAATACAGGCGCTGATAAACATCACCGTTGCCCTTGCGGATAATCTTGGATGCACGGAACTGCATCTTGCTCTGCGGCTTGTAGCTGATGTTGACAGTCTTTTTAACCGCACCGCCCTTGCCGAAGCTGCTGGTCGTTACTAAGCGATATCTGCCCGGCTTCAGATTTTTCATATCATAGCTATAGGGCACAAAGCGGAAATATTTATCACCGTCATAGTACCATTTTTTCAGCTCGCGCTGCTTCCAGCGCACAACAACCTTATTATCCTTGTTGAGCAGCACCGCCTTATCCTTCATCGGGCCCTTGCCCTCTACATAGCGCTGCACATTCAGCTTAGTACCGCTGACCTTAATAGTTGTTTTGTACTGCGTTGCCGCCCAGGCCAATGCCGTAAAAGCCACGAGCATTGCCAGGCACGCCCCGAGCACTACCTTCAGCCGTTTCATTTTTCCGCCTCCTAACCGCCGGATATAAAAAGACCCGGCATATACTTCTTCATTTATAGTATATACCGAGTCAATATTAACTATAAGTAACCTTTAGTTAAGAGTTGGGGAAAAAGCGCTCCAGCTGATGTCTTTTATTTTTAGCCACAGCATCAATCTGCAGCTTGGCAAAAATTTTATTGAGATATTGCTTAATCGTCCCCTCCGACAGCGACAATCTTTGCGCAATTTCCCTGTTCGTATGGCGTGCTACTGCCAGCTGTGCTATCTGCAGCTCCTGCTCCGTCAGCTCCTGCAGGCCAGCTTTAGCAAAGCGTGCGGACAAAATCTGTCCCCGGCCCGCCTCCAGCTGCTGCCCCAGGTGCAGCGCCGCTGCCGCCGCTGCCGAGTATTCACCCTGAGCCTCCTGCTCCAGATACAGACGCAACAGCGCTATGTTCTGCGCCAACGGCAGCACAAGCTTATCCGCCTCAGCCATTGCCAGCGCCTGCTTCAGCGAAGCGCGGCAGCTCGTTACATCGCCTCTGCCGGCAAAGGCCGCCGCCCTTTGCACCTGCAAATACAGCAGGCACAAAAAATTACTGTAGGGACGGCATTCCTGCTCCCAGTCGGACCAGCGCACCAAAAGCTCCGTATACTGCCCTTGTGCCAGCAGGCACTGGGCACTGATATAGTTGCGACTGGGACGCGCAGGATAAAGCACCGAAGGCTGCTGTCCGTTTCCGTCCGTCAGCCAGCTTGGGATATATTCCGGCTTGCCCAGCAATGCATAGTAAAAGCCGGCACACATATCGGCAGTATTCAGCAGCATGCTCTGCTTCCAGGGCTGTAACTGCCACTGATGTCGGCTGTACGCCTCTGCCTTACTGCTGTAAACGCCGCGGAAAAGATCGCGCTGCATCTCCAGAAAATCACAGCAGATAGTAATACACTCCTGCCCATGCTTTTCCGCCTGATAATACGCCTTCTGCAGAGGCATATCCACTTCGTCAATGCGTCCCTGCAGCAAAAGTGCTTCCGCCTCCGTCAGCTCGGCGGCTCCGGCACCGTGCCAGCCGCTCAGCAGATAGTACGGTGGCATACACTCCTGCATATCCTCCACCGTCTGCCGCAGACTGCAGCCCATGCGTAAATACAGCCCCAGAACACTGGGCGCGCCGAAGGTCCAGATGCCCTGCTTGCTGAGCGTCTGCGGAGCACCGCTCAGCAGCTTGTAGGCACGCCTGTGATGCTCGCTCATACCGGTAATACTGTTGAAGGCCAAAAAGCTCAGAATAACCTCCAGCTCGCCGTAATAATTATCGCGCTCACGCTGGCTGAGCGCAGTATTGCGCTCCAACGCCGTTACATACCATTCCTTGACCTGCAGCATTTCCGGCACCATATTCAGCGAAAACATGCGCCGCATAATAATCAGCACCGCCTGCGGATACTGCCATAATATTTCCGGCGGACATTCGCGCAGCCAGTCGAAAAGATGCTGCCTGTGCTGCGGGCGCATCGACCAGTCGCGCAGCTGCTGCACTGCAGCCAGCAGGCCGTCAAAATCACGACCGCGGTACAGCCAGTCCAGCGCTTCCTCGTACTCCTTCTGCTGTGCGTACCATTGTCCCAAACGACAGAAGTACCTTTGCTGCTCTGCCTCCGGCAGCAGGCCGAAGGCATGGCGCGTCGCCTGCTTCAGCATATGGTGACACCGCAGTCTGCCGTTCGCCAGCCTGATAATGAAGGCATTGCATTCCAGCAGCCTGCTTACAGACTCTCTGCAGCTTGCGCCATAGGCATAGGCCACATGCTCCGGCGTAAATTCCTCCGGCTGCCCCATAAGCAGCAGCAAGCGCTGCTGCTCCGACGGCAGCGGCCGCAGCAGTACATTGGCTATCATCTCATAAACGCTGCCTGTATCAAGGCAAAAGCGCTGATACCTGTCGTAGTTCAAAAGGTTAAGATAGGTAACGGAAAACCAACCCTCGCAGGCCTCATGCAAAGCATCCAGCTGCTGTGCCGTAAGTTGCAGGCCGCATCTGCTGCTGTATTCCGTCAGCTCGTCACGCTGCAGTGCCAGATCATGCTTATCAAGACAAAAGACCTTACGTCCCAGCTCCAGCAGACGGCTGCCGTCAAAAATCTGCCCTCTGCTTACCAGCAGCAGGTGCAAATCAGCAAAGCCTGCCTTGCTCAAAGCAAAGAGAAAATCAATCGCCTCGCTGCTCTCCAACAGATGCAAATCATCTATAAACCAATAGACAGGCTCCTGCGGCAGCAGCTGACGGAACAGCTCCAGCACCAGCGTTTTGGCGTTGGCATCGGCAGGCAAAGACTGCTGCAGCAGCGCAGCGCCCAGCTCCGTATTTTGCCAGCTGTGGCACACTCCCTGCCAGAAGGCCTCGGCACCGGCGCCGTAAATACTCTGGCGCAGTACCTTTTTGCCGCAGCGCTCCTGCTCCTGCAAAAAGTACTGCACTGCCAGTGTTTTGCCGTAGCCCATGGGAGCAACAACCAGCGTTGTTCCCGCTGTCTGCAACTCTGCCAAAAGCTCTTTTATTCTCTTGGAATAATATAAATTATTGAGCCTTTTCATAGTGTTTTTACTTAATTACGTTCTGCGGTGCTCCTGCCAGCCATTTTTCGATGTTGGCAAAAACGATATCGGCACGTGCAGCCAATGCTTCAGCGCTGGCGAAGGCCACGTGCGGTGTCAGCACGGTGTTCTTCGCATGGCACAGAGGATGCTCCGGCGCAATCGGCGGCTCGCCCTCAAATACATCAATGCCTGCGCCCGCCAATCTTCTTTCGTTCAGCGCCTGTGCCAGTGCCTCGCTGTCCACAACAGGACCGCGCGCAGTATTCAGCAGTACGGCCGTCGGCTTCATCTTCGCAATAGCCTCGGCATTAATCAGTCCGCGGGTTGCGTCCGTCAGCGGCACATGCAAGCTGACAAAATCGCTGGCAGCCAAAAGCTCATCCAGACTTACATAGCTTACACCGTCAGCCTGCAACTCTGCCTTTGGGGTACGGCTGTAGGCCAGCACCCTGCAGCCGAAGGCAGCGGCAATCCTCGCCACTCTGCTGCCAATCGCACCGGTGCCGACTACGCCGAAGGTCTTGCCAAACAGCTCAAAGCCTACCAGGCCATCCTTCGTTCCTGCCTGACGGCAGCGTGCATCACAGGGAACGATGTTGCGGATAACGCTGATAGCCAAACCGAAGGTCAGCTCTGCTACCGCATTGGTGGAATAGCCTGCGGCATTGCAAACTAAAATTCCGCGCTCACGGCAGGCAGCCAGCGCAATATGGTCTACACCGATAAAGGCTACAGACAGCATTTTCAAATTAGGGCAGGCGTTGATAATCTCCGCACTCAGCGGCTGGTTGGCCAGCACGATAACATCTGCCTGCTGTACACGTGCGAGCAGCTTCTCCTGGTCTGTTTCCTTTGCGGTATAATAAACGAAATCATGACCTGCAGCCTGCAGCGGTGCTGCCAGTGCATTTATCTGTTCCATCTTTACGCCTAACGGCTCCATAACTACTATTTTCATCAAGGCACCTCCGAAAAAGTCTGTAAAATTTTTGCTTATCACTTACATATTACTACCGCAGGAATTGATTAGCAAGGAAGAATTTTTCAGGGCCGGTGTCTGCCTTCATGAGTATTTGCGTCCGCAAATACAAAAAAGCCGTTCTTCTTTCGAAGAACGGCATATTTTCGTTGGTGATCCACCCGAGACTCGAACTCGGGACACCCTGATTAAAAGTCAGGTGCTCTACCAACTGAGCTAGTGAATCATTTGTCGCCATAAATTAGCAACATTAATAGTATACAGACTAACACAAGGAAAGTCAAGTACTTTTTAAAATATTTTTGCTGTTTTTTCAGCAGCCTAAGCTTACAGCAGCTCTTTCAGAACGATGGTCTGCTCGCGGTTAGGACCAACGGAGATAATACCCAGCTCAACACCAGATACCTCGCTGATTTTAGCCAGATATTTCTTAGCGTTTTCCGGCAGCTCGTCATAGTTGCGGATGCCGCTGATATCGGTCATCCAGCCGTCGAACTCTTCGAAAATCGGCTCAACCTTAGCCAGAACGTTCAGGCTTGCAGGAATGCGTTTGAGAACCTCATCGCCAATCTTGTAGCCAACGCACATTTTAATCTTCGGCATTTGGTCGAGGATATCCAGACGGGTAATTGCCAGATAATCCAGGCTGTTCAGGCGTGCGCTGTAACGCAGCATGAAAGCATCCAGCCAGCCGCAGCGACGCGGACGACCGGTTACAGTGCCGTATTCATGGCCAGTTTCACGAATTTGGTTGCCTGGGCCGTCGGTATCCAGCAGCTCGGTGATGAAGGGGCCTTCGCCAACGCGGGTGGTATAAGCCTTAACTACACCGACAACATGGTCGATGAAGCGGGGGCCAATGCCGCTGCCGGTGCAGGCATTACCTGCAGTCGGGTTGGAGCTGGTGACATACGGATAGGTACCATGGTCGATATCCAGGAAGGTAGCCTGTGCGCCTTCAAACAGAACGTTTTTGCCGGCGCTGAACAGCTCATCCATAACAACGCCGGTGTCAGCAACGTACGGACGCAGCTCTTCTGCATAAGCCAAATATTCCTTCAGTACGGTATCATAGTCAAACGGTTCTGCACCGTAAATTTTGGTGATAATAGCATTTTTTGCTTCCAGATTAACCTTCAGCTTATCAGCAAAGGTTGCAGGCTCCATCAAATCGCAGATACGGATGCCAACGCGAGCAACCTTATCCATGTAGCAGGGACCTATGCCGCCTTTGGTGGTGCCGATTTTGTGATTGCCCAGTGCTTCTTCCTGCAGCTCATCAAGACGTTGATGATACGGCAGAACAACGTGTGCACGGTCAGAGATAACCAGATTGCTGCAATCAATGCCCTTTTCCTTCATGCCGGCAATTTCTGCCAGCACAACGCCGGGGTTGATTACAACGCCGTTGCCCAGAACGTTAGTCTTATCATTAAACAGTACGCCGGAGGGCAGCAGACGCAGCTTATAATTAACATCATTAACTACAACAGTATGGCCTGCATTGGAGCCGCCGCTGTAACGAACTACAGCATCAGCCTTTTGCGCCAAATAGTCAACAATTTTACCTTTACCTTCATCGCCCCATTGGGCGCCTAAAACTACAACAGATGACATTAGCAGTCACTCCTTATCAAAATTATAAACCAAATCTAGCAAAAATCTCGTCAACGTGGCGCAGCATCGGTTTCGGATCGAAGCAATGCTCAACCTCTTCGTCGGTCAGATATTTTTTGATATCCGGGTCAGCTTCAACGTTGGTCTTGAAGTCAGCGCCTTGCAGCCAACGTGCCATAGCGTTGCGTTGTACCCATTTGTAAGCATCCTCACGCAGTACACCTTTGGTAACCAGAGCAATCAGCAGGTTTTGGCTGAAAATCAGGCCGCCGGTTTTGTTCATGTTGGCAATCATGGCATCAGGATATACCAGCAGTTTGTCGATGATGTTGGAGAATTTACGCAGCATATGGTCCAGAGCAATAGTTGCGTCCGGCAGAATAACGCGCTCTACGGAAGAATGGGAGATGTCGCGTTCATGCCACAGGGTTACATCCTCCAGAGCTGCTACTGCATAACCACGCAGCAGACGCGCCATACCGGAAACCTTTTCGCAGGTAATCGGATTACGTTTATGAGGCATAGCGGAAGAGCCCTTCTGACCAGGTGCAAAATATTCTTCAGCTTCACGGATATCGGTACGCTGCAGGTTACGGATTTCGGTTGCCATCTTATCCAGAGAGGAACCGATGATTGCCAGAGTAGTCATGAAATGTGCATGACGGTCACGTTGGATAACCTGGGTTGCCAGGCGTACCGGAGTGAGCTCCAGCTTTTCGCAGACATATTTTTCTACAAACGGATCGATGTTGGAGTAAGTGCCTACAGCACCGGACAGCTTACCGACCGCCATCATTTCACGCGCTTGTTTCAGACGTTCGATGTTACGCTCGATTTCAGCAGACCACAGCAGGAATTTCATACCGAAGGTCATCGGTTCTGCGTGGATACCGTGGGTACGGCCGATCATAACGGTATATTTGAATTCAGCGGCACGACGGCGCAGAATTTCATGGAAGTTTTCCAGATGACGCATAATCAGGTCTGCGGATTGTACGGTCATATAGCACAGTGCAGTATCCTTTACGTCACTGGAGGTCAGGCCTTTGTGAATGTATTTGGACGCATCGCCTACATACTCAGCCACATTAGTCAGGAAAGCAATAACATCATGGTTGGTAACTGCTTCAATTTCCTTAATGCGGTCCAGACGGAAGTCAGCCTTCGTCTGAATATCCTTCAGCGCTTCGTCAGGCACAATGCCCAGTTTGTTCATAGCCTCGCAAGCCAGAATTTCTACCTTCAGCATGGTACGGAATTCGTTTTCGAGTGTCCAGATATTACCCATTTCAGGATGAGTATAACGATCAATCATTTTTGTATGCCTCCCAAGACAATTTTATTCATGAAAAAACATCTGAAAGCCCGTGATTCAGCTTCAGATTCTTCATTACAATTTGATGCATAAATATCATATCATTTTCCGCGTCTTATCGCAAGCTTTATGAACATTTTTTGTTGATTTTAGGTAAAATATTCGGTTTTTTATTCTTCGCGCTTCGTAAAGCCAACAAATTTGGTGAACTGCTTCTGGAAAAACAGATTAACGGTATCTACCGGACCGTTACGATGCTTAGCAATAATCAGCTCGGTATGCTTGTTTTCCGTTTCCGGATTATAGTAATCCTCACGATACAGGAATGCTACAATATCCGCATCCTGCTCCAGAGAACCGGATTCACGCAGGTCACTGAGCATTGGGCGCTTAACCTGACGCGATTCTACGCTACGGCTCAGCTGTGACAGCGCCAGCACCGGCACATCCAGCTCACGCGCCAGAGCCTTCAGTGAGCGGGAAATTTCCGAAACCTCCTGCTGGCGGTCGCCGGAATAATTGCGCTTGCCGCTGCCCTGCATCAGCTGCAGGTAATCTACTACAATCAAATCAAGGCCATGCTCTGCTTTCAGGCGGCGCGCACGGCTGCGCATATCCATTGCCGTAATGCCCGCCGTATCATCAATATAAATTTTGGCACGGCTCATCGTATCGCAGGCGTCCCAAAGGTGCGTCCAATCCTCGTCATGCATCTCGCCTACGCGCAGGCGCTGGCTGTCGATGCCTGCTTCGGCGCACAGCATACGGTTAACCAGCTGCTCCTTGCTCATTTCCAGGCTGAAGAAAGCTACACTGCGCGGTTCGCCGCCGATAACCTTGTGCGCACGCAGCGCTACGTTCTGCACAATGTTCAACGCCAGCGCAGTTTTACCCATGGAAGGACGCGCTGCCAGAATAATAAAATCGGAAGGATGCAGACCGCTCGTCAGCTTATCCAGATCCGCAAAGCCTGCCGGCAGACCTGTAAGACCGCCCTTGTTCTGCAGCAGACTTTCGATGCTCTGCACGCTGTCCATCAATACGTCGTTAATTGGGGTAAAATCCGTCTTTTTCTTGCGGTTGGAAATTTCCAGAATGCGGCTTTCCGCTGTATCCAACAGCGTACCGACATCCTCATTGGCCTCGTAGCCCATAGCCGCAATTTCGGTAGAAACGCGCACAAGCTGACGCAGAACCGATTTTTCGGCAACAATCTCAGCATGATATTTAACGTTGGCCGCCGTCAGCACTACGTTCGCCAGACTGGTGATGTAAGCGATGCCGCCGATGTCCTCCAGCTTATTGTCGCGCTTGAGGATTTCTGTCACAGTAACCATATCTACTGCTTCATTTTTATTATAAAGCTCCAGCATAGCGCTAAAAATAACACGATGCGCCTCGCGGTAAAAATCATCTGCCGAAAGCACTTCGGTCGCCTTGGCAATAGCTTCTTTATCAATCAGCATAGCACCGAGCACAGCCTGCTCGGCTTCTATATTTTGTGGTGGTACCCTTTCTTCAATCACTCGCTTCTACCTCCTCTTCTCTCTTCCACTACTTATTATACAATACAGCAGTTCTTTTTACTACCAAGGCCAGCTTTTTTTATCTGCCTGACATTAGCCCTAAGGCAAAAAAACAACCTCCCGCAAGCAATAGCTTAAGTGAGATTGTTCGTATAATTTTTTCCTATTGCAGGCTACAGCGCCACCTCAGCGAACTCTGTGCCCTCCTGCTCCAGCTCTATCTGCTGATTGAGGTTCTCGGTCAGCCAGGCCTCGGCCTCAGCCTTCTGCTCCGCGCGCATTTTCAAAATCACCTTGGCGCGCAGGTCGTACTGCACATCGGCAATCTCAAAAAGCTGCTGCTGATAAAGCACGTTCAGAATGCGGCCGACGCTGTTCACATCATATAAAAAGCTGTAATAGCCCAGCAAAATTTTCTGCGCCAAGCCTGCTTCCTTCACCGCGCCAGCCACGCTGCCGCTGTAAGCGCGCACCAATCCGCCTGCGCCCAGCTTAATGCCGCCGAAATAACGTGTCACCACGGCAGCAGTTTCCGTCAGTCCGTTCTTACGTAGCACCTCCAGCATCGGAATGCCGGCAGTGCCGCTAGGCTCGCCATCGTCACTGGAGCGCTGTGCCAAATCATCCACGATATAGGCGGAGCAGTTGTGCGTTGCATCCCAAAACTCTTTTTTTACGGCCTTAATGAATTCCTGGGCCTCTGCTTCGCTGTGCACCTTTTTCAGCGAGCAGATAAAACGTGATTTTTCAATCACAATTTCTTTGCGGTAATCTCTGCTTATAGTATACAAGTAGCGTACCTCCGTCCGTATTTTTCGCAATTTATATTAACATTATAACACAATTCTACTGTTTTTAAAAATTTTTACAGTTTTTTACAGCCAACTCTTTATTTCCTCTTCTGTCTTTGTTATAATAGTGGACATTACAGACAAAGGAGAGAGCATTGCCGCTACTCTCTAAAATTATTATTTTTTTATTAAGGGAAAGAGGTAATTTCATAATGAAACAATTTTGTGCTTTAATCGGCAAATTCTTTGGCATCATCGCCATCGTTTTTCTGGTTCTCGGCCTCACAATGCCACAGAACTTTTTATGGGTATTGGGTAAGGTACACGGCATCAGCGTCCTGAGCTGCATGCTCGGTATCGTAATGTTCGGTATGGGCACCACACTGAACCTGAAGGACTTCGCGCTGGTACTCAAACGCCCGCTCGATATTCTCATCGGCTGCTGCGCTCAGTATTTCGTAATGCCTTTCCTGGCATACCTGCTGTCCGTTGCCTTCAATCTGGATCCGGCACTGACCACCGGCGTTGTACTGGTAGGCACCTGCCCCGGCGGTACCTCCTCCAACGTAATCACCTTTATGTCCAAGGGTGACGTTGCACTTTCCGTAACCATGACCAGTGTTTCCACTGTACTTTCTCCGATTCTGACTCCGTTCATCACCTACATGATTATCGGTGAAAAGATTAACTTCGATCCGGTCGGTATGTTCTGGAGCATCGTCCAAATCGTTATCCTGCCTATCTGCTTAGGTCTGGCTGTTAAATCCTTCCTGCCCAAGCTTGCCGAAGCAGCAACCGACTATCTGCCGGCTGTATCCTCCATTGCAATTTCTCTGATTATCGCAGGTGTTATCGGCGCCAGCCGTGACCTGATTCTTAAGGCTCCCGGCCTGATTCTGCTGGTAGTTATTCTGCATAACTGCTGCGGTTACGCTCTTGGCTTTGCCATCGCCCGCTTCACCGGCCTCAGCTGGAAAAAGGCTGTTGCCCTGTCCATCGAGGTTGGTATGCAAAACTCCGGTCTGGCAACCGGCCTGGCAAAAGCACACTTCGCTGCTCTGCCTGCCGCAACCGTTCCCGGTGCAGTCTTCTCCGCATGGCACAATATTTCCGGTGCTCTGCTGGCATGGGCTTACCAAAACTACCTGAATCCGAAATTTGACCCGGATTACGCTAAGGAAGAAGCTGTAGAAGCAGAACCTGCCAAAGCTTAAAAATTAAATTTGGCTTGAAAATACTAATCCCCTTGAGCTTAAAACTCAAGGGGATTTTTGTATGCCAAAAACTTACATATTCACATACTGCTGAATATATTCAAAGAGCATGTCTGCGCCCCATTCGCCCATAAACGGCAAATGGTTAGCAATCGTCCTATGACTGAAGCAGGGATGGCTGACACAGATTTTAAAGTTTGTCGCATCAGCCTTGGCCATAGTATCCTCATCGGCCAAAACAAGACAATGATGAACATCCTTCAGCAATTGCAGATATTCCTTCTCTTCCTTGAAGTACTCTATGCCTTCCGCAGCAGTACCGGTTATTTTATGTGTGCATACGCTGTGAGCTACATTAAATTTCAGCTCCTTGAAGAATGCACCCAGACCTTTGACTGTATCATAATCGCCCTTTAAAAATACCGTACCGGGAGTTCTGCTCATCAGCGGAGAATTTAAAAGCATTTTCAGTCTGCGGTTCTTTTCCTCTAAACGCTGCAACACAGCTTCCTTAACAGGCTTATTGATAACTGCGGCAACACTCTTTAAAAAGTCTGTTGTCTGACTGTAGCCATAGGGAGGCAGATAAACAAAAGGAGTGCCGGTAACGCTTTGAAGATATTCGGCACAGGGAACAGCTTCGTTCGTCAGAACAATATTCAGCTCGGCACTGCCAAGCTCGGCAAGTGCCGCCGTAGTCGTATTCATGGCAAAACAATGCAGTAACTCGTAGTCAAAGCCCTCGCGCAGCAGCCTTGCTATTTCACAGATATCGGATTCTGCTCTGTAATGCAGAAGCGAGGCACCTAAAATATTATAGCGTTTGCTTTGCTTGGCTGCGTCAGGCTGTACAAACAGTTCTGCCAACTGCAGGTAGATTTTTCGCAACCCGGCGCTGTAATCGGCACCAAGACCGGAGGTATTTACAGGAATCAGCCTGCTCTGAACCTTGCTCTGCAGACTGTCGCAGATTCCCGCAATATCCGTACCGATGATAGAGGTTACCGAAGAAGTCAGCACAAAAATAGCCTTAGGCGAATATAAAGCATCCAGCTCCAAAATGCCTCTTTCCAGATGTTCGGTATCGCCCATAATAATATCGCTGTCATCTACACCGGTAGTAAATAGTCTGTCAGGATATTCCTGCCCCAGCTTATTGAAAAAATTCATGCTGAAATGCGTAGTTCCTTCCGGTCCGTACTCCAGCACAACAGCATCCTCAATATTCAGCAGCGTGCTGATTATTGCCATCCTGTCAGACGGCACCGGAAAATTTCTTATCAAAGCCATAATCATTTCTCCTCCATCTGAGTCTGTGCGAAATCCAACAGGCGCTTCAGCAAGCTACGGCAGCCGGCAAAGCCCAGTACATCCTGACCGGGCATACTGTCTATGCCGAAAATTCCTTTTCTTGCCAGGCTGTCGGTAAAGCTTCTACCGATATAAAGCCGCGGTTTTAATTTATCATAAACAAACTCCATCGCCGCCAAATTGGCACTCTTGCAGACATAAGGATTTGCATACTGCAGCAGCTCATTTTTAGCTTCCTTGTTTTTTAAGGTACTCATCTGTATCATCAGCGGCTGCAGTCCCAATTCTGCCAGATAAGTATTCAGCTCCCAACAGTTATACGGACTGTTGCCATATATATAGCCAACGCCCTGCAACTTATCCTGCACCTGCTGCTGCAAAGCAAGGCATTCCTCCCAAGACTCTGTAACAATCTGCGGCAGCTCCATTTTCAAAGCAGCAGCAAGCTCCTGATAGGCCTGCAGCACCTTGTGCGGATTGCACATCGGCGGGAAGTAAACGTAAGGCACGGCAAGCTTTTCCTGCATCTGCTTTGCTAGCTCCAATCCCAGCTCATCAACAACAATATTCAGCTTCGCTCTGCCTGCAAGCGCCAAATCCTGCAGACTGCATTTGCCAGGAAGCTGCAGTCCTAATTGTACGCCGGCCTGCTCCAGCAGCTGCAGCAAAGCAGAATTTTTTTGCAAAGGAGCGCCATTGCCAAGAATATTGACAACATTTTCCGTCGGCATTTTCCGCATCAGCTTTACAGTGGCAGTCAATGTTCTTTCAATACCCGGCAGATGATCCCGACACTGAAAATGCTCCGTACGCACCAGCAGAATCGGCACATGGTACTTTTCCTCCAGCTCATCAACGAGTGCATCATAATCATCACCGATGATTTCCAGAACGCAGGTTGTTACCAATACTATGCATTTAGGCGCTCCTGCCTCAAAAATTTCGGCAACAGCCTTTTTCGTTTTCTTAATCGTACCGAAGGTCACATCATAATCATCTATTACTACGGAAACACAGCTTTCCTTAAGACTGCCGAAAATTTTCATATTCGCCAACAGCTTGGAATAATAGGTGCATTCATCTGTACCGATGATAACCGTAACAACCTCCGGCATCTGTCTTACGGTCATCAGAACACCCATCAGCGGGCAATGAGTCCCCGGAAAGGATGTCGCCATCAAAGGCTTGATATCCCTCTGCTCATTCACTTCGCTCAAGCGCCTGATATTATGCAAAATATCATCGCTATAGTTTTTCTTTTGCAGCATATTTCTTCTCCTCAAAAAACAAGGGGCAGCAGATAAAACCGCCACCCCCATAAAATGTTATTTAATATCACGTAAAGACCTTGGTTTCTATTTGCCGTAAACTGCTTCATGCAGAAGCTCTACACTGTCAGCGGCATGTTGCGACAGGCAGTTTACATAGCCTTGCGGAATTACAATCGCCTGCTTTTTCTTTACAGCAGTTACTGTAGCCAGAGCAGGATCGGAATACAATTCTTCTAGCTGTGCATTACCCGATTTATAAGCACCGCCCTGAGACCAGGTGCCGATAATTATGTAGTCGGGATTTGCCTGTACTACTTCTTCTTTACTCAAAATACGGCTCGTTCCCGGCTTATCCGCAATTGTATGACGTGCTGCTTCATAGCAATCCTCTACACCGGCAGCGGTCATAATATCATTAAAAATAATTCCCTTGCCACCGATAGCACCAAAGCGCAGAAAGAGCAATCCTTTTTTCCTGTCCTCAGGCTGCATTTTCTTAACCTTGGCTTCAACCGCGCTGATTTTTTTCTGCATCTCGGCAATCAGCTTTTCAGCCTGCTCCGTTTCGCCCACAGCACCGCCGATAGCCTTAATCGTCTTGGGAATATTACTCAGTCTGGTAGCAGCAGGATAAACAAAAACCTTAATTCCCACATCCTCCAAGCTGGAAATCTGCTCCGGCTTACTGCTGTCCGGCAGCAGCACCAGATCCGGCTTCAGTGCAAGAATAGACTCCGGATTGCTTTCCGCAATTTTGGTAACATCCTTAGCCTCCTTGGCACCCATGGCCAAATCCTCATCATGCACCCATTTGGACAGGCCTGCTATGCGCTTATGGTCAACAAGGCCTAAAAGCACCTCATCGCCATAAACATACAGACTGATTATTTTTTGAGGCTTAGACTCAAAGGACAGCTTCTTGCCGCGTACATCCTGCACAACATAGCTTTGCTTTTTAGCAGCATCATTCTGCTTGTCAACAGTACCAGCACAGCCGGAGCAATAAACAACAGCCAGCAAAGCAATGATAAGGAAAAATAATCTACGCATAATCAGCCAAGCCTTTCATCAGAAGCTGTGCTCGTAAGACAGCATCCAGTTGCGTTCCTCCAGCATAGCACCGGTACCGCTGGAAGAACCGGTTCTGATATCATCACGGTCCAGCAGGTTATATACGGCAAATCTTAAAGCATCATTTTTAGTAATCTGCTGTTTTACATTCAAAGTCAGGTCTAACATAGGTTTAACGCCGTTAATTCTTTCTGCCATATAGTTAGCATAAATGTTGGCATTGGTCTTGCCTAAGCTATAACCTACTCCTGCATGCAGACCTAATTTAAAGTCAACTCTCTGCCAATCGCCCTTAGCAAGCTTTTGCTCAGGATTGCCATAGGAAACGCCTACATTGTAGCTGAATTTTTCCGAAGCAGCTTTTTCATAGCTTACCTCAACGCCGGTATTTCTGTACTTGTTGGCATTCAGGTACATGTTCTTGCCGCTGCCGTTATAATTGCGCTGGCTGTAGATACGGTCATTGATATCCATATGGTAAACGTTTACCTTGAACAGTTCATCGGCAGCCAGTTTCTTTTTCCAGCCGAATTCATAGTTCCAGCCATTTTCTGCTTTCAGATCAGGGTTCATCAGCTGAGTTGATGTACCCCATTGCTCGTTGACATGCGGTGCGCGCATAGAGCGGTTCACATTCAGGTAAATATTATCATCGGTGCCTAAGGAATGCATTACCTGAAATTGCGGACAGAACTTGCTGCCGGATTCCTCAACATAGGCTTCACGTGCACCGAGGAAAATCTTAGTTTTATCGGATACCTCGGTTTCCGTCATAAAGAATACTGCAGCACTGTCGCGCTTGGCTGCCTCTATATTGTTGCTGTTTTTGGTGTTTTCATTTTCATAGTTGGCACCAACAGTCAGCATGGTGTTGCCCAATTTGAATTTATCCTGCAAATCGGCACCATAGTTATGACCTTTTTGGTGGGTGGAGGTATTAAATTTCCAATCTCTGTTTCTGAAGAACAGGGTAGCCTGTAAATCATCATTCACATATCTGAGCTGGCCGAAGTTATATTTAATGTCACTGTGGAAGCCGGGCTGGTAAACACCCTTAACGGATTTGGAGCAGTCGGAAACCTTCTTGCTGTACATATATTGCAAGGACAGGTTATCGCTGATAGCATATTGCAGATTCAGGCTGTCCTTTTCCAGCTTATCACCGGTATAGTAGTTGCTTGCACCGGAGTTTTTATAGACAAAGCCTCTGTCCTTAGACTGCTGTCTGGAATAGCTTAATTGCAGCTTATCGGTAGCTACATTAACAGCACCTTTAAATTTGTTTTTATCACCGAAGCCAAGCAATATTTTATTCTTGGCTGCCTTTTTATTAGTAATAATGTTGATAACACCGGCGCTGGCATTAGAGCCGTAAAGAACAGTAGCGCCACCCTTAACAACCTCAATGCGGTCGATAATATCAGCGGAAATGGATTCCAGGTCATAGTTACCGTCCTGGTTAAGAGGAATGCCGTTTACTAAGATAGCAACGTTATCCTTAGAAATGCCTCTGAAGCCGATGTAAGTATTGCCGGTCGGAGAAGCAGTTAAGGTAAAGCCGGGAATATTCTTTACTACCTCCATAACGTTATTGGCGCCCAGCTTTTCAATCTTTTCCTGATCATAAATTTCTGTTGCAGCAGGAATATCTACATCTCTCTTCTCATAACGGGCGGCAGTAACCATTATGGGATCCAGTACATACTCATTTAATGCTTCATGTGCCATAACCGGCGCAGCAAACAGCAGGCAGCCAAAAGCTACAGCGCCGTTTACCATTTTCTTACTCATTGAACTCATCACTCATACACTCCTTGAAAATTTTAATAATATAGCGTAAAATAATAATATTGGCTTTTGATAACTTATACCACGTTATCAGTATTATCTTACAATATACAACGCTTATACAGTCAAGAGGTTTTTTATGAAGGATTCACGTTATTTCACTCCCGCTGAACTGGCAAAGTTATTCGGCATATCCAAGCAGCTTCTATTATATTATGATAAAAACGATATTTTTTCACCGGAATTCGTGGATGAAAACGGCTACAGATTTTATGTTTTATCGCAGTATTTCACTCTGCAGATTATCATCTCTCTCAGGAAGCTTGATGTTTCCTTAAAGGAAATTAAAGCTTACTTAAAGAGCAAAGACATAAACCTGCTTAAAAACATATATCGCAACAAGCAGCAGGAATACAAAAAGCAAATTGAGGAGCTGCTGTATTTAGAAAAAACAATGCAACAGAAAATCTCTTTTTTAAACGATATTCAAAATCTGCCGCTTAACCAGATTCTTCTGGAAATTCAGGAAGAGGAATATCTATATTTCAGTGAAGATATCAGCTTTCAACAGCCTATAAAGCAAAGGATGAAAATTTTAGCAAATCATATGCTGCCGGTGTTCTCTTATGAATCATTTCAGGAATATCTGATGGGCTTTCACTATGACAGCAACGATTTTTTCCATGGGAACCACTTGACTCAATACAATGTATTTATTACCGCAAACAGCAAGCTTAATTATACTAATCCAATAAAGGTGATTAAAGAAAAAGGTCTGTATCTTTGTGTTTATTGCAATGCACACTACGGCGTAATAGACAGCAAAATTAAAGAACGGATTGTAAAATTCATAAAGCAAAACAATTTGCTTTATCATGGCGGTATATATCTTTTCCCCTTGAGGAACTTTTGGTCCACATCTAAACCGGAGGAAGAGCTTGTTAAGCTCTGCTTAAGAGTAGAATATACTGATTGAGGTGTATAGCTATTATATACCTTGTTTTTCAACCTAAAACACTGAAAAGAAGCTTGTAACACTTCGAAGCTGACGCATTTGCGCCGGCTTCTTTTTCTTCTGCGAAGTATATACATCCGTAAGGTTATTTTTGTGCTATAATATTAGTTACAAAAATTCGAAGAAAAGAGTTATATTTATGGACGATAAAGAACAAAAATTCAAGACCTACCGTTCGCTCAGCAACATGCACAACTTCCGCCTGCGCCTATTTGCGGAGGGCATTCTCACCGGTATCTTAGCCGGTATAGTCATCAGCTTCTTCCGCTTCGCCCTCTCGGAGATGGAATACCTGCGCGGAGCGCTCTACAACCGCCTGTGGGTGAGCGACTGGAGTATCAACGCCTGTTGGTTCGCCGTGCTCATCGCCATCGCCTTCATTCTGCACAAGCTCAACTGCATCGAGCCTATGGCAGCAGGCAGCGGCATTCCGCAGGTCAAGGGTGCAATTTTAGGCCTGATGAAGATGCGCTGGCTGCATATTCTCTGGGTTAAGCTCACCGCCGGCATCATCGGCATCGGCGCCGGTCTTTCCCTGGGACGCGAAGGCCCTTCCATCCAACTGGGCGCAGTAACAGCACAAGGCATCAGCCGCCTTATGGGCCGCACACGCATGGAAGAACGTTATCTGCTTACCAGCGGTGCCAGCGCCGGTCTGGCAGCAGCCTTCAACGCTCCGCTTGCCGGTGTTATCTTTGCGCTGGAAGAGCTGCACCGCAACTTTTCCATCATGGTTCTGCTTCCCTCTATGGCCGCAGCCTTCACTGCGACAATTATTTCCCGCGCCATCTTCGGCCGTGCGACAATTTTTGATATTCCAGACTTACAGCTGCTTCCTATCGGCTATTACGGCATTGTCATTCTTGTTGCTCTCGCCAGCGGTCTGGCAGGTGTCATCTTCAATTGGGGACTACTGAACATCGGCCGTTTTTACAGTCTGCCATGCTTCAAACGCCCTGTGCAGAAGATCGCCTTCGCCCTCATCTGCGCCGGTATTCTGGGTTACTTCCTGCCTGAGGTTTTGGGCGGTGGCAACGATCTTATCAACCATCTGGCCAAAGCGCCTGTGTCTTTGCAGGTTCTGCTGATTTTTCTTGCGGGCAAGCTGATTTTTACGCTCATCAGCTACGGCTGCGGCGTTCCCGGCGGCTTCTTCCTGCCGATGCTCGTTATCGGCGCTCTCTGCGGCAGCATCTGCGCTCAGATTCTGATTATGTTCGGCTGGATTGAGCCTGCATACGCCACCAACATCATGGTAGTTGCTATGGCGGCACTTTTTGCTTCCTCCGTACGCGCGCCTATTACAGGCACCGTACTGATTATGGAAATGACTGCCAGCTACCAGCAGCTGCTTTCGCTAGCAATTGCCGCTATGGTGGCCTTCGTCATTGCGGAGCTGTGCCACAGCAAGCCCATTTACGAGGAGCTGATGCAGCGCATGCTGCGCAAAAAAGCACCGGAACCGGCTGTGCTGGAACAACGCAACGTTATCGAGCTGGCAGTTTGCAGCGGCAGCAGTGTCAGCGGCAAGCTTATCAAGGATATTCCCTGGCCGCCCAATACACTCTTGGTAGACGTCAAGCGCGGTGAATCACAGCTCATCCCGGCAGGCGACACACGCCTGCTCAGCGGCGATTTCATCTATATCCTTACTGCTACTGAGCATGTAGAAGAGCTTACCAAAATGGTAGAAGAATAATTATATAGCGGATACAAAAACAGAGAGTCTGCTAAAATAGCAGACTCTCTTATCTTTGCCTTGATTACAGGCCAAGCATTACATCAATAATTTCTTTATCGGTTTCTACCATGCCCTGACTGGCAATTTTGCCGACTGCAGCAATGGTTTCATCGGCAGTATTCTGGACAATGCCGTCACCGCCGGCAAAGTTACGCTCTGCCACGGACATATCAACGCCCATCAGACCGCCTTCAACAGCCATAGCAATTTTAGCTGCGCAGGAGGATTTTGCACCGTCGCAGATAATACCGCTGTTGATAGCCAGAGCATTTTCTACAGCATGCTCGATCTGATCATCAGTGCAGTCATACAGGAAAGCGATTGCCGCACCGGCACCGCAGCCGGCGCTGATAGCGCCGCAGTAAGCGGACAGCTTGCCGATACCCTGCTTCAGGTAAATGGTAACCAAATCGCTCAGCAGTACTGCGCGCAGCATTTTTTCTTCGCCTGCAGCCAATGCATGTGCATAAACAACAACAGGAACGGAAGCGGTAATACCCTGGTTGCCGCTGCCGGAGGTAATTACTACCGGAAGCTCGCAGCCATTCATACGCGCGTCACTGCCTGCAGCAGCGCTGGCACGTGCGCGGATACGCAGGCTGTCCGGGTCTCGGCGCAGCAAAATCTTGCCGATGCTTGCACCGTAATCGTTGGTCAGGCCTTCTTTGGAAATAGCCATATTAAAATCAATCTGGCGCTGCAGCAGATGCTTAACATTATCTAAAGGCATATTGCGTGCAGCATCGAGAACGTCCTCGATTCTCCACAGGCTCTTAGCCTCTTCTTCGGCAGGCACAATCGGTTTTTCCAAAACAGTAACGCCGTTTTTCTTGATGCAGGTAACATTAGTATGGTCCGTGCGAATAGTTACCTCGGCATTATTGCCGCCCGCTGCCAGGAAAATGCGGATATAGAAAATATCCGGTTCTTCGGAAACATGAATATTAATCTTGCCGGATTCAGCCAGAGCCTTAATTTCAGCTTTTTCCTCCTGGTTAATATAAGCCAGAACCTCCAGCTGACGCTCGGAATGAGCGGCAACAACACCAGCAGCGCAGGCAACCTCAATGCCCTTCATCTTGTTGGTGTTCGGAACAACAACGCTCTTAACGTTTTTGATAATGTTACGGCTAACCCAGATTTCAATTTGCTCTGGGAAAGCTCCCAACTGCTCGCGGCATACAGCAGCACAGTAAGCGATAGCGATAGGCTCGGTACAGCCCATGGCGGGAATAAGCTCCTCCGCCAGCGCCTCCTCGTAAACAGCATATTTATTTTGCATAAGCACATCCTCCAAAATTCGGCTGCGTTCCCTCACAGCCTGATATTTTTTCGGAAGCATTATTGCCTAAAGCTTCCGACAATTCATTATATATTGTAAATCAAAAGTAACTTTCAGGCAAGTGCTTATATCACACAATAATAAAGGACTGCAGCCTTCAAGCTCCAGTCCTCATGAAACAACGTCACTAAGCGTTGCTTTTTACATTTTAATTTTTGCTTCTTCTGCCAGCTTCGGTCCGTACTCGCCGAAATCGAAGGTAGCAAAATAATCTGCCGGGGTTTCCGCACGGCGAATCAATTTAACACTGCCGTCCTCCTGCAGCAACAGTTCTGCACTGCGCAGCTTGCCGTTATAGTTGTAGCCCATGGAGAAGCCATGTGCGCCGGCATCATGGATAAAGAGCAGATCGCCGATATTAATTTCCGGCAGCATTCTGTCTACAGCAAATTTATCGTTGTTCTCGCACAGGCCGCCTGTTACATCATACTTATGGTCGTAGGGAGCGTTTTCCTTGCCCATAACGGTAATATGATGATAGGAACCATAGATAGCGGGACGCATCAGGTTAGCAGCGCAGGCATCACAGCCGATATATTCTTTATAGATGTGTTTTTGGTGAATAGCGGTAGTTACCAGAGCGCCATTCGGTGCCAGCATGTAACGGCCAAGCTCGGTGAACAGCTTAACGTCACCCATGCCTGCAGGCACAAGCACTTCTTCAAACACCTTGCGCACGCCTTCGCCGATTGCCAGTACATCGTTATCCTGCTGCTCCGGCTTGTAGGCAATGCCGATACCGCCGCTGAGGTTGATAAAGGAGATATGCGCACCGGTTTTTTCCTTCAGCTCAACTGCCAGTTCAAAAAGGATACGGGCCAGCTCCGGATAGTAATCGTTGGTAACGGTATTAGACGCCAGGAAGGCATGAATACCGAAATGCTTTACGCCCTTGCTCTTGAGAATTTTATAAGCCTCAATAATCTGCTCATGAGTCATACCGTATTTGGCATCGCCGGGGTTATCCATAATGTTGTTGGCAATAGCAAAATGTCCGCCGGGATTGTAACGGCAGCAGATGGTTTCCGGAATATCGGCAACCTTCTCCAAAAAGTCGATATGAGTAATATCATCCAGATTAATGGTTACATTCAATTTACGAGCCAGCTTGAAATCCTCTGCCGGCGTAGCATTGGAGGAGAACATAATCTCGCTCTCTTTAAAGCCTACGGCATCGCTCATCTGCAGCTCGGTATAGGAGGAGCAGTCGGCACCGCAGCCCTCTTCGCGCAGAATCTGGAGCAGATAGGGGTTAGGAGTAGCCTTTACTGCAAAATATTCTTTAAAACCCTTGTTCCAGGAGAAAGCCTTATTCACCAGACGCGCGGTGCGACGGATGCCGGCCTCATCATACAGATGGAACGGAGTAGGATATTGGGAAACGATTTTTTCTAACTGTTCTTTAGTAACAAACGGAATTTTCTTAGACATTTATATCACCTTTCTGTAATTTAATCAGCGCAATTTCATTCTGTAGCGCTTCCTTAAATAAATCAACTAAATTGCGTTTGCAGGAATACAAACAGGTTGAATCCTCATCATCCTGTAAATCCCCTGTCAAAACGGTGTGTGAATCGGCAATCAGACGAATCTGCTCGCTTTGCTTACTGGTGCCGTAGCAGATTGCGCCCGGCAGAGAAAAGCTTTTATCGCCGATAATTACTACCTTCAAGCCTCGCTGCAAAGCAGCCTGCAGCTCCGGCAGCAGCAGCTCCAGCATTCTGCTGTTAGCCGACAGATAAATTCTTGCCTGTGCCTGACGCACGGTATTGCGCATTTTATTTATAATCTCTTGCGCGCCCTTGATGGTGATATACCCCTCAGGATCATTATTCAGCACCGGCAGCTGCTGGAGTATATCTTTTTTTATCTCCTCCAGACAACTGATTTTGTTGCTGCAAAACTCAGCAGCAGGCACCGGAGTATAGCGAGTTACCTTGCCCTCCTCCAGCACGTACGCTGCTCCCTTATCCACCAGACCTGCCAGCGCAGTATAGGTGTTGGAGCGCGAAATGCCTGTCTGCTTAGCTGCCTCATAGCCGGTCATCTGACCGGACTTCAGCAGCAGCACATACAGCGTTGCTTCCTGCTTTGTCAAGTTAAAATTAGTAAGACCTTCAATTAAATTCATAAAACCCTCATTCAGCTCTTCGGCTTTTGCGACGGAACTTTTTTGCGCTTTGTACACATATTTATGCTATTGTTCCTGTTTAAGACCACTATACTACGATTGCGACGAGTTGTCAATAGCTAACTGACGATTTTTTATGTTTTTTTGTACAAAAAAAGACGGAGATAACAGTAAGTTAATCCGTTATCTCCGTCTTATATTTTCGGCTTAGTTTCTGTCAAAAACCATTACTCTGTCAAAGTCCAGGTATACCTTGGAGCCATCAGGAATCGCATCCAAATCTGCACCCTTAACGATAACGCGGATATCATGGCCGTGAACATTTACACGATAGTCAACCGCATCGCCCAGATAGAAGCGATGAGTTACCTGACCTTCCATCTGACCGCCGCTGAGGGACATGGTGATGTTCTCAGGACGTACGGCAATGGTAGCTTCGCCGGTAACCTTAGCGGTATTCGGGAAGGAAACGTTGCTGCCCTTAATAAATACTCTGTCACCCTTAACCTCGCCATCGATAAAGTTAACAAGCCCGATAAAGTCTGCAACCATTTTGTTGGCAGGTTTAGTATAGATTTCGTGTGGAGCACCAATTTGCTGTACAACACCGGCGCTCATTACAACTACGCGGTCGCTCATTGCCATTGCTTCGCCCTGATCGTGGGTTACATAGACAACGGTGATGCCAAGTTCCTTTTGAATAGCAAGGATTTCGAAACGCATAGATTCACGCAGCTTAGCATCCAGGTTAGACAGAGGCTCGTCCAACAGCAGCAGGCCTGGCTGAGCTACCAACGCACGTGCCAAAGCAACACGCTGTTGCTGACCGCCGGACAGCTGATGCGGATAACGCTTGCTGTATTCACCCAGGTGAACCAGCTCCAGCATCTTCTGTACGCGCTCTTCACGCTCTTTTTTATCTACCTTTTGAATTTTCAGCGGATAGCCTACGTTTTCGGCAACAGTCATATGCGGCCAAACAGCATAGGACTGGAATACCATACCAATGTCACGTTTTTCCGGCGGAGCGAAGCTGCCCTTAACGGAAGAGCTTACGCAGTGGTCGCCGATATAAATTTCACCTTCGGTAGCACGCTCAAAGCCTGCAATCATACGCAGGGTAGTGGTTTTACCGCAACCGGAAGGACCAAGGATGGAAACAAATTCGCCATCCTTTACAACTAAATCAAAATCGTTTACGGCAGTTACAGCGCCGAAACGTTTAAATACATGCTCAATTCTTACCTCAGCCATTTATTACACTCCTTTAATTAAATACCTACATTACCCTTGGAAACCTTGTTCAGAATCAGGTTGCCAATTAAAACAATCAGCAGAATAATTACAGAAAGCACAGAAGCGTTCTGCGTATCCGCATAGGTCTGCAGTTCATACAGCAATACGCCGATGGTCTTGGTGTCACTGCCGTACAGGAGCAGGGACATAGTCAGCTCGTAGAAGGACGGCATGAAAATCAGGAACCAGCCGGCAACTATGGACGGTGCAATAAGCGGCATGATAATATCCTTGCAGCAGCGTAGCCAGCTGGCGCCGGAGTTCAGTGCAGCCTCCTCCAGAGAGATGTGCACCTGGCTCAGCGAAGCGGCAATAGTACGCACAGACATTGTCATGTATTTTACCAGATAAGCAACTACCATAATCCACATTGTGGAATACAGGTTCAAACCAAAATTACCGCTGAAGGTAATAATCAAAGCCAGCGCAATAACGATGGACGGGGTACTGCCACCGATAACTACCAGCAAATCCGGCAGGCTGCGGCCTTTGATTCTGGTTTTAACTGCAAGATATGCAATAAAGATGGAAATAAGTGTGCCGATGCAGGCAGCAATAACGGCGTAAACAACAGAGTTCCAAACGCTTTCCATGTACTGGGAGCTGGTGATAACAGGAATCCAGGCATCAAATCCCAGGTTATCCAGACCGATAGGATTGGACAGGGATATAATCAGGCTGGTAAGCACGATGGAGCCCAACGGGATGATAATAGAAATCATGCTGTAGGCACCTACCAGGCAGAAGCAAGGCCATTTCCATTTGCCCAGCTCAACAATGTTCGGACGGGTACTCTTACCGCTGATAGTAGTATAATCCTTTCTGCCTACCATCCAAGTCATACCAAACAACAGGATATTGGCCAGGAACATCAGAGATGCTGCCAGTGCGGTAGCATCACGTACGCCCGCAGTATCGCCCATATAGATATAGGTCACGATACGCGTGGTCATTACTTCAATGTTACCGGGCATACCTACAATAGCAGGAATACCGAAGCAGCTGCCAGCAGCAATAAATACCAGCAGGCCGCCGGCCAGAATGGACGGAGCCATCAGCGGCAGGGTTACATCAAAGACAGTGCGCAGTGGGGAAGCGCCGCTGACACGGGCTGCCTCTTCCAGAGTCGGGTCCATTTTCTCCATAGCACGGGAAATGGTGATGAAAGCAAAGGGAGAGTAGAACAGAGTCAGTACCCAGCCTAAGCCGGCCATAGTATAAATGTCAAAGGGCGCTGTTTCCAGGCCAAAGACAAATTTAATAATCTCATTCAGATAACCTACACTGGGGTTCAGCAGCTGTACCCAGGCAATAGCGCCTACATACGGCGGAATCATGTAGCTGGATACCAGCAAAGTACGGTAGATTTTTTTGCCGGGCATATCAGTACGGCCCACCAGCCAGGCCAGCGGGAAGGTAATCAGCACACTGACAATCATAACTCCCAAAGAAAGCTCGATTGTATTCGTCAACGCACGCCAGTTGACATCCTGGCTATATACATTGCGATAGTTTTCCAAGTTAATTGCGCCATCCAGCATGATGCTGTCATACAGCAGAATTCCCATCGGGAAGATAACAAAGTATAAAAGCAACAGCACGGAGATAGCGATAACAATAAATTTACTGTTTATTCTTGACATAGAACGCTTCTTTCTCCTTTTTTAATACCTCAGAGCAATACCAAAAGCAAGCTTTCGGCCCCTCTTTATTGAGCAGAAAACAGGGATGGCCTGAAAGGTCTCCCTGTTTCCGCTATAATTTAACTTAGCAATGCCTTATTTATCCATAACTCTCTTACGGAATTCTTCTTTGATCTGTGCATTGTTGTTAGCCAGCTTCTGCCAGTCAACTTTAATTCTGCCTTCAACAAGCTTCTTTGTATCAACAGAGCCTGTAGGCGGTTGAACATCGCCACGTACAGAGTGCATCCAGCCTTTAACAACAGCCTGCTGACCTTCTTTGGACAGCCACCAGTCAACCATTGCCTTCGCGCCATCAGGGTTCTTGGATTCCTTGAAAATTGCAATAGGAGAAGGAATGTTGATTACGCCGTCAGTCGGGTAAATAACCTTCAAAGGTTCTTTCTTGGTGTTAGCCAGCTTCAGGATATTTTCTTCCAGAATCATAGCAGCAGCGTATTCGCCGGTCAGCAGCTTGTTCTGGATAGCGGAGTTGCCTTCTTCAACGCGCAGGCCGTTAGCCTTCAGTTTATCAAAATATTCCCAACCGTATTTGTCAGCCAGAGCACCAACTGCTACATAAGCAGTACCGGACAGCATCGGGTTAGGCATAGCAATTTTGCCTTTCCATTTCGGGTCTGTCAGATCAGTCCAGTTTTTCGGAGCCTCTTCCGGTTTCAGCTTGTTACCGTTATAGGCAATAATCATGTTGCAGATACGTACTGCATACCATGCTCCGTCAGGAGCCTTATCGCTGATAACGTTAGCATCTTCTTTGGATTTATAAGGTAACAGCAAGCCCTGCTCCTGCAGCTTCAGATAGTAGGAAGGATCCGCAACCATCAGAACGTCTGCAGCAATCTTTTTAGCTTTGATTTCGCCGGTAATTTTGGTGATAACTTTTTCGGTACCGCCCTGGAACCAGTTAACCTTCATATCAGGGAAAGCTTTTGCTACATTGGGTTTGCACATATTGTCGATAATATCAGGATAAATAGAGGTATAAACCATCAGACTGCCTTTTGCACCAGTAGCCTTATCATCTGCTTTTTTGTCGCCGCCACCGCAGCCAGCCAGAGCTACAGACAGAGCCAGCATTGCTGCTGCGCCAAGCATCCATTTAGATTTTTTCATTCACATACACTCCTTTTTTACATCGTCATTGAAAATTTTATTTTAGCGTGTTCCATTCTACACCCATATTTGTTAAATTCGTTGCAGGCCGTTTTTTACCTGCTTACACTTTACATTATTTTTACAAATATTTAACTTTTTATGTCACTTTAACACTTATTAAATGGACATTCCACCACTAAATTACATTTGACGATTTTTGTCCTATGTGGACTTTTTACGTCCCGCAATTATTCGGTACATATAAAATTAAGCTCCCACGCAGGGACATAAGGATGCTTACGCAAATAAATCTTATACTCCGGCACCAGCTCCCATAAAAGAAGCGGCAGGCGGAATAAATCAACATCATAATGATAGGCTGCTACAAACAGCTTCGGCTTACATTTGCCGATAGTCTGCCTGCCACCGGCAATAGCCTGCACCTCAGCCCCCTCGACATCCATCTTGATTATCGTCACCGGACGTCCCGCCGCTACGCCATCAATTGTCGTCACCGGCACAGTTTTCTTCTCAGCACCGATAAACGTTGACTGCCTGCCACCGCTGTCACTGAAGCCCAGCTCGCCCTGCTCGCTCCAGATACCTGCCTCGTGTACCTCGGCAGTCAATCCCTTAGCCGTCAGCTCATCTGCCAGCAGGCGCAGCTTGCGGCAGTTGCGGCGGTCCGGCTCTACCGCCAGCACCTCGCGCCATTGCCAGTCAGTCAAACGTCCCAACTCCTGTATGGTATCACCGTTATAGGCACCAAGATCCATATATACCTCTTCAGCTGTCGGCGCAAGCAATGACCTGATATCCTCCTCACGCTGCGTTTCGCAGTCAAAAAGATAGCTTATCTTGCCGCTGAGCTTATAGTTAAGCGTATCCGCAAACACTCTGCGCGACTGTTCATCTGCCAGTCTGTCATAAACCTGCGTCAGCTGCTCTTCGTAGCGCTGCAGCCAGGCAGCGCTCACTGTTTCCTCTTCGTCAAAAAGCGGCAGATGCGGTGCTACCACCTCCTGCTCTGCAGCCAGCTGCGCAAAGCGCTCCAGCACCTCCGGTCTTTCGCTGGCAAAGGCAATAACAACCAAAAGCTCATTGCCCAAACGCGCGCGCAGCGCCTCATAGCGTTCTACCGTAAAGCCGCGGAACTGCTGTCCGCGGACAAACTCGTCACTGGCAAATACCCCCTGCACCTGCACTCCGTTCGCTTCGCACCAGTCGATAATTTTATCGGCTCCGTTGCCCATTCCGTAAAGCACTATCGGCTTTTTTGTCTGTTGCAGAAGCTCCCAGACGCTTAGCGTTTCCTGCATAAATTTTAACATAGCACTACCTCTTTCCGTCTAATCCTCTATTTTAGATAGCCACAGCTTACTCATCTGACTATTTTGTTTGTTTTTTATTATACACTATCTTAGCTAGTGACGTTAAGAATTAAATGTGTTAAAATAGTAGTAATTGAAATATTACATCTAATACTGATGGAGGTTATAAAAATGTCACTGCTGGAATCCGGAGAAAATTACTTGGAAACTATCTTAGTTCTTACCAAACGCAATGGCAGCGTACGTTCTATCGACATTGCGGAGGAAATGAATTTTACCAAAGCCAGCGTAAGCCGCGCTATGAGCATTCTTAAACGTGATAACTATATTATCATGGAGCCGGACGGACGCATCCTGCTTACCAAAGACGGTCAGAAAAAAGCCGCTGCCGTCTACGACCGTCACGTAACCCTTACCCGTTTCATCAACGAAGTTTTGGGCGTAGACGAGGAAATTGCGGAAAAGGATGCCTGCCGTATCGAGCATATCATCAGCCCGGAAACCTTTGCAGGTATTAAGGGCATGCTGAAGGATTAATTTGCTATAAGCTTTCGAGAGGTCCGCTATGAAAAAATCAGTCTTGTTTCTGCTTACATTCATTATGTTGCTCTGCGTCAGCGTTTCCTGCTTCGCAAATCAGCCCTATAAACATCCTGATTATAATCTGCGTACTGTCAAAGAAATTCATATTACCAAGATTGATAATCGTGAAGGTGAACCCTCACGCTATTTCAAATCGGACGAAAACGTCGAAACCAGGGTGCTCGCCGCTGTTTTACAGGCTGCAGGCAAACAAAAGCTGATTGCTACGGACGAAACGCAAAAGCCGCTGCCTGAATATCACAATGATAAAAATACCGGCCGCAAAGTCTTTGCACCCCGAGACTTGGAAATGCGCATTACCGTTAATCATTGCGGCTACAGTATAGTTGCTGTTCCCGCTCATTTTGAGGATTACACTACTCAGGAAAGACATTATTACTATGACAAAGACGGTAAACGTCACTATTGGACGGAAGATGTTGTCCGCCAGCGCTGGGTACCGGAAAGCTTTCATCCGTATGCGCAGCTAAGCCTGATTTATAGCTTTTATGATATGGATGACGGCACACTTGTGGCCTCCTTCAGCGACAGCCGTAACCGTGAATACGAAAACGATCCGGCGGACGGTATGCTTAACCGTTCCCTAAAGGACTGCTTTAAAAAAATTTTTAAGAAATAATTCTGCAACAGACTGCTGATAACAGCGGTCTGTTTTTTGTTATAGCTGCATAATAGCAATTCTTATTATTTTTGTTGACATCTCAACTATAAGTGATATAATACAGAGAAGTAAGGTTTATAAAATAACCTTCTACATATTTTTGATGATTATGAATTCAAAAGGAGTGCTATCAAAATGAAAAGTCTGAAAAAATTTGCTGTTGCATCTATGACTTGCGCTGCCCTCTTAGGCTTTGCTGCTACCAGCCATGCCGCATACCAACTGAACGACGAAGTTAAAGACGCTACCCCGGCTCTGCTTATTGCATCCCAAATCGGCGTTAAAACCAATGTAAATCCTGCTCTGGCAAACCTGCCTGACAAAGATGCTATCGTAGTTATGAGCTTCGGTACTACTTTCAAAGACAGCCGTGCCAAAACTATTGAAGCAACCGTAAATTCTATTAAAGCTGCTCATCCCGGTGTAAAAGTAGTTACTGCTTTCACCTCTCATATTATTATTGACCGCATCAAAGCTCATGAAGGTATCACCATCCCGACACCTGAACAAGCTCTGGCTCAACTGAAAGCTGAAGGCTACAGCCGTATTGCTCTGACCTCCCTGGATATTATCCCAGGCATGGAATATGCATACAAAGATGCAGTTTTCAACCTGCATAAAAACGACTTCAAGAAAATGACCTTCGGTACTCCGCTGATGTACTGGCAAGGTCAGGAAGGCCAACGTGATGATATTACCGAAACCATGAAAGCAGTTTCTACCCAATTCCCGAAAATCGGTAAAAAAGATGCTATCCTGATCATGGCTCATGGTACTCCGCATCCGTCCAACGCTTACTATGCAGTAATGCAAGATCGTCTGAACGAGCTTGGCTACACCAACGCTTACATCTTCTCCGTAGAAGGCTGGCCGCATCTGGATACCGTTACTCCGCAACTGAAAGCTAAAGGTATCAAGAACGTAACTCTGATGCCGCTGATGATGGTTGCAGGTGACCATGCTAACAACGATATGGCCGGTGACGAGCCTGATTCCTTTAAATCTCAACTTGAAGCTGAAGGCTTCAAGGTTTCCACCTACATCCATGGTTTGGGCGAAAACGCAGCAGTACAAAAACTGTTCGTTGAAAGAGCAAACGAATCTTGGGATGCTCTGGAAGCTAAATAATTTACTGAACAAGTAATTCATTTCTTTCACACCTTTTTACTCTCCGTCCGCTTTTCAGGGCGGAGAGTATTTTTATAATATAAATTAATTCAGAAAGAAGAGGTGCTACAGATGGATAGCAAAAAAGCTCTGGTGGTTATCAGCTTCGGTTCCACCTTTGACGAAACCAGAACTCAAGATATCGGCGGCATTGAGCAGGCACTCGCAGCAGCCTTCCCTGCCTATGACCAGTATCGTGCCTTTACCTCCGTAATCGTCCGCAAGCGTTTAGCTGAACGCGGTATTAAAATCGATGATACGGAAACAGTACTGCAAAACCTGGCGAACGCCGGCTACGAAGAGGTAGTACTGCAGCCTACGCATCTGCTGCACGGTGAAGAATTCGAACAGAAGATTCTCAGCCTCAAGGATAAATTTACCGCCAAATTCAAAAAAATTATCATCAGCCAGCCTCTCATCGTTAACGAAGAGGACTACAAGCTGGCTGCAGCAGCTATTGCCGTTCAGATTCCTCCTTTAGGAGCAGACGAAGGCGTAGTTCTGATGGGCCACGGCACTCCGCGTAATAATAATAAAGCGTATGGCTATACCTATGTTAAGCTACAGGAAATTTTTGATTCTATGAAATTCCCTGTTATCGTGGGAACAGTAGAAGAAGAGGATACTCCTAATTTTGAAGCTGTCCTCGAAAAGCTGCAGGAGCGCAAATACAAGCATGTACATATGTATCCTCTGATGGTTGTTGCCGGCGACCATGCTAACAACGATATGTACGGCGACGAGGAAGACAGCTGGAAAAACCAGATTGAAGCCTTGGGCATCAAAACAACCGGTCATCTGTGCGGCCTTGGCCGTTCCAAAGCAATTCAGGCTATTTATATCCAACATGTTTTACGCGTTTTGTCTCTAGAAGATTGACGTTTATTAATAATTAACTAAAGAAACCTGCATTTTGTCCCCTTCGTGGGGAGTGATGCAGGTTTTTTATTGCTTAATGCAACAAAGTTATGCTATAATGGAATTGCCTAAATTTTTTTAAAATAAATTCATAGAGAAAGGGATGATGAAAATTGGGTATTGTTATTTCTGCAATTATAACTTTTTGGGTTGGCTATTTGATTTACAAAAAGTACAAGCCACAGCCTGTGCTCTTTATGGGCGGTATTATCATGATGTATATCGCTGCTATGCTGGGTTACAGCCAGATTTTGGGAGCTAAGGCTACAACAGGCTCCGTAATTTTCGATGCCTTTGAATTTATCCGCGCAACCTTCAGCTCTAACGTTGGCAAGCTTGGCCTGAACATTATGTCTGTAGGCGCATTCGCTAAATATATGGATAAAATCGGCGCTTCCCGCTCTTTAGTACGTTTAACCATCAAACCGTTGATGGCTTTAAAATCCCCCTATCTGGTAATGAGCGGCACCTGGATTATTGGCATGCTCATCGGTCTGTGCATCAACAGCGCCTCCGGTCTGGCAATGCTGCTGATGGTAACCATGTTCCCCATCCTGTTGGGCTTGGGCGTAAGCCGTCTGTCCGCAACTGCGGCCGTAGCAACCACCCTCTGCTTCGACTGGAGCCCAAGTGACACCGGTACTATCCTCTCCGCCGAAACCGCAGGCGTTGACCCTGTAGTTTACTGGAGCCATTATCAGGTTCCCATCGTTGCTGTAGCCTTTGTAGTTGTAGGCCTGCTGCATTACCTGACTCAGAAGTATATGGATAAACGCGACGGCCATATCGTGCAGCCGTTACAAGTTGAAAAAATTGAAGAAGAAGCAGACAACGCACCGTTGTGGTACGCTATCCTGCCGGTAATTCCTCTGGCATTGATTCTTTCCTTCAGCTCTCTCTGGATTACCACTATTAAGATGAACATCGTTATGGCTATGTTTATCGGCCTGACTGCCGGTGTTATTTGCGAGTACGCTCGTTGGCGTGACGGCAAAAAGGTTCTGGACGATATTCAGGCCTTCTTCGACGGCTTAGGTATGCAGATGGCTAACGTTATTACCCTGGTTGTTGCAGGCCAAACCTTTGCTAAGGGCCTCGTATCCATGGGTGCTATCACCACTCTTATCGACGGCAGTAAAAACTTAGGCTTCGGCCCGATGGCTATGATGCTGGTTATGGTTGCAATCATCGCTGTATCCGCAGTTGTTATGGGCAGCGGTAACGCTCCCTTCTTCGCATTCGCCGCACTCACTCCGGCAGTTGCAGCGCACAGCGGCCTGCACCCGGTTCTGATGCTGCTGCCGATGCACTTTGCAGCTTCCATCATGCGTAACTGCTCCCCGATTACCGCAGTTATCGTAGTATCCTCCGGTATGGGCGGTGTTTCCTCCTTTGATCTGGTAAAACGCACCGCAATCCCCATGGCCGGCGCTATGATCGTTACTATCGGTATGACCTTCTTCTTCTACTACACCGGTTGGTAAGAAGCAAACAGCGTTAACTGTTAAGTAAAAATTTTACAGTATTCAAACCCCCGCTGTTCCACGAATAATGTGTAACAGCGGGGGATTATTGTAAACACGCTAAAATATTTTTCTTTTAACCTAACAATCTACATTTTCACTTTGCTGCAAGTAAAAAATGGCCTTCTGCCGTTCTATCTCTGCACGTAATTCTTCTTCCGTAGGCAAATAAAGCTTATATTTAGCTGCAAAAAGCTGCTCATTGCCATGCAACATAGAATATTTAGCTACATCAGCATTTGTCTCTGCACAAAGCAACAACCCAAGTGTTGGATTATCGTCAGGACGACGTTTAAATTCATCATACATTTTAACATACATATCCATCTGACCGACATCCTGATAGCTAAGCTTATCCGCTTTCAAATCAATCAAAATAAAGCATTTTAAAATATAGTTATAGAACACTAAATCAATATAGTAATCTGCTTCATCTGTATGAATATGTTGTTGTCTGGCAACAAAAGCATAACCTTTTCCCAACTCCATAATAAATTTTTGCAAATTAGTTATTATTCGCTCCTCCAACTTACTTTCTGTGAAACTACCATCCTGTTGTAACCCTAAGAATTCCGTTACCAGAGGATTTTTAATAAACTCCAGCTTATCCTGCTGATAAACACTGGTTTTTTCGCACATTTCTGATATAACAGTCTCTTTTTTCTGTGATGCCAGCAACCTGTAATAATATTGTGTGTCTATATTACGCTGCAATGTACGAACAGACCATGTTTGCTCGTATGCTTCCTTTTCATACCAAGCACGAGCTATTTTATCCGACACACTAAGTAATACTCTATAATGGGTCCAGCTCAATAAGTTTTCAGATTTTCCACTTGCTGAGTGGAAAATGTTCTTATAATCCTTATAAAACGAATAAAATGAGTAAATATTAGTTTTAGTAAACCCTTTACCATATTTTACCGTCAAATCCTTGGCCAGCTTTTTTATTACCTGCAAACCATACTCTGCTCTACTACCATTTTTTATTACTTCCTGCTCTATACGATAACCAATCAACCAGTTCCGCTTAAGCAATGCAACATTTATGGCTTTATAAGCATCATTTCTTGACTGCTCAATAATATGTTGCATATCAGATAAAATATCATTGCTTATTATAAAATCAATTTTATTTTTTTCGTCTGTCATAGCATCACCTTCCGTCAATTTATTTTTCAATACAATTATAGCATACTTATCTATGTGCTAATACTATTTTTATATAATGCTAAAATACAATTATAATAAACTATATTAACCATTATTCTCACTTTACTCCAATCCCAAAACAGTGTATGATTATTATATAAATTATTAACGAACGAAAGGAGTTCTTCTCATGTTTATCTGTGACTGTCACTGCGACACCCTTACCGAATTATATAAGAAAGGCACCAGCCTTTATGCCAACGACCAGCATTTTGACATTCAGCGTCAAATCGCTCTCGGCGGTGGTCTGCAATTCTGCGCAATCTTCGTACCCACACACGAATTCCGTTATTACGGCGGCCTGCGCTACACCCTGCAGCTGCTCGATAAATATCTGCAGGAGGTAAAGAAGCTGCATGCAGACGGTATCGATGTGCTGCAGGTGCTCACCAAAGAGGATGCTGCTGACGTGCTCAACCACAAGGCTGCAACCCTGCTCGCCATCGAAGAAGGCGGTGCTATCGACGGCAGCCTGGAAGCACTGCGTTGCCTCTACGCATTAGGCGTGCGCGCTATGACGCTTACCTGGAGCAACCGCAATGACATTGCCGACGGCGTTAACGAAGAAGGCAGCGGCGGCGGTCTTACTGTTTTCGGCCGCCAAGTAGTTGCCGAAATGAACAAGCTCGGCATGCTTGTTGACGTTTCCCATATCGCACCTGCTGGCTTTTGGGACGTTATCGAAGCCAGCAGCAAGCCTATTATCGCAACTCACTCCAATGCCAAGGCTCTCTGCCCGCATCCGCGTAACCTGGATGACAAGCAGATTCTGGCAATCAACGAAAATGACGGCCTCATCGGCGTTACCTTTGCCGGCCAGTTTTTGGAGCATGATTACAACGATGCCTGCATCGAAAGCATTTACCGTCATATCGACTATATGCTGAACCTCATGGGCAACGATGACCATATCGGCTTCGGCAGTGACTTCGACGGCATCAGCCATCCGCCCTACAACCTCCACGGCGTGCAGGATTACAGCGCAGTTTACGAATACCTTTCCAAAAAATACAGCGCCAGCACCGTTGAAAAAATCACTCATAAAAACGTGCTGAACCTGCTGCAAAAGGTACTGTAAAAAGCACCTTCCATGTATTAAAGCAACTAAAAAGCCATACCTCGCCAAGCAAATTGCTTATCAGGGTATGGCTTTTTTATTACCTGTATCCTTATTTCTTTTTGGTACTGCTCTTAGCTTGGTACTGTCAATAGTTTTGCGCAAATTTCTTCAGACATCCTAGCAGAAGTTTAGT
>CAVKUS010000018.1:0-43925 GCA_963659725.1 Bacteroides sp. CAG:545 | reverse complement strand
TCGACCACAAAAAGTGGCGGAGGGGCGACCACACCACAAAAAATGGGGGATACTTTAAAGAAACGCTCTGCCAGCCTTACGGTCAGCAGAGCGTTTTATTGTGTAAATTTGAAGCCTTAGCTTATTTGAAGTAGCTTACGCCGGACAGGAAAATCTTCTGATCCTTGTCACCCGCAATATTGCGGAACAGGCCCGGAGCAAAGCGCTCGCTGTGGCCCATCTTGCCGAGGATACGTCCGTCGGGGCTGGTGATGCCTTCGATAGCATACAGGCTGCCGTTCGGGTTGAACGGATTGTTCATGGTCGGTACGCCCTGAGCATTTACATACTGGGTAGCAACCTGGCCGTTAGCGAACAGCTCTTTGATAGTGCTTTCCGGAGCGTAGAAGCGGCCTTCACCGTGTGATACGGCAACAGCATGCTCTTCGCCGGGCTCGCACAGGCTGAACCACGGAGATTTGTTGGAAACAACTCTGGTGGTAACAATTTGGGAAATATGGCGGCCGATGTTGTTAAAGGTCAGAGTCGGTGCATCGCTGGTCATATCACAGATATCGCCGTACGGAACGAGGCCGAGCTTAATCAATGCCTGGAAGCCGTTGCAGATACCCAGCATCAGGCCATCGCGGTTTTCGAGCAGGTCGCTGATTGCTTCCTTGATGCGCGGGTTGCGGAACATGGTAGCAATGAACTTGCCGCTGCCATCAGGCTCGTCACCGGCGCTGAAGCCACCGGGGATCATAACAATCTGGGAGTTGTTGATATATTTAACCATTGCTTCTACGGATTCTTCGATAGCAGCAGCGGTAAGGTTGCGCACGATGAAGGTGTTTGCTTCGGCACCTGCAGCTTCAAAAGCACGGGCGCTGTCGTATTCGCAGTTGTTGCCGGGGAATACGGGGATGAATACGCGCGGTTTGGCGATATTCACCGGAGCGGTGAGCGTCAGCTCGCTCTTGTACAGCGGCATTGCGATGTCAGCAGGCTCCTCTGCCTTCGGAGTGCCGTCCGGGAAGATGCCCAGCAGCGGCTCGCGGTATGCGGCAAAGGCTTTCGCAGCGTCAATCCTGGTGTCGTTGATGGTGATGCCTGCTTTAGCAGTAGTGTGGCCGAGCAGCATGTAATCCAGACCTTCGAACAGCTCTTCCGGTTCAACGCCGGCTGCCAGCTCGAGAACCATGCCACCGGGCTGCAGAGTAAAGAGGCTGTCGGTATCGTGGAACGGTTTGATGAATTCAAAGCCAAGCTCGTTGCCCAGGCTCATGGTGGTTACCAGTGCAGCTATGCCACCCTCTTTAACAGCGGCAGCAGCAGCGATTTTGCCTGCTTCCATAGCCTTGTGTACAGCGGTCAGGTTTTCCTTCAGGGCTGCAAAGTCCAGTACTTCGGCATTGTTGCGCGGGCAGGACAGGAAGATTACCTTGTCGCCTGCTGCCTTGAAGTCGGCAGATACAGCCTTGTTGCCGTCGATTACGCCTACGGCGAAGGAAACGAGTGTCGGCGGAACGGTTTTGTCCATGAAGGTACCGCTCATGCTGTCCTTGCCGCCGATTGCCGGCAGGTCTAGTGCATCAAGTGCGGTGAAGGCTCCCAGCAGTGCGCTGAACGGCTGGCCCCAGCTGTTGGCATCATGCAGTTTCGGGAAGTACTCCTGCAGAGTCAGGCGCAGCTTAGCGGGGTCAGCACCCAAAGCTACGGCACGAACTACGGATTCGGTTACTGCGTACATAGCGCCGTGGAACGGGCTCCAGCAGGCAACGTTCGGGTTGTAGCCGCAGGCCATTACGCTGGCTGCGGTGGTGTTGCCGTGCAGCACGGGGATGCGGCCTACCATGCCCTCGCTCGGGGTGAGCTGGGTTTTGCCGCCGAACGGCATCATTACGGTGCCACGGCCGATGGTGCTGTCAAAGCGCTCGGACAGGCCTTTTTCGCTGCAGACATTCAGACGGCCGAGGTTAGCCAGCCATGCAGCCTCCAGGTCAGCAGCAGAGGTTACTTCGGCAGGAACCTGCTCGAATACGTTGTCCTCTTTTTCTTCGCTTACTACGATATTGGTGTGCTGTGCAACGCCGTTGGTATCGAGGAAAGCGCGGGACAGGTCAACAATTTTATCGCCACGCCAGAACATAACCAGGCGCGGTTCTTCGGTAACGTCGGCAACAACAGTTGCTTCCAGGTTTTCTTCGTCAGCATATTTGATGAAGGCATCACGGTCAGCGGCAGCGATAACAACAGCCATACGCTCCTGAGATTCGGAGATAGCCAGCTCGGTGCCGTCCAGGCCTTCGTATTTTTTGGGAACCTTGTCGAGGTCAACAACAAGACCGTCGGTCAGCTCGCCGATAGCAACGGATACACCGCCTGCACCGAAGTCGTTGCAGCGTTTGATCATTGCGGTTACGGCAGGGTTGCGGAACAGGCGTTGGATTTTGCGTTCGGTCGGAGGATTGCCCTTCTGTACCTCTGCGCCGCAGCTCATGAGGGAGTCAACGGTGTGCTCCTTGGAGGAACCGGTTGCACCGCCGCAGCCGTCACGGCCGGTTTTGCCGCCCAGCAGCACTACGATATCGCCGGCAGCGGGACGCTCACGGCGAACTGCGCTACGGGGAGCAGCGCCGATTACGCCGCCGATTTCCATACGCTTCGCAACAAATTTATCATGATAGTATTCCTGTACATGGCCGGTTGCCAAACCGATCTGGTTGCCGTAGGAGCTGTAGCCTGCAGCTGCGCCGATGGTAATCTTGCGCTGAGGCAGCTTACCGGGCAGGGTTTCACTGATTGGGGTGCGCGGGTCGGCACTGCCGGTTACACGCATAGCCTGATATACATAGGAACGGCCGGACAGCGGATCGCGGATTGCACCGCCAAGGCAGGTTGCAGCGCCGCCGAACGGTTCGATTTCGGTCGGATGGTTATGGGTTTCGTTTTTGAACATTACCAGCCACTCTTCGGTTTTGCCGTCGATTTCGATAGGCACAACGATAGAGCAGGCATTGATTTCTTCGGATTGGTCAAGGTCAGCCAACTTGCCTTCCTTGCGCAGCTTCTTCATGCCGATTACAGCAATGTCCATCAGGGTTACCGGACGCTCGGTGTCTTCACCGTAAACTTCGTCACGGGCAGCCATGTATTTGTCATAAGCCTCTTGTACAGGCTGGGTAAAGGTGCCGGGAACGATATCTACATCTTCAATCTGCGTCATGAAGGTGGTATGACGGCAGTGGTCGGACCAGTAGGTATCCAGCACACGGATTTCGGTAATAGTCGGCTCGCGGTGCTCTTCGTTGAAATATTTCTGGCACCACAGCAGGTCGTCCAGGCTCATAGCCAGGCCCATGGATTGGCGCAGTGCTTCCGCTTCTTCCTTGGACATGGTCAGAAAACCGGTAACGGATTTAACCTTTTCCGGCTCCTCGCAGGTGCTGATGAGGGTTTCAGGCTTAGCCTGCTCAGCCTCACGCGCTTCAATCGGGTTGATGCAGTAAGCCTTGATTTTTTCAACTTCTTCCGCAGTCAGCTCGCCTTCCAGCACATATACCTTAGCGGCAGCAACCATCGGGCGCTCCTTCTGGGTAATCAGCTGAATACATTGTTCGGCAAAATCCTCACGCTGGTCATATTGACCGGGCAGCAGCTCTACGGCAAAGGCAGCCTCGCCTGCAGCCAGCGGCAGCTCCTCCTCTACGACATTGTCGACAGGCGGCTCGGATAGCACCAGCTGTTTAGCCATAGCGAATTCCTCATCGCTCAGGCCCATCACGTCATAGCGGTTAACAATACGCATACCGGTAAGATTGCTCATACCGAGGTTGTTGCGCAGGTCTGCCAGCAAGCCATGTGCTTCGACAGCAAAGGCATCCTTCTTTTCTACAAAAAGTCTTCTAATGTTACTCATATACACGGCCTCCAATGTAATTTTTTCGAGGTGAATACTTGCTATTTATGTTTCTATTTTAACACACTTCGGCGTTTTATCCAATATGGATAGCGATAAATATAGGCATATTAGTGAACATTTTTCAGTTTTAACTAAAAATAATTCGGAAAATCAGCCATAATGCAAAAATGGCCACCTTGAAAGATGACCATATTTTTATTGAACATGAACGTTATTATAACGTTTATTATTTGGGAAACTCCTGGCTTGCCTTGGCAATCGCTTTTACCGTAGCGCGGATATCAGGCTGAGCCAGAATACCGCTGACTATGGCTGCGCCGTCAGCGCCTGCCGCGCGCACCTCGCGGTAATTGTCCGCAGTTACGCCGCCGATGCCGACAACAGGCAGGCCCTTCTCCTTACAGATTGCCGCTAAACCTTCCGTACCCAGCTTTTGCACGTCTGCCTTCGTAGCAGTGCCAAAGACAGCGCCGCAGCCAAGGTAATCCGCACCGCTTTGCAGTGCCGCTTTAGCCTCCGCCGGATTGTGCGCCGAAACGCCGATGATGTAATCCTCGCCCAAAAGCTTGCGCGCCGCAGCGCAGGGAAGGTCGTCCTGCCCCAGGTGTACGCCTGCTGCGCCCACCGTCATGGCGATATCCAGACGGTCGTTGATAATCAGCGGCACGTTAAAGCTGTCGCAAAGTGCTTTCAGCTGCAGTGCTTCTGCGTACATCTCCGCACTGGATGCTGTTTTGGCACGGTACTGCACCAGCGTTACGCCGCCTTCGAGCGCCTCACGCACACAGTCGAGCAGCGCTCTGCCCTGCAGGCAACCGTCGTCCGTAACCAGATAAATACTGTAATCAGGCTGTGCTTTCATCAGGACACCTTTTCCTCCGGCTTCAGGTTCACCAGGTTCCACTTCGTAGTTACATGGTAAATGGCGTCAATCAGGCGTACCTTGAACATGCCGGGACCATCCTTCTTCTCGAGGAAGTTGGCTGCCAGCTCGGCGCTCTGGCCCATGATTACTACGCCCAGTGCTGCCGCAACGAGCATATCCTTGGTAATAGCGGCGCAGCAGGCAACTAAGGTAGTAGTCATGCAGCCGCTGCCGGTGATGTCCTGCAACAGCGGGTGACCGTTGTTCAGTACAACAGCCTGCTTGCCGTTGCTGATGTTGTCAATCGGGCCAGTGACAGCAAAGACGCAGCCGAATTTGGCAGCAGCGTCCTTGGCGGTGCGCAGTGCTTCGCCTTCTTCAGTTCCCTGCTCCATGTTGTCCACACCACGGCCGCCGGTTGCACCCAGCAGCAGCGCCTGACATTCGCTGTGATTGCCGCGCACGATGTCAATATAGCCTGCGTTCAGCAGCTTCAGCGCGAAGTTCAAGCGTACGGTAGAAGCCATCACGCCCACCGGGTCCAGCACTACGGGAATGCCCTTGGTTTTGGCAGCCTGCGCCGCACGCTCCATAGCAATCTGCTTATTAAAGCTCAGCGTACCGAGATTCAGCACTAGTGCGTCGGCACCGGCGGTAATTTCGATAACCTCCTCCGGCTCATCGGCCATCACAGGGGATGCACCTGCTGCCAGCGCAGCGTCCGCACAGCTTTCCGCCGTAACATAATTAGTAATTTCGTGGATGACAGGTCTTGCCTTACGCAGCTTGTCAACCAGCTCGCCAAAAGTATTTTTTAAATCCATTAGTCTAAGATACCAGCCTTTCTGTATAAATCAACAAAATGATGCGTCGGTCCGCAGCCGCTGCCCAGTTCGATGCCATGCTCGATGGCTTCGGTAACGTAGGCCTTGGAGGCGCGTACTGCCTCAGGCAGCTGCAGCCCCTTGGCCAGGTTTGCCGCCAGACTGCTCGAGAGCGTGCAGCCTGTGCCATGCGTATTCTTCGTAGCAATGCGCTTGCCGGGAAACCATGTTTCCTCGTGGCCGTCAAAAAGCAGATCATCCGCTGTATCGCTCAAATGACCGCCCTTTACGAGCACAGCCTTCGCGCCCAGAGCAATAATTTTTTCCGCTACGGCGCGCATCTGCGCCTTTTCCGTAACCTGCATACCGGTAATCGCCTCTGCTTCCGGCAGGTTGGGTGTAACCAGTGTAGCCAGCGGCAGCAGCTCCTTAATCAGCGTTTCGCAGGCCTCCGGCGCCAGCAGCGGATAACCGCTTTTGGAAATCATCACCGGGTCCACCACGATAATGCGTGGCTGATAACGGCGCAGGCAGGCAGCAATCGTGCGGATAATCTCCGGCTGCGATACCATGCCTATTTTCACTGCGTCTACACGGATATCATCAAAAACTGCAGCAATCTGCGCTTCGACAATATCACAGTCAATATTCTGCACTGCGGTAACACCACAGGTGTTTTGTGCCGTAACGGCGGTAATGACGCTCATACCGAAGGTGCCATGAGCGGCAAAGGTCTTTAAATCGGCCTGAATTCCTGCGCCGCCGCTGGAATCACTGCCGGCAATCGTCAGCAAATTCTTCATCTGCAAAAGCCTCCTTTTATGTGCACTTAGCTTGAGAAGGTAGTTTCTTTATTCTGGCCGGAGTAATCGAACAGACCGTCGTTCTTTTCCTCCAACGCTTTGATAATATGATAGGTATATTCGTTGTAGGGCGTGGGAATCCCCAGCTCCTTGCCCATCGCCATCAGAGCACCGGAGAACATATCAATTTCCGTGTGTCTGCCTGCGTCCAGATCCTGCAGCGTGGAATAGCGTACAGATGGCGGAACGGCGCTGCCACGGCCGGAGCTTGCGGGACATTTGCTCATATCAATGCCCTTGGCGGCGGCGATGGCCTCCAGCTCACGGCGCAATCCTTCCTTAATCGCACGCATATGTTCACTGTCCCGGTAGCAGCCAAGACCTGCGCCAATAACAGCCTGCGGCAGATTGTTGCAGACGTTCAGGCGGAACTTGCACCAGATTTCTTCATTAATGCAATCCGTATGGCGGATATGGATATCGGCGCTGCGCATAAGCGCTTCAATCGCCAGCACACGCTCACTTTCAAACGGTGCCTGCGCTTCGCCGAAAACAATACCAATGGTTTTTTCCGGGTTGAAGCGAACGCCGTTGCCCTCGTGACGCGACGCAATCTTGATCAGTGCAGGCAGAATCTGCTTGCTGTCGATAGCGCCGGCAATAATTTCCTCACTGTCCACGCCGTTCATCAGGCTCATAACAGTGGTATTAGGGCCAACTGCCTCGCGGATGCTTGCCAGTGCGCCGGGCAGAGCGCCGTATTTCAAAGCGACAAGCAAAAGGTCGACGCCCTTGGCCTCCTGCGGGCTCCACACCTGCGGATGATAGGTAACGTTGTTGATGCTGCAGCCCTCGTCACGCAAACGCGCAGCACGATTGCCTTCGGCGATGATGCCGAATCTGATATCGGGGAGCTTGCTCAGTCCCCAGATTATATAAGAGCCTACGGCTCCTGCTCCTAAAAGTGCGACAGATTTTATCTCCATGCTTATCACTCCTTATTGCTTGCGAAGAAGCATTGCAGGCCAGGGCGGAATTTACTCCGCGCAGGCTGTAACGCTCATCGCAGTAAAGCTAATTATACACTATATATTATAGCATATCGGGGCGCATAAAAAAACAGCAGCGAAGTGCAAGGCACAAGCTGCTGTGAAGAACGGGTGAAATTTATAATATATATGGAATAAAATTGTTATGCTGTCAGCTTGGAGGCAAGCTTTTTATATACCCTATTCAAGCAGCCATTTTATCAGGTTTTTCTTTTGTATTCCGTCATAATTAGCTTCGCCAAAAAGCTCGTCAAGTGTCAAAAGATACTTTGGATAATTATCCTGCACGCTTTGCAGCGGTGCCAGCTCTCTTGACAATGTATCAGGGTTTAACGTAGTAGCTGATATCTGGTAATATTCAGTCCGGTTGTTTTTAATGGCTACAAAATCAACCTCGCCTTTATCAATATCCCCTACATATACTTCATAACCACGTCGCAACAGCTCCAGATAGGCAAGATTTTCTATGATATGACCTATATCGCTTTCTTTATTACGTATCAGGATATTGCGCATACCAATATCAACAATATAATATTTAGGCATATTGGTAAGTAATTGCTTTCCTTTGATGTTAAAGCGCGGCGCTTTATATAAAAACAAAGCATCCACCAAACCCTGCAAATACTTTTCGACAGTCTTGTTGTCTATACTCCTGCCACCAGATTTTAAGGTATTAGCAATTTTGTTTACAGAAACAATGTTACCGATATTATCAGCGATAAATTTTGTTACCTTATCCAATGCGTTTACATCAGTAATCTTCAGACGTTTTACTATATCATTGAGAATAATTGTATTATATACATCACGCAGATAATTATAAGCATCACTGTCAAAACTATTGTAACGTGCTACAAAAGGGAAGGAACCATAATTCAAGTATAAATTAAACTTTTCCTGCATGCTTACGTCAGCAGCATTTGAATCAAAGGACGATACAAATTCTTTAAATGATAATGGCAGCATCTTTAGCTCAACGTATCTGCCGGAAAGAACGGTTGCCAGCTCTCCGGACATAAAATAGGCGTTGGAACCTGTAAGATATATATCGCAAGTATCCTTGATGAACAGGCTGTCGACAGCTTTTTGATATTCCGTGCAATGCTGTACCTCATCTAAAAATATATAGTTTTTGCAGTTCTGTTGCAGGCGTTCATTTATATATTGATATAAAGCATGATAATCACGTAAGGCTTCAAATTCCATTGCTTCAAAGTTGATGCTGATAATTTGGTTTTCGCCTACCCCTTGCTTAAAGAGGTTCTGTTTAAAAAGCGTGAACAGGGTTGATTTTCCGCAACGGCGTACACCGGATACTACTTTTATGATTTGTTTATCCTGCCAGCGACATAACCAGTCAAGATATTCTATTCTTGGAATAAGCTGCATAGTTATCACCTCTTACTTATATTGTAAAGCAAACCTGTTATAAACGCAAGAAAACTTGGAACGCATTCCAAATTCCCTCAGTTTCCCTTGAAAGTTTGGAATACATTCCAAACTCTTATAAATTTAGTGTAAAAATCGGATTCTATTCCCAATTTAGTGAAAGATAATATTATAAACGCACTATGCTCTTTCCTGCTTCCGTAAAAAAGGCAAAATATTTTTTATCTAATTTTTGTCGTATATGCTTTTCCTCAAATCATAACCTGAATCTGCTTCATATATTCTTTCAGAACCTTAAGCATATGTTGCAATTCTTCACAATCTTCTCTGGATATCTCTAAAAAACCGTAGGAACCCCATTTCTCACTATAAATTGGATAGCGTATATTATTATGCAAGCTACTAAAACGAACATTTTTAAAGACAACGGCTTTCAATTGATGCTCCAATTGCTGCGCCAATACATCATCTTTACCATATACTAAAAGTTCAAGGAAAAAATCTATCGCTAAATCAAGCGAATGCCCTATATCCTTAAGTTTATCTGCATAATAAGTATAGGTTACATCAACCTTAGAGCTTATCGCTGTCTTTACTACTTTTTCCATAGCTTGAATATAATAATAAGCAGATTCGTTATACAAGCCATTTTTAAGAAGCACATCTGCTGCTTTTTCATCGTTTGCAGCATATACACTATACTCATCAGCAATTTCTGTTCCCTTTTTAACGTACCGCATTTTTCCGATTCGTTTATATCTGGCAAAATTCATCTTATAAAGTTACCCTCCTACCAATTTTACGATTATTTATCTTAGCTAGCATCTTCAAGCAAAGGCGTTCTACCGCAGTCAGGTAGAACGCCTTTAGTGTTCTCTTTTCACTTCTTTACAGCCAGACTACGGATAGAAACATTCACGTTATTCACCTTCATGGCTGTCATATACTCAATCTTTTCCTTAATCTTCGCCTGGAACTGCTTGGTAACGGCAAAAAGCTTAACGCCGTAATACAGCACAACCTCTACGCTGATAACAATGCCCTTGCTGTTGTCGCTGCGGCGGCGCACCTTAATCGAGGTGATGCGCTCCACGCCCTCCAGCTTGCGCCCGATAATTTTGATGATATCCTCCAGCGCGCTGTCGGAAATCAGCAGCTTGCCGTAAAAGCTGAACGAAGGACGTACGATAGAACGGTCCGCATCCTTCTCCTGCTTGCGCTGGCTGGAAAAAATATTATAGGGCAAATCGGCAAAATAGCCTGTGAAATGAGGCTTCAGCTCAATCGTCGGCACCGGCACGATATGCTTGCCCTCCTGCAGACGCGCATGGCGGGCCTTCTTGATTTCGGCCTTGCTGGCAATCTGGTTGATATACACCGTCTTAACCGGCTTATCCAGCTTCAGCCTGCCGATAATCTTGTTGATCATATTATCTGAGGTAGCAATAATCAGCAGACGATGAATGCCACTGGTCGCCAACGCTTCACGCACCGCCTTCGCGTGTCCTTCGTCGGTGAAGATGGCACGCTTTACAGCCTGTATTCTGTTGTCTTCGTTCTTGGCGGAGGTGCCTGCCAGGATTTTGGTACCCTTAATCAGCAGGCCGTCGTCAATAATAGCGTCGCAGCGGTTGTCAAAGGCCACGCCGATGGCATGGTGGCTCTTGCCTGTGCCGCTGGGTCCTACAAAAGCAACTACTTCCATTCTATTACACCCTTAACATCATCATATTGCACCTGCCAGATTCCCAGCTTTGTGGGAAAACGGTCAGGGATTCCGTGAAAGTCACTGCCGCCGCTCACCAGCAGTCCGCGCTGCTTGGCCAGTGCCAGCCAATGAGCCTGCGCCTGTGCATCCGCGCTGGGGTGCCACACCTCGATGCCGTCAAAAGGCTCTGCGGCTAAGAGGCGCTCGGGCAGAGTTTTGTCCACCAGCTCCGAGGGATGTGCCAGCACAGCAATGCCGCCCGCCTCGTGAATCAGCGCCACTGCCTCATGCGGCGAGAGCTTGGGCTGCGGTACGTACGCCGGTCCGCCGCGGTGCAGCAGTGCGTCGAAAACCTCCTGCACGGTTGCAAAATAGCCCTTGGCCACCAGTGCCTTGGCCACATGCGGACGGCCCACTGCCCTGTTCTTGGGGTCGCAGGCCTCTACCTCCACATTGTAGCCTAATTTTTCCAGCTTCTCCAGCATGGCATATAAACGGTGCTCGCGCGCATGGCGCATTTCGTCCATTTTCTTATGCAGCGCTTCACAGTCCATAGAAACGTGATAGCCTAAAATATGCACGGCATCATCCTCATATTGCGTTCCCAGCTCCACGCCGGTGAGGACGCGAATGCGTTCGCCGTAGTGCTTCGCCGCCTCGCGCGCCTCTGCCATACCGTTCCACGAATCATGGTCGGTAATGGCGATTACGCTGATGCCTTTAGCCACAGCCTCGTCCACCAGCATGGTCGGCGTGTAGCGTCCGTCACTGAAGGTGCTGTGCAAATGTAAATCAACAAGCTGCGCAGCCATCACAGCATACCTGCCAGCTTGATAAGCGTCATAGTGCCAAAGGCAGTACCGCCCTTGACCTTGAAGCCCTCCGTCTTGGTTGCGGTGGAGGTGCCGCCGATATCCAGATGCGCCCACGGAATATCCTTGTCGACGAATTCACCGATGAACAGGCCGCCGGTGATGCAGCCGCCGGCACGTCCTGCGCTGTTGAGCAGGTCCGCAACGTCGCTCTTGATGGCCTCCTTGCATTCGGGCAGGGAAGGCAGCTGCCAGTAGTTTTCACCGGCCATGCGTCCTGCCAGCTTAATCTGCTCCACCAGCTCGTCATCATTAGCTACAATACCGCTGGTTTCGTTGCCCAGAGCGATGATTACCGCACCGGTGAGCGTTGCGATGTCGATAACCTTCTTGGCACCCATTTGGCAGGCGTACCATACTGCGTCCGCCAGCACCATGCGTCCTTCCGCATCGGTGGAAACAACCTCGATGGTCTTGCCGTTGGCTGCACGCACGATGTCGCCGGGGCGTTGCGCCTTGCCGTCAGGCATATTCTCAGCGCAGGCCAGCACGCCGATAACGTTGCATTTCAGGCCTAAGCGTGCGATGGCGCGCATAGCGCCAAGTACAGCGCCTGCACCTGTCATGTCGTCCTTCATCTCACCCATGTTGTCGTCAGGCTTAATGGAAATACCGCCGCTGTCGAAGGTGATGCCCTTGCCTACGAAGGCTGTATAGGGAGCGTCACCGTTGCCGTTGTAACGCAAGGCAACGAGGCACGGAGGGTTATGACTGCCCTGACCTACTGCCAGCAGCGCATGCATGCCTCTTGCCTCCATCAAGGTTTCGTCCATAATAGTTATTTCCAGCGGCAGCTCCTGCCCCAGCTTCAGGGCATCGTCAGCCAAGGTCTGCGGTACTACCACGTTACCGGGGTTATTCACCAGGTCACGCGCATAGCACACTGCTTCCGCAGAGATTTCCGCAGCGCTAATGATTGCCGTTGCCTCCGGTACAGCGCTCAGCACGGCAGCCTCGCACAGCGGTGCCTGCTTAGCTTCGCTCTTGAAGCGGTTGAAGGTGTACGCGCCGAGGTACAGGCCTTCAACAAGCGCTTGCAGGTTTTTGCTGCGTTCGGCGTTCAGCAGGATAGGCGCAGCCAGTACGGCTTTTTGGGCCTTGGCCTTGTGTAAAGCGCGGGCAGCAGCGCCGGCAGCCTTACGGAAATTGTTCGGCTTGCAGTCCTTGCCCTCGCCGCAGCCTGCCAAAAGCAGTGTCAGCAATCCTTCACCCTGCGGCAGCACCAGTGTGGTTACGCTGCCTGCGTCATAAATATCGTCGTGCTGCGTGGTGTACGCCATCGCCGCCTTGGCTGCTGCCTCCGGCAGCTCCAGCTTGTCGATAGCCGCCGCACATTCCTTGCACAGAAAGAGGACAATACTGTCCGCGTCATTATAAGCTGCAGCGTTGAACTCCGCTGCGGTACATTGAAATTGGTTTAACATATCTTAAACTATCCTATCATTATTTATATTCTATTGCAGTCTGCAATTCGTTAAGCATGGTATTGCCGCTGGCGCGCTGCAATGACAAATCGCTCACCAACACCTTCATCTCGCGCATCAGGCGTCCCTTGGAAAAATAAGAGCCCAGCGCATGAATCGTGTACGGTGTCTGGTTGATGTTGCCGATATACATCAGGCAGTGGCCATCCATATAAAGCGCTGCACCCGGCATCAGCCTGCTGATAACGGCGGCACGTTCCTGCGCACTGCCGCTCAGCTTTTTCTTCGTGCCTGCGGTAAGCTCCTGCTGGTCGGCATTACGCGGCAGCACAATGCCCACAGTGCGGTAAGCATTGAACACCAGGCTCGAGCAGTCTACGCTGTTCTTCAAACCGCCCCAGCCATAAGGCTTGCCGTAAAATTTGAAGGCGGAACTCAGCAGATTATTGCTGGTATAGGGTAAATAACCGTAATGCACGGCAGAGGCAGCCTTAGGCACCAGCAGCTTCTGCTTCTGCAGTTGGCCTGCTTTGGTGCGCACCGGCGCAATCACCGTATAGGTATCGCTCTGCACACTGTCAACCGGCAGGCGCGCACCCTGCTGATAAAGCACCTGCTCGCCGTCCGTTTTCAGGTTATATTCCGCATCGGTAACAACCAGAAACTTCTGCGGCTTCACAAAGCTGTTCCAGGAATTCTTGTCGGTCATAGCCAGATTGAACTTGCTCACCCAACCGCTGTAATTTACTGCCTGCACGTAGTAAAAATAACCGTTGGCACTGGTATGCAGCACAGCCACAGGCTCGCCCGGGTCCAGCATAGTTTCCTGCAGCGCGTCAAAATCCTTGTCGCCCGCGTAATAATACAGGCCCTCGCCCGTAGGCAGCGCGCGCACCGCAGTACGGCGCACCGTCACCGCATATTGCACGCCCACGCTTTTGGGAATAGCGCTGACGTTGCTCTGCTTGCGCAGGATGTTCTTATAGTTTTCGCTCACCTTGTTGCCATGCAGATACAGGTCATCGTCAAGGATGGAATAATCCATAATCCTCGTTTTGAGCGCATCACCGCTCATCGTCGCAGGATAATTTGCCAGGTCAGGCATACTGCGGGAAGCAGCGCGCACCTTGGCGTTGAAGGCTGCCACACCCTTCGCATCCAGAATAACCGTATCACCGCTCTTGTTCTGCTCCGTCCAGTGCGACGGGTTCACCAGCGGCGGATAATTGGTAATGCCTGCGGCCGAAGCACCTAAAGGCAGCAGCAGTCCGCAAACAACGGCAGCTGTATATAAAAGCTTTGCTAATCGCAATTTCGTTCCTCCCTCCTGCAGTATTCAGCTTACTGCAAGCTATCTAAATTACCTGTAATATTATTATATTCTTTAGGCAGAACAAAAATCCTGCTTTAATATATGAAAAAAGCTGATGTAAGCGTTGGCCTACATCAGCGTAGAAGCGATATTTTATTTCTGCAGATCCTTGGCATTGCCCGGTTTGATTTTGCTTTCGGTGCCTGTGAGCAGGCGATGGATATTTTCCTTGTGGCGCAAAACTACAAAGAAAGCAGCAACCACGGAAAAAATCACATAGGCAGAGGGATAACCCAGATACCACGCCAGCGGCGGCGTAAAGACAGCAGCCATAATGGAGCCAAGCGATACATAGCGCGTCAAAAGAACGCACACCAGCCAGATACCGAAGCTTGCTGCCGCAACCTTAGGCATCATAAAAATCAACAGGCCCAGTGCGGTTGCAACGCCCTTGCCACCCTTAAAGCCCAGAAAGAGCGAATAATTGTGGCCCAAAAGCGCACCCAAAGCCGTAACCACATCCAGCAGCGGATTGTGGAAAAAATAACTCATAATACCAACCGCGAGAATACCCTTGAAGGCATCGGCAATCAGCACCAGCACCGCAGTCTTGGGACCAACGGTACGGAAAACGTTCGTTGTGCCGATATTTTTGCTGCCGTAATTGCGGATATCAATACCGTGAAAGGCCTGCACCAGCCATAAGCCGCTGGGAACAGAGCCGCAGACATGACCGAGCACAAAGCCCAGCAAAAAATGTAATATACCCACCTCATTGAACATAACAAATCACCTGACTTTTATTTATTCATCCTCGTTCTTACCACGGATAATCATCTGAATAGGTGTGCCTTCAAAGCCAAAGGCCTCACGCAGTTTGTTCTCCAGATAACGCTGATAGGAGAAATGCATGATTTCCGGTTCGTTGACAAAGATAACAAAGGTTGGCGGTTTGATTTTGACCTGTGTAACATAAAGAATCTTAAGACGCTTGCCCTTTTCGGTCGGCGGCGGATTGATAGCCACAGCGTCCTCGATAACCTGGTTGAGAATACTGGTAGCGATACGCATAGCGTTCTGCTCGGCAACATAGGAGATAACCTCCGGCAGTCGGTGAATACGCTGCTTGGTAACGGCAGAAACGAAAACTACCGGCGCATATTGCAGGAAAACAAGCTCCTTGCGCAGAGTTTCGGTGTAACGCAGAGTGGAGGAATTGTCCTTCTCGTACAAATCCCACTTGTTGACAACCAGAATAACAGCCTTGCCTGCCTCATGAGCATAGCCGACGATACGTTTATCCTGCTCGGTAACACCCTCGACAGCATCAAAAACCATCAGCACAACGTCACTGCGGTCAACCGCACGCAGAGAACGCATAACGCTGTATTTTTCAATCGGTTCGTCAACCTTAGCCTTGCGGCGCATGCCTGCGGTATCAATGAACAGGTACTTCTGGCCGTTGCGTACTACCGGAGTATCAATCGCATCACGGGTAGTGCCTGCAACATCACTTACGATAGAACGTTCCTCGCCTACCAGTGCGTTGAAAATAGAGGACTTGCCCACGTTAGGACGGCCAATCAGAGCAACCTTGATTTCGTCCTCCTCCTCCAGGTCGCCTGCCATCTTGTCGGACGGGAACTTGGCAACAACGGCATCCAGCAAATCGCCCAAGCCCAAATGGTTAGACGCGGAAACAGCAATCGGGTCACCAATGCCCAGATTATAGAATTCAAAGGTATTCATCTCCTGCTTCGGAGAATCCGCCTTATTGACAGCCAGAACAATCGGCTTCTTGGACTGACGCAGCAGACGGGCAACGTCAGCATCCTCGGTAGTAATGCCTGCGCGCGCATCGCAGACGAACAGAATAACGTCTGCCTCTTTAATCGCAATCTGCGCCTGCTGACGGATAGAAACAGCAATAGCATCAGCGTTCATGATCTCGATACCACCTGTATCAACCATCATAAACTCGTGGTCCAGCCATTCGGCGGTAGCATACAGACGGTCGCGCGTAACGCCCGGTGTATCCTCAACAATGGAAATCCTGCTGTTGGCAAAAATATTAAAAAGAGTAGATTTGCCTACGTTAGGACGTCCAACTATAGCAACTATCGGTTTAGCCATAATCAAATCTCCTTCATCATAATAAATTTTTTAGAATGTGTCTATCATAGAAATGTAAAATTTTTTGTATATTTATGGGGAAAGCCCCATTATAAGCTTAAACACTCAAACGAGCAATTCACATATCGCAGAGCAATATAAAAATTTTAGGGAATGAGTGTCTGGAACCATAGAAACAAGGCAACTCCGGCCTAAAGGTTACTCTCGAACAAGATCGGCGCCGCACGTTTCGTAATGGTTCCACACGAAATTACCGTCCGTGAAGAACTTCACAAAACTTCTAATGAACTTTATAACGCATCAAGTTCTTCAGGGGAAAATTTTTCATTGCGGCGGGATATGTGAATTGCGATGCAAACACAACCCTCAGTCAAAATCACTAGCGTGATTTTGCCAGCTCCCTTTCAGGGAGCATATAAAAGTTCGTAGTAATAGCCAAAGTTAAAATCTCGAAACACTACTATATCTCCCCTGAAAGGGGAGGTGGCTACGAGCATTAGCGAGTAGACGGAAGGGTTGCCTCTAATGATCTATTCCGTTACGTGAACTAACTCCCTTATGAAAGTAATGCTTAACCTCGCTCATATCCGTAACAAGGTCGGCAATTTTAATAAGCTCTTCCGGTGCACCTCTACCAGTAGTAATAACCTCAACGTTATTTTTATGCTCACGCAGGAAATCAACAACCTCCTGCGTCGGCAGCATTTGGGTAGCAAGCACAATATTCAGCTCATCAAGAATAATAATGTCCGCAGCGTGCGAGCTGATAGCCTCTTTCGCCTCTTCCCAGCCGTCACGGCACATCATCAAATCCACAGGATCGGGATTATGGAAATTAACAAAGGCGTCGCGTCCCACCTGCCGCAGCGTAAACCAGGGCAGATTCTTCGCAGCCCGCGCCTCGCCGTACTCAGGATCATCCTTCAAAAACGAAAGCATCAGCGACTTCATACCATAACCGGAGGCACGCAATGCCACGCCCAAAGCGGCAGTAGTCTTGCCCTTGCCTGTACCTGTATAAACCTGCAGCATACGCTTCACCTATCTTTCCAATAATAAATGCAGCAATTCCTTCGCACCCTTGGCAATTTCCACCTTGCCGGGGTAACGCTCCTTGAACTGCGCCAGCGACATATCATCCAAAAACAGCCTATCGTTATTCAAGACCACATCCGGCAGAATAATCTTCTTTTCCTGTACGTTCGCTAAGATATCCGTGCCCGTCAAAAGACCGGTAACATTCACCTTACCGCCGAAAAAGCTGTTAGGCACAGGCACAAAACGGTGCTCCGAACCGAACTGGCTGTTCAGCTTCGCCATCAAAGGCTCCAGAACACGGTAAGCGCCCTCACCCACGGGAATCACCGCAGGCTCTGCAGGATGAAAGCTCTGCATCTGCGCCAACGCCTCGTCCCACTCCAGCATAAAGTTGGCAGTAAGGCCGATGCCGTTTTCCAGCTGCGGGAAGCCGTCGTACCATTCGGTAGGAGGAAAAGGCTTTTCCGCCAGCAGGTAAAACTCATCGCCCAAGTAGATAAACGTTTTGCCTGTTTCCTTACGGCAGCGCTCCTGCCATGCGGTCACCTGCTCCACAACCTCTGCGGCCTGCTCCTTCGTAAAGGTGGCAAGCTGCGTCAGGTGCTCGCGGTGCTTAGTGGTGCCTACGGGAACAACCGCCATCGTCAGCACATTGGGATACTGCGCGTACAAATCGTGGAAGCTTTTGGCAAGAATCTCTCCATCGTTATAACCGGGGCAGCACACAATCTGCGTATGCACCTGAATGCCCGCATCGAACAAAAGCTGCAAGCGCTCCATCAGCTGACCGGCGAAACGGTTGTGCATCATCTGGCAGCGCACCTGCGGGTCGGTAGCGTGTACCGAAACATACAGCGGCGTCAGATGCGTGCGGATAATACGTTCAAAATCTTCATCCTTCATGTTGGTGAGTGTAATGAAATTGCCATATAAAAAGGACAGACGATAATCGTCATCACGCACATACAGACCCGGACGCATACCGGGAATCATCTGGTCCACAAAGCAGAAAACACAGTTATTGTAGCAGGTCGCAACTCTGTCAAAAACTGCGGAATCAAACTCCAGGCCAAGATCCTCATCCGGATATTTTTCTATATGTACCTGACGGCGTGTTCCGTCGGCAGCCTCTATCTCCAGATCAACCTCGTAATCGGAGGTATAGAAGCTCAATTCAATTATATCCTTTACCTGTACGCCGTCCACGCTGCACAGCTTTTCGCCGGCCTTGATGCCTGCGTCCGCTGCCAAACTGTTCTTGCGTACACCACTAATAAGTCCTACCATTACAACTCCTTAAAAAAATGCAGATAATAAACCGTGAAAAGATTAGTCGTCGAATTATTATATCATATTAGCTTGAAGAATGCAAAAAGGGGACGCACGGATGTGGTCCCCAAGCTAATATTGTTATATAAAAAAAAGAGGCATAGCTCTCCCTGTTTACATAAATACTGCGCCTATTAGCGACAGCCTGCAAAAGTTCACAAAGCGAAACTTGCACAAAGCATGGCTTTATGTTATATTATAGATGATAAGACAACCGCCCAACCAGGTGGGTTGCCGATTTAGGTTACGGAAAAGCCGCCCTTTCCTCGTCAAAGTTTAGGGGCGGTTTTTCTATGTCCGTATGCTTTTACTTTCGGTTCTGAAAAATGAACGTCAGCAATGCTACGATAAAAATTCCAAAGGACATTAAATCCTGAAAACTGAAATATACCATAGACATCACCTCCATTCCGAAGAATTTCGGCAATGCCCCACCCTCTAGCTCGGTTGTCTTAGACAATATTTTATCATATAAAACCAAAACACACAACGAACAAACTGTGAAGTTTGCGCTGTGTGTTTTTTATTGGCCAAAATATTTACTAAAAGTTTTATTTCGTATTTTTCTTCTGCTCTTTGAGCCAATTTTTATAATCTTGGACGGTATCTTTGGCGTAATCTGTTTTTAAATCAGCATAGTAGCCAAGAGCTTTTTCTACCAGTTCAGTATTTCCTTCACGGCTTGCCATGATAAGCATTGATTCAATCGCGATAAATTTATCTTCAATAGTCTTTGACTCTGCAAGGCATCTTTGAGCCATTTCCCAACCCAAGAAATATTTGCCAGTAAATTCCAGTAAACGTTGCAGATTAAACAAACATGCAAGATATGTGTCGCTATCTTTATCTTCGTCTGTTACACAAGCTAAAGCACGCTGATATTCTTCTGTCGCTTCATCATACAAAAGGTAGAACTCCAAATCAGCAGCACGCTGAAATCTTGCTTTAAACATATCAGGCGGATTCATGGAAATTATCAAATTATCAATAGCAAATAATTTACCTGGATTCGTTTCGTTAGCTGCCAATTCATTTAATTCTTCTACATTTTTTCCTTGAATATCAGCGATTTTTTCAACAAATTCTTTACGCCAATATTGTTGTATTGTCTGCGGACGTATTTTCTCCAGATACTCCAAAACCTTCGGCACAAATTTTTCTTTCGTGATTGCAGAGTCTGCATACCAAAGGTTCGATTGTCCCATGCCCAAGCCTGCACCAGCTTTTGATGCCGAAAGAACCCTGAAATTACGCAGCTCTTCGGGAATAATATGCGCATTTTCTTCTCTGGTTTTAAAATTATATTGCCAATATGGATGATTTTCTACAATGCTATCTTCAAAATACTGATAGTAACGATACATCTCGGCGTGTTCGTACCAGCCAACGATATGCCGTCCTGTATCATTAGTCGCTACCCAGATAACTGTAACGTCATCAATTTTATCTACATCATCTGGCACATCCTCTACACGCGCCAGATTCAACCTCTCCCCTGGTGCACGCACATACCCAAGGCAGAAATGGTTATACGGATAGAAATTGAAACTTTCACAAGCATCGTTATTTTCTTTGACAAACGCACCGCCATTCTTCGGCTGATCGTTGTCAGTAATGCCACTATAAAGTTTCATCCATGCTATATTACAAAAAACTACTTTTGCCATCTTTATATCTCTCCCAAATTATCTGCTTTCTTCTTTAACGAATGCTGGGAACTGATAATCCAAGTAATTATCCAGTTCGTTGAAATTAGGGAACCTACGTTCCAATTCGCGGAATTTTGGTCCGTGAGAATGAATCAGCTGATGCAGGCACTCGTGATAAATAAGGTACTTCAGTACTTCACGCGGCACGCTGGCAGAATTAAGGCCGCAATTCATTTTGATATTATCGCCAAGATAAACATATTGTGCAAAATACGTTTTATAAGCCTTCTTAGTCCAGCCAATCGTCGGGCGCTTGAAGTCGTCGCCCAAGTTGTCTTTTTGCTCTGCCAAAACTTCATCAAGCAAAATTTCCAGCGGTTCAGCGAAAGGCTCTGCGCTAAGCAAGCCAAACTCTGTTTCTGCTTCTTCAATACTAGAGCCCATCGGCGTAACGCCGGTGGGATACAGAAGGAAGTCAAAAATACGTCGCTGATAGGATTCCACATTGCCATACAAGCTGTCAATGATCGTCTTATGCGCATTATAAATTGCATGAATATCCTGCTGAATTTTGAAGATGTTGGCCAAAGACGTTTCTTCGCGATACTTCATCGCCAATTTTGACGGGTCGATGTCGTCACGCTCGTCGAACGATTGAAACTCTGGAAAAGCTTTCTCCGTCGCCGTCAGTTCTGCAATGTCTTCCAATTCCTGCGGCGTAGGCATCACACCGAAGCCATCGAAATATTTTTGCAAAAGCAGTTTGCCGTTCTGCTCTTCCGCTGCAACAAGCGCCTGCGTATCTGCCTTCATTGCTGCATAACCTTCCTGCTGGTTGGCGAATACAAGCACTTTCTCAGGCATGTCATTTTTATCATAAACATTGTACCAACCCACAGGCAGCACAGCAGCGTGCACCTTGAAGCCCAAATCGCCGTAAGAAATAGCACGCATCGCGTCGATAATGCTGGACACAGGAATTTCTTCCACTTTGCTTTTTTTCTTCGGCTCTTTCTTCGTGCCTCCCGGCGTTCCGCCTTCTTCGCCTTCCAGCAGGAACGATGGATTGAGCCAACGTGTAAAGCTTGCCCACTTATCACAGAAGTCAACGATGTACACTTCTTTTGTGCCACCGCATTGCTCGCCACGCATGCCGCGCCCAATCATCTGCATTAATAAAACGTCACTGTTCGTCGGACGTGTCAGAAAAACTGTATGAATATCAGGAATATCGCTGCCCTCGCTAAGAATGTTGACGTTAATTAATACGTCGATATGGTCGTCATTGCCATCTTTATCCTTATGGTTGTTATCGCGGAAGCGTTCAATTATTGCGTCCTTCACACTGTCATCCATGCCAGAATAAACGCGGTCACATTTTACACGATTTTTGACGAACATATCTGCCAAAACATCACAGTGGATAATGTTCAAGGCGAAAATTATCGTTTTGCCGTATTTCTCTTTATTATCAAGATATTCCTTAATAATAACTTCATTACGTTCGTTAATCTTTGCAATCTTGTTGACTGCTTGTTCCGTCAAATCACCTTTCGCTAGAACTTTTTTTAGCTCATCTTTATCAATATAAGTTTCAATTTCAACATTCGTTTCACGTTTTAAGTTTATCGGCGTAGCCAGCGTGCCATCAGCAATCAGCCTGCTCAAAGGAATGGCATAGAAAATTTTTTGCTCAAACAGTTTCAGCAGCGAAACGGTGCCCATATCAGTGTAACGTATTGGCGTTGCCGTAAGGCCAAGCAATTTCGCCTCGGGACATTTTTGGCGCACAGCGTTAATAATTTTTCTATACGAAGGTGCAAGCGCATGGTGCGCTTCGTCCACAACGATAATAACTTTCTTTTTGAGCGGAGCTGTAAGATAGCCAAGATTACGCACTAGACTCTGCACGCTGCCAACGACGATATCATCTTTTTTAGATAAAGCGTGTGCGCTGGCATGTGCGCCCGAAACGCAAGTCACTGTCAGACTTTTAATTTCATCACCTGCCACATCTTTTACGAGCGGTGCAAGTCTATAAAAAACATTCGCTGCCTGTTCGACGAGCATATGGCGGTGCGCCAGCCAAATAACTTCATAGCCACGCGAAGAAAGCTCATGCAGAAGAAAATAAATACTCGTCATTGTCTTGCCGCTGCCTGTTGGCATCACAAGAATGCCGCTACGACCGTTTTGTTTAAGAAAATATTCCTGCATCGCAATGGTGGCTTCCTGCTGGTAAGAATACAGCTTTACATTCTGAATATGCGAATCGCCAAGCAGAATGGTACGCGGCTTATAAAAATAAGTTTTTAACTGAAATTCTCCTTCCGAGCCTGTGCGTATCATCTCATCAAGATACGACATAATAACTGCCTGAGAAAGTTTGCACTGTTTCAGCTTGCGCAAAGCGTCTTCGTCCTTGCTGCGGATGCCTGCATAATTTTGACGTTCTAACGTTTTTGTCACATTTTCCAAATGCTCTGGTTCGCTCAAAAAAAACTCTTCGATTTCTTCGCGATAGTTGCTCACAAAATGTTCATCGGGAATTTTACACAAATTGCCCAAATAAGGCGCAATAAAAGATGCTTCGTCGTACTCTACTGGCGGATGATGCTTTGCAGGAGTTTTACTGCTCTGCAGCACTGCATTCAAAAATTTTACAGAGAAATTCTGCCACCGAAAAAATATTTTTGACATTTTTAAAAAGTCTCCTTTATGCTTTGTAAGCCAATCGTTGTCCTCAGAATACTACGTAAAGTTTCTCCTAACTAATAAAGAACAGTATTAGCATACGTTACAACAGTATTGCTTCCTTTTTCAATATATTTATATTATATGTCTATCACCGCCTAAAAACAAGTCTTTTTTATTGTTCTGCATAAAAAAGAAGAGCACAACACAAAGTTGTACTCTTACTTTAAGTCGTTTTCATATAATTTTTTTTACTTTTCTACCCTCTGCGCCATCTGCACATATTCGCCAGCTCGTAGCCACGGCTGGCCACAAAGTCACGCGTTTCTCCCGTCACAATCAGCGGAACGTTACGCAGCTCCTTCGGCGTCAGGCAGCCCAAAAGCAGCATATACTTCTGCAGTCCGTGCGCCAGTGCTTCCACATAGTCTGCGGCAGCGTCAACACCCTGCTCCATAACCAGACGCAGAAGCGGGGCAGTAATCCCCACAGCGTCCGCACCCAAAGCAAAGGCACGCGCTGCGTCACCTGCACTGCGAATGCCGCCGCTCGCCAAAAGCAGAGCGTTCTGCGGCAAAGTCTGCTGCGCGTCCAGTAAACTCCAACAGGTAGGCACGCCCCAGGCAGCAAACTCCTCCGTCAGCTCCACGCCCTGACGTTTCGCCTCAATCGCAGGGAAGTTCGTCCCCCCTGCGCCGGCACAGTCAAAGGCTGTAAAGCCCTGCTCCAGCAAAAGCTCGTACTGCTCTGCCGCGATACCGCAGCCTGTTTCCTTAACGACAACAGGCACGCTCATAGCATCACGAATCTGCACAAGGTTCGCCAAAAGTCCGCAGGTATCCTTGTCGCCCTCGGCCATCCACAGCTCCTGCGCAGCGTTTAGGTGCACCTCCAGCGCGTCAGCCTGCAGCATGTCAACGGCAGCCTGCGCTTGCGCGGGCGTAGCCAGTGCGCTGATGTTGCCGATAACAAGACCTTCGGCAAGCTCCTCGCGCACCACAGTATAGCTGGCGATACCGCTGCCGTCACGCACAGCGCCGAACTGCGAGCCTACAGCCATACCGATACCGGTTCTTGTCGCCACCTGCGCCAGCTTTCTGTTAATCTCCGTCACCGCATCTGTACTGCCGGTAATAGCATCAATGAAAAAAGGCAAACGCAGACGTTTGCCTAAAATTTCTACAGATAAAACAAAGTCTGCCGGATTAATCTCCGGCAGACAGTTGTGTAAGAAGCGGAGATCAGCAAGGTGCGTTGCCGCCGGGCCGTCGCCCAGCTCCAGTGCATATTGAATATGTTCTAGCTTACGCTTTGCACGTTGCATATCCTTCTCCAATTATTTTTCGAGGCTTTCCAGCTGCTCGGACAGGTTTTGGCTCAGGTGAGATTTTTTGCTGCCCATGTAGGAACGGAATTCGTTCTTTTCAGCGTCGCGTTTAACTTTGGAAATGCTCAGGCCGATTTTTTTGCTGTCCAGATCCATTTTGATGATTTCAGCTTTAACAACTTGGCCAACTTCCAGAACGTCGCTCGGAGCTTCGATGCGCTCAGGAGCGATTTCAGAGATGTGAACCAGACCTTCAACTTTGTCGCTCAGTTTAACGATAGCGCCGAAAGCCAGCAGACGAACAACTTCTACATCCAGAATGTCGCCGATGTGGAATTGAGAAGCTTCAACCTTCCAGGGATCTTCCAGAGTAGCTTTGATGCTCAGAGCAACGCGTTTGTTTTCGCGGTCGATGCTCTTAACCAGAACGGTTACTTCGTCGCCTTCTTTAGCAACGTCAGCAGCTTTTACGCTACGGTCCCAAGACAGCTCGGTGTTGTGAACCAGACCAACCAGGCCTTCGCCGATTTCAACGAACAGACCGAATTCAGCAACTTTTACAACCTTACCGGTGTATACTTTGCCTTCTTCAACAGAGTTGTAAGCAGCTTCTTCAGCAGCAGCGCGTGCTTCTTTAGCAGCAGCAATGCGAGCTTCTTTAGCTTCCTTGTAAGCTTTGCGTTTAGCGTCAGCTTCAGCTCTCAGCAGGTCGCGGCGGGAAACAACGATGCGTTTTTTCTCCAGGTCAACTTCGATGATTTCAGCTTCCAGCTCTTTGCCGACATAACCGGTGAAGTCTTCTACGCGGCGCAGTTCAACATGAGATGCGGGCATGAAGCCTTCAACACCTTCAACTGCAACACCCAGACCAACGATGTTTTTGGCTTTGTTTTTGATGATGCGCAGAACTTTAACGGTTGCCGGGCGTTTTTCGCCTTCGGGCAGCTCAGCAACATTTTTCCATGCTGCGTCGCGCTCTGCTTTGATTTTGGACAGACGAACGAAATCGCTCTTGGTGCTGCCAGGAACAACCTTAGCTTCTACTTCGTCGCCAACTTTGATGGAGTTTTGCAGTTCTTCAGCAGATTCGGTCTGGGACCATTCGGAATAAGGAATCAGACCATCATGTCTATATCCAAAAGATACATAAACGCCGTCTTTATCCAATTGAATAACGGTACCGTTGACAACTTTGCCAGGATATACCTCTACCTCCATACTTTCGTTGAGCATGCTTTCAAAATCCATGTTTTCCATTACTAAAATAGCCTCCTTAATTAAACGGTCCGGAGTCGATGCTCCTGCCGTGATTCCTATTTTATTGCAACCCCTTAGCATATCGCTGCTCAGTTCGCTTGCAGTTTCTATATGATATGCTTGCCTGCAATGCTTTTGCACCAGCTCGAAAAGATGCCTTGTGTTGGCGCTGTTGCGTCCGCCGATGACGATAACGGCATCCGACTCCGCAGCCAGCTTTACAGCGGCCTGCTGTCTTTGCGCTGTCGCCAGACAGATTGTGCGCTCCACACGGTATTCTCCCGGGCGCTGCTCCTGCAGTGCCTGCAATATATCATTAAATTTCTGCAGCTCAAAAGTCGTCTGGATGATTACTCCATAACGCTCCTGGCGCGGTACATAAGAGATATCTTTTATACATTCTACACAGATAGCGTTTTTTCCTGCCCATTTTAAAATACTTTTTACTTCCGGATGATTTTTTTCTCCGACTATTACAGGAAAATAGCCATCAGCTGCTGCCTGAGCAGCCTTTTGCTGTGCCAGGCGTACATTCGGACAGGTTGCGTCCAGAATTGTCAGCCCTTGTTTTTCTGCCTGCGCGTAGGTTTCAGGCCCCTCGCCGTGTGAACGGAAGATAACCGTTTCACCGGGAGCAAACTGCTCCAGGCTGTCCTTACAGGCAATGCCCTTAGATGCAAGCTCGGCAATCAGCTGGGGATTGTGTATCAACGGTCCCAGCGTTGCACCCTGCACACGGTCGGTCGCAGCCTTTTGGGCCAACGCCACCGCGCGCTTCACACCATAACAAAAGCCACAGTGCTCTGCTACCTTAATTTCCATTATGCATCTTCACCTGCCTGCAGCTTTGCAATGTGCTGCATAAGCTCTTCAGTCATTGCATGCAAAAATTCTTTGTTGACCACAGCGTCCTCAGGAAAAGGCATCGGTTTGCCAAAGCGCACCGTAACCTTCGGCCAGATGCGGCCGTGACGCTTGTAATCGGTACCGATGATGCAGGCCGGCACGATAGTTGCCTTCACCTTGCTCGCCATCATCAGCGCTCCGGGCTGAGCCTTGCCAAGCTCGCCGGTCTTGCTGCGTGTTCCCTCAGGGAAAATCGCCAGCACCTGACCGCTTTCCAGGATATCGATACCATGCTTGATTGCAGCACGGTCCGCACCGCCACGGCGCACCGGGAAAGCACCCAGAATTTTATAGATAGTGCCCAAAACCGGCACAAACAGCTCCTCCTTGGCCATAAAGTGGACCTTACGGGTTGCTGCCGTACCAAGTACAGGCGGATCAAGCAAACTCAGATGGTTGCTCGCTATAACCAGCGGACCATCCTTGGGAATATTTTCGGTTCCTTCTACCCTCAGTCGCAGGAAGATGGTAAAAAGAATTTTAAAGAGATTCTTTACTAAGGTATAAATCATTGTGCGCGCTCCTGCACCAGCTGTAAAATTTTCTCGGTAACCTCGCTGATGCCCATATCGGACGTATCCAGAAGCAAGGCATCCTCTGCCTGACGCAGCGGACTGATAGCACGCTCGCTGTCCTGCTTGTCGCGCTCGGCAATATCCGCCTGCAGCTGCTGCAGATCAACCTGCTGACCTTTCGCTACCATTTCCGCATAGCGGCGGCGCGCTCTTTCTTCAACCGAAGCAGTAAGGAAAATTTTCAGCTGTGCATTCGGGAATACCACCGTACCGATATCACGGCCGTCCATCAGGACACCGCCTGCCTCGCCCATACGGCGCTGCTGGTCTACCATCGCCTCACGCACTGCTCCGATAGCAGCAACACGCGATACAATCGCCGTCACTTCGGGAGTACGGATAGCATCGGTAACCTCGGTTCCGTCTACGAAAACACGGTTGATTTTTGCCTCCGGTTTGAAGTCAATCAGCATAGTCTTGGATAAGCCGCTGATAAAGTCCTCGTCAAAAGCTTTGCCTGTCTGCAAAAACTTCCAGGCTACGCTTCTGTACATGGCGCCGGTATCAATATAGGCATAGCCCAATTTTTCGGCAGCCAGCTTCGCAATCGTGCTTTTGCCTGCACCTGCGGGACCATCAATTGCCACAACAATTTTCTTCATTCTACATAACCACACTTTATAATGTATTAGCTATCTATATAATACCATGTTTTACATGTATATGGATAGCCTTAATTAAGTCAAATTTATGAATTATTCTTCCGCAGCCGCCGCTTCGCCCGCAGCATGACCGCTGCTGAACGCTGCCTGCAGATTATAGCCGCCGGTATAACCATCGACATCCATAACCTCGCCTGCAAAGTACAGGCCCTTGATGCGCTTGGATTCCATGGTCTTGGGGTCAATCTCCTTCACGCTTACGCCGCCTGCGGTAACAATAGCCTCGGCAATCGGGCGTGTTGCGGAAATGGTGATCACAAAATGCTTCAGCGTCTGCAGCAGTCTGTGACGCTCCTCGCGCGAAACCTGGTTGATGAATTTGTTTTCATCAACGTAGGACATATCCAGAACTACGGGAATCAGTCGCTGCGGCAGTAAATCCTTCATGCCGTTGAGCACCTGCTTGCGGCTGTACTGCACAAAGTCACGTTGGATACGCGCATCCAGCTTTTCTTCGCTCAGCGCAGGCTTCAGGTCAACCTCCAGCTCCACATCCTCGCCAGCAGCTAAAGCGTCTGCGGCAAGATTGCTCAGCGAAAGCACTATCGGACCGGAAACGCCGAAATGCGTAAACAGCATCTCGCCGAATTCACTGCCCAGCTTTACGCCGTCGGCAAAAAGCGTTGCCTGCACATTGCGCAAAGATAAGCCCTGCAGGTCATCAACATAAGGATAATCGCTTTCCAGCGGTATCAGAGAAGGCTTCAGCGGTACAATCGTGTGCCCCAGCTTCTGCGCCAGCTTAGCGCCGCCGCCGTCGCTGCCTGTGCCCGGATAGGACGCACCGCCCGCAGCCAGAATAACTCTGTCTGCCTCATACACGCCGTTTACCGTGCGCACGCCGTACACATGGCCTTCCTTGACCATGATATCAATAACCTTGGTGTCGGTCTGCAACTTGCCGCCGGCCTCGGTATAAATCCTCACCAGCGTATCAACTACATCCTTCGCCTTGTCGCTTACCGGAAAAATACGTCCGCCGCGTTCAACCTTCGTCGGCAGTCCGTTACTCTCCAACAGCAATACTATATCATCATTTGTGAACCTATGTAAAGCACTATTTAAAAATCTTCCGTTTCCGGGCAGATTTTTTATGAAATCGGGGATTTCGCAAGCGTTGGTAATGTTGCAGCGTCCTTTGCCGGTAATGAGCATTTTCTTGCCCGGCACACGCATTTTCTCATAAATCGTTACCTGCGCTCCGCCCCAAGCTGCAGCAATGCCTGCCAAGAGGCCTGCCGCGCCGCCGCCTACAATCGCAACTCGCGTCATAGCTTAGCCGCCTTTCTGAGCTGGGATAATTCCTGCTCACTCAGGCTGCGGAACTTGCCGCGTCCCAGATTGCTCAGCTGCAGCGGTCCCAGCTTGATGCGCTTCAAGTCGCGCACCGGGAAGCCGATAGCGTCGCACATGCGGCGAATCTGGCGGTTACGTCCTTCATGGATAGTGATATCAAAAAGCGTAAAGCCACGCTCATGATCATAATCACGCAGGTTGACAATCGCCGGAGCGGTAGGGCCGTCCTCCAGCTTTACGCCCAAGCGCAGCTGGTCCAGCTTTTCCTGCGGCACAATACCAGGAACCTTAACGAGGTAGGTTTTGTTAACCTCATGGCTCGGATGCATCAGCGCCTGTGCCAAAGCGCCGTCATTCGTCAGCAGCAGCAGTCCTTCGGTGTTGAAGTCCAAGCGGCCTACCGGGAAAACTCTTTCCGGCAGGTTCTGCACGAAATCGGCAATGCTGCGGCGGTTCTGCGGGTCGGACATCGTGGTGACCACTCCCCTCGGCTTATAGAACATGTAATAAGCCTTGGCTTCCTGGGAAATAGGCTTGCCGTCAACGCTGATGCGTACCTTGTCGGCATCAAACTTGCAGCCCAGCTCGGTAACAACCTTACCGTTCACGCGGACGCGACCTGCCGTAATAATTTTTTCTGCTTCGCGGCGGGAGGCAACGCCTGCTGCCGCCAGGATTTTTTGTAAACGTTCTTCCATCTATCTCAGTTTTCCTTTGCTTCTAATGTATTATCAAGCTGCAGCACCTGCTGCGTAGCCTCTGCCTCATCCTCGGGCTTCGTTTCCAGCGGCGGCAGCTCCTCCAATGAGTTCAAACCGAACACCGTCAGGAATTTATCTGTCGTAGCATATAAAATAGGGTTGCCCAAGGCCTTCTTGCGTCCTGCCTCCACTACCAGGGCAAGGTCCAGCAGTGTATTGAGTACGCCGTCAACCTTCACACCGCGGATGGCTTCCATCTCTGCGCGCGTCACCGGCTGTTTAAAAGCGACAATCGCCAAGGTTTCCAAGGACGCATTCGTCAGCTTTACTTCCTTTTTGCGTCCCAAGCCCAGCAGTACATTGTAGTAAACAGGCTTGGTCACCAGCTGAAAGCAGCCTGCTGTTTCACGCAGCATCAATCCCCTGCTTTCCGCCTCGTAGGAATGCTTCAGCTCCGAAACAAGCTCCCACACCTGCGGCTTATCCAGCTGCAGAAGGTCCGCAAGCTCCGCCACAGAAACAGGCTCACCTGCAGCAAACAGCACCGCTTCCAGTGCTCCTGTCATTTTATCAATATACATCGTTTGCTTCCTCCTGTCCCTGCTTGCCGAAGATATAAATCGGTGCAAAGCGCTGTGCCTGGCTGATAGTAATCAACCCCAGCTTCAGCAGCTCCAGTACACCCAAAAAGCAGGCCACCTTCTCGGCAGGGCTGCCTGCGGTAAAAATCTCATTCAGCATAAAGCCCTGCGGCTGACGCTGCAGTCTTTGCAGAATATCTGCCATTTTATCCTGCACACTGTAGGCCTGCGGCTCAATAAAGGCTGCCGGCTTGCCATCGGGCGCAGTTGTCATGCCTGCCAATGCCTTCAATAACTGCTGCACCGTACAGGGAGCAACAGTGCGCTCCACCAGATTGCCGAACATCGGCTCACGCTGCCAGTACAGGTCAGCGCTCTGCTTCATATCAGCCAAGGCAGCAGCGGCACGCTTAATGCGGCGGTATTCCACCAGCATCTCCACCAGCTGCTGGCGCGGGTCTGCTTCCTCCTCCTCGCCCTCAACGGACTGCTTAGGCAGCAGCATGCGCGATTTAATCTGCAGCAGCGTTGCGGCCATCACCAGAAAATCACTGGCAACCTCCATATCAAATTCACTCATGCTGCGCAGATAGCTTATATATTGCTCCGTAACCGCAGCGATGGGAATATCATAAATATCTACTTTATCACGCTCGATAAGGTGCAGGAGCAAATCCAGCGGGCCCTCGAACGCGGTCAGCTTCAACGATAAATCAGCCATGGCCTAGAACACTAAACCCAAGATACCGTTTACCAACAGCATGTAGCCTGCGGCAAGCGGTCTGATAATCGCACCTGTAATACCGGTGAACACCAAAGCAATCAGAATATAAAAGCCGTAGCGTCCCACCAGATTGTCAAACTTCCAGGCCATAGACGGCGGCAGAAGCTCTGAAAGAATCTTGGAGCCGTCCAGCGGCGGAACCGGAATCAGGTTGAAGAAAGCAAACCATACATTATATAACTGCATCCACAGCAAAAAGCGGTAAACGCCATCACTCAAAAGACCGAAGCGATTTAAAAACGTCATGAAGAATGCTGCGAGAAAGCACAAAAACAGATTGGCTGCGGGGCCGGCAAAGGAAACCTTCAGAATACCTTCGCGGCGGTTGCGGAAATTGCTGGGGTTAATTTCTACAGGCTTAGCCCAGCCGAAACCGGCTACCACCAGCAGAATTGCACCCAACGGATCCAGATGCGCCATCGGGTTGAAGGTCATGCGTCCCATATAACGCGCAGTCGGGTCACCCATGCTGTCCGCACATTGCGCATGGGCATATTCGTGTATCGTAATCGCAAACAGCAGCGCAGGAATGCGATAAATCATTGTACTGAAATCGAGCATACTTTCCTCCGAGAAAAATTTATCAATAGATTTATTATACAACATCTTGTATTCCTACGTCAAAAAGAAAACGGAACCATCAGTATAAATTATGTGACAGTTCCGTAAACATTTACTTTTTTCTGCTAATTTTTTTCTTATTTACCGGTAAATTGCGGTGCGCGTTTTTCATAGAAAGCAGCAATGCCTTCCTTGCAGTCATCGGTACCCATCAGCAGCGCCTGGGTAGTTTCTTCGATTGCCAGCACCTCGTCCAGAGTCAGGTCATGGTCGTTGAGATATTTTTTCGTCAGGCTGATAGACAGCGGAGCGCTTGCTGCCAGGCGTGCAGCCATAGCGTAAACCTTATCCTTCAGCTCTTCGTCTTCATAAACATCGTTCAGCATGCCAAGCTCCTTGGCAGTTGCAGCGTCAATTAAATCACCGGTAAACATCAGCTCTTTAGCCTTCAGCACACCGATAGCCTTCGGCAGGAAGTACAAGCCGCCACAGTCGGGAATCAGGCCAACCTTGGCAAAGCTCTCGCCAAAGCGTGCCTTGGCAGATGCATACACCAGGTCGCAGGCCAGCATCAGGTTAACGCCTGCACCGGCAGTAACGCCGTTGATATAAGCAATAACAGGTTTAGGAATGGTAGTCAGGCGTTTGGCAACGTCGCCCACCTTAGCGATAAAATCCTTCTTGGCAGCAACGCCCTCCAAGCCGTTCAGATAGCTCAGATCACCGCCGGCACAAAACGCCTTGCCGTTGCCGGTAAGTACGATAGCACGCACCTCAGCGTCGGCAGCAGCCTTGGTAATGGCAGCATGCAGGCCGTCAATCAGCGCGTCATTCATCGAGTTCAGGCTCTTAGGACGGTTCATAGTAATCGTCGCAATATTGTTTTCCACAGCGTATAATACAGCTTCTTCCATGGGGAACACTCCTTTACACATGTAGTTTATATCATTAAGGATATTATAGCATAAAACCTTAAAAGCGCCTACTATTTATCTAAAGATTTTAGCTTTTCCTGCTGCCGGCAATTTCTGCATTAAGTAAAGGTGAAGGGTGGTGTCAGCAGTCACTGTCGCCAAAAGCTGTCTTGCCTGCTATAAGCTCATTTATGCTTTCTGTAATATCATTACATACTTCGTCCGCAACAATATCCGTCAACAGCTTATGTACTTGTGGCAACAGCTCCTTCAGCGGAGCACCTGCATTTTTAACCCACACCTCTAATACTGCAACACCCTGTCTTCTGACACGGGCAGAAGGACATTGCACAGCAGCAGCTGCTAATTCCGGTTCTCTTCTGACAGGTACTCTGCCAAATTCTGTTAAAATACTTTCCAGCATAGCGTAATACTTAAAGTTTTCATCCCCGAAGTCACAGCCTACAGCTGCACCGGCGGTAATTATGTCAAATGGCAGCTTGTTACAGAAAACCTCAACAACCTTTTCTACATAATCAGGATCCTCCATCAGCCAGAAGCATTTACAGCAGTTTTCTTCAAAGTTCTGTTCAATACATTCAAGCAGCTGATTTTTAAACGGCAGTCCCAACTTTTTGGCAAGCATTAGTCCATCAGCGTTCTTTATTGCCTCCTGTACTACACCGGTATTCTTGGAATCAAACAAGATAGCTTCAGCCTTTTTCTTAATACTTTTGGCTTCCTCCGTCGGCAAATTATCACACCACTGAGCAATAAGCAGCACAAACTCTAAATCATTAACAGTAAGCTCTTGCTTAGTCGAATGGTCTAAGAACTGCTGCAAAATCAGCATCCTGTTTTCAATCTGCGAAATACCCGGAACAGGTCCTTCATCCAACAGTCCGTCTATAAGCATTGCCAACGCATGATATATTTCATATGACAGCTCTTCCATAGCAAAAACCTTAGCAGCCTCAGCCTTCTTGAAAACCGTCAACGCACTGTAGGCAGGCATAAAAATATTTTTCAGACCTTCGTGTAGAAGCCATTCCTTCTTTTCCTCTGTATCAGCCTCTAAATATTCAATTGCGTGAATGCGTCCCCAATCGCTTACCTTTTGGGCTAAAGCAAATATTTCTTCGTTACCGTCATCCCATTTACGCATTACAAAAATAGCAAATAAAGTAAATTCTTCGCACTGTCCCAGCAGGCGCACAGCTCCACGGACAGGCTCATCACAGGGGAACAGCTCCAATATTACCATATCAGCCTTCACAAGCTCTTTGTTCTTGGATGCAAGCAGATTATTTACAGCAAAGCGATAAATATTTCCGGCATCCAATACCTCTTGATTTTCCAAAAGCACCGTATGAATATCGTCTGCCAGCTTAATAGCATACTTATTTTGCAAAATTGACTCCAGCAACGCTTCCGCCGCAGGAAAATCGGCATTACTCATCAGCTTAAAGGCTTCAAGCAGGCGCTCGTTTTCGTCTGCCTCCTCCAGTTTAAGATGATAAATCGCTGTACCATCCTGTGCTCCGTCTGCAAACATCGGCTTAGCGCCATACCTCGGCAGCTTATAATCATCAGGCAGCTTACCATTATAAAATGCATTTTTTATGTTAAAGAATATAGAAAATCTGCTATAATATTTTTCATCCTTAGGCCTGAATACATCATCAGTAATATCCGTCCAGTCTGATAAATCAGGCAGCTTATCTTCTACGCACAACTGTTTAAAGAACTGCAATGTCTGCATTTTATTGGGCGAAGAATCTCTTAAAGCATACATTTTATGTGTCGGTAAATGGGAATCAAAGCACACTTCAACCTCGTATGTATGCTCATCAAATTTTTCATCGCTGTTTCTGGCTGTTTGGATATAGTCCAAGCCATTGGTAAAATGTTCACCCAGCTCAACAATTAAATGCTCGTATGCTAAATCACGCAGATTCATAAGCACAGGAGCAATTTCCTGATTAAAATACTCCTCAGAAACAGGTTTATCTAAAGAAATTTTTTTATTATATCCCTCAGTAGAGTATTTTTTCTGCTCAACATTAGCATATAACAGAACAGCACCCTTGATATAGTTGATTTCCTCCAAAGGCATAGAAAGCTCCTCCGGTGCAACAAGCAGGTCAATATGCATTCCCTTAGCCTCTACCTCCAGATGAACATAGTTCAGTCCCGTCAGCTGATTGGTACACAATTCCTTGCCGATAACCTTTCCAGAAATAACCGCCGAACCGTCGATATAATCTTCATCATACACGCCATCCTTACAGGGAGCACCAAAATAAAGTACGTTATCGTATGCATCACAAGCATCCAGCTCATCAATTTCATCGGTAAAAAACTTACCATCGTTCATTGCAGCATCAGCATTCGCATAAAAGCGTACTTTCAAAGGCAGTGCATATAGCTGACATTTTATTTCACCACCCTCAGGCAAATAATTAACAAAGGGCGCGTTTACTATACCAACGTACAAATCTAAAGGATTGCCGCCGGTAGCAGAGATTTTTAAAACGCCAAAGCCGTTTGCATCATAACGCAACCAATTTCTCATTTTAAAGCTGCTGTAATGAGGGCTTTCGTACATAATGCCAAAGGCACCCGTATAAATTAAATCATTTCCGTCTTCATCAGTTTCTGCCGGTATCCAGATTTTATTAATTTCCGAATCATCAACCACGCTATAGCACAGGCTTAAAATATCAAAATACTTGGCTGAGTTTCGCGAGTTATCGCAAATCAGCTTAAATAAATCGTCGCTGTTATTGATATCGTAGCCAACATTTTTTAACAAAGTGTAATCATCGCATATCATGGCATTTACCTCCTGTTGATGAAGCAGTTGATTTTACAATACATACGTGAGCATATTTTACATGTATGCTTTTATCTCGTTAAAGCTATTATAACATAATTTTTAAAACTGCACCTATTATTTATTCTAAAATTTATCTTTTTTTCAGCAAAGACAATGCCGGTTAAATCTACTGTTCCCTTCTAAATCCCGCACATTTATCGCCTTCCCGAAATACTTATAAATTTTTCTAAAAAACTGTTGACAAATAATTGCCATGCGAGTATAATAATCTTCGTTGGTTGACTTACCAACCTTAATTCCCCGATAGTTCAGCCGGTAGAACACCTGACTGTTAATCAGGGCGTCGTAGGTTCGAGTCCTACTCGGGGAGCCAAGAACTTATAGCTTCGAACTTTTAGGAGTTCGGAGCTTTTTGTTTTTCTGGAAACTGATTTATGATATAATAAATACACCACTATAACCAACGAGGTATCTACACTATGACTTTGGAAAACAAATTAGGCATCACCAGCTCCGCCGAGCTGGCAACTCAGGAGGAGCGCTTAAGCAAAAAGCGTGCGTTAGAGCTTTTCGAATGCGGTATGTTGGACAAGCTGGAGGCAGGCACCTTCAAGACACTGCAGGCGATTCATAAGCAGCTTTTTATGGATATTTACGATTTTGCAGGCAAGGTCCGTTCCGTAAACATTGCCAAGGGTGGCTTCCGCTTTGTCCCGGCCATGTATCTGCTTGATGCGCTGAAGCAGATTGAGCGTATGCCGCAAAGCACTTTTGACGAAATTATCGAAAAGTATGTTGAAATGAATGTCGCCCACCCTTTCCGTGAGGGCAACGGTCGCAGTACGCGCATCTGGCTTGATCTTATTTTGAAAAAAGAACTGCAGCTGGTTGTTGATTGGAGCAAGGTTAATAAAGAAGATTATCTTTCCGCTATGGAACGCAGTCCGATTAAAGACCTGGAAATCAAGTTTCTCTTAAAAAATGCCCTGACCGAGCATATTGATGACCGCGAGGTTTATATGAAGGGTATTGATGCAAGCTATATGTATGAAGGCTACGAAGAATTCAAAATGAAGGATTTATAAGCATCGCCCTGCCAGTTTACCTCAGTTGCAGCAATGCAGCTGAGGTTTTTTGTTATTCTTTTAGCAATCCTTCATCAATCTTCCTTGCATACTAAAAATTTAATTGATATAATAGAAAAAGCTGAAAATTATATAAAAGGAGATTCTGTTTATGACCAACAACCATTCCAAGGGGCGTGCCATCGCACTGCTGCCTATCGCAGTCTTTCTGCTGTTTTTTATAGGCTCAGGCCTGATTACCGGGGATTTTTACAGCATGCCTGCGATTGTAGGCTTTTTAATTGCTTTAGTTATAGCCTTCCTGCAAAACAAAAAGCTCAGCTTTGTACAGAAACTGCGTCTTGCTTCTACCGGCGTAGGTGACGAAAACATTCTCACCATGTGCCTCATCTTCCTTGCCGCAGGTGCCTTTTCCGGCGCTGTCCGTGCTGCCGGCGGTGTAGAAAGCACCGTCAACCTCGGCCTTTCCATTCTGCCGGGCAACATGGCGGTAGCAGGCCTCTTCGCCATTGGCTGCTTTATTTCTATTTCTATGGGTACTTCCGTAGGCACAATTACCGCGCTTGCTCCGATTGCTGCAGGCATCAGCGACAAAACCGGCTTCCCTATGGCTATCTGCGCCGGTGCCGTTGTTTGCGGTGCAATGTTCGGTGACAACCTTTCTATTATTTCCGATACCACTATTGCTGCTGTTAAAACTCAGGGCTGCGATATGCGCGACAAGTTCCGCGAGAACTTCAAAATCGTTCTGCCGGCAGCAATCATCACCCTCGGCCTGTTCTACTTCCTGGGCAACACCAACGAATATCAGGTCAACGGCAACCTCGACTACAGTCTGATCAAGGTCCTCCCCTATCTGTTCGTTTTAATCGGTGCCGTAAGCGGTGTCAACGTTTTCGTTATTCTTATTATCGGCACTGTGCTCAGTATGCTCGTAGGCCTCGGAACCGGTATGTTTACTGCGACCAAAATGTTTACCCATGTCGGCAACGGCATTATGTCTATGTATGACATCACCGTTATCTCTATCATCGTGGCCTGCATCATCACACTGATTAAGGAATACGGCGGTATCGATTTCGTGCTGAACTTCATTAAGAGCCGCATCAGCAGCACTAAAGGCGGTGAGCTGGGTATTGCTGCTCTCGCACTGCTTGTTGATATCTGCACCGCGAACAACACTGTTGCGATTGTTATGGCAGGTCCGATTGCCAAGGATATCAGCGAAGAATTCGACGTAACGCCTCGCCGCAGCGCCTCTCTGCTGGATATGTTCAGCTCCATGGGCCAGGGACTTATCCCCTACGGCGCACAGCTTCTGGCTGCGGCAAGCCTCACAGGACTGAATCCCTTCGCCATCATACCCTACTGCTTCTACCCGCTGCTGATGGGTATCAGCGGACTGATCTTCATCTTCATCAAGAATAAAGACTAAAAATCAAGCCGTACGACTATAAATTTACTGTGATAACAAAAATATAGCCGTACGGCTTTTTTGTGCTGTAATGACAACATCTCCCCCAACGCAAAAAGCCTGAGCAAACGCCCAGGCTTTTGTTATAGCTGTTCCGGTCAGACTATATACACCCTTTAATGCCACCCTTTTGCAGGATTTCCTGTTTTATGACATCGACATATTCAAAACCCTGTGACATCAAAGTAAGGCTTGCTTTATCTATTGCGTCACAAAATCCTGCCACCATTTTATCAAAGCGCTTAAGAGCCATATTCTTGCCTAAGCCGACATTAAAAGCTTCTCGCTCGAATGCATTTCTGTCAATATAGTTAATGTTATAGATTCCGCCGATACTCATAGCCATATCTTCGGTACTGCTATCATAAACCATAGTACTGACAATATCATAAGCAGGTGCAAGACGGATAGATTTTAAATCCTTGCTATAAAGTAACGATAAGTTTTTTATATGATTGTCGGTATTTCCCACTAAATAATCAAAAATACAAATATCCCACAGCTTCAATTGGTCTGTAATAGGATCTGACGAAAAAGAACGCAAAAGATTCATAGACCGCTTCAAATAAGCAGCTCCATTTTTCTCATACTTATCACCGGCAGCAATACCTAATGCTTGTGCAAAATCTTCCTGATGAAGCCTATAAGGTACTCTTAGCCCATTTGAAACAGCCGAATCCTCATCAAATTTTCTGTCATAACGTCTGGTTGCGAATAAAATATCTTCCTTATTATCACTGCCAACATTAACAATAAAGCTGTCCGGTATTTCTATACCTAAATTTTTAGCTGCCAACATACACAGCTGCTCATTAGCAACAATCTTTTTTAATCTTATATGGCTCTGCTTTACTATATGGGTGCTTGGTGCATTCCCTTCCGGAAAAAACCATTTTTTACTTTCAGGTTCATAATATAAACCAACTTTTCCAGAAGCTCCGGTTAAAGACAGATGGGATTTTGTAATAAGCTGAACAGATTCCGTTGCTCCCTCTTGCGCCAAAGCCTTTATTTCCGCATCCTGCAGTAACTTATATGAAGTTACAGTGGTAGCTGCTTCATTAGCAACAATCCGAATCGCTCCCAAACATTCATTGCCAAGTACAGCTAAAATATTCAAATAATCATTTGTATCAGCATGAACTTCTTTAGCAACACATTTGCGAATAAATCCTTCGGGGAGTAAACCCTCAAAAAAGTTTCTCGTTGCATGAACACTAAACACTTCCGACTGTAAAGGCAAGCTTAAGGAAATCGGTCTGCTTGCTTCTCTTTGCAAATAATCAACAGCATAGCTGAAACGTGCATCATTATAATCGTTTCCGGTTATCTTGCCAACAATACAATTCTGACCGGAAATTTCTATCTCTACTATCAAATCAACCATATACTTATCCTCTCTTTTCAAGAATAAAGTTCAAGCCTAAAGTATTGATTAAAAAAAGAACCTTGCCGATTTCCGTAGTTTCCTTACCATGCTCCAAATCAGAGATAAAGCTGCTGCTTAGTCCGGTAACCTCTGATAAAAATTTTTGAGTATAGTTAAGCTCTTTACGACGCTCTTTTATAGCGCTGCCTAAAGAAATAACGTCTAATATTTTCATAAACCCTCCAAAGCAATACTCGCTTTATTATTAGCACTTAAAACAAGCCGTACGGCTATTTTCTTACTTAAAAGTATAAATCAAGCCGTACGGCTTTGTCAATAAAATAATAATATGCTTATTCCTCTTTAACAACTACATCTCCCCAAACGTAAAAAGCCTGAGCAAACGCCCAGGCTTTTGTTATAGCTTATTATTTTTCAAACGGGAATTTGTACTGAGTCAGGCCCAGCTCATCTCTAAGCTGAATGAATTCCTTCTGAATGGATTCGCCAACCGGTACACCCTTGTCTTTTCTGTCCAGCCAAGCCATGTATTCCTTCTCGCCGGCAGTGTAAATACGTTCCTGCCCGGGAGCCTTGGTGGAATTGCGCAAACCACGGCAGATATCGCCGGCAGTTTTCTTGAAGGTGTCAACACCCATGAAGAACGCCGGGTTGATAACAAAGAAGAAGTGGCCTAAGTGATACATAGTGTTGTTGCCGTTTTCATCCTTGCCGGACAGTGCCTTCATGAAAGGACCGCCTGCCAGTGCGGAGGACAGAATCTCTACGATAGTAGTGAAGCCGTAGCCCTTGTAGCCGCCGGTTTCTTCGCCCAGACCGCCCAACGGCAGCAGCGCAACATTGCCTGCACGCATTTCCTTCAGGATGGTAGCGGATTCGGTCATGGTGCCGCCGTCCTTAGCAACTACCAGACCAGCCGGAGTATCCTTGCCCTGTCTAGCATAGAACTCAATCTTACCGTTTTGAATAATGCTGGTTGCGCAGTCAAAGTTGAACGGGAACTCCTCATCGGTAGGCATAGTAAAAGTCAGCGGGTTGGTGCCCATCATCGGCTCAACACCGAAGGTAGGAGCAACGGAAGGTCTTGCGTTGGTACCGGAAATACCGATCATGCCAGCTTTTTCAGCCATAGTGGTCCAGTAGCCAGCAATGCCGTAGTGAGTAGAATTAAAAATGGTGCCGCCTGCCATACCGTACTTGGAAGCCTTTTCAATCAGCATTTCCATCATCTTATGGGAAGCAACCATGCCCATGCCGTTGTGAGCATCCATAACTACAGTACAAGGAGTATCCTTGACAATTTCAATTTCGGTTTTCGGCAGCAAAGTGCCGTTTTTAATACGATCCAGGTAAATAGGCTTGAAGCGGTTGCAGCCGTGGCTTTCAATACCGCGTCTGTCGCTTTCCAGCAGAACGTCTGTACAAATGCGGGCATCCTCTTCGGGAACGCCGTATTTAACAAATACGTCTACCATAAAATCGTGGACTAAGTCCCAGCTTACAAAGGGTCTTGTTTCTTCCATGCTGTTTCCTCCTTGAAGAAAATTTTTTCAATTCATAATAATGTTGCTTTCACACTACATATAGTATACCTCATTACTCCATAATTGTACAGTATTGCTTTTACTGCTACACTTCGTGCCTGTTACAAACGCTGATGTCAAAAAATCTATTTTTTTCTTAGGCATACTCACCTGTAAAAAAATACCGTGCAAACCTCAGCGTCATCGCTGCAGAAGCCTGTACGGTATTATATATTTTTGTTATCCCTGCTCTGCTCCGTCCGCAGTGAAGGCAACCGGCGCTTTGGCCTCCAGTTCCTTCATGCTGCCGTCGGCATTATGCCACAGGGTTTTCTTATTCAGCGAACCATTGGTTACAAGGCCACTCGCATCAAAAGTGATGCCTGTGCCGCTCTTGAATTCAACAAAACCGGCGCTTTCATCCTCCAGGTTGTGCTGCCAGCCAAGCGGACGCAGCTTCGTTGCCTCCGCCAGTGTACCGCTTATAACCCTGCCACTTGTATCAAAGGTCAGCAGATTATCATTTTTAAAGCGCACAAAGCCGTAGCCGTTATCGCTCAGCTGCAGGATAACGTCATTATCAATCACACCGCTGAGCACAGTGCCGTCCTTAGCAAAGGTCACGGACTTGTTGCCCATGTAGCGCACATGACCGTCGGCAGGAATCACCAGCCCCGGGCGATACGGATGGTAGAAGAAGCGCGGCGGGAAGAACGGCGCACTCCGCTCCACATAATAATAATTGCTCGCCAGGCTCTTCCATCCTGCAGGACGCAGATAGGTGGCACTCGCCAGCACGCCCTCGATTACCTGACCATCATCATTGAGCTTTACAACAGTATTCTTCTTGAACTTGATATCGTCCGCTACCGTCCAGCCCTGCGGCACCAGCTTGGTATCCTTGTCTAAGGTTATGGTTTTATCAGCAAGAGCTGTGTTGGTACCTACAAGCACTAAGGCAGCTAATAGTAAGGCTGTAACTTTACGCATGATAATCACCTCATTTACACTTTCTAAGCATATTATAGCATAGGTTACTAAAAGAAAATATAAAACTATTGTGAATTAAGTGTGGAGGTGATGTGGGGGGAGATTTCTTCTATTTACTATTCACACCTGCTACGCTATAATATAATTAAATAAGCTCATTGAAAGGAGTTGTGCGCCTATGTGTACCAACAAGCATTACTACTGCATGTTCAACGGCATTACAGTCACTACCAGCGACGTTATAGATGAAGAATACAAGGAATATATTTGCGTAAGATTTGAGCGCCCCAACGATAATAATGGTTTTGATTTTGCTGAAATCATTATGCCTGACAAAAAGTTTGTCAAGGCTTTTGGCTTTAGTGAGGACGAGCTTTATTGGATTGAAAGCTTCGCAGCGGATAATCTTTTACTTATGTGGGAAATGGCAAAGGAGAGTAAGCAAATTGCCTAAAATATTAGCAGGTTTCTTAGGGTATGTGTTTTATTTTTGGGCTAATGAAAACATGGAGCCAATACATGTTCATGTTGCTAAAGGTACGCAAACACCTAATGCCACCAAGTTTTGGATTACCAGTGAAGGAGCAGAATTAGCCAATAATAACGGAAAAATTCCGGATAATGAGCTACGCCAGATCAGAAAATATATTTTGCTGAATCGCGAGCGTATCATTGCTCAATGGATCAGTGTTTTTGGCAAAGGTAAAGTAAAAAAATAAGCTTAGAAATTTAAGTAGTATTCTCCCCCTCCGAAGGCTTGGCCTGCAGAGGGGTTTTCTTTATGCCTTATGATGCACTTCATGCTTTGAAGTGCAAAAACTTTATTTTTTTAAGATTTTTTGCACTCAAGTGCAGAAACTTTATGATTTAAAAAGTTTCTGCACTTACTAGGACAGTATAATCTTAACCTTATCAGAAAACAGTGTTTAATATAAAGCTACATCTTCATTCGTGCTGATGTTGTAAAAATACATTACCCGCGAACCATTAGCATCACGTTCTCTTCGCAGACCAAAATCATAAATATTTTTAAAGATTTCAGCAGAATATCCATTGAGCATCTCCAAACACGTTTCGCCATTTTCATAACAACCGCCATAAGCAATCAGCAGCAGCCAAATCTTCATGAAGACATCATCATCAAACATATCATAGCCTATACTGAAATTCATATATTCATACAACGATTCCCCACCTTCGCAGGTAAGCTTCAGATTAGGATTCGCTCCATGCTCCAAAAATTTTTTGGCAAGCATTACTGCAATGTCCTCGTTTTCAATCCAAATACAACTGCTTAAAGCATTCTTATCACTATCCGAATTAACGTCTAACCCTCTAGCCAAAAGGACATCAAAGACATTACTTATCTTCTCTATCATGTATTTTTCTACAATCTTCGGCTCACCCTCTTCACCAAAAAGATTATATTCATACTCTATTTGATCTATTATATCCTCAGAATAATCGTCCGCTTCTGCTGCCGTTAAATTTTTTAAGCTGATTTCAGCTAATACATTATCAAGGTATTCTTCCAGACTAACTTTTTTCTTTTCCATACTCATCTTAGCACCTTCTTTCAAGCAAACTGATATATTGAAAATGTTCTAGATAATATATGAAAATCGTGCATGTTACTTTGAGCATCCACACGTGATATATTTCTCACATTTTTCTTGACTACGAGCAAATTATGTGATATTATTTCAGCATAAGTTAGAAATATATCACATAGGAGGCGTTTGAAAATGAAGAATTTTAGATTAACACTCAAGCAAAAATATGGTTATGCCAATATTTTTTTCGGAGCCAGCTTTGTCCTTATGGCACTATTTATCAAATCCGGCAACATATATTTAAGCATGAGCAGCACATTATTAAATTTAGTAGCAGTATTAGGACTTCTGCTGACATTTTTTCTTAAATCTGACATTGATGACGAACGTGCTTTGGATAACCTTCATCGGGCTGCTGACCGTTCTTTAAAGCTGACTCTTTGTTTAATCAGTTTACTCCTCCTCGTATAATATGTTTGTAAGCCAAAGCCGCCACGCCTACAACGTAAACTTT
>CAVKUS010000017.1:39398-45631 GCA_963659725.1 Bacteroides sp. CAG:545 | reverse complement strand
CAGTAACGTCGCTGTTGGTGCTGATATTGCCGTTAGCATTTGCAATTACGTTGTTCAACGCATTTACTACGCTATTAGTTGTAATGCTGCCGCCTGCATCCAGAGTAATTTCACCATTGTTAGAGATGAGTTTTCCGTCTGCCGTAATATCTTGCGCTGCATCAATATCTACTGCGCTGTTGCCAGCTACGTTCATCATTATTACACTGCCACTCTTAGAGTTGAGAACTGCCTTGCCGGTTTGTGCAGTAACGTCGCTGTTGGTGCTGATATTGCCGTTAGCATTTGCAATTACGTTGTTAAGCGCATTTACTATGCTATTAGTTGTAATGCTGCCGCCTGCAGCCAAAGTAATATCACTATTACTAGAGGTGATATTTCCATCTGCTGTAATATCATACGCTGCATTGATATCTACTGCATTTTTGGCAGTTACATTACCGATGGTTACAACAGAACCCTTCTTAGAATTAATGCTTATATTATCAGATGCATTCAAATCAGCGCCACTAGCCGTGGTAATATCGCCATCTGCCTTAACAGTAATATTACCGTTATGCGCATCATTGTACTTAGAAGTATTGATGGCTGAGTTAATGGTTATCTTGCCGGTATTTGCCTGGTAGTTCTCAATCAGCACATCACCCTTGATATTAGAATCAGCAACAGTAACCAGCAGATTATCCATCGTACCGTTAAACCTGGTTACGCCATCTACTACCAGGATGCTGCCTGCATCCTTACCTATAATGCTCAGATTCTTCACATTGTTCTGCTGGCTGAGCAGTTGCTGCATCTTGCCGGATTCAACAGTCAGATTATCTACAGTAATACCTGTAGCTGCTGCATCCTGCATCACGGTGCCAGCGGCATCCAACTTCAGGTTGTTATTTGCACCATTAACCGTAATGCCACTGCTACCAAGAGCAATATTGGCATTAGTAGAAGTAATTACGCTATCAGCGCCAAATACCAGCGTGCTGCTGTTAAGGTTTACATTGTTGTCTGCAGTAATGTTGCCTGCGCCGCCAGCAGTAATGCTACCAGTTGTTACGTTCACATCAATACCTGCGTTGATATTACTTGCACCGCTTGCAGTAACAGTACCTGCGTTCAGGTTAACGTCATTGCTTGCAGTAATGTTGCTTTCACCATCAGCAGTAATGCTACCAGTTGTTACGTTCACATCATTACCTGCGTTGATATTACTTGCACCGCTTGCAGTAACAGTACCTGCGTTCAGGTTAACGTCATTGCTTGCAGTAATGTTGCTTTCACCATCAGCAGTAATGCTACCAGTTGTTACGTTCACATCATTACCTGCGTTGATATTACTTGCACCGCTTGCAGTAACAGTACCTGCGTTCAGGTTAACGTCATTGCCTGCAGTAATGTTGCTTTCACCATCAGCAGTAATGCTGCCAGTTGTTACGTTCACATCAATACCTGCGTTGATATTGCTTGCGCCACCTGCTTTAACAATACCCGCGTTCAAATTAACATTGTTACCGTTAACAGTTACATCGCCATCTGCGCTAATGCTGCCGTTACTTACGCCATTACCGAAGTTAACGTCACCGTCCAGGTTGAGCTTAGCATTTCCTATAGCAGTAATGCTATCAACTACCAGGCCTGCATCCTTCTCGCCTGCGCCCTGCAGGTAAACGGAACCGTTTTCTGCCTTAGCGTTAATCACAGCGCCGTTTTCCAGAATACGGATACCGTCATCAGCTTTGCCGATATCGCCGTTTGCTGCCTGCAAATCAATGCTGTTGGCGTTCAGATAGCCGGTATTCTTACCTGCTTCCGTAGTCATCTGCATACCATTATCGGCCTTGAGCACCAGCGTACCTGTTGCTGCGTCCTGAAGTGTCAGTACATGCGCCGGATTGCCTCCTATAGCCGTCTGATGCAGGTATACGCCGTGGCTTGTATCGGTATTAGCTTCCAGATTGCCGCTGATATTAGTCTTGATGAAGGAATCCTTGCTGCCTACATCGCCCTTACCACCTTGGATAATAAGGTTATCAGCAACAATGCTGCCGTCATTCATGCGAATGCCCTTATCACTGAGCAACTTAACGTCCTGCGTCGTGTTAATCGTACCGGAAATATCCAGCATCGTCTCCTTAACGCCTGCCAGATAAACATTACCAGTATTGGCAGCACCGCTGGTGTTGGCCTGCAAATTCAGCTTGCCACCATCTGCCAGCTGTACCGTAATCTGACGCTGCTGACGAACCTCAATTCTGCTGTCGTCATCATTCCAGGTAAGGTCACCGGCCTTAGCCTGTGCCAAAAGCTTAAGATTATCCAGCTTGCCCATCTCGCTGTAGGCAATATTGGTTGCTTCGCCGTCAATGCCGATATTCTTGCCTGCGCTCAGGCTGATGTTCTTGCCCTGAACGTTGGCCTTATCTACCGTCAGTACCTGACCGGGGGCTGCATTGAGCACGCTATCCTGAATAGCGTACAGCAGCTCATTTTGGCTCCAGCCATAGGCAGTGCTGTTATCAACCTCAGCGTACATCTTAGCCCAGTCCTTAACGTCCTGGCTGTAGTTTTTGCCTTCGAAGGCTGCTTCACCGTCAGCTTTGTAAGCTTCCGCCAATGCCTTATATTCTTTCAAAGCCGCATTCTGCGCTTCTGCAGTATATTTCTTGTCTGCCATAGCCAGCTGCTTTGCTCTGTTTTCCAGTGCCTGCACGCGCTCGCTCTTAGCTGCCGCAGCAGATGCCGCACTTTCTTCTGCCTTGTCATTGCTGTTAATCAGTCCCAGCTCCTGCCACTTCTGCAGCTTGCTTTCGCTGTCGGACAAGGTGCTGTCGCCTACTGCGTCGATAAAGCTGCCGCTAGTTGTGAGGCTTACATCACCGGTTTGGCTGGCAATATGACCAATACGCATATCGCCGTTGCTGTTGGTAAGTGTAATATTGCCATATGCATTAGCATTTACGCTTGCAGACATGGTATCGCTGCTGGTCAGTGCCTGACCGGGAGCAATCGCTGCGTTAATTGCAGCAAGGCTGGTTAAATCAATACGGTTGCCGTTCAAAACAGTGCCATTAGCCGTAGTAATGTCGCCTGCTGCGTTAATTTCCAGGTCGCCGCTCAACGCGCCCTTATTGCCGCCGACAAATTGCAGCTTGCCACGGTCAGAATTGATGTTAACGTTGCCAGTCGTTGCTTCAATATTCAGCTTCGCCAGATTGCCCAAAGCACTGTGATTGATGCTGATGCCTTTTGCTGCTTTAGCAGTCAGGTCATCTGCGTCAACACGTGCACTGCCAATAGAGCTGATAGCGCCGCCGATGCTGTTTAAGGTAACCTTACCGATTGCGCTGCCGTCAGCCTGGGTTGCATTGCTGATGTTGCCTGCAAGATACATATCCTTGGCGCTGGTAACGCTGATGTCACCGCTGCCGCCGGTCATAAAGCCAACGTTAATCGGCTTATCGCCCTTAATCGTATAGGTGCTGCTGGTGGAATGCATCTGGGTTTCAGTCCAGGTGTAGGTGCAGTTACCATAGCCGAAGATTTTGCCTGCCGTACCGGAAAACTTTTTGTTTTCGACAACAGGAGTGTAAGAAGTTTGATTAGGATCATTATAATCCTTAGTCGTTACACCATATTCCTTGGCGTTCTTGTTCACCTTAATAACAGTACCCTGTCCCAGCGGATCAGCGCCAGTGATACTGGTGGAAGAAACCTCGGTTTTACCATTCTTAACTTCCTCGTTCTCGACAAAGTCTTTAGTAGTACCGTATTTGATCAGGCCCCAGAAAACGAAGTCCTTCTTATACTGCCATTTAACAATCTTCTTATCACCGGAGGTGCCACCTGTCCAGTTAATCGTCATGCCGTCAGCCGGTGTATAAGTGGTAGTAGAACCATCAACCTGCGTTGTGCTATTAGATATTGCGTTGCCCTTATTATTAAGTTTCGTCGTCTTAACGGACATCTTCTGCCCATCAGTGGTGTACTCAGTCAAGGTTTTCTTCTGCGTATCCTTAATGCTGATGAGGCCGGTGATGTCCTTATTAGTGATTTTGTTTACCCGCAAATTGCGGTCTGCGTTCGTAGTATCAATCGCAATGTTGGCAGTACCGTCCATCGCCAGCAGCTTGCCATTGCCAGTGCTCGACAGTGCGCCGGTAATATAAATTTTACCGCCGTTAGGCTCAATTGCTTCTGTCAGCAGCTCCCTGGTTGCGGGGTTGTAGTAAACCTTAACAGTATAATCATAAGCACCGGTTGCTGCGTTATAAACTGCGCCAGCCTTTGTGCTTACGCAATACTTATCGTTGGACATAACATATTGGTCGGTAAGTGCAGTCTGGTTACGCGCATAAACCTTATCCAGATTGCGAATTTTGTTGTTGGCTGCATTATCAAGCTTAACCTTGAATTCCTTGTAGCCGCTCTGTACCAGGCCATCCAGGTTAACATTCAGGCCGCTGATATAAACATTGTTGCCTGCAACGATACCGCTGGATTTGTTAACGCTGTAATTATTAATCTCGTTAAGCTCAGCATTAGTAAGTCCAAGCTCGTCCTTATGCGCTATCAAAGCATTTTTATAATCCTGATAGCTGTTGATATTGCTCAGCCACTCAATCGTAGTATTGCCAGCAATAGCCTGTTGGGAAACATAGCTTTGAATCCTTTTGGCAATAGCATCGCTGAACTGGTACTTGGTTACCGGGTCACCGCCGACAAGCAGCAGGCCCTTGCTGTTCTGCGTTACCGAACCCTTGTCAGCCTTCAGCTCGATGTTACGGGCGCTGATATTGGCATTGCCGTCTACGTTGATATTGTAATTGCTGTTTTTGATTAAAACGTCACCGGTGCTGTTCTGCACAGTACCAAAGATACCGATATCAGGCTTGGTCAAACCGTTTGTAGATGTGCCAGTGCTTCTTACAGTAATCTTCGGATCAGCGTCAGTGCCTGCAGCAGTATTCATTGTACCCTTGAAGCCGTCAACACTCTTCACCTCGGCATCGTTGTAGCGGATTACGCCACCCTTATCCTTGATAGCCAGGTTGTTAATCTTCAGGTACAGGTCACTGCTGTTATTAATCGTTAGGTTATTGGCACCCTGCGCCGTCAGGTTACCGCTGCCCTGCAGCTTATCAGCCTCGATGTTGATGTTGCCGCCAGAAACAACAATATCTTTAACATCAACTGCCGGCAAAGAGATTTTGTCGAAAATAACGTTGCTCTTGACAAAGCCATTTTCTTCCATCTGGGTGATGATACGGTTTCTTTCGCTGTTCAAAATGCTGTATTCGTTAGAATTGGAAGCATATTGGCCCAAGAGATCATTGATTTCCTCCAGGCGGGCATAAAGACCATTTTCCAGCTCAACCACATCTGCAACAACATTCTGCTTGGTATTGAACCAATCCTGGCCTGCGCCGGTGGTAACCTTAATGCCGCTGAAGTCTATGCTGCCTTCTTTACCGGAAATAACATTGCCGTTTGCGTCAAACTCAGGATTAGTAACCTTAGTGCTGCCGCTAATGTTAAGCTCCAGGTTGTTATGGATGCCTGCGCGGACCTTTTTGCCGCTGGCAATATCCACATAGTTGGCAACTGTTTCGCCCGGAGTTACTTCGCCCAGAGCGGTGGAGGTAACAGAACCGCTGCCGCTGGTGCCCTTATAGATGTTGTATTCGCGAGCGGAGGTCGATACGGTAGTCATGCCCTTGCCAGCCTTGAAGTTGACGTGGCGTACACTGTCGATGTCACCGTTGATGTTTACCTGATTTTCCTGTGTCATCGTGTTCTTGGCTTTCGGAGCAGTAGTCAGAGGAATTGCCGTCTTGTTATATGCATCCGCCAGCACGTTGTAGGTCAGCGAGGAGGTGATGCCGTCCAGGTTTGCACCTGCGTAAATATTTACGTCATTGGTGCTGAGTATCTTACCATCAGTAACGGTAATCTTGTTGCTGCGGTTCAGAGTGTTATCTGTTTTGGCAGAAGCTGCGCCTACAGCACCGCCCTGGGTATCTGCAGTAGTATCAAAGGTTGCGGTAGTTTCATCCGTTGCTGCGAGGGTGATGTCCTGATCAGCCTTCGCCGTGGACAGATTACTGCCATTAACCTTGATGCTGTTGTCATAGGTGATAACATTTTTGCTTGCTGCGATAGTAACAGGAACAACGCCGGCAGATTTAAGCGTATTGCTGTAATTCATCTTGCCGTCGGTATAAGCCAGCGCCTCAATC
>CAVKUS010000017.1:0-39356 GCA_963659725.1 Bacteroides sp. CAG:545 | reverse complement strand
CCGGTACCGCTCAAGTTTGCTTTGTTGATATTCACGCCTGCAGCATATTTCAGATTGTTGTCCATATCATTAACATTGACGCTGCCGCCGCCATAACCGCTGCCCTTCAGCTTAACGTCATGGTTCAGCGTGTTGCTTGCAATGTAGGACTGCTTGCCGCTGGTTGTAATATCGCCTGTTACGTTGATGTTGGCATTATGCGCAACATTGTTTTTAATTTCTGTGCCGCTGGCACCGACAACTGCCGCTGTCAGGGAGTCCGCCAGAACATCCAGCTTATCCGCATTGTTGGCAGCAACACTCAGCGAGCCGACATTCTGCCATTTGCCGCTCACATCAGCAGTAGTATTGGTAGTAATCTCATTCTGCGACCTTGCGGCTACAGGGTTGAAGCCTACAATACCGCCGCCATAGCCATTGGCATCATTGTCCACTGCACTGTAGCCGGAGCTGCTGATGCTTACAGCGCCCAGGCTGTTGTATACCTTCTCTTTAACGCCTGCAGCCTTCACACTGGTCGTCAGGTTCGTCTTGGTATCAGACCAGTTGCTGCCGCTGGCAATATAACCGCCCACCGTTACGCCCAGGGTATCTGCCGCAATAACCGAAGCATTATCGGCCTTGAGCTTCAATGCGTTGACATTGTACTGCTCCTTGCCCACATCAATGCTGACAGTCATATCATTTTCTGCATAAGCAGTATTGAAGCCTACAGCGTATTGACCGGAGGCAGTAGCACCGATTGTTTTGGCGCTTACATTATCTACAGCGTACTCGTTATTATTCTTATCTTTGGCAGTTTGGGTGGTTACGTTTGCTGTAATTTCTACGCGATCTGCTGCAAAGCTGCTGCCGTCCGCAACCTTTGCTTCAACAGTACCGCTGGCCTTAGCCTTGGATACTGCCACACCTGCTACCGCCAGCAGGCCGCCGGAATAAGCCTGTGCCTCTGCGCGTACTGCAGGCTTATTGGTTGCGTTCAGGCTTACGCTGTTGCCCAAGAAGCCGGAAGCACCGGTTACATTAACCTTGCTGCTGCCTGCATCCGTAGCGAGTGCAACAATGCCCTGCGCTGCAGCAATGCCAACCATGCCACCGTAGGTTTCTGCGGTAATGCTGTTGGCTTTGACAGAAGCAACGTCAACCTTGCCGATATTGTTGTAGCCAATCACCTTATCGTAATTCGTCTGGTAATAACCTGGTGTATCTTTTGTGGAAGGCACGTAAATTTGTTCATATACGTCTTTACCGGCAATCAGCTTGCTGCCGCCAATAGTTACAGTATTATCGCTATTATTCGTAGCATTGGTTACGAGCACACCACCGGCAACAGCGCCTGCAGTTGCGCCGATAGTACGTACTGCTCCACTGCTAGTATCCTCTGCCTTAACGGTCAGCGTACCTTTGGAGCGGTTATCGCCTGTAGCCTGAAGCGTGCTGCCATTGATAGTAATAGCGTTAGTGCCATGCAGGCTGTTCTGCGCATAGGCAGCACTGCCTGCGAAAGCAGCGCCTGCTGCTACCTGATAAGCATCAATCTTGGACGTGCCATCCTGCACACTGCCAAGCGTTACATTCTTACCGCTAAGCTTGCTATTGTTGTTGATGGTTACGCCGATCTTGCGTTCTACATCCAGCACCGCAACAGAAGCGGCAATGCCATTGCCTGCGATACCTGCTGCCACCTGCGCCGAGGTCAGCTTGGCGTCAACAGTACGCTTAGCATTGACCTTCGTATCTCCTGTTGCCTGCAGCGTAGAATTGCTTACCTTCGCCTGCACACCCTCAGCCTTGCTGCTGCCCTTGCCGGCAGTAGTACCGGGACCAGCACTCAGTTTCTGGCCGTTGCTGCCGGTATATTTATCAAAGGTCATGCCTGCAGCGTTAGCACTGCTGTTGCCTTTTTCATCGGTAACAGTGCCGACAGTTCCCTGTCCTGCAATTGCAGCATTTGCTTTATCAAGAATATCGTTCGTATTAAAAGTTGCCTTTTTATCAGAATCCTTAGTTTCGCTGTCACCGTACTGGTCTGCAGCTGCTGCGCCAATCGTAGTTACGCTGACGTTAGCACTGTAGCCATGTCCGCCGAGAGCAGCGTTTTCTACCACCTGCTTAACGTCCAGCTTTTCGGTTGCCGCTACGTCGATAGCACCGGCAGTAATCTTGCTACCGCTGATTTCGGTGATAACGCCTGTATCAATGGTGTTCACGCCTACGCCAACGGCAACGCCTGCAGCGCCAACAGCATCTGCACCATTGACAAAGCTTGTCTTCACAATGTTATCTGCCTTCGCTGCGAAGGTGCCCTTGGCTTGCAGCTTGCTGTTATCCTTCACCAACGTGGAAACAGTATTGTCCAGATTATTTACAGCAACGTTCAGGCCACCTGCAACCATGCTGGCAGCTACGCCAAAGACTGCCGTTGTCACGTCAGTCTTGTTAGCCGCGTTGACAGTAATATTACCTGTTTCAGCCGTTACATTGCTGCCGCTCAGCTCAGCAACGGTCTTGCTGTCATCGTCCACTACGCCAATGCCTGCGCCACCGGCAGCGCTCACGAGCGCGCCGGAAGCTGCGGCAGCAGCGCTGCGCAACGTAATATCGTTAACGTGGTCAGCAGTAATTACCAAACCATTATTCGTGCCCTGGATATTCTTCACTGCAGCAGTAGTTTCTGCGTCCAGCTTAGCAACCGAAACAGTGCCTGCTCCGGCTCCGGCGCCATAAGCGCCGCCAGCTGCGGCAATACCGTAGGAGTTGGTAGACATTTTCGCCTTATTCAAAGCAGCGACGTCAATGCTATTGCCGTTGACGAGCTTCTTCGTGCTGCCACCATCAATCATTGCCTTTACATTTCTGCTGACAACACCGGTATCAGATGCCAGACCGACACCTGCACCACCGTCAGCGCCACCGCCTACACCCAGCGAACCTACATGGCTTTCGCTCTTGGTAGCATCGTTTGCTGCTACATAAACGTCTGCCTTGCTGCGGTCGGTCAATTCAGCATTAATGCTGCTATTGGTTGCCGTGGCATTGGTTGCACCCAAAATGCGGTTAACAGTAACCGTACCTGCTACGCCCACGCCAACGTCAGCACTTACTGCCACACCGCCACTGATTGCTACATTCGTCAGGTTGTGCTCCGCATCAGCCGCGATGATAACGCCTTTGCGCGTGTTATTGCTGACTACATTATCATTATCCTTATTGCGTTCGTTGACAGCCACGCCTGCATCATTGCCTGCTGCTGTCAGCTCTGCATTCTTAACTACGCTTTCAGTAGTACCGCTGATTTCATTATAGGCTACGCCCATACCAACGCCAGCCTGACCGCCAGCAGCCACACCAAAGGCACCTGCAAAATTCTGCAGTGTATCCTTGCTCTTGGCAATTACAGCCAGCGTGCCGTCTGCATTAATCTTCGCACCGTCAATTGCAGCCTTCGTATCGTTCGCCAACAGATTTACGCCGATATTACCGGCAATACCTGCAGTTTTGGCAACGCCGCCAGCTACGCCGACAGAAAGAATGCTGCTGTCAGATTTAGCTTCTGCCGTGAAGCCCTTAACCTTGTATTCACCATTGGTAACAGTAGTATTGGTATCAGCATCGAGCTGGTTAACAGCAATGCCTGCGCCGATAGCTGCGTCCTTGGCACCTGCAGCAACAACGGCAACGGTTGTAATCTTACCCTGGCTGTCAGCAGAAGCCTGCACAGTTGCGGCATTATTCTTATCCTTATTGATATTAGTATTAACAAGCTCTGTATCGGTATCCTTCTTAATCGTCGCAGCAGAGCCTGCGCCACTGAAGGCCACATTACCGGTAGTAATAGAGGTACCTACAGAAATAGTCGTCAGCGTTGCCCTGTCAATGGCATTAACACTAATCTTGCCATCATCAGTAGTGGTAATATCAGCATTATTGATAGCAGCCTTGTTGATTTGCTTTTTCTCGCCAGCACTGCCGGTGATGTTGCCGATTTCGTTGTAGGCTACGCTGCCGCCAGCCGCAAATTTAGCATTGCTGCCTGCGCTGACGCTTACAGCACCTACTACTGCCAACTGGTTGCTCTCGTCCGAGGATTTCACTGCCACTTCACTCATATTGTTGAGCTTCGTGCGTCCATCCGCAGTTTTAGCATTTTCTCCATCGTATTTGTCAATAGCAGCCTCTACATCGTTACGGCCGCGGTTAACAACAACCACGCCATTCAAAGCGTTGGCCGTACCTGCGGTAACTGCTGCACCGATGCTGTAAACACTGCCCTTGTTGGCTGCGTCTACATTAAGAATGCTACTAGCATCATCGCTCACGCCGCTGATTTCACTGCCTTTGACATATGCACCGGTGTTATTGTTCAAGGAATTGTAAGCAACAGCCAGACCTGCACCCAGCTTGGATTTGGAACCGGCCGTAACGCCTATCTGCCCTGCAACATTCACTGCCAAAGCACCGCTTTCAGCCTTTACATCAGTTTTAGGCGTAATAAGCTTGCTGTTTTCAACAGTTGCCGTAATATCGTTATTCAACGACTGCCAGTTAGCACTGCCGCCTACGCCGAAGCTGCCTGCGGTTCCTGCAACACCCGCTGCAAAGCCTGCTAGAACAGTGTGGCTTGCCGCATTAACGTTCGTGCCTACCAATTTGTCACCGCTGCCTGTGCCAGTAGTCTTAATCACGCTATCCTTAATCTTAGCATTATAATCATTGTCAATATCGCTGACAGTTACAGATGCAGCTGCGCTGCCGCCGTCGTTACCGGTGGTAACGCCTACGCTGACCGCGCCGGTAACAATCACATTGCCGCCACGGGTAGTATTAACATTAGTAGGCTGATCCTTGTCGCCGCTTTCATCTGCTGCTTGCTTAACCTGCTCCAGGTATACAGAGCCATCAGCATCGAGGCCGCGATCCTTGAGATACTCAGCCTGCGTGTTAGCAGATTCCGCTGTATCATAAGCTGCAACATTCAGGCTTTCGCCGGTCAGTGTTACGCCCTCAACCGTTGCATTGGCATAGTTATCCAGTTTATTGTAGGCGGAATTGCCGGAGAAGGCATAGGAAGTTTTGGCGCCGCCTGCAACGCTCACATTGGCAGCTACGCCAACCTGCGTCATGTTGGTAGTTGCTTTGACATCAGCAGTGGTAATCTTATCATAGGTGCCGCCTAAAATAGCCGCCTGCACGTCATTCTTCAGCGAACCATAGGCCACAGTCGCACCGCCGACAAAGGCGTTATCGCCACCAACAGAAATGCTGGTGTTCACGCCACCGGTTATCTGAATATCGTTATCAAAAGCTGTATTGGTAATAGAGGTTGCACGCTCATCTTCACCGCTGACATTTTTGGTGTTTACCTTATTATTCTGCAACAGTGCATAAGCAGTATTATCTGCAATATTTACCGATGCATTGACGGTTGCAGCAATATCGGTGCCACCATTGCCACCGGAATTTTTCGCCAGCGCCAGGCCTAGGCCTGCAGCTGCCAGCGAACCGGATTTTTGCGCATTGTTAATAATCGCAGCAGCGTTTTCAATTTCGCTGTTGCTGATTACCGCCAAGGTCTGCGAATCAATATCATTTACAGCAACAGTACCGCCAAAGGCCGCATTAGTGCTGTTTGCATTGTTGTCCTTAGTCAGATTCTTCCAGGAAATGCCTGCAGCACCACCGGCAGCCACCATCATAGCGCTGTCTTTGGCAGTTACAGTGATAGTTTTATCATTAGTAGTATCCTTGGCAATATTGATTTTAACATTGTCCACAAGAGCACCGGTATCGCCATCCAGCAGATTGATTGCTGCGCTGCCTGCACCGGCAATAGTTACAGAGGACTGCTGTCCGGCCGGAGTAGCGGTAGGCTTCTGGTCGGTAGGCAGCACCTTCTGCGCTTCGGTCTGACGGTCCATCAGGCCGTTGATCTTGCCTGCTACCTTATGGTCAAGTGCATGGAGCTTATTTTGAAGTGCATTAGTCTTGTTGCTTACGAAATTACCCAGCTTGTCAAAAATACCTGCTTCACCACTGTCATCAGCGGTAGACACGCCACCGGCAACAGCTACGTTGATAATCCTGCCGCCGGTTTCAGCATTTACCTTAAACGAGCCTGCATCAATAGAGCCTTTTGTGCCCTCAGCAGTCTTGGAGCCGAAGAAATCTGCTTGCTCGGTATAGGTCTTGCCATCATCCGTACCCTGGCGCAAACCGGAAGCATTCTGTACCAGCTGCTGCAGAGTTGCACGTTTTTCGCCAGCAGTGTTCGCCAGCTTTTGCGCTTCCTGACTGCGGTCCGCATTTGCGTCCTCGCCCAGTTTATCGCCGCTATCACTGCCGCTTTCTCCCTGCTCAGTCGTTGTCTGCGGAGGAGCAGCATATCCGTTATCACCAATCGCCGCATAAGTATAGCGGTCAAAGTTGGTAATCGTTGCCGCTACACCAATGCCGGCAGTTTCGCCCATAGCCACAGCGCCGGCTGCACTATAAACATTAGTATCGTTTTTAGCATTGAGGTTGACTGCACCCTTGCCTGCGTTGATAACCGCTTCGTCATCTACGGAAACAAGGCTGTTGCTTGCACCCTCAAGGTATCCCACCATACCGCTGACGCCGGCGTTACCGCCTTTACCTGCGCCAATCGACAGCTGGATATGGTCAATCTTATTTTCTGTGCCTATATCTATAGAGCCTGCAGTCAGCTTCGCTCCCTGTGCAACAGCAACAAGGCTGTTGGCATCAGCCAAACCAACCGCAAAGGTTCCGCCAGCTGCGTTATTAGCGCCGCCGTTTAAGCCAAGCTTGCCTGCCAGCGATACATCAAACTGCTTCGAAGCTGCATGCATTGCCAGTTTGTCTGTTGCAATAATGTTAGCGTTCTTGCCAACTAACACGCGCGCATTGTTGCTGATATCCGTAGCTACGGCACTGCCTGCCAGTGCAATTGTAGCAGCCTTTTCGCCTTCGCCAGGTCCGCTCTTGCCACCGTTAGCACTACCTGCCGAGAAATTAAGATAGCTGTTTGGATTAGCAAAGGCTGCAGCCGCGCTCACTACGTTAATCGGACCTACAGCGATATCTGTTGCTTCATCACCCAAAGCACTGGTCAAAGCGCTGCAAGCGTCAGTAAAGTCCTTGAATTTTTGTCCGCCGAACAGGTCCATGAAGTCTACCTGCTCTTCGCCAGTGGAAGAGAAGCAGTTATCCTTGGCATATGTAAAGAAAGCATCTGCTGCCTTGCTCAAGGCATCAGCCTTAGCTTCAATATCAGCATGATTTTCGCCTTTATAGGCAGCCTTAACTTTGGCGCAGGCATCCTTAACCTCCTGCACCATGCGGTTGATACGATTATATTCAAAGCTGCTGTTGGCAGCAATATTTACCTTGCCACCGGTAAGCGTAACGTTGGTAGCAGTAGAGCCCTTTGCTTCCTCGCCACCTGCAACAGTAACGGTTGCAGTATTATCCAGCTTGCTGTAAAGCACAGACGCATTAACAAGCGCTTTGTTGCTGGTATCCTTATCATAGTTATTGCTCTTGCCGGTAATTTGCATCTGGGTATCTTCAATAACACTTTTTGCAGTGATATCAAGATCTTTTTTAGCAGTGAGCGCAACACCCTGACCGATTTTCACATCAGCAGTATTGCTTTCCACCGCAACACCCACGCTGACGCCGGTGCTCATGAAATCTGCCAGCTTATCCCACGGTTTAGGCTGCGTCGGCGTAGAAGGAGTAGACGGCGCGTTAAGCTTATCCTTCAGCTTTTGTGGCGCGTATTTGGCGTTGGCCAGCCAGTTTGTGATACCGCCCAAAACTTTATCCTTGGCACCACCTTCACCAATAAGCGAATCTAAGGACTGGGAGCCTTTGATGTTGGTAACAAGGCCCTTCATAAAGAACGAAGAACCCATAGCGTTATTGGCACTGACAGTATTATCCGTCAAAACATTTTCAGCATTAATCGCCAGGCTTCCATCCTTACTGGTTACGTTGCCGTTGATATTGACATTTGCCTTGCTATCGTAATCGGTTACGTTGATAGCGGTAGCAATAACAGCCTTTTCACCTGTGCTTACCTCTGCCTTGGTAATCACACTGTTCACAGATTTCGCTTCAATGTTGACGTCCTTTTGCAAATCAGTCATCTTCGCAGTCTTGCCAATGGTAACACTGCTCTTATTGTCACCTGTAGTGATATTCAATGCAACGTTGAGCGGATTGGGATTATCAGCAAAAACCATGGTGGTGTCTTTAGCTTCGCTGTTCACCTTGCTGTCGGCCAAGGCAGTAACGGACGTGCCACCTTTGGATTTCAATTCGCCGTCAATATTTACTGCTGCCTCATTATGTGTTTCACTGTAGGTTACAGCAGCTGCCGGGATGATGTTGGTGCCTGCTACGTTCATAACCTTCAGCAAAGCAGTGCTGGCGCCTGCGCCAGCTTCCACGCTGCTGTTCGCTTTGATATTCAGCGCTGGCTTAACAACCTTGCCCTCGCTGACGGTATCAGTGCCAGTGGCGTTGATAACAGCATTCTGGCCTACGTTGACCTCGGCCTTGCTGTTCAACACTGCATAGGAAGCATCAAGATTAGCTGTGAGTGCGCCCACAATATTAGAAGTAATGTTGTGGGCGTTCAGCACACTGCTTTCCGCACTCACATAACGGTTCACTGCATCGGCAGTAACATCAACCTGCTTTGCTTCTACCTTGCCATCAACATTGACGGTGGCATTAGTAGTAACAATCTGCCCATAAAGATGGGAATTAGTAGTAGTGGAGGGAGTATAATCTTCTTTGTATTGGTCGGATTCTTCAACTACAACATTATTCAATGCCTTCGCGCTCAGCTTGGCATTGCCTGCAGCATTTACTTCTGCGCCATTAGCAACACTAAGCTCGGCTTCCACCTTAGCGCCGGTAATCTTGCTGAAGTCATCAAGCATGCTGTAGTTATCATTATAGTTGTTAGAAGCTGCGAGAACGATATCGCCGCTGCCTGTTTTTTTCGCAGTAAGTGCAGTACCAGACAGACCGGATTTAACTTTATCAATGTTGACAATATCCTTAAAATTAACAACACCTGTACTAATAGACGCACCCGTTGCCGTTGCGCCTGCAGCTACATCACCGATATTGCTATTACTTACATTTTTGCCCACGCCAATCTTGGCAGCACGCAGATTAACAGCGTTAACGGCATTAACCTTGCCTAATACGCTGATAGTGCCGCTGGCGTTGATGGGAATCTGGGCAAAGCCTTCATCCTTGATTATGGTATCAAACTTATCTGTAGTATCGAATTGCTTATATTCATCAAATTTAGTCTTGGTCGGCGTAGCAACATAAAGCGCACCGGCGTTAATCACACCGGTTTTGCCCACAGCCATACCGTCGGAGCTGAAGAAGAAAAGGTTACCGCCAATCTTTTTGTTTTGGATAGCATTGACAGTACCATTGATATCAATGCGTGAATCAACAAAGTTAACCAGATTAGCAGCACCATTGCTGTCTTTGCTCTTGCCAAAGTACATGTTCGCAATATTATTAGCGTCCAGCTGGAACTCTTTAAACTGGTTGACTGCTACATTTTTATTGACTACCTGACTGGCAAAAATGTCAGCAACACCATTATTATTAAATGTAACGGCAGTACCATCCGCCCTTGTAATCGTGCTCGCCAAAGCAGCTACAGGCTGCATTACAAAGCCAATGGCCGTAACAGCGCTGACGATTTTCTGAGCGGCGGAATCTTTCGCAATAGCGCTCAAGCTTAGCTTTTCTGCGCTACGCAGGAACTTACGGTTGACCTTCATCTTAATTCCCTCCTTATTGAAGCCTGTCTGATATGCATAAAAGGTAATAATCTTCTAAATTAATCTTAGAGCATCCTCTGCGAAACAGCAATTAACTAAAGGTTATAACAACCTGCTCGCAATAAGATATATTCTATTAATTATTGGAAGAAAACATATAGATAAGCGTAAGATTATATTCAATCGTCTATTTTAATTATAGAGCCATCTTGCCTAAACGTCAATGAATTAATAAGTTTTTTCTTATATGAGCAATTTAACCTATAATCGCTTGATTAAATTGTTTAAAACTCATCGATAAATTGATTTTAAGATAATTTATTGTCTCATCATGCATCCTGTGCTATAATTAATACAAAAAAACAGCAAATGCTAAAAAAGGAGGAAAAAATGACAGACTGGAACAAGTGGCTTAAAAAGAGAGAGCTTTGTGCGGATAATATTCTCTATGTCTATCGACGTGACCGCAAAACCATCATCCATCGGGAAGATGGCGAGGAATTTGAGCTATTCGCTCCCGTATATGCACTTCTAGCGCTCTTCCCGGAGGATGCCTTTCTTAACATCAACAAGGGCATTGCCGTGAACAAAGCCCGAATCGTAGATATCAGCAGCGAAGGCGTCTATACCATATCTGACGGGCAAACCTTTCAGGGACGCAAACGCAACCTCAGCGCCCACCGCCAGCTGCGCAAGCAAATGGGCATCAATGCTCTGCCGGACGTGCAGCCGCAAGCAGCACCCATGAGCTTTCTGGAAAAATGTACCCTGCTTGATGAAATGCCTCTGGCATATTGCATCATCGAGCTTGTTTTTGATGCCAATGGCCATGGTGTAGACTTTCTCTTCCGTTACTGCAATAAGGAGATGGCGCACATTGAGGGAGTTTCTGTGGAAGAAATGTTAAACCGCTCTTTCTATGAGGTTTTTCGCAATGGTGACAAAAAATGGCTGGTAACCTATGCTGACGTGGCTCTCAACGGAACTAAGCATCATATCCACGATTACAGTCCGGAGATAGGCCAACAGCTCAATATTTACTGCTATCAGCCAAAGCAGGGATTTTGTGCCTGTATCCTGCAGACTGCTGACAATATTAATAATGAAGGAAGTAAACCATAATGAACGGTCAAGAATATTTACAGCAATTAGAGCAGCGTCTTGCTCACTATTATGATAAGAAGCCTTTGCCGAAGGCTCCGGCGTTCGTCCTGGCGGCAGAGCTTAACGCTGCGGATGAGGGATATTTCATTGTGCCCTCTTTAAAAACTTACAGCGTGCAGCACAACGAATATCTTTATGCGGCGCGCTTCGACAAGCAGCTCACTGCGGACATGGCTGCCCCCTACCTCCAGTTTACCAAAGACGCTATGGCGGCGCTCAAAACTACTACAGAGCACATGAGCAGTATCTATGCATTGGTCTTCATCTGCGAAAAAGGCATTGAGGAAAAGACGCTGGCGGACCTGCAGAAGCTCAGGCAGCACAAGGACTACTGCTTCACCCTGAAGGGCTGGTCTGACCTGGCTTTATATATTGTAGATATCACATCGCAGAAGCTTTATTGCAACAAAACAGGCGCTAAGGAAAAGTCGCTTTTCGAGTTTGCTAAAGCTTGATGTTTGTCAATTCATACTGGACAAGTTATTCCTCTGAGGAAATGCTTTAAATCTTTCGGCTGTTAAGCATTTGCACATTTTGTACAAATCTTAACAGCTTTTTTCTTTTTTTAAGTTAATAAATAATTCTGTGACAATTCGTTGACAACAAGCCTAAATGTGGTATACTATTTCTATGTTGCACATAAGATATAGAGTGCACTAGTAGTTATCATTTTCTAAATTATTTATTTTGCAATGATGCAAAAGGGAAAGAAAGGATGTTATTTATGAGTGGTTTATTGTTGCTTGTAGGCTCAATGGTTATCTTCTTTGTTGCCTACGTAACCTATGGTTCCTGGCTGTGTAAAAAGTGGGGTGTTGACCCTACCCGTAAAACTCCGGCTGAGAGATTGTGCGATAACGTCGACTATATGCCGACCAAACCCGCTGTATTGATGGGCCATCACTTCTCCTCCATCGCCGGCGCCGGTCCTATCGTCGGTCCTATCACCGCTGCTGTATTCGGTTGGGTTCCTGTAATGCTGTGGATTTTAATCGGCAGTATCTTCTTCGGTGGCGTGCATGACTTTGGTGCTCTGTACTCCTCCATCCGTTTTGACGGCAAAACCATCGGTCAGATTATCGATGCAACTCTGGGCAAGAGCGGTAAGTTCCTCTTCTCCATTTTCGCATATGTAACTCTGCTGGTTGTTATCGCTGCTTTCGCTAACATCGTAGCCGCTACCTTCGTAGCAAGCCCGCAGGCTGCAACCGCTTCTATGCTGTTCATCGTGCTGGCTGTTATCTTCGGCTTCTCCGTATATCGCTGTGGCCTGAGCCTCGGCGTAGGCACCGTTATCGGTGTTATCATGCTGGTTGTTGCAATTGCTATCGGCAACATGTATCCTCTGCATCTGTCCAAAAACGCTTGGGTTTGCATCTTGATGGTTTACATCTTCATTGCTTCCATCGCTCCTGTTTGGATTCTGCTGCAACCGCGTGACTATCTGAACTCTTTCCTGCTGTATGCCTGCATCGCATTCGCTCTGGTTGGTATCGCAATTTATCAGCCTTCCATGCAGTTGCCGGCATTCACCACCTTTGATCCTTCCGGCAAAGGCACTAACCCGATGTTCCCGATGCTGTTCGTAACCGTTGCCTGCGGTGCTATCAGCGGTTTCCACTCCCTGGTATCCTCCGGTACTACCTCCAAACAGCTCGATAGCGAAGGTAATGCTAAGCTCATCGGCTATGGCTCCATGCTGCTTGAAGGCGTTCTGGCTGTAGTTGCAGTTGTTGCTGTTGGCTATGTTGGCGGCGACAAGCTGACCGAGCTGCTGAAAAACGGCGGTCCTGTAAACGTATTCGCTGACGGCGTTGGTACCTTCATGACCAAGCTTGGCTTCTCCTTCGGCGTAGCTAAAGGCTTCGTTGCTCTGACCATCTCCGCTTTCGCTATGACTACTCTTGATACCGCAACCCGTCTGGGCCGCTTCATTTTCCAGGAGCTGTTCACTAAGGTTGATCCGAAAACCGGTGAAGCACAAGGCAATGTTCTCACCAACCCGTTTGTTGCTACTCTGATTACCGTTGTACTGTCCGGTTATATGTCCCTTGGTTCCTACCTCACCATCTGGCCGATTTTCGGTGCTGCTAACCAGCTGTTGGCTGCCCTCTCCCTGTTGGCTGTTGGTGTATGGCTGAAGAGCGTTGGCCATGACAACCTGATGGTTCTCATCCCGATGGCATTTATGTTCTGTGTAACTTTGGTTGCACTGGCACAAATCATCTTCGCTAACATGGCAACTCATATCATTACCGCTGCATTGGGCTCTGTTCTCTTCATTCTGGCAATTGCTCTGTTCCTGGAAGCAAGAAAGTATCTCTTCGGTAGTGCAAAATAACCAAATATGCTATAAGCATTAAACACTGAACGTGTTCAATGGCTGTTACGAATTTCGTAGCAGCCATTTTTTATTATGTGGCTTTAGCCCGTGGAGCGCTATCGAGTTTCTTTTCAAAGAAATGAGATAGTGCTTCACACAGAACCACCCGCTATGCGGGTGCGCATTGATTGTTATACAAAAATACGTCATTCCGATATACAATAGTAAGTGTTCAAGTCACTATTGCAAAGAAAGGAATGACGTATTAATGGCAAATAAAACTAACGAATTATCGCATTCAAAGTGGGTATGCAAATATCATATAGTCTTTACACCTAAGTATAGACGAAAAATCATTTATAATCAATACCGTGAGGATTTAATAGAAATTTTTAAACGGTTATGTTCGTATAAGGGTGTAGAAATTATTGAAGGTCATATGATGCCTGATCATGTGCATATGCTACTTAGTATTCCACCTAAAATTGCAGTATCGACATTTATAGGCTATCTTAAAGGAAAGTCAGCGCTTCAAATGTTTGATAAACACGCAAATTTAAAGTATAAGTTTGGCAATAGACATTTCTGGGCAGAAGGTTACTACGTATCTACAGTAGGTCTAAACGAAGCTACCGTAAAGAAATATATTGCGGAACAAGAAAAGCACGATATAGCTTTAGATAAGTTAAGTGTAAAAGAGTACGAAGACCCTTTTAAGGGTAACTAGTATTCAAAACGCCCCTGACAGGGGCAGCGAAAGAGAAAAGTGCAATGTGGCTTGAACAAAGTGAAAGCCAGCGTCTTGAGGCGCTGGCTAGTATTAAGGGCTTATAGCCCGTCGTCAAACCACCCGTTTGACGGGTGGTCATGATTTCCATACGAAAAGCCAGTCTGCCGCAACTACAGTTACAACAGACTGGCTTCATTATATATATCATTTATCAAAAAACTTAGGATCTTTTCTTCAGTTCTTCAAATAACATCGGATTCAGTACGCGGATATAGGTGCCCTTCATGCCCAGAGATTTTGTTTCAATCAGGCCGGCACTTTCAAATTTACGCAGTGCGTTAACGATAACGGAACGAGTAATACCTACGCGGTCAGCAATCTTCGAAGCAACCAGCAGGCCTTCGTTGCCATTCAGCTCGCCCATGATGTTTACAATAGCTTCCAGCTCGGAATAGGACAAGGTGGAGAAAGCAACCTGTACGGTAGCCTTCTTGCGGATTTCTTCGGAAACAACTGCTTCGCGGTCATGCAGAATTTCAACGCCCAAAACAGTAGCGGCATATTCAGCCAGCAGCAAATCGTCATCATCGAATTCCGCATCATATTTAGCAACAATCAGGGTACCAAGGCGTTCGCCATTGCCGTAAATAGGTACAACAGTAGTCATCTTACCGTTAAAAATACATTTTGTATCAGCAACAAAGGAGCAGTTTTGATTCTGATGAGGAATGTTGGCCAGCGTTTCCTTAACGCTCATAATAAAGCCCAGATAATCCTCAGGGAAACGCATATCGTCAAGAACCTGTTCACGCATAATATCGCATTCAAACTCATGAATCAGCGCATAACCCTTTACGCCGCCTTTACGGCCGACAATATAGGTGTTTGCTTCAATAACGTCACGCAACAACTTTGCAATAGCGTTAAACTCAACCTTATCTCCTTTTTGTAAAAGCTTGTTAATCTTTCTGGTCTTTTCCAACAATTTCATGATTTTGCCCTCCTAAAAAAAATTATGCTCTTGGATGATTCTTCTTGTAAACATTCGTCACATGTTCATTTGAAACGTGCGTGTAAATCTGCGTTGTTGATAAATTCGCATGTCCTAAAAGCTCCTGTACCGAACGTAAATCGGCACCATGCTCTAAAAGATGCGTTGCGAAGGAATGGCGTATCGTATGCGGACTGACATTTTTATGAATAGCCAGCATGTTTATATATTTCTCTAAAATACGCCTTACGCTGCGGTCCGTGAGCCTACCACCACGGTTATTGACGAAAATGAAGTCATGCTCCTGCTGATATTGAAGCATCAGTTGCTGTCGTACACGGTAATATGTGCTTAACGCAGCACAGCAGGTGTGGCCTACCGGCACAACCCTTTCCTTATTACCCTTGCCGAGCAGAAGCGCGAACCGGTTGCTCAGGTCTACCCTTTCCAGAGTAAGCCCTACCAACTCGGATACACGGCAACCAGTAGCATACAGCATCTCCAGCACCGCCTGGTCGCGAACACCCAATACCTTACTTTTATCGGGCATCGCCAACAGTTCGTTGATTTCAATTTCGTCCAAAAAAGCCGGCAGCTTTTTTTCCAGCTTTGGCGTGCGCACCTTTGTCAGCGGACTATATTCAATAATCGCTTCACGCACAAGGTATTTAAAAAAGGAACGCAGTGCAGATATCCTGCGGGCAATCGTCCTGCGCGCATACTGTTTTTCGTTAAGCTCTGCGAGATAGCCACGCACATCCAAAGGACCTGTCTGCTGCCAGAAAAAATTCTGCTTGTTTCTGCGCAGCATAAACTCCGCAAAGGCAGCCAAATCCTTTTGATAGCTTTCAATCGTATGCTGAGAACAATTTTTTTCTACCTCCAGATAGGTTAAAAACCTTTCCGGATAGTTATTAACTGTAGTGTCCATATTCTAAAAATACCTTCATTTTATTTTATCACACAAAACCGCAAGAATCAAGCTAATATTGCTATTCTTTTTAATTTTCTAACAGCTTTGCAACGCTTGAAAAAAACAGTGCTAAAAAAGCACTGTTTCATCATTGAATCAGCAGTCATACGTTACAGAAAATATCCTATAACATATAAACTGATTTGTCAAGTAATTGAAAATGATTTTACTATTTTGTCAAAATTTGACTCTGAAATTGTATCTTTAGCTACGATTTCAGCTATAATCATTCCTAATTACTCACAATTATTTACGTGTCAGCTTATAGATAAGCGCATTGCAGATTGCTGCGGCAACGTTGCTGCCACCCTTGCGGCCGCGGGCAACAATATAAGGAATACCGGTCTTCATGATAATTTCCTTGGATTCCACAACGTTTACAAAGCCAACAGGAACGCCGATAACCAGCTCCGGTTTAATTTTGCCTTCCTTAACCAGCTCGTCCAGACGAACCAGCGCAGTCGGTGCATTGCCTACGGCAATGATTACCGGACCTTCGATAGTGCAGGCCTTTTCCATGCAGGCAGCGGCTCTGGTGGAGCCTGCTTCCTTAGCGCGTGCCGCAACATCAGGATCTGCCATGAAGCAGACAGCCTTTGCGCCCAGCTTGCCCAGGCCCATTTTGTTGATGCCGGTGCAAGCCATGTTGGTATCGGTAACGATGGTAGCACCCTTTTGCAGTGCAGCCAGCGCCTTCTCTACTACGCCGTCGGAGAACAGCATATTGCGGGCATAATCAAAATCTGCGGAGGTATGGATAACACGCTTAACGATATCAATCTTCTCGGGGTCGATACGAATTTGGCCCAGCTCCTCGCCGATAATTTCCATACTACGTTTTTCAATGTCAGCGGGTAAAACATTTTGTAAATGCATTATTTTACACTACCTTTCTTAACATATGCTGCAAGGCCTAAGCCTTATTTTTCAATGCCTACGCGCGCAGGAATGCCTCTTTTGAAGGGATGCTTACGCATGCAGACCTCGGATACATAATCAGCCAGCTCCACCAGCTCAGACGCCGGATTGCGGCCTGTCATAACAACCTCCAGCTCCTTGGGCTTATTCTTCAGGAACTCTACCAAAGCAGCCTGGTCAAAAACGCCGGTGTTGCAGGCACCGATGATTTCGTCGAAAATCAGCAGGTCAATATGCTCGTTGGCACATTTTTGCTTTACCTTATCGAAAAGCACCATATGCTCGCGCTTAACCTCGGCCTTTTCCTCATCGTTCATCTGGAAGGTGAATTTCTTTGTTTCCTTGCCGCGCATTACCTCTATATTAGGCAACAGCGCTAAGCTAGCAAGCTCGCCTGTCGGTCTGCTTTTGAGAAACTGCACAATCAGCACATGGTTGCCATGACCTGCACAGCGGATTGAAAGTCCCATAGCGGCAGTAGTTTTTCCCTTGCCATCGCCACAATAAATATGAATAAGTCCACCGTCTTTCATTTAGACACCTGCTTCCAAAATCTCATAAATTTTCTTCATGTCCAGGTTTTTACGGATGCTGTCAGCCAGAATATCATATTGCTGACGCTTGTATTCCGCAAAGTTGATGGTCTGGATATCCTCCATCTTTTTGCCCTTCTTAGCCAGCAGTGCTTCCACAATCTTCACAGCAATGCCGTCGCCGTCAAAGACGCCGTGTACATAGGTGCCGTAAACATTGAGCTTGCCCTCGGTGTTCTGCGAACCCTCGGCCATAATCTCGCCATTTTCGTGAATTGGGCTGATAGAGGTCAGTGCTTCCTCCTCCGGGAATTCGGTTACGCCGGAGTGAATCTCATAGCCATAGAGAGGCAGACCGCTCAGTGCGGAGAAAATGCCCTGCACCTTGCCGAATTTGCCGGCCATCTGAATGGTACGTTTCTTTTCAATAAAAGTCGTTTCGATGTTCAGCAGGCCCATGCCTGGAGTAACGTTGGCTTTGCCTGTGCCGTCCTCTTCGCCGTACGGGTCGGAAATCTGCTTGCCCAGCATCTGGTAACCGCCGCAGACACCGAACACTACGGTACCGCTGTTGGCATGCTTCAAAATAGCAGCCTCCATACCGCTCTGGCGCAGCCATTTCAGGTCGCCGGTGGTATTTTTGGTACCGGGGATAATAATCATATCCGGCTGGCCCAATTCGCGTACACTGGTTACATAGCGCAGTGATACGCCGGGAATCAGCTCAAATACGTTGAAGTCTGTATAGTTGGACATACGCGGAATGCGTACAACCGCAATGTCAATCAGCTTAACCTCGCTGCGGCCGCTGATACGCTCTGAGAGGCTGTCCTCGTCCTCGATATCAACCTTCAGCATCGGCAGCACGCCTACGATAGGCACGCCTGTTTTATCTTCGATCATCTTCAGGCCGGGACGCAGGATTTCTACGTCACCACGGAACTTGTTGATGATAACACCCTTAACCATTGCTCTTTCGTCATCCTCCAACAGCATCAGTGTGCCGTAGATGGAAGCGAAAACACCGCCACGGTCAATATCTGCTACAAGCAGCACTGGAGCTTTGGCCATTTTAGCCATGCCCATGTTGACAAAATCGTCCTTTTTGATGTTGATTTCCGCCGGGCTGCCTGCACCCTCGATGCAGACGATATCGAATTTAGCAGCCAGCGTATCAAACGCCTTCTGTACCTCCGGACGCAGAGTATGCTTCATAGCATAATATTCGCCGGCCTTCATGGTACCTATTGCTTCGCCGTTGACAATAACCTGGGAACCGCTGTCGCTGGTAGGCTTCAGCAGAATAGGATTCATCAGTACGCTGGGTTCGATGTTGGCTGCTTCAGCCTGCACAACCTGCGCACGTCCCATTTCCGCACCCTCGGCGGTGATAAAGGAATTCAGCGCCATGTTCTGGGATTTGAACGGTGCTACCTTGTAGCCGTCCTGATTGAATACACGGCATAAACCTGCTGTTACCAGGCTCTTGCCTGCATTTGACATGGTACCTACTATCATAAGTGCTTTTGCCACTTTAATCACTCTCTTTCATCAAAAAGTCCAGTATGTCACGGTAGCTTTGCAGCCGGATACTGTGACCTGTGGTATTAAGATAGCCTGCAATTACAGGCGTGCAGCCGTCACCGTGCTTACCTGTTACCGAGCTGGTAACGTGGTCGCCGCAGATGACGATCTTCAGTGGTTCATGATACTTTGCTGCTATAGTCTGTAAAAACTGGGTATCTATCCTGCTGATAAAATCAGCCTTGCCCTGATAATCATAACGATGAGCCGCCTCGTCACTGCCGTTGAAATGTGCAATAACGAAATCATCCTGCTGCAGCATAGCAAGTGTTGCTTCGGCCTTCGCCATAATATCAGTGTCTACATCGCCGGTTGCATTCGGCGGTGTTATTACATCCATGCCCAAGGCTTTGGCGATGCCGATGACAATCTCCGCCTTGCACACCGCCCCGCCGCGCAGTCCGTGCAGACCGCTGAAGGAAGGCAGTCCCTGACGGGCTGAAGGGCCCCAGGGATAGAGGATGTACTGCAGGCCGTCGCGGGCAAAGGGCTGCAGCCGTTTTGCCGACTCCTGCAAAAAATAGTTAATGGACAGAGATTGGCTACGCAGCTCCTGCAGCAGTTCGTTTACATCCTCGCCTACACTTTCGTGCGGTGGCTGTACTGTGCAGTCCAGCACGCTTGCTTCCCTGTTCATCACTAAAAGATTACGGTATTCGGATAAATGAATAAACTCTATATCTTTAAGGATACCGTCACACTGTTTGGCAGCCTGCTGCATCTCCAACGGCGTAAGCCCCTGCCCGTTAAAGGCAGCAAGACGGCCGGATGCATCAACAGCAGCCAGATTGCAGCGCAGCACCATTTCATATTCGGAAATATCACGGTTGTGCGCCAACAGCTCCAGATAAGCACGGTTGTGCGGTATATCCTTTTTATCTACACCCAGAAGCCTCAGAATACAGCTGCAGCTTTCGGGAATGATGTCATTTTCACATATGCTGAGGCTCCCAAGTGTCCCGGAAGCAGTCAGCGCATCCATCGCAGGATGCACTGCGTGCTCAAAGGGAGTCTGTCCCTGCCATGCAGGAATCGGGGAATCGCCTAAGCCATCAATTAATACTAATAAAGAGCGCATGTTTTTATTGCTTCCTTAAGTGCTTTAATTAGACCGCGGTTCTGCACTCTCGTTTTGACCGCGATACGGTAATAGCCTGCCTGCAGGTTGTGGTAGTTGGCGCATGAACGTATCAGATAGCCACGCTCATGCAACAGCTCCGGAAGATTTTCCGGCTGCGGCAGATAAAAGAAAATATAGTTGGCCTCAGAGCCGTATACCTTGGCACCCAAAGCCGCAAGCTGGTTACGCAGATAGCTGCGCTCCTGCTCAATCAGCTTAAAGGATTTAGCCAGATATTCGTGCTCCTTTAAAGCAGCCTTGCCTGCCTCCTGTGCCAGAATGGAAACGTTCCAGTCCTGACCGCTCTGATGCAGCGCTGTGTTCAGCTCACTGCTGCCGCTGAGGCAATAGCCTAAGCGGATGCCGGGCATTGCAAAGGTTTTGGTGAAGGCCTTGAGGATAACCAGCTCTGGATAGGTTGCCAGCAGATCACGCATGCTGAAGGCCTTTTCCTCACTGACAAAATCCATAAAGCATTCATCTATCAAAAGATGGGCTCCTACCAGACGGCATTTGTCGAGAATCTGCACCAGCAGCTCACGGCTCGTCAGCTGGCCGGTAGGATTATTGGGATTACAGATAACAACCAAATCTGTATCGGGCGTAATCGCATCGACAATATCATTGTCAGCAGCAAAATCACGCGCCTCCTGCAGATTATAATAGCTTATTTTGCAGTCCACCGTGCGTAGAGCCTTTTCATAATCGGCAAAGGTGGGTGCCAGTAAAAGTGCGCGTCCGGGCTTCAAGGCCAGCGCCAGACGGAACAGCACATCGGCCGCACCGTTACCGAAGAAAATATACTCCTGCGGCAGCTGCAGATAGCTTGCTGTCACCTCTGCCAGCTCGCGGCAGAAGGGATCAGGATAGTTGATACAAAGCTTTAAAGCCTGTTGAACGGCCTGCTTTATACCAAGCGGCAGGCCAAGAGGATTGATATTGGCAGAATAATCTACGAAGGGGCGACCATCCCTGGTCAGCTTTTCCGTATAGATATCTCCGCCGTGTTCGTATTTATACATCATCTTCTACCTGCTTCATTTCAAAATAAGACTGTTAACCAGATAAATCAGAGAAAACAGCAACAGGCTGAGAACAGCCGTCATATAAAGTAAATTGTTGGTGGTAACTATATCCTCAGGGCACACTGGACGGATATCATCGCCGATAGTTTCCTTGTGGACGAGCTTACCGAAATAAAAATGATCGCCGCCGAGCTGGATGTTCAAGGCACCGGCCGTAACTGATTCCGTCATTGCGGAATTAGGACTGAGATGATGATAGCGGTCGCGCCAGAATATTTTCCACGCACTTTTGGCATCAAGATTAAGGAAATAGGATGCCAGAATCATTACCAGGCCGGTAATTCGTGCAGGAATCAGATTGGCCAAATCATCTAGCTTGGCAGCACAGCGTCCAAAATAAAGATACGTGTCATTTTTATAACCGACCATGGAATCCATAGTATTGATGCCCTTGTACAAAAAGGCCAGAGGAGCGCCGCCGATAAACATATAGAACATCGGAGCGATGATGCCGTCGGCAGTATTTTCCGCAACGGTTTCTACTGCTCCCTTAGTCACCTCTGCAGCATCAAGTTCTTTTGTATCACGCCCAACGATCCAGGAGAGTTTCAGTCTTGCATCCACAAGATCGTTATCCTTCAGGGCGGTGTATACCTTCATGCTTTCGTCACGCAGACATTTTGTAGCAAAGATTTGGTAGCACATAACGGTTTCCAGTGCAAAACGCAGCCAGGGGTTGACCTGTTCCGCCAACGTCAGCACAGCATACGGCACGGCAAAGGTAAGAACCAGAACAATTATTACCATCAAGGCACCGCCGAGCAGTAATGCTGTCTCGCCGGGAGCAAGCATACGCCGCAGTTTTTTATCCAGAAATCCTATTAAATTGCCAATTAAGCAGATCGGATGCGGCAACCAATGCGGGTCACCGAAAATCAAATCTAAAATAAAACCTGCTACAATTGCGCCTAAGGTCATCATCTAAGCAAACTCCCCTTTTCAGCAGTCTGTCGACTGCTATTTAGCAGCGTACGCTGCACATTGTTTGATAAAGCTGCGGGCAAATTCAGGATTGCCCCACAGGTGGATGTGCGGATAACCGGCATAAAGTGTCGGTGTTGTATTCGCGCATTCCCAGCTGCCGCGACCGGAAGCCTTGGCAGCTATAAAGCTTGCACCGTTATTGGTGCTGTCGGAGTAATGGAACTCGTGTCCGTTGATTGTTCCGCCGGCAGGACACAGCAGATTATCCTGTTGCGCCGTCAGGTGCACATATCCGAAGCGCGTCAGCTTTTTAGTCATGGCTGATTCGCCTTTCAGAGCACCAACCCAGCTGTACAGCTTATCGCCATCGCGATAATGCTCCAGCAGATACATAAAGCCGCCGCATTCCGCAAAACAAGGCATACCGCCGTCGATAGCGGTTTTAAGCTCTTGCAGCAGCGTTTTGTTGTCCGCCAGTTGCTGTGCGTAAAGCTCAGGATAGCCTCCGCCCAATACAAGGCCGCTGATGTTCTCCGGGAGATGCGCATCAGCTATCGGGCTGAAGGGTACGAGCTCCGCACCCAGCTCAGCTAAAAGGTCAAGTGCGTCCTGATAGTAGAAACAGAAGGCTTTGTCCATAGCGACTGCCACACGCATACGTCCGACGGGTTCAAGGCTTACCTCGTCATACGCAAGCGGTGCAGCCTGAGCCGCTACCTGCAGCAGGCCGTCCAAATCGACAGATTTGGCTGCCTGAGCTGCCAGCTTGGCAACTATATTCTGCAAATCTCCTATTTCCTCGGCTGTAACCAGGCCTAAATGACGGCTTTCAAAGTTACAGTCCTGCATCACCGGGAAGTAGCCTAAAAGCTTCACACCGGTTTCGCGTTCAATTACATCCTTATAGAAAAGATAGCTCATCGGATTAACATTGTTTAAGATAGCGCCGACGATGTGGCTGTCGCTGCGGAATTCCTTGAAGCCCTTGATGGTCGCAGCAATGGATAAGGCGGCTCCTTTGCCGTTGACAACCAATACTACCGGAACATCGCAGGTGCAGGCCAGCTCGTAAGCACTGGCTTCCGTGGTTTTACCCATACCGTCGTAAAAGCCCATCGCTCCTTCAAAGACGGCTACATCCGCATGGCGTGCGTTTTTTGCCACCAGATAACGGGTTGTAGCCTGCCCCAACATGAACAGATCCAGATTGCGGGATTTTGCTCCGATAACACGAGAATGAAACATCGGGTCAATATAATCAGGTCCTGATTTGAAGGCTGCCACAGACAGCCCTTTTTCCATCAGCGCCTTCAGCAGGCCGCAGACGATAGTAGTCTTGCCGCTGCCGCTACCGGGAGCACTGATCATAAAACGTGGAACTTTTACTTCAGCCATGTTAATCTTCCTTCTTCAATGCAGTCATTACATATACAGGGTTTTGTGCCATCATCAGGTTGTAGCTGCCCAGATGCTTGCTGCGCGCTACAAACACATTGACGATTTCCAGACTGTAAGCGGGATGCTCCTTGTAATAAGCAGCAACCTCTGCCAGAGTTTCTACCGTAATGGCATTGATTACAACACGGCAGTCACTGTTCTTGGCATAAATTACATCCAGCATTTCACACAAATCGCCGCCGCTGCCGCCTACGAAAACACAATCGGGAGCAGGCATAGCTTTGATGTTTTCCAAAGCCTCACCGGCAATTACCTCCAGATTGTCAACGCCAAATAAGGCCTTGTTCTTTCCGAGGAGCTCAACGGCAACAGGGTTGCGCTCAAAGGCCCAAACCTTACCCTGGCTGGCAAGCAGAGCCAGCTCAATGGAGCAGGAGCCTGTACCGGCACCGATGTCATAAATCAAATCCGTAGCCTTCGGCTGCAGCTTGGACATCGATACGCTGCGTACCTCCTGTTTGGTCATAGGCACCTTGCTGCGCTGGAACAGGTCATCGGCAAGGCCGTGTACGGTAGAGGTAAAGCTTTGCGCATCCTCGTTCAAAATCATCATTACAGACAAGGACGGGAAATCCAAGGCACTAATTTCTTCCGCCGTACCGCTGGTGATTTTTTCTTCGGGATACGAAAGGTTTTCACCGACATAGACCTGAACCTGACCAAGACCATGCTCACACAGCTGTGCGCACAGCTTTTGCGGAGAATTCTCTCCGCCGGTCAAGGAAAATACTTTTTTGTTACGGGCAACTGCCGCTACCAGGTTTTGTGTGCGTCCGTGCATGCTGACAATTTTGGCGTCATCCCAGGACAGCTGCAGCTTGGAGGAAAAATATACCAGGCTGCTGATGCCGCAGTAGCGGACACATTCACAATCCGGCAGCTTGCCGCTGATGGTTTTGGCGAGGCTGAAAAAGCCTACATCGCCGGAAACCAGCACCGCCAGCACATCCTTATCAGGCTGTGCCTGCGCTGCAATCTCAGCAATAGCAGCAGTTTTGATTGTATCATATACAGTTTTGCTGCTGTCTGCAAAAGCAGCCAGCATGCGTTTGTCGCCTATCAAGATATTACTTGAGGCAATAGCCTGACGTGCTTCGCCGGTCAGCAAATCGGGGTTACCGGGGCCGATACCGACGATGTTTACGCGTAATTTTTGCGACATAGGAAGCAAGCCTCCTTTTTATTTATATCAATTACCGGCAGCAAAATGCTGCTTGAGGTAATCAACAATCTCACTATAACCGGCACCGATTTCCTCCTGTGCACGGCCGATGACTATCAGCTTGGCGCCGGCAGCAGCCGCTGCCTCCACCTTTTCATCAAAGCCGCCGACAGCACCGGAATCCTTGGTCACCATAAACTTGCTGCCATACTTTTTCAGCATAGCAACATTCAGCTCCTTGCTGAACGGTCCCTGCATGCAGATAATGTGCGCAGGCTTATAACCAAGCTTAAGAGCAATCTGCAGGCTGCTTTCCAGCGGCAGGATACGCAGAACGATACGCTCGGCGTAATCATGCACAGCGGTGAAGTCCGGCAGATTCTTGCTTCCGGTAGTCAGGAAGATGCCGCCGTCCAGATGATTCAGAAGCTCAACTGCTTCCGCAAAATCGTGAACGGTAATGTAATCGCCGCCCTCGCCCGACGGACGCACCAGGCGCAGATATTCAACCTGCTCGGTGCTGCAGGCCTCCTGCACCGTTGCGGTAACAACGGTAGCATAAGGATGCGTAGCGTCGATAACGCAGGCAGGACGATGCTCCCGAATAAAGGCACGCATAGCTGCAAGGTCCATACGTTCTGCCATGACAGTCATTCCCGACTGCGGCTCAATCAAGGACGCACCGTAATCCGTAGCAACAGAAACATACAGCTCCACCGGCAGCTTAGCCAGCTCCTTAATCAGGCGGCGTCCCTCACTGGTGCCGCCGATAAGCCAGATTACCGGTTTCATGCCAGCTTGTAACCACGCGGGGTTACCATACGGCCATTGATTACTTCGGTCTGGGTGTTGCCGATAATAACGGTAGAGAACATATCTACCTGTTTATCGCGCAGCTCTGCCAAAGTAGTCAGTTCAAAGTCCTGACCATCGCGGCCGATGTTGCGTACAATGCCTGCAGGAATGGTACCCGGCTGATTTTTCAGCATGATATCGCAAGCCTTTTGCAGGTAATCATGACGCTTGTGGCTGGAAGGGTTATACAGGCAGATGCAGAAATCGCCTTTGGAAGCGCAGTCAAGACGCTTCTCGATTTTTTCCCACGGAGTCAGCAGATCGCTGAGGGAAATCAGGCAGAAGTCGCTGATCAGCGGTGCACCCAGTACAGCAGCGCCGGAGCATGCTGCGGTAATGCCGGGAACAACCTCAATTTCAATTTCGGGATGATCCTTGGCAACCTGGCACATAATGCCTGCCATACCATAAACGCCTGCGTCGCCACTGGAAATCATAGCAACGGTTTTGCCCTTCAGAGCTTCGTCCAGAGCCAGCTTGCAGCGGTCAACCTCTTTACGCATGCCGTTGGAGAGGAATTCCTTCTCCTTGAAATCTTCCTTAATCAGGTTAACGTATACATTGTAGCCTGCAATAACATCGCAGGACTTCAGTGCGTCGTAAGCTCTTTTGGTCATTTGCTCTACGCCGCCGGGGCCAAGGCCCACAACAAATAATTTACCCATTATCTCGTCTCCTTAATCAGTCTTCAATCCGGTTCTGGCAAAATCCAGGACCAGGTTTTCGGCTGCAACAGCCAGAGTTACACCATTCAGACTTGTCTTGCGCAGCAGCAGCCTGCCGCCCTTGCTGTCTTTTACAGCACTGCGCTCGCATACGTTGCTTACACCAACTACGCTCTGCACAAAGGCCGACGGCGTGAAATCGCCTGCTACGCTGTTCAATTCATCGGCTGAATAGAAATTAGCAGCAAAGTTATATTTTTTGGCAAAGGCCAGTAAACCCTGCTCGTCTTTTTTCAAATCTACGCTTGCGATTGCCACAACGGAACGCTTGTCCAGCTGCAGCTTTTCCAGCTCCGGCAGTACCAGAGCTTCAATATTTTCCAAAGGTGTATTGCGGCGGCAGCCGATTCCCAGATGCACAATCTTAGGAAGCAGGCGCACCGTAGTTGCAAACGGCTGCAAATGCTTTTGCAGCGTAACAGCCATACCTACCGGCAGGCTGCTGTCCTCAACTACCAGCTTGGGCAACGGACCTGTAAGCTGAAATTCCTTATCATAATACAGGCCTACCTTTTCATCACCCACCAGTGCTGCGGCAAAATCCTTGGCTGCTGCCAAAGAGCACAGCACCATGCGGTTGCGGGCCGCCCATTCGTCAACAGCGAAAAGGCCGTTGACATCCGTCGCCGTAGTCACGCAGGCAGTTGCGCCCAACGCTGCTGCCAGACAGCGTGAAAGCTCGTTGGCTCCGCCGATGTGACCTGCTAGCAGCGGAATAACAAAGCTGCCGCGTTCGTCTACCGAAATAACAGCGGGATCCGTCAACTTGCTTTTGATAAAGGGCGCGATAGTACGCACCGCAATACCCACAGCGCCGACGTATACCAACGCCTGACATTTGTTGAAAACAGCTGCGCAGGCACCGTTATGGTCCGGCAGCATCGGGGCAATGCCCGTCTGCTCCGCATACTTCGCTACAGTCTGCAGCTCCGTTTCATAACCTATGCTGTGCAGATATTCGGCAACCTTTTTGCTCAGCTCCGCGCCACGCGCCGAAAAGGAAAATATAGCCGCGCGCATAGCTTATTTAACCTCGGGCTTAACATCCAGTTTAGTCGGGTCTGCTTCACGGAAGCCGTGAGCGAAGGTCGGGTTGTACAGCTCGCTGCGGTCATAAGCATTGCCCAGGAAGCCGCCGACGGTAATCAGCGCAGTTTTGTTGATGCCGTATTTAGCAGCATTTTCTGCCAGGGTACCAACGGTGCAGCGGATAACCTTTTCATCTGGCCAGGATGCTTTGTAAACAATGGCAGCCGGAGTATCGTTTCTGTAACCGCCTCTTACGAGCTCGGTCTGCAGTTTTTCCAGCATACCGCTGCTCAGGAAAATAACCATGGTTGCCTTGTGGGCAGCATAGTCGGCAATCTTCTGATGGCTCGGAACCGGAGTACGGCCTTCCATACGGGTGATAATAACAGATTGGCTTACGTTCGGCAGAGTGTACTCAGCCTTCAGGCAAGCAGCAGCAGCGCAGAAGGAGCTTACGCCAGGAACAACTTCATAGTCGAGGTTGTAGCTGCGCAGCAGGTCAATCTGCTCGCGATGTGCACCGTAAACGCTGGGGTCACCGGTGTGCAGGCGTACAACCAGTTTGCCGGCCTGAGCTGCGGGAACCATAGCAGCGATAACCTCTTCCAAGGTCATGGTTGCACTGTTCATAATAGTACATTCCGGTTTGCAGTATTTCAGCAGTTCCGGGTTAACAAGGGAGCCTGCGTAAATAACCAGGTCAGCCTTTTCCAAAAGCTCTTTACCTTTTACAGTAATTAAGTCAGCTGCACCGGGACCAGCACCAATAAAATAGATCATTATTCATCAAACTCCTTTTCTTTAACCAATATTACTGAGAAATAGCTGCTCTTGGGATCTACTTCTTCAAGATTACGATAGATTTTCTCACCCGGCAGGCCGCATCTTTCAACCATACCGGAATTTTTAATGAGCTTACGCTCACGCAGTTCTTCAACTACACGGCCAATTTCACTTGCGGATTTCATCAGCACCTTGTTGCCGGGGCCGTCCAGGAATGCTGCGGACTGTTTATAGCTGCCGGGCAGAACAATCAGCGGTTCCGCTCTTTCGCACAGGGAAGTATTCAGCTTAGCTGCAACAGCGCAGATAGAGGTTACGCCTGCAACCAGCTCTGCATCATAGCCATCCTTCAGCACCAGCTTGTGTACGTAAATGCAGGTTGCATATACGGTAGGACAACCCAAGGTGATGAATACAACGTTTTTGCCTTCATCGAGCAGCTTTTCAATAGCATCGGCACCCTCACGGTGAGCCTTATCCATTGCAGCCATGTCCTTAGTCATAGGCATATAAACAATCAGTTGGGGTTTTGCATCAAGATCTACTACGTGATTAACGATTTCCTTAGCCGTCATTACGTCGGTATCTCCCTTAGGCAATGCAACAACGTCGCACTCCTTCAGCAGGCGTACAGCCTTCAGAGTCATTAATTCCGGATCTCCGGGACCGATACCAACACTATAAAGTTTGCCTCTCATTCTCTCATACTCCTTTTTGCTTATGTAGCTGGATTAATTCGTCTGCGTACTTGGTCTTACCCAGAATGCCATAGACATTGGAAAACATCAAAGCAGCCGTTTTTATTTTACCATGCACTCTATGCTGCATGTAAAAATCAATTTTTTCCGTAACCTTGTCCATCACAGGCTCAAAGATATGCTCCCGTTTCAGAACCTTGGTCACCTCATCGGTAGTCAGGCAGCCGTAAATCTCACGCCCTACCTCCACCGAAGCTCCGTGGAACATCGCCTCCAGAGCAAATAGCTCCGTGCGGCAGTCCGCGTACTTGGAATGTGTATTCATTACGCCCTGCGCCACCTTCACCAGCTTACCGGAATGGCCGATAAGCAGCAAGGTTTCAAAGCCGCAGTAAACAGCATAATCCAAAAGCTCGCCCACAAAGTTACTGCAGGTAACATGACCATCAAGGTCAAGCTTCATTTCATCGCGGGTAAAATCCTCGCCGTAGTTGCCGAAGAACACCAGCAGATTTTTATTTCCGCGTGCCTTCTGCGCTCTGATTTCCACATACATAGTTTCAATCAGCGCCTTCTCACTCATCGGCTCTACAATGCCGCTAGTTCCTAAAACCGACAAGCCGCCGATAATACCAAGACGGGGGTTGAAGGTTTTCTTGGCAATTTCTACACCTGCGGGAATAGAAATCGTCAGCTTCATGCCGCCGTTATAACCGGCAGCCTCCATAGCCTTGCCAACCTCCTGCGTAATCATTCTGCGCGGCGTGGGATTAATCGCCGGTCCGCCGACAGCACATGCCAGACCGGGCTTGGTCACCCTGCCTACGCCTACGCCGCCCTCCAGCTCGATACCGCTGCCGTCAGTTCTTTCAGCTCTGGCATAAACCAGCACACCGTTAGTATCATCAGGATCGTCGCCGGAATCCTTGCGGATTGCACAGCTGACATAATCCGGAGTCATCTCTACATCCAAAGGCTCAAGGTCAAGCACAATGCCCTTGGGAGTGTCAATGCGCACAGTTTCAACGCGCTCGCCTGTCAGCAGCATGGTTGCTGCTGCCTTGGATGCGGCCGTTGCACAGCTGCCGGTAGTATAACCACAACGCAAAACCTTTCCTTGCGAAAACTGATATTCTTCCAAAGTGCAGCTCCTTCACAATTAATTTTCCCATATGGTAGGGATTATCAATAATAAAAAAGACTTCTGCCGAATCCGACAAAAGCCATAAAGACAGAATTAACTAATGACAATTATTCCATGCAATTAGTAAACCCAACCGCCTCCATCACCCGTGGATTCAGAATAAAGCATGGGCTGACTGCTGACTTAGACACAAGGCCTTCACAGCGGCGGGACCGTCAGGAGTTAACCATCTTGTCAATTAAGAATGAATCACCCACACCAATAACCTGTTTTATTATATCATAAATAAATAAAATTTCCAATACTTTGCATAAGAAAAAGCAGATAAGCCGAAGCCTATCTGCTTGAAACTCTTAGAGAACACGGCAAGCGCCGTAATAACGTGCGCCCCAATAGCCGGTGAATGCGGAAGAAACAGTTACGCCGGTGCTGGTGCCTGCATGAATGAAGTTACCGTCGCCAACATAAATACCAACATGAGAAGCACCCGGTTCATATGTGGTAAAGAAAATCAAATCGCCGGGACGAAGCTGGCTCATGGAAATCTGACGGCCGGAGTAGAACTGGCTGTCAGCCATACGCGGCAGATATACACCTGCTCTTGCGAATGCATACTGGGTAAAGCCGGAGCAGTCGAAACCATAAGGAGTAGTTCCGCCAAATACATATGGAGTACCGATGACACTGTAAGCAGAACGCAGTACGTTGCGTACAACGGAATTGCTACGGTTAGGAGGCATCTCCCTGTTCATCAGCGCTCTATAAGTAGCTGACCCTACAATACCATCAACCTCTAATCCTTTATCAGCTTGGAAGTTTTTAACAGCTCTTTCGGTTTCGGGACCGAAATCACCATCTATATTATTAATAGAATAGCTTAATTCTACCAATCTCTTTTGAATTGCCACTACTTCCTGTCCATCGTCTCCGCGTTGGAAGGAAGCCAAAGCTGTTACAGCACAGCTTAAACTAAACAAAACTGTCATACAGAAAACTAATACTTTGCGTTTGACCACTGGCACCTACATCCTTTCTTCTTTTTTAAGACAAACTTATTATACCACAAAATACAGTTTCTGTAAAATCCTAATTTGTTATAATATTAATGCGCTTATTTCGGTTTATTTTCGTTTATTTTGTTACAGTTCTGCAGATGACTCGCTACTAAATATAGTGGTCTATGCTTGATTTCCTCGAAAATACGCCCAATATATTCGCCCAGGATGCCTATCCCTACAAGCTGAATTCCTCCAAGAAACAAAACACTGACAGTAGTAGTTGCCCACCCCGGAACGGCATCGTTGGTCACAAATTTCACATAAAAAACATGGCCTAAAAGCAGAATACTGCACATACCGAAAACAATACCGATGTAAAAAGCCCAGCGCAAAGGCAGGTTGGAAAAGGCTGTAATACCGTCCAGCGCAAAGTGCAGCATCTTGTGCAGGTTAAACTTGGAACGGCCCGCAAAGCGCGGCGGCGCCACAAATTCCACAACAGCAACATGAAAGCCGAGAGTATTTACCAGACCGCGGATAAAGCGCGCACGCTCGCGGTACAGCTTGAAGGCATCAACCGCAATCCTGTCCATCAGACGGAAATCGCTGCCGCCGGGAGTAATTTCTACTTTAGATAAGGTGTTGATAATCTTATAGTAAGCAGCGGATGTCAGGTTCTTAAAGAAGCCTGCATCCTCCGTAGCCATGCGCTTAGTCTGTACAATCTCGTTGCCTGCTTCCCAAAGGCGCAAAAGCTCGGGAATCAGCTCAGGCGGATGCTGCAAATCGCCATCCATCGTAATAACAGCATCACCGTCGGCATGGTCCAGGCCGCAGGTAATCGCCATCTGGTGTCCGTAGTTACGGCTCAAAAGATAGGCCTCCACATGCTCGTCCTGCGCCGCCAGCTCCGCCAGAATCAGCGCACTGCTGTCACGCGAACCGTCGTCGACAAAAATAATATTGTAATCGTAGGCTTCCTGCTGCATAACAGCGGTAGCACGCCTGTGAAATTCGTGCAGGTTATCTTCTTCATTAAATACCGGCACTACCAAAGAAACTTTTTTCTTCATTACATTACACCACTTATTCTTCTGCCAAAAAATCTGCTCAAATAAGATCAGACAAAAAAGGCTGCCATCAGGCAGCCGTTTTGCAAGGTATGAGTACTCAATAAGCCGAGTTCTGTTCCGCGAAGCGGTGATGATCATTTATCTAGTCTTACAGTTACCTGCAAGCTCAAGCGACACAACCCGGAAGGCTCAGCGGGCAGCTTCATCCCTCCCCTATTTGGTCTTGCTCCGGATGGGGTTTACCTAGCCGGCCTGTTACCAGACCGCTGGTGCGCTCTTACCGCACCGTTCCACCCTTACCTGCAAATGCAGGCGGTACACATTTCTGTGGCACTATCCCTGAGGTCACCCTCGCCGGACGTTATCCGGCATCCTGCCCTGTGGAGCTCGGACTTTCCTCATCTGGCTTAAAGCCAGCCGCGATCATCTTTCGTACTCAACTGTAGATTTTAGCATATTTATTCCGCTTAGTCAATACCGGCGGCTGCAGTATTATTGTCGCAAAGCATACTGAAATCAAACTGAACTGTCACGAAGCTTCCCCCAAATGTTTTTCTGCCCAAAGCAAACCTGCCGGCTGACTCACGTCAGGCGGCAGGCCCGTAAACGCTTTATTCAGTTGTCGCAGGTTTAATTATGCTTCCTTATGTTCAGCGATAATTTTTTCTGCCATCTTAGGCGGAACATCTTCGTAATGGTCGAATTTCATTTCGAAGGTTCCCTGACCTTGGGTAATTGCGCGGAGGTCTACGGCATATTCCGAAATCTCTGCATAGGGTACCTGAGCATTAACTACGCTCAAGCCGTCTTCTACGCTCTGCATACCGAGAATGCGTCCGCGTTTGGAGTTCAAATCGCCGATAACATCGCCCATCATAGAATCGGCACAGGTTACGTTTAAGCTGTAAATAGGCTCAAGCAACACCGGCTTGCATTGTTCCATGGCCTTCTTGAAGGCGATATTGGAAGCAGTTTTAAATGCCATTTCAGAGGAATCTACAGTGTGATACGAACCATCAAGCAGGGTGATACGCATATCTACAACCGGATAGCCTGCAAGGATACCCTTTTCCATAGCTTCACGCATGCCCTTTTCAACAGCAGGGATATATTGGCGAGGTACTGCGCCACCGAAAATCTTATCTACAAACTCAAATCCACCTCCGGGCGGCAGGGGCTCCATCTTAATGACTACGTGACCATACTGGCCATGACCGCCGGACTGTTTCTTGTGCTTGCCTTCTACCTCTGCAGAGCCACGAATAGTTTCGCGATATTCGATAATCGGTGCTTTGAGAATAGCCTCAACACCAAATTTACGCTGCATACGCTCCATGATTATATCAATGTGCTGGTCGCCCATACCGCTGATTAAGGTTTCCTTGGTAACAGGGTTCTTGGTAACGATAATCGTCGGGTCTTCATCCATCAGACGGTTCAGAGCGGACATGATCTTGTCCTCATCACCCTTTTTCTTCGGATAAATCGCTCTGGTGTACATCGGCAACGGGAAGTTAATGGGCGGGAATTCAACCTCAGAATTCTTGTCGCAGAGGGTGTCACCGGTAGAGGTATATTGCAGCTTGGCAACTACACCGATATCACCGGCAGGAACCTGCTTCATAGGAATCTGAGTCTTACCACGCATTGTGAAGATGTTAGCAATACGCTCTTCTTCTTCACGGCGAGAGTTATAAACTACGCTATCTGCTTTAATTGAGCCTGAGAATACACGGAAATAACTTAGACGGCCAACAAAGGGGTCGGAAGTTGTCTTAAATACCAACGCTGCCATCGGAGCATTGGCGTCACGCACTTCTTCTTCACCGGTTTCTTTATCCATAACGATATAGTCGTTCAGAATTGCCGGATAGGTAAAGTCGATGATGGCGTTCATCAATCGGCCAAGACCAATGTTCTTGTAGGCACTGCCGCAAAGCATAGGATAGATGATAGCCTGACGAATGCCCTTAATCAGACATTTCATAATTTCCTCGTCGCTAATCTCTTCTCCTTCCAAATAACGCATCATGCAATCGTCATCTGCTTCAACCGCAGCCTCTACCATCTTTTCGTGGGCAGCAGCAGCAGCCTCTTTATACTCATCCGGAATCTCTATTTCATCGGAGCCATTACCGTTGGCACGATAGGCCTTCATTTTGTAAAGGTCTATAATACCCTGGAAGTTGTCCTCCTTGCCCAAAGGCAGCTGTAACGGCAGTACATGCTTACCGAACTTGCCACGCAGGTTATCCAAAATGCTATCAAAATCTGCGTTCTCACGATCCATCTTGTTGACAAAAATGATACGCGGCAAACCGGCTTCTTCAGCCAGCTTCCAGCATTGTTCGGTACCAACCTGTACACCGCTGGTTGCGCAAACCACGATTAACGCACTGTCTACTGCTCTAAAGGCTCCTTTGACCTCGGCAACGAAATCAGCAAAGCCGGGAGTGTCAATGAAGTTAATCTTGGTATCACGCCATTCAACAGGTGCCAAAGTAGCGTTAACGGAGACCTTACGTTTGATTTCCTCGGGTTCATAGTCAGTGGTGGTAGCACCGTCTTCAACCTTGCACATTCTGCTGATTGCTCCGCTGCGATACAGCAGGGCTTCGGTAACGGACGTGGTTCCTGCTCCACCGTGACCCACAATGGCCACATTTCTAATCTTATCTCCTGTGTACTCTTTCATGATAAATCCCCCTTTATCAGGCATTTGTTATGACTAGTATTTCGCTGATATAGCCTATTTATCCTGCTTTTTGTGAAAAATTTCTCATAATTTTTTAAATTCACTTAAAATTGTAAAGCATATTACAGTTTTCCGGGATAAGTCGGGGTTAGGCCAAAAAATCCCACGCACTGCTCCCACAGCACGTCGGATTTACTTTATTCATTCCACAATATTCACTTTTACCATCTCTTGCTGCTGCGCCAGTATTCACCACGCAGCAGGGCCAGCACGGTAAACAGCTCCAAGCGTCCCAAAAGCATAGCCAACGCCAACGTCAGCTGTCCCATACCGGTAACACCGGCATAGTTACCCGTAGCACCGATACTGCCAAACGCAGGACCGACACTGGAAATACAGGAGGCCACGCCGAAAATAGCCTCGTCTACGTCCACACCGCTTAAGCAAAGCAGCATCGTTAAAATAGCAATAACCAAAACATAAACGAAAAAGAAACGGCTGACGTTGATAATCGTTTCTGTCGGCAGACGTCTTTTAGCATAATAAACGTTGAGCAACATCTGCGGATGCATAGTGCGGCGCAGCTCCGCCATAACAGTTTTCAGCAGTACGATAAAACGGCAGACCTTAATACCACCTGCGGTAGAGCCGGCGCAACCGCCCGTCAGGAAGGTTACAGCCAAAACGAGCTTAGAAAAGGACGGCCACAGGTCGTAGTCCGCCGAAACATAGCCCGTAGTACTGCCGAAGGAAGCCACCTGGAAGAAGGCTTCACGTACGCCGTCTGCCACACTGTAGCCATTCACCATAATGATGTTGATACTGATTAAAACAGTGAAAATGGTCAACAACACAATATAGCTTTTGAATTCCAGATCATGCCACAAAACCTTCAGGCCGATTTGCGTAACCTGATAGTATAAGGCGAAGTTGCCTGCCGCCAAAATCATGAACAGACCGGTAACAATCTCAATACCCGCACTGTGAAAATGCGTAATACTGTCATTATAGGTAGAAAAACCGCCTGTAGCAATCGCAGAGCAGGCATGATTTACCGCATCATAAGTGCTCATGCCCAAAATTGCCAGCATACCGGTAAGAATAATTGTAAACAGCAGATAGATATAAAACAAAGCTACGGCAGTTGTACGGATACGCGGCAGAATACGGCTGTTGGAAAAGCCGCTGACCTCCGCGTTAAAAAGATACACAGCACCGCCGGCAATCTGCGGCAGCAGCGCTACGAACAGCACGATGATACCGATACCGCCAATCCAGTGCGTCAGCGTGCGCCACAAAAGCAAGCTGCGCGATACTATGTCAAGATTGGCAATCGCTGTTGCGCCGGTAGTGGTCAGTCCGGACATACTTTCAAAGTAGGCAGCGGCAGGGTTCAAAATGCCGTCAAAGCAATAAGGCAGCGCACCCAAGGCAGCGGCCAAAAGCCATGAAAAGAATACCGTACCGATGCCCTCACGCACTGATAAGTTGCGTGCATCCTTTCCGTCACCATAGTAATCAAAGATTCCGGCCAAAATAACAGCTACCGCTATGGAAAAGATAAAGGTTCTGGAGGTAGCATATTCGCCGTAAACAACAGACATCAAAAGCGGCAACAGCTGTGCAATTGCCAGGCCGGCAGAAATTTTTCCCAGGAGATATATTATAACCTTTGCATTCATCTTCTATACCTCCTGCCGTTACCAATTCTGCTTATCGCGCCAAAAATCCGGGCGCATGATAACCAGCAGCGTAAAAATTTCCAGACGTCCTAAAATCATCGCCCAAATGCTGATGAAACGTGCCCAATCCGAAAGGCAGTTATAGGTAGATGTCGGGCCGACGATACCGAAGGCCGGACCAACGCTGCTCATGCAGGCAGCAATCATACCCATCGATTCCATTATCGGCATTCCCGACAGGGAAATCAGGATCGTCAGCACAATAAACACCAAAATATACAGGAAGAAAAAACGCGTAATATTACCGACGATAATCGGGTTGATTTCACGCTCACCCATTCTGATGGAATAAACGATGCGCGGGTGCAGAGTACGCAGCAGCTCCGCCCAGCCTGCCTTCAGCAGAATAACCAGACGTGTAATCTTGATGCCGCCTGCGGTTGAGCCGCTGCAGCCACCGATGAACATCAGCATCAGCAGAACGCTGCGGCTGAAGCTGGGCCAGTTGTTATAGTCATCCGACGCATAGCCCGTCGTACTGCCGATGGATACAGCCTGGAAAATACTGTGACGAAGAGCGCCGTTAAAATCCATATAACCGGAAAAATACAGATTGCCACAGATAAGTGCAGCTGCTGTTGTGAGTATCAGCAGATAATATCTGTGTTCGCTGTCCTGACGCACGGACGCCCAGTCACCACGCCAAATTTTATAATAAAGAGAAAAGTTCATGCTGGCAATCAGCATAAAGACAATAGCAATAATCTCAACATAAACAGACCTGAAGGAAATCAGGCTGTCGTGATAATATGAAAAGCCGCCTGTCGCCATAGTTGCCAACGCCAGGTTCAATGCCTGAAATATAGGCAAGCCTGCAAGCAGCAGCAAAGCAACTTCCACTGCTGTTAAAATAACATAGATTAAGAGAATCATCATAGCAGATTCCTTGATCTTCGGCAGAGTACGTTCAGCCGTACCGCCAGGAAGCTCTGCGTTGAACAGGTAGCTTGTACCGCTGTTCATCTGCGGCATGATGATAATAAACAGCATGATAACGCCGATACCGCCGGTCCAGTGCGTCAGGCAGCGCCAGACGCGGATGCTGGGCGGAAAATCGTTAAAAGAAAGTGCGGTAGTAACACCGGTAGTAGAAAAACCGGAAACACTTTCAAAAACCGCTGCAATCGGATCCGCCGGATTTAAAAACAAATACGGCAGTGCTCCCATTAGACAGACCAGCAGCCAACCGCAGCCTACGACCGCAATGGCTTCACGCACGCGCAGACGCTGACGCGGTCTTCTGCTGCCAAAGAGGTTAAAAAGCGAAGCGATAGTGCTGGTTGTAATAAGCGTAAATATAAAAATCCATACATGGTCCCTGTCTGCAATCAGCGCTGCTATCAGTGGCATCAGCAGGACAAAGGAAAATGCTATTGTCAGCTTGGCTAATAAACGGTTAACAAGCCTTGAATCCATAATTAAGCGCCCCGGCCTTCAAATAACGGTACTGTAGTTTTGGAAAATTCACTTTTGATAAAGAGAATTACGCGGTCATTGGCATGCAGGACAGTATTACCATTAGGAATATAGGCTTCATTGCCACGCACAATAGCGCACAGCAAGCATTCCGGCGGCAGGTTCATATCACGCACTGGCACACCGTCTACATCGCTGTTTTCACCGACAATGATTTCCAAAGCCTCGGCCTGTGCGCCTTCCAGCAGGGATACGGATACGATACCGCCCTTGCGGACGAAACGCAGCACCTCGCCTGCACTCAAAAGACGTGAAGACAGTACGATGTCTACGCCAACCTTTTCCATCAGCTCGATATATTCGTTGCGTGCAACACGTACAATAGTCTTGCGCGCACCCAAATGCTTGGCAAGCTGTGCCAACAACAGGTTCAGCTTATCATCCTCAGTCAGGCAGATAACAACGTCTGCTTCCGAAACGCCCTCTTCAATCAGAAGGTCGATATCGGTACCGTCACCGCACAAAACCAAACCACGCTTCAGCTTAGCAGCCAAAAGCTGGCAACGGTCCTTATCCTTTTCGATAACCTTTACCTGAATGCCCTGCTTTTCCAGCATGGGAGCCAAAAAACGGCCGGTACGGCCTGCACCGATGATGAGAACCTTCTCCAGCTTTTCATAAGTATTGGAGAAGGAATTTTCAAACTCACGGATTGCTTCATGCTTGCCTACGAAGTAAACGTTATCGCCCGGAATTACGTAATCATTACCATGAGGAATTATCATCTGATGACGTCTGAAAACCATGGCCATCAGGATATCCTTAGGAATATTCAAATCCTTCAGCGGTATATTAACGATAGGTGAATCCTCCTTCACCTTGGCTTCGAACATACGCACCTTGCCGTCAGCAAAATCATCTACGTTCAAGGCAGACGGTGTCATCAGGATATGGTCGATTTCACCTGCGGTAATACGCTCAGGATTGATTACAAGGTCAATTTTCATATCATCCTTAAGCATTTCCGGTGAATGGATAGCATAGTCAACGTTGCGGATACGGGCAACGGTATGCTTTATGCCGTGATTCTTGGCCATCAGGCAAGTTACCATATTTACTTCATCACTATCTGTGCAGGCGATCAGCACATCAGAGGCACTGATATCAGGATCAGCAAAGGTCGTAGGGCTGCAGGAGTTGCCTTCAATCGCCAATACGTCCAAAGTGTTTTGAATGACATCCTTGCGCTTGGGGTCGATTTCTACAACTACTACATCAAACTGATCTTCAGCTAAAAGCTGTGCAATACTAAAGCCAAGCTTGCCTGCACCAGCTATTACAATACGCATTTTAGTTACTCCTCGTATAATATGTTTGTAAGCCAAAGCCGCCACGCCTACAACGTAAACTTT